>NZ_LS483443.1:0-674277 GCF_900476035.1 Aggregatibacter segnis ATCC 33393 | reverse complement strand
ACTTTTTGCTGAAGCGGCGTAAATTGTTTTCATACAAATAAGGCAACGCACCGACCATTTTGAACGGTTGTTCCGGTGGAATGTAGAAATCATTCGCCACTTTATCGCCCACAATAATTTCAATTTTTTTGCCTTTACGTAGCAAATGGCGGATTTTTTGTTGCAATGTCCGCGGGAAATTAAAATACGGCGTACAAATAGTCAGCTTTTCATCGACCAGCTGGAATAAATCTTCGATCGTGCAATTCAATACATTGCCCGCGCCGCCTAAACCAAACAACGGCGTTACCGTCAATTCATTGCCAAAATCAACCGCACTTGGCAGTTTATATTGTCCATTAAGTGCAAGATTTTTTCTGAAATGACGGATATTTTGTCGAATTTCTTTGGTTTTCGGGCGATTAACGCTATCCAACGGCAACACCACATCGCTATTCAACAAAAAGTCGCGAATAAAAGCCACCATGCTATCGGCTAACTGCGGATGGGTGATTTTTTGATAACGGTCATAACGGTATTTTTCATTTTGTTGCAAATACACGTTATTGATACTGGCGCCACTGTAAAGCACGGTATCGTCAAAAACAAAGCCTTTGATGTGCAACACGCCGAACACTTCGCGCGTATTGATCGGCACACCGAAAAATAGATTCGGGTCATCGGCAAGTTGATATTTTTGACGTTGTTCACAATACCAATCGGCATTGGTCGCACTCTTTTCCGCCCCTAATAAATTGCGTTGCGCACGATGCCAATCAATTAAAATTTTCACTTCAAGTTCAGGCTTATCTTGTTTCGCACGGTAAATTTCATCGAGAATTTCTTGTCCGGCTTCGTCATTTTGCCAGTAAAGTGCGGTCACAAAAATACGCGTTTTCGCCTGTCTGATCAGTTGAATAATTTCATTTTTGAATGCCATTGGGCTGTAAATAAATTCAACTTGTTCCGCCTGTAAAGCTAAACATGGCAGGCTTTCAAGACGCTTCTGAGCCCGTTTTGTCTTATCTCTAAACATAAAATTTGTTCTCTGTTGTACTCAATGAGTCGGAACCTAATTGGGGCGATAGTTTACAATATTTATCGCCCCCCTTGGTAGAAAAAAGGCTGGTTTTCGTTATAATGCTCACAAATTTATTGCCAACAGCGCAAATTTATTCCATTCATCCACCCTATCGGCAACACAACTATGAACCAAAATTCAAACAAACCGACTTTCAAATCAAACAACCGTACTTTTTCCGAACGCAGTGTCGGTGACGACCGTCAAAAATGCGATAAAAATCGACCGCACTTTGCCTCCTCAAAAAGCGATTCGCGCCAAGAATTTCGCAGAGAGAGAGATAACGATAGAAATACTAAGCCGAAATTTAAACGCGCTGAAAGCCAAGAAAAAACCTTACACATTGCCGAAAGCACGATGAAAAAAGCCAGTGGTGCGGAAGGCAACGTAAAAGTGACCGTCAAAAGCAGTCGTTTCGATGATAAGCCGAGAGAGAAAAAGACCGGCCCATTGTCACCACGCGCACCGGAAAAAATCAAAAAGAATCGCGCAGAAGAAATGAAAGTGTATGGTGAAAATGCGTGTTTAGCCTTGTTCCAACAACGCCCGGGAAGCATTGTGCGCTTGTGGGCAACCGTACAAATGGCGCATAAAATTGGGGATATTTGCAGTTATTTAGCGACCAATAAAAAGGTGTATCACATTGTGGACAACGACGAGATGATCAAAGTCAGCGGTACAGAACACCACGGCGGCATTTGTATGTTAGTGAAAAAAGCGCATCCGTTTACGTTGCAAGGCTATCTCGATGTGCCGCATCAAGAAGATTGCTTGGTATTGTTAGATAATGTGAACAACGCACAAAATATTGGCGGTATTTTACGCACTTGCGCCTTTTTCGGGGTGAAAAATATTGTGGTGGAAAACGCCGAAAGCCTTAATTCTGCCGTGACGTTACGTGTCGCAGAAGGCGGCGCAGAATACGTGCGAGTGTTGGAGACCAATGACACCCGCAATGCGCTTTCTCAATTACGCCAAGCCGGTTATCAAATCCTTCACGTGAGCAGCGATGAAAACGCCACAGCATTAGATAAAGTACAGTTAAAAAATAAAACGGTTTTTGTACTAAGTGAAAGCACGACAAAGGCTTTATCAGAGAAAAGCGATGAACAGGTTCGTTTGGCGTTTGCCAGCCCAGTGAAAAATGGGTTAAACGTGTCGGTCAATGCCGGCATTTTACTGGCAAAATGGTATTTTAGATAAAACGAGAAAAGTTAGGGCGCATAAAAACGCCCTCTTTTTTCACCGCACTTTCAAACGCGTTACAGTTTGTCCCCGTGGTGAATTAACACAAAGCGTTCCCACAGCTGTTCTTCGCTTTCCACATGATCCGGGTCAGTAATAATACATTTGCTGATAGGACAAACTTTCTGGCAGGTGGGCGTGTCGTAGTGACCGACACATTCGGTGCAGAGTTCAGGATCGATGACATAGATCTCATCGCCGATTGAAATTGCTTCATTCGGGCATTCCGGCAAGCACATATCGCAATTCGTGCATTTGTCAGTGATGAGTAGAGCCATAGCGTCCTCGGGCAAAATGAAAGGGTCGGATTATAATCAATACGTTAACAAAGTGAAAGGAATTTTATGAACGAGAAACGTATGTTGCTACTGTCTTTTTTTGTGGTGGCATTTTTAATGTTTTTACTTGCCGGTTGGTATTATTTTTCGCAACAGAAACAAGCGGTGGAGGTGGTTGTTGATCGTAATTACGATTACGTCATGAAAAATGATCCTATCGGGCAAAATAAACACGCGCAAACCGATTATTACACCCTCGTGTTGTCTTGGTCACCGGCATTTTGTGAACGGCAACGTCAACAATACGGCGATAATTTGCCGACCTCTTTGCAATATCAATGCGGCTTAACCCAACAATTCGGTTGGATTGTGCATGGGTTGTGGTCACAAAACAAACAAGCTCGAAGAGTCTCCGATCACCCACGCTTTTGTCAGGGCGATTTACCGCAATTACCGCAAGACCTTATTGAACGCTATTTGCCTGAAGTGCCGAGTGCCGGCTTATTACAAGGCGAGTGGGAAAAACACGGCGCGTGTATGTTTAACAATGCGCAAGATTATTTTGAAAAGATCAAAAATTTATACCGCACTTTGAAGCTACCGAACTATGAATTAAGCCGCACCGAACTGTTTAAATGGATGCGAAAAAATAACCCGCAATTAAAGGATGTTTACCTTGGCGCCGCACGTAACGAGCTCTTTATTTGTTACGATTTAAACTGGCAAATTATGGATTGTCCAAGCAGCCGAACCGGTTATTAATCCAATAATTCGACATGGATCAATGAAATGTGTAATCCTGAATTTGAGCTCTTGAATTCAGGTTACAAGCTACTCAGTTACGGGTATAATGCCAACAGTTTTTATTTTTAATTTTAACCAGTAAAAAGAGGTAAATTATGTCAGTAATTAAAATGACCGATTTAGATTTGAATGGTAAACGCGTATTTATCCGTGCCGACTTAAACGTACCGGTAAAAGACGGTAAAGTCACATCCGATGCGCGTATCCGTGCCACCATCCCAACCTTAAAATTAGCCTTAGAAAAAGGCGCAAAAGTGATGGTCACCTCCCACTTAGGTCGTCCGACCGAAGGTGAATTCAAACCTGAAGATTCCCTCCAACCTGTTGTTGATTATTTAAACGAACATCTTGATGTCCCGGTACGCTTAGTACGCGATTACCTTGACGGTGTTGAAGTGAATGCCGGTGAAATCGTGGTATTAGAAAACGTGCGCGTCAACAAAGGCGAAAAGAAAAACGATCCGGAATTAGGTAAAAAATACGCCGCACTTTGTGATGTGTTCATCATGGATGCCTTTGGTACAGCTCACCGTGCACAAGCATCAACTTACGGCGTTGCAGAATTTGCACCGGTTGCCTGCGCAGGTCCATTGCTTGCCGCAGAACTTGATGCGCTTGGTAAAGCATTAAAAGAACCTGCCCGCCCAATGGTGGCTATTGTGGGTGGTTCTAAAGTCTCCACTAAATTAGAAGTGTTAAACTCACTTTCTAAAATTGCCGACCAAATTATTGTGGGGGGCGGTATCGCCAACACCTTCATTGCCGCAGCCGGCCATAACGTGGGTAAATCCTTATACGAAGCCGATTTAATCCCGGTTGCTAAAGAATTAGCGGCAAGCACAGACATTCCTGTACCGGTTGATGTTCGCGTGGGCACCGAATTCTCTGAAACCGCACCTGCGACAGAAAAATCCGTGGCCGAAGTGAAAGATGACGAATCTATTTTCGATATCGGCGATAAATCTGCGGAACAACTTGCCGAAATTATCAAAAATGCGAAAACCGTTTTATGGAACGGCCCGGTGGGCGTATTTGAATTCCCGAACTTCCGCAAAGGAACAGAAAGCATTTCTCACGCCATTGCCAACAGCGATGCGTTCTCCATTGCGGGCGGTGGTGATACGCTTGCTGCTATCGACCTGTTTGGTATCGCAGATAAAATTTCCTATATCTCAACCGGCGGCGGCGCTTTCTTAGAATTCGTTGAAGGTAAAGTGTTACCGGCAGTAGAAATCCTCGAAAAACGTGCGAAAAACTAACCGCACTTTTTCTGCATAAGATCGTCATAGCACGTGTCTGCTGATGCGTGCTATCAATCAAAAACGTAAAACAAATTCTTCAAATGGTGGGAGCAACCCACCCAACACAAAAGGAAAAACGAAAATGGCTAAATTATTAGATATCGTCAAACCGGGCGTGCTTACCGGTGAAGATGTTCAAAAAGTATTCGCATACGCAAAAGAACACGGCTTCGCACTTCCTGCCGTAAACTGCGTCGGCTCCGACTCCGTGAATGCTGTATTAGAAACGGCTGCCCGCGTGAAAGCGCCGGTCATTATTCAATTCTCTAATGGCGGTGCGGCATTCTACGCAGGCAAAGGCATCAAACCGACCAACGGTGCGCGCCCTGACGTATTAGGTGCGATTGCAGGTGCAAAACACGTTCATACTTTAGCCAAAGAATACGGCGTACCGGTGATTTTACACACCGACCACGCGGCGAAAAAATTACTTCCATGGATCGATGGCTTACTTGAAGCCGGTGAAAAACACTTCGCTGAAACCGGTCGTCCATTATTCTCTTCCCACATGCTTGACCTTTCCGAAGAGCCAATGGAAGAAAATATGGCAATCTGCCGTGAATACCTTGCCCGTATGGATAAAATGGGGATGACCCTTGAAATCGAAATCGGTATCACCGGTGGTGAAGAAGATGGCGTGGACAACTCCGGCGTAGATGAATCTCGTCTTTACACCCAACCGTCTGATGTGCTTTATGTTTACGACCAATTAAATCCGGTCAGCCCGAACTTTACCGTTGCAGCCGCATTCGGTAACGTACACGGCGTGTACAAACCGGGTAACGTAAAATTAAAACCATCTATCTTAGGTGCAAGCCAAGAATTCGTTGCCAAAGAACGTAACCTTCCGGCAAAACCAATCAATTTCGTGTTCCACGGTGGTTCCGGTTCTTCCCGTGAAGAAATTCGTGAAGCGATTAGCTACGGCGCAATTAAAATGAATATTGACACCGACACCCAATGGGCGTCTTGGAACGGTATTCTCAACTTCTACAAAGCGAACGAAGCGTATTTGCAAGGTCAATTAGGCAACCCGGAAGGCCCTGATGCACCAAACAAAAAATACTACGATCCGCGTGTTTGGTTACGTAAAATGGAAGAATCTATGTCTAAACGCTTAGAACAATCTTTCGAAGACTTAAACTGCGTTGACGTTTTATAATTTAAAAACACGCTGAAAACCGACCGCACTTTAGATGCACTTTCTGAGATGTACTTTAAAGTGCGGTTATTTTTTCTTTTTTTATTTTGAAGCCTTTTGCCTCAACAGCTCATTTACCATGCACAATATAGAGAACAGCCCATTACACCAATTTGCTGAACAATTTCCCCTACAATACCTTGAAGGGCAACGTGGCTGTCGATTGGCTTATCGACATTGTGTTCACCAGCCGATTGCCGATAAGTTGGTCATTTTAGTCAATGGGCGGGTAGAAAATATCCTGAAATGGACAGAAATTGCGCAGGATTTCTATGCGCAGGGATATGATGTGTTGCTGTTTGATCATCGCGGTCAAGGCTATTCACAACGATTATTGTCGGACAGCGAAAAAGGACATTTGGATGAATTTCAGTTTTATGCACAAGACATGGCAAAAATCATCGAAAATCTGACTGCACTTTACCCCTACGAGCAACAATATTTGCTCGCCCATTCTTTAGGCGCGTTGATTTCGACCTACTATTTAGCGAATTTTGATCACCAAATTAGACGTGCAGTTTTTTCCGCACCCTTTTTTGGTATGCCGTTAAGCCACCCTATTCGGGATGAAATCACGCTGAATTTCATGATGTTATTTGGACAAGGAAAACGTTATGTATTCGGCAAAGGGCCTTATAAACCGGTGGATGTGCAGGAAAATTTGTTAAGCCATGACAGCACGCGTATGCAAAGAATGAATGAAATTAATTTGGCAAACCCGGAGATTCGTTTGGGCGGACCGACTTTCCGTTGGGCGTATTTATGTTTGATCGCCATTAAGAATTTGCCCAAAATTTTGCCACGCATTGAAACACCTGTGTTGGTGTTAGAAGCGGAACAAGAACAAATCGTGAATAATAAAATGTTGGAAAAACTCACCGCACTTTTCATGCACGGCAGTCTGAAAAAAATCGCCGGAGCAAAACATGAAATTCTGTTTGAAACCGACGATATTCGCACGCCGGTGTTACAGCAAATTCAGGCATTTTTTACTTCAACACATAACGCATAAGCCACACGCCAAAGAGGGTGAAAAGCAAACTACCAAAGACATGGGCCGCAATTAATCCAATGCCAACAGCGAATTTGTCATTCAAGATATTCTCCACCACCTCCATCGAAAATGCTGAAAAGGTGGTTAAGCTGCCAAGAAAGCCGGTGACAAAAAAGAGCTTCCATTCAGAAGAAAGCGAGGGAAAAGACCAAAAAACGGCAAACAACACGCCAATAATAAAACAACCTAAATAATTGGCGATCAAGGTGCCAAAAGAAAAAGCGCTAAACCACGGATTGAGCAACAAGCCCAAGCCCCAACGCAAGCAAGCACCCAGCACGGCACCGCCGCTAATCCAGAGTAAAGAAGATAACAACGGCATCAATAAATCCCAAAAATCGCGCGAAGGTAAGAGGCGACGGCTTCATGTCCATGGCGACCGATAACTTCTAATTGCGGACACGCCTGTACTAAGCGCGGATCGGCATTCCCCATAATGCAGCCCTTGCCCACTTCTGCCAGCATTTCGACGTCATTCATGCCATCACCAAAGGCAATACAATCTTGCAAACCGTATTCCCGTTGCTCAATTACCTGTGCAAGTGCGGTGGCTTTTGACACATTTTTATTCATCACTTCCAAGCAAATCGGCGTGGAATAAGTCATGCTGATTTTCTCGCCGAAGTTCTGACGAATACGCTGTTCCAATTCCACTAAATCTGCCGGCGCTTTTCCAATAAAAAACAC
Source organism: Aggregatibacter segnis ATCC 33393 (assembly GCF_900476035.1). Classification (GTDB taxonomy): domain Bacteria; phylum Pseudomonadota; class Gammaproteobacteria; order Enterobacterales; family Pasteurellaceae; genus Aggregatibacter; species Aggregatibacter segnis. Next base: position 666,647 of record NZ_LS483443.1, on the reverse strand, counting down.
TTTCTCGGTATCTCTGCCGTGATGTTGCTTAAAATCCACCACATCGTACACAAAGCCCGAGTCTTTGTGATACTTGTAAAGCTCAGGAATGTCTTTGTTGATAAACCAGCCATCAGCCTGATAACTGTTCACACAGACTCGTTTATCGTCAAAGGGCAAATTCATGACTTGATACGCAATCTCTTCCGGCAAGGAATTATTTAGCAACAGCTCCCCTTGTAAGTTATGCGCTTGTGCGCCATTTGAAGTAATTAGCACCGCATCCTTCACCTTGGTTTTCTTCAAAATACTGGACACATCGAAATAATTACGCCCTGTTGCCAGCACAATATCAACCTTGCTCTCATGCAAACGTTCCAAGGTGTGTGCGGTAAAATCGCCGACCACATGATGTCCGTTAAGTAACGTCCCATCCATATCAGAAACGATGGCGCGATAAGGAAGTTTTTGCATAATTTTTCACCTCAAATGACATAATGACTAATGGTAGCAAATTTTGTATAAAAATATTTGAGGTTTTCTTGAATTTTTTTAGGAAATGTAATAAAAGATTAAACCTTTCACACGAAAAAAATCGCTTCCCTAACAATTGAAAACAGCTACGAATATGAACGGTGCAAATTTAATCATCGAGTGCTTAAAAGCACATCACGTGGATACCATTTTCGGTTATCCCGGCGGTGCCATCATGCCGACCTATGATGCAATTTACGATTCCGGCTTAGACCATTTGCTTTGCCGTAACGAACAAGGTGCTGCCATGGCAGCTATTGGCTATGCGCGTGCATCAGGCAAAGTTGGCGTATGTATCGCCACCTCCGGCCCCGGCGCAACCAATTTAGTGACCGGTTTAGGAGATGCCTTAATGGATTCCATTCCTATCGTTGCCATTACAGGTCAAGTTGCCTCTCCACTTATCGGCACGGATGCCTTTCAGGAAGCGGATGTACTTGGTTTATCCCTTGCCTGTACCAAACACAGTTTCATCGTGCAAAACATCGACGAATTACCGGAAATTATTGCCAAAGCCTTTGAAATTGCCAAAAGTGGCAGACCGGGCCCGGTATTGATCGATGTGCCGAAAGACGTTCAAATTGCGCCAACCACGGCAAAACCTATCGTGAATTCGCCGCCAAAAACGACCGCACTTTGCGACAAGCAACTAACCCAGGCACTTGAGTTATTAAAACACGCTAAACGTCCAATGGCGTATATCGGTGGTGGTGTGGGCATGGCAGGTGCTGTACCGGCATTACGTTATTTTTTACACACGACTCAAATGCCAAGTATTGTGACGCTAAAAGGCTTAGGCGCGGTATCGCCTGACGATCCTTATTATCTCGGCATGATCGGTATGCACGGCACCAAAGCCGCTAACTACGCTACACAAGAAGCTGATTTATTGCTCGTGTTCGGTGCGCGTTTTGATGACCGCGTGACCGGCAAGCTTGATACTTTCGCACCACATGCCAAAGTGATTCATGTGGATATCGACGGCGCCGAATTAGGTAAATTACGCCGACCAGATGTACCATTACGCGGTCATCTAATCGCCACGCTAGAAAGCCTCAGCGTGCCGCTTGACATCGCCCCTTGGCAACAAACCGTTGCACAATATAAACAACAATTTGCGTTCAGCTACGGTGAACATGACGGCGAACAACTCATCAACCCGTTATGGTTGCTCAACAGCATTTCACGCAAAAAAACACCGGAAACTATCGTCGTCACCGATGTGGGACAACATCAAATGTGGTCTGCATTACACGTGCAACATCACGCCCCGGAAAACTTCATTACCTCCGCCGGTTTTGGCACCATGGGTTTCGGCTTACCTGCCGCCATCGGTGCGAAAAAAGCCCGCCCGGAAGATGAAGTCATTTTAGTCAGCGGTGATGGCTCCATCATGATGAACATTCAAGAGCTCGGCTCCATTGGTCGCGGCAAAGCCCCAATTAAAATCGTGTTATTGGATAACCAACGTCTCGGCATGGTGCGCCAATGGCAATCCCTCTTCTTCAATGCGCGTCACAGTAGCACCATTCTGGACGACAACCCGGATTTCGTGGTACTTGCCTCGGCTTTCGGCATTAAAGGAGAACGCATTGATTCCGCCCACCAAGTGGACGCCGCACTAGAACGCTTATTCAACAGCCAAGAGGCTTATTTATTGCATATTTGCATTCATTCCGATGAAAACGTGTGGCCGCTAGTGCCGCCGGGCGCGTGCAACGCAGATATGTTGGAAAGTATGGAGTAATCACATGGAACACCAAATCGACCTCACCGCCCAACACCGCCCCGAAGTATTAGAACGCATTCTCCGTATAGCCCGCCACCGTGGTTTCACCGTGACTCAAATGGATATGCAACTGATTGACGACAAAGTGCGGTTAAAATTCACAGTAAAATCCGACCGCACTTTGGATTTGTTGGTCAGTCAGTTAGAGAAAATTTATGATGTGGTGGAGATTAAATAATGAAAAATATACGTTTGTTATTGGGGTTACTTATTACTTTCGTACTATTTGGATGCACTTCATTACAAGATAAAGAACTATCTTCTCAAAAAGAAGTAATACACTCTTTCTTTATAGCAGAAGACAACATTTATGCTATAGGGCAACTTAATAGTTATCATTTTGCCGGTTCAGAATATAGTGAAACTGGAGATTTAATTCGTATCTTACGATCACCTTACGTAAAAAACATATCATCTGTGGAAATTCATTCTATCGCCAAAGATGTTGAAAAAAACAAAGTGAAAGCTACATTAACATTATATTTTAATGATAAAGAGCTTACTCAAAAGCAATCTAATGAGCTCTATGGACAAAAATATTACTATATGCATGAACATAATATATTTTTTATAATGAAAGATGGTGAAATTGTTGATATTAAAAATAAAAATGAGATTTTGAAAAAAGCCAAATTGATTAAACCTTTAGAAACTAAGTACTTAGAATATCGTCAAGAAAAAAGATTCAGTGCTGAAGCAACAGAGGATAACGTTACAGTAGCTGGACGAGCATCAGCGGCAATGATTATTTTTGTACCGTTAGCAATTATCTCATTACCTTTTTATGCAATTCAGTCTTTATCTGGAAAATAAAAACAAACCCTAAAAATTTACTCGGAGAACTTATTTATGCCAAAACTACGCTCAGCGACCAGCACTCAGGGTCGTAATATGGCGGGTGCACGTGCCTTATGGCGTGCAACAGGGATGAAAGAAAATGACTTCGGCAAACCCATTATTGCGGTAGTGAACTCTTTCACCCAATTCGTGCCGGGACATGTGCATTTAAAAGACATGGGACAACTGGTCGCGGCGGAAATTGAAAAAGCCGGCGGCGTGGCAAAAGAATTTAACACCATTGCGGTGGATGACGGTATTGCCATGGGACACGGCGGGATGCTTTACTCCTTACCAAGCCGTGATTTGATTGCAGACAGCGTGGAGTACATGGTCAATGCCCACTGCGCCGATGCCATGGTGTGCATTTCCAACTGTGACAAAATCACCCCGGGAATGTTAATGGCGGCAATGCGTTTGAATATTCCGACCATCTTTGTTTCAGGCGGTCCAATGGAAGCCGGCAAAACCAAACTTTCCGATCAACTCATCCGCTTAGATTTAGTCGATGCGATGATTGAAGCAGCGGATCCTAATGTCAGTAATGAGCGTATTGATGCCATTGAACGCAGCGCTTGCCCGACTTGTGGCTCCTGCTCAGGGATGTTTACTGCCAACTCCATGAACTGTTTAACGGAAGCCCTTGGTTTGAGTTTACCGGGCAACGGTTCTATGCTTGCCACACACGCCGACCGTAAAGACTTATTCTTAAAAGCCGGTCGCCAAATTGTCGAACTGTGCAAACGTTATTACGAACAAGATGACGAAAGCGTATTGCCACGTTCCATCGGCACTTTTGACGCCTTTGAAAACGCCATGAGCTTAGATATCGCCATGGGCGGTTCCAGTAACACCGTTTTACACTTACTTGCCGCAGCGCAAGAAGCCGGCGTAGATTTTAAAATGGCCGATATCGACCGTTTATCTCGCAAAGTGCCTTGCTTAAGTAAAATCGCCCCGAACACTAACAAATACCACATGGAAGACGTACACCGCGCAGGCGGGATTATGGGCTTATTGGGCGAATTGGATCGCGCTGGTTTAATTCACCGACACACCAAAACCGTGTTGGGCATGAGGTTGGAAGAACAATTAAATCAATACGATATTATTCGCAATAAAGACGAAGCATTGCACAAATTCTTCCGTGCCGGCCCTGCAGGCATCCGTACCACCCAAGCTTTCTCACAAGATTGCCGTTGGGACAGCGTGGACGATGACCGTGTAAACGGCTGTATCCGCAATAAAGAAAATGCCATTTCCGAAGAGGGCGGATTGGCCGTATTATTTGGTAATCTAGCCGAAGACGGATGTATCGTCAAAACCGCAGGCGTGGATGAATCCATCTGGACATTCACCGGTCGTGCCATCGTATTTGAAAGCCAAGAAGACGCTGTTGCCGGGATTTTAGGCGGCAAAGTCAAAGAAGGTCATGTCGTTGTGATTCGCTATGAAGGCCCGAAAGGCGGCCCGGGTATGCAAGAAATGCTCTATCCGACCAGCTATTTAAAATCCATGGGCTTAGGCAAAAAATGTGCCTTGTTAACGGACGGACGTTTTTCTGGCGGCACATCCGGCTTATCTATCGGCCATGCCTCGCCTGAAGCGGCTTCCGGTGGCGCTATCGGTTTAGTACAGGATGACGATATTATCGAAATCGACATTCCAAATCGCACGATTAACCTCAACATCAGCGATGAAGAATTAGCCAAACGCCGCGCCGAGCAAGATGCCAAAGGTTGGCAACCGGCAAACCGCCAACGTGAAGTGTCCTTTGCGTTGAAAGTCTTCGGGCATTTCGCGAGATCGGCGGATAAAGGCGCCGTGCGTGATAAAACCTTATTAAAATAAAAATTGTCGGGACAGGCTTTATGCCTATCCTTATCAATATCGAACAGGGACAGGTATAAAACCTGTCCCTACAACAAATTTCAATAAAGTGCGGTCATTTTTCTGAGTGTTTTGAAAAAATATGGGAAGATTCTAATGGCATCTCTCGATTTTTTTAACAAAAAAGAAATAGTTGGGATTGGCGCATCATCTTATAACGAAAAGTTAATTGATGTTTGGAAGGATAGCATTAATGGAGATGAGAAGTCTTGGGTGCTGTTTGAAAATGGAACTTGCGTTATTTTACTTGAGCCCGAAGAAGATTTAGCAAAACAAGCTAAAGAATTATTACGTAAATGGGGAAAAGTTCAAGTAGCTACACCGTCAGCAGATTTTGATGTTATCCATTTGGATAATGGCAAAGGATATGCTGTTTCATGTCATCATCCCGGAATTTTTACGTTAGTTTTAAAACAAGATAGATTAGATGAAGATTTCAAAATAGGTATTGAAGGTCGCTCTAACCGAAATTATGATGCCGAAGAACTCAATGTCATTCATGTCGAAGATAAACGAATAAAAGAAATACTATGAAAAGCCTACTCACCAACCCACAACCCACCCAAAGCGACTACATCAACGCTATCGTGAAACTTGGCGGACGCGTGTATGAAGCAGCGCAAGTCACACCGTTACAAAAAATGGGCAAATTATCCGACCGTCTGAATAACCATATTTGGATTAAGCGTGAAGACCGCCAACCGGTTAACAGCTTCAAGCTACGTGGCGCCTATGCCATGATTTCCACCCTGTCTGATGAACAAAAACAGGCCGGTGTGATCGCAGCGTCGGCAGGTAACCACGCACAAGGCGTGGCGTTATCGGCAAAACAACTTGGCTTAAAAGCTCTTATCGTGATGCCGCAAAACACCCCAAGTATTAAAGTGGATGCGGTACGTGGTTTTGGCGGCGAAGTGTTATTGCACGGTGCCAATTTCGATGAAGCAAAGGCCAAAGCTATCGCGCTTTCCAAAGAAAAAAACATGACGTTTATTCCGCCCTTCGACCATCCGTTAGTCATTGCCGGACAAGGCACATTAGCGATGGAAATGTTGCAACAAGTGGCGGATTTGGATTATGTCTTCGTGCAAGTCGGCGGTGGCGGTTTAGCCGCCGGGGTGGCAATTTTACTCAAACAATTTATGCCGGAAATTAAAGTCATCGGCGTAGAATCTAAAGATTCTGCCTGCCTAACTGCCGCATTAGAAAAAGGTGAACCGACGGATTTAGCACACGTTGGCCTATTCGCCGACGGCGTAGCGGTAAAACGTATCGGAGATGAAACCTTCCGCCTATGCCAACAATACCTCGACGACATGGTGCTGGTGGACAGCGATGAAGTCTGTGCCGCAATGAAAGATTTGTTTGAAAATGTCCGTGCCGTATCCGAACCCTCAGGCGCCTTAGGCTTAGCCGGTCTGAAAAAATACGTCAAACAGCACAACATTCAAGGCAAAAACATGGCAGCAATTTTGTCCGGTGCCAACTTGAATTTCCATACGCTTCGCTATGTGTCCGAACGTTGCGAAATCGGTGAAAATCGCGAAGCCTTACTTGCGGTCACCATGCCTGAAAAGCCGGGCAGCTTCTTAAAATTCGTCCATGTACTAGGCAGTCGTGCTGTGACGGAATTCAGTTACCGTTATGCCGATGATAAACGCGCCTGCATATTTGTGGGAGTTCGCACGGCAGATGAACAAGAAAAAGCCGACATCATCGCCGATCTCACACAAAATGGCTTTGATGTGGAAGATATGTCCGACGATGATATCGCTAAAACCCACGTTCGTTATTTAATGGGCGGGCGGGTCGCGAATCACGGCGAACGCCTGTACACCTTTGAATTCCCGGAACAAAAAGGCGCCTTGTTGAAATTCCTTGAAACGCTACAAAACCGTTGGAATATCTCACTCTTCCACTATCGCGCTCACGGTGCCGACTATGGCAATATCCTCGCAGGATTTCAGTTGGAACAAAGCGATGTCGCCGAGCTTGAAAGCGCATTAGAAAAACTGGACTACGTCTACCAAGATGTCACAGACAGCAAATCGTATCGTTATTTCTTGCGTTAAAATCCTTTAAAAAAAGACCGCACTTTGCTCTTAAATCATCAAGTGCGGTCTTTTTTTATTGAGGATTTTCTTATAACGTCTCTTTGTAATAGCAATTAAAAATTCATCAAAAGTAGGATAAAATCTAGGCTTTATATTTAGCCTAATATTTCTAACCTATGTCAGACGCTCAAAAACATATTTTAGTGGTTTCTTACTCTCAAACAGGACAGCTTGATGCGCTGACCAGTCATTTTCTTCATCCATTAAAACAACAAGAAAACACCGTGATCGAAGAATATAAAATTCGTCCGCTTCAACCTTATACCTTTCCTTGGAAATTTATTCCATTTTTTAATCAATTTCCGGAATCGGTACACCTAAAGCCGGCACCAATAGAAACACCCGAATTACAACAAAAACACTATGATTTAGTCATCATTGCTTATACGGTTTGGTTCTTGTCACCCTCACAGCCCATCACCGCCTTTTTGCAATCAGAGCAAGCCAAGATTTTGAAGAATACACCGGTGATCACACTGATCGGCTGTCGTAATATGTGGCTGATGGCACAAGAAAAAATAAAGAAAATGCTGACCGCACTTGATGCGCCTCTTATCGGAAACATTGTAAAAACCGACCAATCCAATTCGTGGGCCAGTTTTATCACCACACCGGCATGGATGTTAAGCGGAAAGAAACGTTATTTTTCATGGCTTCCCAGTGCCGGCATTAGCGATGATGAACTGCATGATATGCAACGCTTTGGTACCAAATTAGCAGAAACCTTGAATGATGACCAACCGTTAAATGACAGGTTATTTCGTCACATGGGCGCGGTCAAAATTGACGAGAAACTGATGATGAGCGAAAAAGTCGGTCATCGCAGCTTTTATCTTTGGGGCAAATTGCTGTTAAAGTGCGGTCAAATTTCACCGCGTTTTCGCCGTGTTGTACTCTATTTTTATATTCTCTTTTTAATTATACTGATTCTCACGGTCGTGCCGCTCTCTGCGGTCATCAAACGCTTACTTAAACCATTATTAAAAGAAAAATTAGCACGTCAAAAACGCTATTTTGCCGAACCATCAGGGGAATAATCTTGACTGCACTAGCCGATGTTTACATTAACCGAGTCGCTGCTTTTTTACCCAATGCGCCTGTGGATAACGATCACATGGAACACGTATTGGGCATGGTAGGCGATACGCCGTCCCGTGTACGCAAAATGATTTTGCGTTCCAATGCCATCAAAACCCGTCATTACGCAATTGATCCAACGACACGAGAAACCACACACACCGGCACGGAATTAGCGGTTGAAGCAATCAACGGGTTAATTGCTCAAGGGATGGATGTTAATGATGTCAGCTGTCTTGCTTGCGGCACGTCCTATCCTGATCAAGTCATGCCCGGTCAAGGCGTGATGGTGCATGGTTTAATCCCAAATGCACCGGCTTATGAAGTGCTCACGACAGCAGGAGTTTGCGTGGCGGGCATGGCAGCGATGAAACATGCTTATAACGCTATTCGCACAGGCGAGCATCAAGGCGCCATTGCCGTGGCCTCTGAAACGGCTTCCGCCATTATGCGGGGTGAACATTTCCAAGCAGAAATCAACCAAAAACAATTGGAAGACGCCAAACCCGAAATCGGTTTTGAAAAAGATTTCTTACGTTGGATGTTGTCTGACGGGGCTGGGGCGGTGCAATTAAGCCATCAACCAAACGCGCAAGGCGTGAGCCTGAAAATTCACTGGATTGACCTGATTTCCTATGCCAACGAAATGCCGGTGTGCATGTATGCCGGCGCAGAAATTCAAGACACGCGATTTATCAGTTGGAAAAATGTCACTAAGGGCGAGCGCGATGCGCGCAGTCTCATGTCGGTCAAACAAGATGTCAAATTGCTCAACGAAAATATTGTGCGTTGCACGGTGGAAAATGCCCTGTTGCGTTTAATCGAAAAACATCGTTTGAAAGCCGAAGATATTGATTATTTCCTACCGCATTATTCTTCCGGTTTTTTCCGTGACAAATTGTTGGACGGGCTGAAAAATATCAATTTCGTTATTCCACAAGAGAAGTGGTTTACCAATTTGGAAACAAAAGGCAATACCGGTTCAGCCTCTATCTACATCATTCTTCAGGAATTTTTAGAGAAATATCCGCTAAAAAACGGACAAAAAGTGTTGTGTTATATTCCGGAAAGCGGACGTTTTTCCTCCTGTTTTATGTTGCTTGAGGTGGTCAATGGAAATTAACGACATCCCGCAAGACAACAGCAAAATCTTTCGCGGGCAACGCAAAGTGGTCTATGCCACCCAAAATGGCAACTACCAAACAGCCACGTCGAACGGCTGGGAAACAGAAGAATTCGCGACAGAACAAGCGGTGGAAGAACTCAACCAACTGACTGCCGAAGCGTTAGACGCCGTAAAACGCGGCGAAAAGTCACCGCTCTTTTATTATATGTGCCGTTATCGTTTCGACCTCCCCAGCCTCGCCCAAGCCACCGGCTTTTGGCAATGGCAAATCAAACGACATTTTAAACCAAGCGTGTTTGCTAAATTGTCGGATAAGGTATTGGGAAGATATGCGGAGGTATTTGGGGTGGCGATTTCAACATTAAAAGATATCTAAATTAAAAGAATAACGGTTATATATTAATTCTTATGAACAACTTTCAGCACCAACACACCGCTCACTGTGAAAGCGGAGTCATGTCCACCATGTTAAAAGCGCAAGGCGTGGATTTTAACGAAGCCATGGTTTTCGGTTTGGCGTCGGCCTTGACCTTTGTTTATATTCCGTTGGTTAAAATCAACGGATTGCCGCTGATTTCTTATCGAATGCCGCCGCGTTCCATTATCAAAAGGCTATCAAAGCACTTAAAAGTGCGGTTGAAAATGCAAAAGTTTCGTTCGCCACAAGCTGGACAGCAAGCGTTAGATCAAGCACTTTATGAAGAAAAGTTAGTCGGTTTACAAACCTCAGTTTTCTGGTTGCCTTATTTTCCGCCTGAAATGCGTTTTCATTTTAATGCACACAATTTAATTGTGTACGGCAAAGAACAAAATGACTATTTGATTAGCGATCCCGTGTTTGAATGCGTACAACGTTGTGCCGCAGAAGATGTGCAACGAGCACGTTTTGCGAAGGGCGTATTAGCGCCGAAAGGGTTGATGTATTATTTTGAAAATCAACCTAACTTAGCACAAATTGACTTACCAAACCTCATCCGTAAAGCCATTCGCAAAAATGCCAAACAAATGTTGGCTCCACTCTTTTTCGTCGGTGTAAAAGGCATTCGTACCGTTGCCAAACAAATTGAAAAACTGGCAACGCATCCTTCGGACAAATACAAACTCTTATATTTAGGGCATATCGTGCGTATGCAGGAAGAAATCGGCACCGGCGGCGCAGGCTTCCGTTATTTATACGCCTATTTTCTTGAACAAGCTGCCAATATCTGCCAAGAGCCTAAATACAAACAAGCCTCCGAACACATGACAGAAATCGGCGATATGTGGCGCCAATTTGCGGGCTTATGTGTGAAACAATGCAAAAAGCCATCAATAGAAGGCTATAAAACGGTGGCGGAGTATTTGCAGGAGATTGCAGATAAAGAACAATACATTTGGCAAACCTTACGTAATTTATGATTCAAATAAACCATCTTAGCCATCACTACCCCAACGCCGAAAAGAACGCATTAAGTGCGGTCGGTTTTACCATTGAATCGGCTTCTACCGTGGGTCTGCTTGGCCCTAATGGTGCGGGAAAAACGACATTAATGTCCCTGCTTGCAGGGCTGCAATCGGTACAACAAGGAGAGATTTATTTTGATGGCGTACCTTTGGCAAAATTGAGCAAAAAGCAACGCCATCAGATTTCCTTGGTGCCACAGGATTTTGCTTTTTATCCGCTGCTGACCGTTTGGGAAAATCTGACATTTTTTGCATCATTGTATGATGTTCAGGATAAAAACTATTTGTTGGAATTATTAACCAAAGTAGATTTAATGGCGCATAAAAACAAGCTGGCGAAGCATTTATCCGGCGGATTAAAACGCCGTTTAAATTTTGCTATTGGTTTAATTAATCGCCCAAAAGTGATTTTTCTAGATGAAATCACCGTGGGGATTGATCCGCAATCCCGCCAATTTATTTTAGATAGCGTAGCGGCATTGAAACAGCAAGGTGTGACGGTAATTTATACTTCTCATTATTTACAAGAAATTGAGCAATTATGTGACAAATTAGTGCTGTTAAATGAAGGCAATCTCATTTATCAGGGCACAGTGCAAGGCATTTTAGAAGACGGGCAAAGTCTGGAACGTTTTTATTTAGATTTTTTAAATAAGGCGGGAAAAACATGTTAATTGCATCGATTATCAAAGAAATGCGTCTATTAAGTCGTGATCTGCATGGTGTTGCCGTATTATTTATTATGCCAATTTTGTTTATGTTAATTATGTCGGCCGCCTTGAGTAACGATAATACGTTAAGCAATCGCTCGGAAATCGTATTGTTAAGTGAAAAAAATCAACTGAATGATGATTTCTTAGCCAAGCTCAAACAAGAAAACCTCGCCGTTAAACAAGCGCCACGGTCAGAATTAACACAATATCAAGCCGAGCTACAAGCGGGTAAGTTTGATTTATTGATTTTAAATCCGAATGAAAAACAGACCGCACTTTCAGAAGAACAAGCCTTGCAGCTTTGGTTAAATCCCAGCGTAGATCGCAGTTGGCTACTGGGTGTGAAAGGTGTGTTGCAAAAGCATTATTCGCAACTGCGTTTAAACGATTATTTGGCAGACAATCACATTACGTTAGAAAATAATAAACGTAAGCCAATCAAAGAGATTCAAAATAAAGTCAATAAAGAACTGGACAGCAAATTCGCGCAAATTAAGGATTACCTTGCGAAAGATTTGTGGCAAGAAATTTATGTAAATCGACAAGGAAAAGAGGTTTCTAAACCTAATTCTGTGCAACACAGTGTCCCGGCATGGCTGATTTTTGGCATGTTCTTTATTATGATCCCGCTTTCCAATGTGATGGCGATGGAACGCCAAACCAACACTCTGACTCGGTTGCGTATGGCGCGAGCTTCTGCATTGAGTTTGATTATTGCCAAGCTAATTCCTTATTTTTTGATCAACCAATTACAATTTGTCGGCATGGTGGCGCTCGGTTATTTTGTGTTGCCTACGCTAGATATGCCTGCGTTTACGCTTTCCGGAAGTTGGTTGCCTTATTTTGTCTTATCCGCTGCAGTAAGCCTTGCCGCACTAGGCTACGGATTGTTAATCAGTGTACTGGCAAGAACGACCGAACACGCCGTCGTGTTGGGCGGTGGCGGTATTATTATCATGGCGGCCATTGGCGGTATTATGGTGCCGGTGTATGTGATGCCGGAAATCATGCAAACCATTGCTCAATTTTCCTCTATGGGATGGGCATTAAGCGGTTTCCAAAATTTATTGTTAAACCAATATCACCTCAGCCAAATTCAACAACCGCTCTATTTATTAAGTGGCTTTGGTGCGATAACGTTACTTTTTGCCACGTTAACTTATCAACGACAATTAACTAAACAAGCGAGATTCTAATGGCTTATCTTTTCACGCTGGAATACCCGGCATTAGAACAAGAACTCAAAAAACTGATTATCCAAGAAACAGAAAAAGACGAATTTGACCCAATGGAAATCAGCGATGATGAATGGCTCTTCGGTGAACAAAGCCGCATTCAGTTGGATTCTTTAGATGCCTTGCAGGTCGTTGTGGCATTACAAGCACATTTTGGCGTGCGATTACAGGGAGATCGTATGGTGCGCAAACACATGATGAACATACACGATCTTGCTGCCTTTATTCGTGAACAACACAAAAAAGCCTGATGAACGTTTATCTCACTGCAGCTTCTGCCAAATTTGCCAATCATCTTGGGCAACGAACCTCTCATATGTTGGGGCAACCGCTTCATTTTCCTTATTTCAACGCGTTTGATGAGGCGTTGCTCTCTCTTGAACAACTCTATACCTATTTTGATGTAGAAATCAACCGCACTTTGCAACTGGCAGGCTGGGATAAAAGCGAATTGAAAAACATCCCCATTTTGCTTGGTTCAACAGCCTATGTGATCAGCGATTGCGAGGCCCGTTTAGCTAATCATCTTCCTTTGCCGGAACAACACAGCCTGGCAGTCATTGCCGATGATTTACGCCGACGTTATCAAACTGAGGTCTTTAGCTTCGCAACCTCTTGCACCTCCTCTGCACAAGCGATGGGATATGCTTACAAAATGCTACAAAACGGTCTGTATGAAAAAGCCTTGGTCATCGGGTTTGAAACATTTAATCGCCTGACATTTGAGCATTTTCAAGCAATGAATTTGTTATCGCAGGACGCACAATATTTGCCGTTAATCCAACCAACAGGCATTGTGCTAGGCGAAGGCATCGGTTGTGTCGCCTTATCTGTTCAACCGAATCCGCAATGCTCTTGTGAACTATTAGGCGTGGTCACGCTAACGGACAATGAAAACCTAACGAACAGTAGCGAGTCCGCATTACGTCACCTGATTCACGCCTGCTTAAACAACGCCAATTTATCTCCCATACACATTGATGGGGTGAAGGTACACGGCGTTGGTGGAAATAGCGATGAAATGGAGCTCCGTGTTTTACAAGACCTCTTCCCGCACTCGCAACAGCTTTCACTGAAAGCACGAATGGGGCACACGCTCGGCGCCAGCGGTGCATTAGAAAGCGCATTTTTGTTCGAGCAATTTAAAAATAATGAGCAAAAGTGCGGTTATTTTTTAAATTATTTCTTAGGCTTTGGCGGCAGCAATATTGCTTGGGTACTTAAGGTGGGGCAATGACGTATTATATTCAGCAAATCCATCACTTCAGAGGCAATCACAAAGATGACAAGTCCTTGCGTCAAGAATTGAAAACCTACGGCGTAGATGCTCGTCGTTTAAGTCGGTTTACGCAACTTGCCTTACTTGGCGCTCTTCCCCTCAAGGCTTATTTAGCAGAAAAAAGTGGGATTTACTTAGGCTCTCCATTTAATTCGCCAAGTAAATTCGACAAAATGTTCCACCAACTGACGGCACAAAATCTGCCAAGTCCGTTAGATTTTATGGCGAACATTAACAATGCGGCGACCTTCCAACTGGCGCAAACCTTACAAATTAACGGAAATTCGCTCTTCTTAGCGGTCAATCAACACACTATTTGGCAACCGCTACAACTGGCATTATTGGATTTAGAACAGAGCACAATACCATCTGCTCTCGTCGGTTGGGTATTAGAAACGGATAATGAGCAACAAGAAGGCGCATGTTTTTGGGTGATATCGAAAGACGCTAAACGTGCGGTCAAAAAATTAGCTGTTTTACCTAGCACGGATAACATGAAAGAGAAGGATTTTTTATCTCTAGTGCAAACGGCACTTTACTAGGTCGTGCGCAGAACCCAACCTTACACATTAACCCTGCCAGCGTTTAAAAATTAACGATGTATTCACACCGCCAAAAGCAAAGTTATTGTTCATGACATAATCCGTGTCAATATAACGGCCATCGCCTTGAATATAATCTAACTTGCCGCAACGCTCATCAATATGATCTAGATTAATGGTTGGTGCGAACCAGCCATCACGCATCATTTCAATGGAGAACCAGGATTCTAACGCTCCACAAGCCCCAAGTGTGTGGCCTAAATAACTTTTTTGTGAACTTAATGGAATGTGACCGAATACGGCTTCTGTCGCGAGCGTTTCTGCAATATCACCTTGTTCTGTTGCCGTACCATGTCCATTCACATAACCAATATTTTCCGGAGATAAACGAGCATCCTTTAATGCCAATTCCATGCAACGTTGCATTGTGTCTTTTTGCGGACGGGTCACATGCGCACCATCGCTATTCGCCCCATAGCCCACGACTTCTGCAATAATATTAGCGTTACGGGCAAGCGCATGCTCCAGCTCCTCGAGGACAAAAATCCCGGCACCCTCACCAATAACCAAACCATCACGATCTTTATCATAAGGACGTGGTGTTTTGTCCGGATTGGCATTATTGCGGCTGGCCGCATATAAAGAATCAAACACATAGACTTCCGACGGGCAAAACTCCTCCGCACCGCCAGCCAACATCATGGGAATTAAACCGTATTTTATTGACTCATAAGCGTAGCCGATACCTTGGCTACCAGAAGAGCACGCACTAGAAGTAGGAATAATTCGTCCGGTCAAACCAAAGAAGATACCGATATTGGCGGCGGCGGTATGCGGCATCATGCGCACATAAGTATTCGCATTAAAACCATCGGATTTACCGGTCATAAGTAATTCAGCCGCATCACGCACATCATTGGTAGAGCCTGTCGAAGAACCACAAGCAACGCCCATTCTGCCGTCCTTTAAATAAGCCAGAATTTCACCGTTTTCATCCAATAACCCGGCATCGGCTAACGCGCGTTCGGCGGCTTCCACGGCAAATTGTGACACCCGCCCGAGGCTGCGTAATTGTTTACGATTCCAATGTGCCGGCGGCTGATAATCGAAAATTTCGGCCCCCAGATTAGCGCCCAACTCAGGATAACGTTCTGCCCATTCTGTTTTTGCCTGTACCGCATTTTGTTTGCGTTGGAAAGCCGCTTTGACAGACGACCATTCCTTACCAAAGGCAGTAACGGCGCCGATTCCCGTAATCACAACTCGTTTCATTAATTTATCTCTTTGACGTCTTCATGGTTTCTAGATGCGTTAGCATAAACCGCCATTCACGGCGATCACTTGGCGGGTGATGTAAGCCGCTTTCTCATCCATGAGAAAATCTACCGCATGTGCCACTTCTTCCGGCTCGCCCATTCGCCCAGCCGGAATCACTTTTAGAATTTCATCAATAGGCACATTTTCATCCAGAATATCCGTATCAATTAATCCCGGCGCCACACAGTTTACCGTAATTTTACGTTTTGCTAATTCCACTGCAAGCGCCTTCGCCGCACCGATAATCCCGGCTTTGGAAGCACTATAATTGACCTGACCACGATTGCCGATTAAGCCCGACACCGATGTAATACAAACAATACGCCCTGCTTTTCGGCGACGAATCATTGGCATCATAATCGGATGTAATACATTGTAAAAACCATCCAAATTCGTACGCAATACTTGATCCCAGTCCTCTTCGGTTAAGGCTGGAAATGCGTTATCACGGGTGAGTCCTGCATTCAATACCACGCCGTAATAAGCGCCGTTCTCTTCCACATCGGCAAGTAGCTTTTCTGCGACCTCCGCACGATGACTGACATCAAACTGCAATACGCGACCACGTTGACCCAATTCACGAACAACCTGCGCAACCTCTTCCGCCTCTTCCAATCGACTACGGCAATGTACCACAATGTCAAAGCCTGACCGTGCCAACTGTAAGGCTATCGCCTTGCCAATACCTCGGCTAGAACCTGTGATTAAAACTGTTTCACTCATATAAATTCCTTAGATTAGATAAAAAGTGCGGTGGTTTTTAGCGATGAATTTACGCTTGCGGTCTGAAGACATTTAACGCGCCTTCCACGATAATCTGTTGACTGTGAGCATCGATTAATTGGCAATCGAACACGCCAAAACCGGAAGCATCTTCAATGGAAAGCTTAATTTGAATACGTAATTTACTGCCCATAGCAATATAAGGCTGATGAATACTTAATTTACGCGAACCCAGCCAGTACCCTAATCCGATGGGTTTTCCGAGTTGCGCACATTTACAGCCATCCCAGGCGGCAACGCCTTGCGCCATAATTTCCGCCCCTAAAAAACTAGGCAGCCTCTCCCCCTGAAGAAAAAGGTTATCCGGTCTAACCTCCATCTCGGCAATCAAAAAATCTGTACCAAAATCAAGAATTTTGTCCAGCATAATCATTTTGCCACTGTGCGGCACCAAAGGTGCAATGTCTGTTATCGGACAGGTTAAATCAGCCATGTCGTTCCCCTAAAATCAATACGGTATTATTTCCACCAAAAGCAAAAGAACTGCTCGCCCCAATACGTTGTGACTTAGCCCACTGACTTTTTTCATGGGTGATATTTATTGTCGGCAATGCGGCATCGGTCTGATGATCCCATAATTGGGCAGGCAACTTACCTGTTGGATTCAATGTACGATCGATAATACCCCATACAATCGCCGCCTCTACAGCCCCAGCTGCACCAAGAGTATGCCCCGTGTAGGGTTTGGTCGTGGTGCATGGCGTATTATCACCAAACACCTGATGAACCGCTAAGGTTTCCATTTGGTCGTTATGTACTGTGCCCGTGCCGTGTAAATTAATCCAACCGATTTCATCCGCTGCTAATTTGGCTGAGTTCAGTGCAGCACGAAACGCAGCAATCGCGCCCTCACCTTCAGGATGCGGAGACGACATATGATAAGCATCGCTACTTGCGCCGTAACCTAACAACGCAATGTTGCTTTCCTCTGATTTTTCTCGTGTCATGATAAAAACAGCGGCGCCTTCACCAAGATTGATGCCATCACGATTAACCGAAAGCGGGTTAGAACGTTTATCGGACAACACGGACAAAGAGGAAAAACCGCTGATCGTGAGAGGTGAAAGTTCATCTACCCCACCGCAAATCACCGCATCACACAAGCCGGCATTTAATAAACGCGCGGCGCTGATTAATGCTTTTGCACCGGAAGTACAGGCAGTAGAAATACCGTAAGTTAGCCCTTCCAAACCATATTGATAAGCGACAAAATCAGCCGGTGCAGAAAAATATTGTTGCTGTTGTTTAAAGGATTCACCTGACCAGTCATGATGTTGTGCCGCATATTTAAACACCGGAATATTTTCATCAACGCCGGTTGTCGATGTGCCAATTACTACGGCAATACGATGTTTTCCAAAACGTTGAATGACCGATACGATCTGATCTTCTATTTGCGCCAAACAATGCCACAGTAATTGATTGTTACGGCTCACATGGATTTCCGGTAAATTCTGTGGGAAAGGACGTAAAGGAACATTCACTTCGCCAAAGACGCGTGGTTTTCCATCTAGCCCATAAATATGAAAAGCACGCTCGGAAAGTTTTAGTGGCGAATCCTCGGCATTCAGTAAATATTGAACATGTCTCTCGATACCTTCACCTAAACTGCTTAGGATTGCCGGTTTGCTTAAATAAAGTGCGGTCATTTTTCTCTTAATTTAGTTCCTCGATTCGCCAATGGCTATGATCCGACAAATCGATTTCAATCATGGATGGCAATTGTCTGATTTGCCATACTTTTTTCTGTTTAACAAAATAATCTGCGCCGTTTGAAATAGGCTGAACAGCGCTAAAATCAAATAAAGGTTGCTGCGGGTTTAACGCCGTAGAAAGGGCGGAAAAGAGCTGACGAGCCTGTTGATTCGGCATAACAAAACCGTCATTTTGCCACCCTTGTTTAGTTAAAATTACTCTCGCTAACGGTGCACCAAGCGGATCCGTTTGCACCCAACGCCATTGTTGTGCATCCATTTGTAAGGTTAACAAACTGGCTTGCTGTAATTGATTTTCAGCCGTCACTTGTTCGACTTTAAAGACTCGAATGCCTTGATGCGCCGGCAACTGTTTTACCGTTGGTAATGTGCTACACGCCGTTAACATGGCAAAAAAGAGAATTAAACAATATTTCATACTTCCTTACCGCAACATTTTAAACGTAATGATAACACTGAATAACACACCAAGACTGACGCTTAAACCAAAAGAGGCAACAGCAGGTGTTGAGCTTAAGCCCAGTAAAACAAAGGAAATGAGCGTTGTGGTCGCCGCCAATAATACCGCAATGTACTTACCGTATAAAGGTTCATTTGCCGTTTGCATATAGGCGGTATAATCAATCCCGATGGCAGACACTAATAACAAGCCGAACATCGTAAATAAACTGATTGGCCAGCCTACCCAGCCGAAAATGGCTATCGTCAACACAATGGCACATAATGGTGGCAATAACATGGTCACCGTCTTTTTCACACCAAAGAAACGCCATAACAATAAACCGGCAAACAAAAATGACATTGCTTTAAGCCAGGCTGCCTGATCACGGGTGGCTTGAAATGCTTGATTCAAATGCGATCGTTTATCCGTCCAAAAGATATCTTGCTGATTGGCCAAATTTTCAAACGGAAAGGCAGATTGACCAACAATCTGCACAATACCGGCAACTTTCTCCGGCAATAAATACCCCAAATATAACGTTTGCCACGCTTGCCCGATTTGTTGTTGCAAGGCAGAAGACAAGGATAAAGGCGTTTCTGTACCTAACGCCAGCAAAGCGGTTTGGATAGTTTCCGGCGGAATCCCTATATCTTGCAACACAGCATAATCTTGCGGTTGGACCGCCGCAGTGAATTGCTGAATGAATTGTTGCTGTTGGTTTGTGGACATAAGCCATTGAGATAAGGCTCGGTACGGAATATTTTGCGCCTCTAGTTGCTGAGTCAAGACAGTCTCTTTTTCCAGTAATTCATCATCATTCTCTGCAAGTACCAAGAAATAACGATTCCCTAAATCAATGCCCGTTAACTCACTGATTTGCTTTGCTTCCATCAGCATTCCCTGCGGCATAGCAACCCATTCGCGAATA
Organism: Aggregatibacter segnis ATCC 33393; assembly: GCF_900476035.1. Taxonomy (GTDB): domain Bacteria; phylum Pseudomonadota; class Gammaproteobacteria; order Enterobacterales; family Pasteurellaceae; genus Aggregatibacter; species Aggregatibacter segnis. Next base: position 646,904 of record NZ_LS483443.1, on the reverse strand, counting down.
TCATCGCGCCAACTTGATTGAAACAACCCTGCCGCAACAAAAAGCAAAGCGATACTTTTCGCCAAAATGCCGAATTTATAGTGTAAAAACAGCGTAAAAATCGACCGCACTTTAGGTCGGGAAAGCAAAGGTTTTGCCTGATAATGACGAAATAGTGGCGGCAAAAAGAGCAAGGTCGCTAACATCGCAGCAATCAGCGCTACGGCAGAAAAAAGTGCGGTTTGTTTTAATACCGGAAGTACCGTAAAACCTAACAAGCCATACCCGAGCAAAGTCACCAATAGACTAATCAAAAAGGTAAAACGCAATTTCCGCATGGTCTGAGCGGCGTTCCAAGTAACATGAGAAAGTGAAGATGAAAGCCAATGAAGCGGGAAATCAATGAGCACACCGATTAAGCTGGTACCGATAACAAGGGTTAAAATGTGAATTTGTCCAAATGCGTACACCGTTGCCGTCACGCCACTTAACATACCGGCTAAGATCGGCAAAAACAACCAAAGCACACGAAAGGTTCGAAACGTAAATAGTAACAACAATAAGGTCAGGCTAATGCCCAAAATACTCATGAAAGTGCTTTCTTGTTCTGCTTTCACTTTGGCATGAGCCGCAAATAACGCCGTACCTGCAGCACGCATTTGCCCTTTATTTTCTTCAATTTGAAGACGATTTTGCGCCAAAAGTGCGGTCAAATTAACAGATGGATTAATCAAACTACTCTGTCGCAATACGCCTCGTAACAACACCCATGTTTGATCATTTTCCGTCACATAAAGCATGCCATTTATCGCATTCCATTGAATACGACTTTGTGTTTGTGCCTGAGGCAAGACAAAACGCCCCAACCCTAGCCAATCTTGCTCTAAAGATAATAAATTGCTTTGCGTAAAAGGATTGAGCAATTGTTCCGCATATTGTTGGAAATAAACTTGGGGTGCCGTTAATAACTGCTGACGAATCTCTTGAGGCAAGGTGGCTAAACGTAGGTGTTTGATTTCATTGCGTAACACATCAATATCCGGCTGCATTCGCTCATTCACCTGAGCAAACAACCCACTTTCCCGCCATTGTTGCGCCACAGACGCATTTAATGTAAAGGCGGTTTGCGCATCCGAATGGCCGACCAGCAAAATCACCTGTTGATTGAGTTGTTCTTCTTGATGTTGATCCGCCTTCGCCTGCCAAGACGACCATCCTTGTTCTTGCGGCAATAAAGCGCGCAAATCCGTTTGTAGCCAATGACCTTGCTTCACAGCATAGCCAAACAGCAACAAGGTGATCAGTAAAAATGAAGCATAAAGAAAGGCAAGTGCGGTGGATTTTTTCATCGTTTTTTTATTCCAACGCCGCCTGAGCGAACGCCGTTAACGGTTGGTTTTGCTGAACATTGTCAAAATGAATTTGGGTTTTATCTCCTTGTTTTTCATCTAACACAATGGTTTTCACCACGCTATCACCTTGAATTTCAATATGATTAAAAATCTGTTTCATCAGCAACGAACTTGGGGTTAACGTTAAAGACCAATTTTTCGCTTCACCAACCAGCATTGCATCAAATTGCGTTTTTAACCCGGAAATATCCCCCGATAACAAACCGAGGAACAAACTGATTTGTTCCGCCTGTCCCATTTTTCCATTTGCCACCCATTGCTTTCCATCCCATTGCATAATGCCGTCTTTTTTTACACGGAGCTGATTAGTAAAGGGTTTTTCCATTTGCCATAAAAGCCCTTTTTGCGCCAATAAGACAAATTTACCTTGGGTGGTAATTGGCTTATTTAAAGATTTCAGAAAACGCTGTTGGGTAAAATCACCTTGCACGTTTTGCGGGGTTTGCAACAAAGTAATAAGTTCATTTTCAGAAAATGCCCAAGTCAACGGACTCAACCACAATAAACAAATAGTCAATAAAATACGCATTATGCCGTCTCCCGTTGGAAAGTCGGGTGATTTTCCACCGCACTTCGCCAACAAGGCGGTGTCTGCAGCTGCATCTCTCCGCTTTTAATTTCTACGGCCACTTGCGTTGTGCTACCTGCAGTGAGTTTCTCATTCGTTGCAATATCACGAATAATATAATCAATGCGAATGCAGGTTTCATATTCCACCAACGAAAGCTCCACACGAATTTTTTGGCGAAACAACGCCGGTTTCACATATTTCAAATTCAACTGGACGATAGGCCAACCGTAGCCTTTTTCTTTCATCACATCATAGGTGTAATGAATTTCGTCTAAAAAGGCACAACGCGCCATTTCCAAATATTTCACATAATGCCCATGCCACATAATATTCATAGAATCCACATCAAAAAACTGGATTTCATATTCAGAGGCATGGTGACAATAAACGTCTTTTTTCTTTCTTAACATTTTAATCATCTTCCCAAAAATCGTAAAAATTAAACCAATACAAGGGGTTTTCGGCACATTCTTTCGCTAATAAATCCGCATAGCGTTGCATTGCCTGTTCAATATTCTCAGCTCGTTGCTTTCCGTGCCCCTCGATAGGGCCGGAAAAATGACGCAATTTTAAATGATAGTCGCCCCATTTTTTTAAGCAAAAGACCGTATTAATGGGGGCTTTCAGTAAACTTGCCATCAGCCATACACCTTGTGGAAAGGAAGCTTGAGCACCTAAGAAATCCACTTTTTGCGTTTTATCGCCGCGTACCGGCACGCGATCGGCCGCAATCGCAATCCACTCACCACGCTCAAGCCGTTCATGTAGCTCCAACATTTTTGCCGCATCCAAATCTTCTACTTGAATTAATGGTAAGGAAGTGGCTCCTGCCTTTTCGAGAGATTCATTAAAGGCTTGTGCATGACGGTTATGCACCAAAATGTTTAGCTTAAAATTGCTATGATTTGGGTTATCGACCAACGCACGACAAATCTCGATATTGCCAAAATGAGAACAAACCAGAATTTGTCCACGACCTCCTGAACGAATCGCTTGATAGACGTTATCCGTGTCATCATCAATTAAATCGGCATAACGAATTTTTTTCTGCCAGACGGCGAAACGATCCGTGATCGCCTCACCAAAGGCTAAAAAATGACAAAACACGGGATAACGGGGCAAATTAACCTGAGGAAAGGTTTGTTGGAGTCGTTGTTGATAGCGACGAATATTACGTCGAGCCTTTTGAGACGTCAGGAAAAAATAGCTCACTACAAAAAAAGTGACCAGTTTAATGACCCACAACGGGCAGTATTGCACAATAAGACGAGTTAAATTTAAGGAGAGCTTACTCCCGCGCTCATTTTGCTCTGCCCAATGTTGAGAGCTCATACTTTACGCCCCGTCAATACTCGTGCCAACATACCGAAAAATAAACGGCTGTGCATTTTACTGATGCCCCAGTTATCTGCAAAGCCACGGAAATGAGATATGCCGTTCTGTTGATAACGCACCGGCGTATCAACCCAAATTAAGGGGATTTGATGCCAATGGGCTTTCACCACAATATCGATATCGAAATCCATACGATTTCCTAACAACTCCACTTCCATTAAATCCAAAATCGGCGCTAAAGGATAAAGACGAAAACCACACATGCCATCTTTAATATCAAAAGAAAGCGTATGAATAGCATTCCAAAAATCTGTAATTTTACGTCCGTATAAACGCGCTTTCGGTGCATCCTCGCCATAAATCGGTTTACCGCAAATAAGTGCGGTCGGATTTTTTTGCATTTCGAGCAACATTTTTGCCATATCTGGAAGGTGATGCTGACCATCGGCATCCACCTGAATACCATGCGTGAACCCCATTTCAGCCGCTTTCATGAAGCCGATTTTCATTGCCGCACCTTTGCCCCCGTTAGTCGGGCAGTAATGCACAAAAACGTTAGGTATATGTTGCAATGTTTTTAAGACATCCACGTGAGTTTCGGCAGAGCCATCGTCGACAATCAACACCGGGAGATGTTGTTTCAACACCTGCTGAACGACATGTCCTATCGTATTGGAATGGTTGTAGTGAGGAACAATGACAATGACCTTGTTCATAGACCATCCTCTTTTTCTGCTAAAAAGGCTTGTTCAAAGTCAGGCTTACTAATTTTAGATTGGCTATTACGAGGCAGTGTTTCCACAAAGCGCCAAAAACGAGGCAACCCTGCATGTTCTTGAGTTTTCATTAGAAACTGACGTAACTGACTCACTAGGGCACGTCGTCCACGTTGTCGATAGGATTGTATACCATCGGGGTTTAACGCAACCCAAGCCGCCGGTCGGAAATGCACCGGATGCTGTGCGATATAGCAATCCGCCACCCAAGGATGTCGCAATAAATCCTGCTCGATGTTCACCAATGAAATACGCTTGTCACCAAACTTCACAATGCGATCAATCCGCCCTAATAAATGAAATTTGTCTTCAAATAATTCCGCACCATCTGCCGTTTGCTCCCGTTGATTTAGCCAAGCAGAATCAACCCATAAGGCGCCTTCGGTATTCAGTCCGACCTTAGTCATTGCAGTCGGCTGCCACAAACCATCATCGGCACGGAAAGCAATTGCGCCGGTTTCCGTGCTGCCGTAGCACTCAATCACATCAACCTTCAATTGTTGCCGAATAGCATTGCCGGTATCTGTCGGTAACACACCGCCGGAGGAAATCATTCCTAGCAAAGGGCATTGATGTAACTTCGCATCATCCAGGTTTAAGCGGGTCAAAAGCATTGGGCTACTAATCCAAATACTTGCCGGTGCAACAAAACTTTCTTTAATCAAATGTCCGGGATAAGGCTGTTGTTGACGTGCAATCGTCCACCCCATAATAAGCGGTAACATAATACGGTATGAAAGGCCATAATGATGTTGCACAGAAACGCTAGATACTAAATGAATATGATTCCCCTGCGGGAAAGGAAGAGATTGATGGATGGCTTCCGCCTCTAACCACATTTGCCGAGCTGTTTTGACCAATATTTTCGCCTGTCCGCTACTGCCTGAGGTTTTTAGCCAAATTTCCGTGGAATGATGGCAATCAAAGTGCGGTAGGTTTTCAGGGAATTTTTTTTCAATACCGTAATGATTAAACAGAGTGTCATCAAACAGAAAATCCGCATTTTCTTTGATCCATTGTTGATTTTCCGAAAGCAAATTAGGAGGAAGTAAAATACGCGTACCGGAATGAAAACACGCCAGCATAGCACATGCAAACGATGCCGCATCATCAAACCAAAAAGCAACCGATTTAATCTGTTCTTGCTTTAATTGTGCTGAAATTTGCCATGCTCTTGTTAGAAAGTCTTGCCATTGCCAGTCAGGATGGCGGGCAATTAGTGCATTAGGATCCCGTAGATTATTCATAATGTTTTTTTACTTTTTGTCTGACCAACCATTCACCGGCCATCACAATCGCCATAATGCAATAGGAAATCACACCGGTGTAGAGTGCCCAAAAATCATAATATTCCAATCCAATGGCTGTGGCAGTAATCAAGATATTTACAATAAAAACCCCACACCATAGTTGGGTGACTTTTCGGGTATAACGAACACCATGCTCATTTAAATCCGGTGTTTGAAGACGCGCTAAACGCTCAACCACAGTTTGCCCACGCAATAGGCTCCCACCAAATAACGAAAGCATTAACACGTTAATGACGATAGGGTACCAAAACATGGTTTCAATGGAGCGGGTTAGCGCCACCACGGCTAAAATAAACGCCATACACCAGGCAAAATAACGTTGCCCCTGCTGTTGAACAGCCCCTTTAAACGCCCAAAGCAGCGCCATAATCCAAGGTAAATGAAACAGCATTTGCTGATTATCGGCGAATAGCCACAGTATCGGATAAGCGATACCGGTTAACGTCAGTAAAAGGTTGATAATAATCTTAATAATATTCACAAGAGGCAACACAATTTATGAGGCAAACAAGTGATAACATGATTAACGATACGATAACACTGCGACGCCGCTACAGCACATATCATTTTCTACTTTCAGTTGGAAAGTGACTTTATCCCGTTTCTCGGCGACGTTTAATTCAAGAGAAAAACAGTCATTCGGACGTAAGAATTTTTGGAATTTCAATTTATCCAAACGGCTAAATTCAACATCCTGCGCTACCAACGCTTTAATCTTGTCACTAATCCATTGCAATTCAATTGCGCCCGGCACTAAAGGGAAATTTGCAAAATGATCTTTAAGATACAACAAATCTAATGGCACTTTGCCGGTTGCCTGATAATGACGCTTAGTTTGCTGTTCGGTTAACCAAATCGGTTCACGCTTTGGCTCAATACAAGTGCGGTTAAATTCCAGTTTGTTTATTTTAGATTGGCTATTGCGCGGCAATTTATCCGTAAAACGCCAAAAACGTGGAATCGCCGTCTTATCCTGTGTTTCAGCCAAATAGGCTTTAAGTTGATCTATCAAATGACGTCGACCATTCTCTCTTAAAATTTCAATCCCTTGTGCATTTAAGCCGACCCAAGCAGCCAATCGAGGTTGTTCAGGATGTTGCGCAATATAGCAATCCTCAACCCAAGCATGTTGGTTTAACTTGGCTTCAATACCGGCTAATGAAGTACGTTTATCACCGATTTTGACAATACGATCACTACGCCCTAATAAACGGAATCCACCATCAAGAAACTCCACCACATCTGCCGTTTGCTCACGTGTCGAAAGCCAACATCCCTCAATCCATAGTGCGCCATCTTCATTACAGCCTAAACGACTATTCGGCAAGGTTTGCCATAAATGAATATCATCACGAATCGCAATCGGGCCGGTTTCCGTACTGCCATAAATTTCAATGACAGGCTGCTGCAATAAATGGCGCATTTGTTCTGAAGTTTCTTCCGGTAATGCGCCACCGGAAGAAATCACACCGACGATATTTTTCGGCATTGTCGTATTAAACCAGTCAATACGGGTTAGCATGGCAGGACTACTGACGATCACTGTCTGTTCGGTATTCCGTGTTTCAGCAAGCATACATTCCGGATAAAATTGTTGCTTACGCCCAATTTGCCAGCCATTGACCAAGGACATCATGATGTGTACGGTTAAACCATAAATATGTTGAATACTGACCGTACTAATAGCCGTCACATTATTCTCTGCTTTAAACGGCAAGGCTTCCGCCAAGACTTCCGCACCAAGCCACATTTGCTCTGCGGTTTTAATGATTGTTTTTGCCTCACCGGTACTGCCGGAGGTTTTCAGCCAAATTTCCGTTTGGTTGTCATAATCAAAGAGCGGTCGATTTTCAGCGTGTTTTTGACAAGACTGTTGTGCACCAAAATCATCAAAATACACTGCCAAGGAAGAGTGAATCTCTACATCGGTTAGCCACAAATCCGCATGAGCACTCACCCACGCTACACTTTCTTGCGTAACATTCGGCGGGAAAAACACCCGCACTTTGGCATGCCAAGCGGCTAAAAGCGTACACGCCAATTTGGCACCGTCTTCCAACCACACTGCAACAGCTTGAATCTGACGGCGTTGAAATTCTGCGGACATTTGATACGCTTTTTGTTCGAAATCTGAATAGCACCATACAGGGTCGAGTGCAATTAGATCGGTTGGGGCATATTTACGCATTATTGAACGCTCTGACTAATTTTTAGCACTGCTTTGACCACATCATCTACGGTACGGACATTACGAAAATCTTCCGCTTGCAATTTGTGGCCTGTTTTACGTTTAATGTGATCGATCAAATCAATCGCATCAATGCTATCAATTTCTAAATCTTCATACAGATTGGTTTCCGGCTTAATTCTTTCCGGTTCGATTTCAAATAAAGACTCAAGCGCCTCAGTCAATAAATCTCGAATTTCTTGTTCGGTCATATTACGCCTCACCTTTTTGACTACGAATAAAACTTGCCAAGGTCGCTACACTTTCAAAGTGATTACGTACTTGGGTTTGTTCACTATCCAGCTGTAAATGAAATGTTTTTTGCACCGCCAAACCTAGTTCAAGCGCATCAACAGAGTCCAACCCTAAACCATCATCACCAAAAAGTGCGGTGTCATTTTCAATATCTTCAACACTGATATCTTCTAATGCCAAACTATCAATAATTAATTGTTTAATTTGCTGTTCCAGTTCCATTTTTGTTGTCCTTTGTGTGTAAATTAAAATAATCTTCTAAATATTTAGTCAATCGACGAGAAGCCATTGGTAAAGATTGGGTTTGTAGCCAGTCTTGAGGGTCAATATCCTCCCCAACAATAAGCTCATATTGAATGCGTGTTTTCGGAATTTGATACCACGGTTGACCTTTTTTCAAATTTAACGGAAACATTCGAATCACGACTGGTGTAATCACTTTAGCACTACGTAAACCGATAGATACCGCACCTCGGTTAAGGTTAACCACCCCATCCCAACCGGTTCGCGTTCCTTCTGCAAAAAGCAATAAGGCTTGTTCTTTGAGTACCTCATCGCTTTGTTCAAGTAATTCGACAGACTCCGTATTAGGTAAAAAACCACAGGCTAATATCTGATTTCGCATGGTAGGGTTATTTAATAAATCTTTTTTAACAATACAGTTGAGCGTTGGCACTTTACTTAAAATTAATACCACATCCAGTAAAGAAGGATGATTAGGCAGTATTAATTGTCCAGGACGACCAAGCTTTTCAAACCCCTTATAACTAACTTGCAACAAACCAGCAAAAGATAAATAGCGAATAAAGTAATTCCAAATCCGACCAACAAAACGGCGTGTTTTTAGCTGGCTTTGTAGTGCATGGCTTTTACTAGTAAGCATATAAGGGTATAAAACTAATTGAAGCATGCCCCCTGCGATCCCCCAAAAGAAAAAACCCATTGCCGTCCCAACAAATCGCCGAAACCAGTCTAATTTTTCTGCCATGCCCAAACACCTCCCGTACTATTTGGCGTTTGCCATTGTGTGCAGTTTAAATGCTGATTTTTAACCCATTCTAAGGCTGAATCTAAAACAGGCTCCATTTCAAAAGCGCTATTAGAAAGACTTAATTGGTATTGTTCCCCGGCTTCCACCACCAATGCCAACGCATAACTAAAAGGCTGACGCATAACCGGATGAGCGTTGTATTCCAGGGCAAGAGGTGATTCTGCGACAACCACAAGAACCTGCTTTTCACCTTCCCGTAACAGGAGATAGGCCTCCAATAATGCAATCTCCAAATTGTCTTTGTTAGCAACCAGCGCTGTGGTTTCTGCTTTCACTTGACGCAATTCAGACCATTGCCCGATTAATGCATTGTGTACTGACAAACTGAAAGAGGTTGGAGATACATCCCCTTCCGTTAATAAAGCATGCCACAAACTAAAGTTGCGATTAATTTCACTATTTGCTGACGCATAAACCACCGGTAAATTGTTTTTCTCCTCAACCAGATTCCAAGCTGCCTCAAAAATTAAACGGGCGGAATCGCTTAAACGGCGACGTTTTAATGGCGCTAAAAACTCAAGTTTAGGAACAAAATCAGGAAAACTTCCGCTATTTTGTTGCCAATGCGCATATCCTAGCGCCCAATCATTGTTGGATAATGTCTTATTACAAACAATGTTCCACGCTGAAATATTGCAAGAAAACTGACAAATAGTCTTAGTCATTATAGTTTATTGAAAGAGTTGGTTAATCATTAAATCCGTTTGACCTTGTAAACCAACCTGATCAACACGTTCTTTCTCATCACCGCGACGTTTATACGATAATGATCCCAAAGATTGTTTTGTTCCCATCTCTTTCAATTCAAATTTAGCACGAGCAATAATATGATTATTTCCTCTCACGTTAAAAAATAAAACGTGATCACAATCCGCTTTATTTCTCATTAATTCAGCTGAAATATTTTTATTTTTTAAGCTACGAGTTAACGCATCAATAAAATGATCTGGTGCGGCTTTAACGCTCCCTTTTAAGCAAACATGTTTAATATTCTGACCTGCGCTAACAGGTTTCAAATCAGTAACACCAGAGGAACAAGCTGTCAAAGAAAAAACAGCAAAACCGACACATAACAAGAATTTTTTCATAAAATAACCCACTTAATGAAATTTAAAATATCAAAATTAAAATTCCACCAATTCTACCTACCCGACCTAACTAAAGCAATCGCAAGACAATAAGAAAGATGATATCGTCAAATAATTGAAAATATTCATTCATAAAATAAAAAAGGCATAGGTTGACTATGCCTTTTTCTTTACAAAACACGGTAAAAAATGACCGCACTTTTAACAATGCAACGACAACAATGCCGATAAATCCGACATTTCTACCGTTGGTAACAGACGAGCATCGCTGAATTGGTAAATATGCTTTTGGGTTAAGTTTAACCAAACTGCTTGGCAGCCGGCTTGAATGGCGCCTTGCACGTCTGTTTGTAAATTGTCGCCTACATGCAACAGTTGGTGTGGCGAAATATTGAAATGCCGGGCGGTCTGTCGGAATAAATCCTCATGAGGTTTAGCTCTGCCATGCTCACCGCCGCGTAATGTTAAATCAAAGTGGTGAAAGCCAATACGCGCTGGTTCTACGTTGCCGTTAGTCATCGCCACAAGTTTATAGTGTTGTTTGAGTTGTTGTAGAATCTCGAAACTCTTTGTCGGTACGTCAATTTGATGGCGCCAGTGTAAAAAATACGACATGGCTTTTTCAGAAATAGCGGAAATGTCCACCGCACTTTTTTGTCGTTTTGCTAATAGCGCTTGTAAACTTTGCGTTCGCCATGCGGTAACATTTTCTTGTAGGAGAGGATTTTCTCGCCCAATCGTTTCTTTCCAAAACACCCATTCGGCATATGTCACGCCTTGAACACCGTCATATTGGCGTAAAAATGCCAAAAATTCACTTTCCGCTTTAATCATCACCTGTGAGTTATCGTATAAGGTGTCATCCAAATCAAAACTGATCACCTGAAAAGGCTGTAAAGTGCGGTAAAATTTCATGACGTTTCTCTTATTTTTTCCGTTTGGCTCGCGGATGCGCCGCATCATACACGTCTGCTAAATGTTGGAAATTTAAGTGCGTATAAATTTGCGTTGTCGATAAATGACTATGTCCGAGCAATTCTTGCACCGCGCGTAAATCCGAACTGGCTTCCAACATATGGGTGGCAAAAGAGTGGCGGAGTTTATGCGGATTCAAATGGCTATTCAACCCTTGTCGAATGCCCCAGCGTTCCAAGCGCATTTGAATCGTGCGCGTGGACATACGATTCCCCAACTGACTAACAAACAACGCATCGTCTTTTGGGTTAAATAACAACCGCACTTTGAGCCATTGTTGAATCGCATGGGAAGCATAACGCCCCAGTGGCACAATGCGCTCTTTGTTCCCTTTACCAATCACCCTTACTTCACGCACGCGAAGATTAATGCTGTTTAAGTTCAATCCTTGCAATTCCGACAAACGCAAACCGGAGCTGTAAAACAATTCAATCATGGCGCGATCGCGGATATCAATGGGCTCTTTGCTGTCATTAGCAAGTAATAGCTGAATTTGATCCCTATCGATGTTTTTGGGTAAATGTTTGGGTTGCTTAGGCGCGGAAACGCCCACGGCCGGATTCACCTTGAGCTGCCCTTGATACACCAAATAACTCAAAAAGCGGCGCAACGCAGAAAGGCGTAACGCCAAGCTTTTTTCTTTTAAGCCATCTTGTTTACTGCTTTGTGCCAACACATAGCGCACGACACTTAGTGTGACTTGTTGCCATTGTTGAATTCCGGCATCCTGCAAAATGGCGATAACGCGCACCAACTGATGCTGATAGTTGGTCAGCGTATGAGGACTCACTTGACGTTCAATGCGCAAATAAGTCAGGTATTTTTGCAGTTCATTTTGCATCGCAGATGATCGACCATTAGAGATAAATCACACCGTCATAGACGTGGGTAGCGCTACCGGTCATATACAGCGGATGCCCTTCGCCTTGCCATTCAATCAGCAAACTGCCGCCGGGCAAATCCACCTGCACTTCATTGTCCAATACGCCTTGCATAATACCCACAGCGACCGCCGCACAAGCACCGCTACCGCAGGCTTGGGTTTCGCCCGCGCCGCGCTCATGTACGCGTAATTTAATATGTTTGCGGTTCACCACCTGCATAAAACCGGCATTCACCCGTTCAGGAAAACGCTCATGGTTTTCGAGTAATGGTCCGAGCTGCGCTACGTTAGCCGTGTGAATATCATCCACCTGCACCACACAATGGGGATTTCCCATGGATACCGCGCCACAGAGTACCGTTTGAATTTCCGTGCGCAGAATATAATTTTTCTCGAATTTATTGGCGGTAAACGGAATTTTATTCGGCTCCCAAATGGGTTCGCCCATGTTCACACGCACATTGTCGTCTTCTTTGACGGTTAACACCATTTTGCCGTTTTGTGTACTGACGGCGATATCTTTTTTGTTGGTTAAACCTTTAAGCGTGACAAAACGGGCAAAGCAACGGGCACCATTACCACATTGCGCCACTTCACTGCCGTCCGCATTAAAAATACGATAATGAAAATCCAATTCGGGATCATAAGGCGGTTCCACCACCAACAGCTGATCAAAACCAATGCCACGATGACGATCGGCTAAACGTTTAATGGTGTCGGCGGGAAAATAAACGTTCTGCGTAACCGCATCCACCACCATAAAATCATTGCCGAGCCCGTGCATTTTAGAAAATTGCATGTGTATCCTTAAAATCGTTTAAATCATGCCAAGCATTATAATCAGCCCTATCCTTTGAGTAAATCTATTGCTTCTACGCTAAAAAAATGCGAGGAACACAAGGCTAAAAAACGCCGTAAAAAGAAACCGCACTTTGCCAAGCAAAAGTGCGGTCGTTTTAGAAGGTGTTTTTAATCTGTGTGCCCACTCAAGAAGCCACCGCTTTGGTGCTGCCATAATTTGGCGTAGAGACCGTTTTGTACGAGCAATTCGGCATGGGTACCTTGTTCCACGATTTGTCCGTGATCCAACACAATCAGACGATCCATCGCGGCAATCGTGGATAAACGGTGAGCGATGGCGATAACGGTTTTGTTTTCCATCATTTTATCCAAACTTTCTTGAATCGCCGCTTCCACTTCGGAATCCAGCGCGCTGGTGGCTTCGTCCAATAACAAAATCGGTGCATCTTTCAACATCACGCGGGCAATGGCGATACGTTGACGTTGCCCACCGGAAAGTTTCACGCCACGTTCACCAACGTGCGCATCATATCCCTTGCGTCCCTGTGCATCACTTAAAAACGGAATAAAATCCGCCGCTTCTGCACGCGCCGCCGCATCAAACATTTCCTGCTCGGTGGCACTTGGTCTGCCGTACACGATGTTATCACGCACAGAACGGTGCAATAACGACGTATCTTGCGTCACCAAGCCGATTTGACTGCGCAGGCTTTCCTGTTGCACGTCCATGATATTTTGCCCATCAATAGTAATGCTACCTTGCTGCGCTTCATAAAAGCGTAAAAGCAAATTCACAATGGTAGATTTCCCCGCGCCGGAACGCCCAATCAACCCCACTTTTTCACCCGGTTTAATGGTTAAATTAAAATGGCTCAACAAAGGTTTTGCCGGATCGTAGGCAAAACTTAGGTCGTTAAATTTAATCTCTCCACGCGTGACCTTTAACGGTGGGCAATTCGGTTTATCCAAAATGGTCTGCGGCTTGGTCAGCGTATTCATGCCGTCATTTACCGTACCGATATTTTCAAACAAGCGTGCCGATTCCCACATAATCCAACGGGACAAACCATGAACACGCAATGCCATCGCGGTGGACGTGGCAATCGCGCCGACACCGACCAACCCTTGTTGCCATAGCAGTACACCAATGATCGCCGTACTTAAAATCAGCACGACATTATTGATGTAGGTTAAGCTGTCTAGCGAGGTTGCCAAACGCATTTGGGCATGTACCGTGACCATAAATTCTTCCATGGAACGCTTAGCGTAACCCGCTTCACGAGCACCATGAGAAAACAATTTTACGGTAGCAATATTGGAATAGGCATCGGTGATTCGCCCCGTCATTAATGAACGGGCATCTGCCTGACGTTGAGCCGTTTTGGAAAGACGGGGAATTAACAAACGCAAAATGGTGATAAACAGCACAATCCAAACGAAGAAAGGCACGAGGAACCAACTATCCAATGATGCCAACACTAAGCCTGAGGTCACAAAATACACCACCACATAAACCAACATATCGGCGATCGTCAGCACCGTATCACGCACCGCTAAAGCCGTCTGCATGACTTTGGCAGACACCCGTCCGGCAAATTCGTCTTGGTAAAAACTTAAACTTTGTCCCAACATCAGACGATGGAAATTCCAACGCAGGCGCATCGGAAACACGCCTTGTAAGGTTTGCAGACGCACGGAGGAGGCTAAAAACAACCAAATAATGCTGAAGACTAACAAGCCGCCCATCCCCATGAGTAAATGGCCTTTTTCTTGCCATAATGTTACTGGGGTATAAGCCCCCAACCAATCCACCAACAAGCCCATGAATTGGAACAACATGGCTTCCATCACGCCGTTACCAATCGTCAGCACCGCTAACAACAAAATCCAGCCTTTCATGCCCTCAATACTCGACCAAATAAAGCGGAACAAACCGTTTTCCGGTGTTTTCGGCGATTGGTCGGGATAGGGGTTCAAGCGATTCTCAAACCAACTAAAAATTTTATGTAACATATCATCTTTCCTTAAAAACAAAGGGCAACCTTATTCGATGTTGCCCACAAACTGCGGCATATTATAGCCTAAATTGTCTTCAACCCATACTAAAGGGAGACACGTTTACGGTATTGACTTGGACTCATACCGTAAGCACTTTTAAAAGCCTTGCTAAAATGCGCTTCCGATTGATAGCCCACGTCCAACGCCACCGCCAATACACTTTTCTTGCTTTGGTTTAATAATAACGCCGCTTGTTGAAGACGAAGCTGAGTTAAAAATTTACCCGGTGCCATACCGATTTTTTGCTGAAACACCCGCATAAAATTCGCACGCGACATTGCCGCCAACTCGGCCAAAGAATCCATATTCCACGCTTGTTGCGGTGCGCTTAATAACTGTGCCAACACATGACTCAAGCGTTTATCTTGCAACCCCGCCAACACCCCTTGATTGAACTGAGTTGATTGCAATCCGTGGCGCAAAATATAAATAAACAGCACCGTGACCAGTGAATCAATCAAAGATTTCGCCCCACTTTGCGTTTTGTCCGCCTCCTGTTGTAGCACCTGAATCAATGCTAACAACGGCGTATCATGCAAAGACAAATGCAAATATGTAGGCAACGCCTCTATTAACAACGACGGACGACTGTAATACAACATGCCGCAAAACATTTTCAAATCCGGGGAATTCCGCCCAATATGATAAACCTTAAATAAATCCGTCGGCTTTTCTTGCGGTGTTGCCAACATTGGCGCTGTTTTCATTGCCGCCTGTTGCGTTTGACTGGCGATCACGTGCGGTCGATTTTGCGGAAGAAAAAAGACATCGCCGGCTTGCAAATGAATCTGTTGATTTTCCAAACTCAACCAACAATTCCCTTGTTCAATCAAATGAAAAATGCCGACATATTGATTTTCACCAACGTCCTGCTGCACCTGCCAATCACCCTGAAATAAACAACGGACGTTCACTTCTCCGCTGACCTGTGCTAACTGAATAAGTTTATCTAAACAATCCATAATGAGATTTTAAGTATAAAAGTTAAGACGAATTGGCAAGTATGATACAAGAATTTGCCTATAATTTGTTCCGAAATTCAGAACACATTTACAACATATTTAAGGAGAACAAGATGTTTGCAGATTGGAAAAATGATGTTGCCCATGTAAAAAAATCATTCGGCGAATTAGGTAAAAAACACCCGAAAATGTTACAAGCCTACGGCGCACTAAGCGCAGCGGCGGCAGAAGGCGACGTGTTGGATGCTAAAACCCGCGAATTAATTGCCCTTGCAGTGGCCGTCACCACGCGCTGTGAAAGCTGTATCGGCGTACACGCCGCGGAAGCGGTAAAAGCCGGTGCAACCGAAGAAGAAGTAGCCGCAGCCTTAGCGATGTCAATCGCACTCAATGCCGGCGCAGCTTACACCTATTCTTTACGCGCATTAGAAGCCTATAATACGCAGAAAGACTAACTTCATTTATTAGGAACTTTATATCATCGGCACCTTTTATAGGTGCCGATTTTTTTATAAAAAACAAGATGAAAAACCACCGCACTTTTACGGCAAGAGAAGGTCTTCCATTTGTTTAACCACCTCTTCCACTTCAATTTCCGCCATTAAATTTTGCCCTTTTAACTTGGTTGCCCAAGGCAATTGCGCTGAAGGTTTGCCGTATTCTTTTTGTGCATTTTGTTCATACACGGAAACCACATTATCTAAATTGTTGTAAGGTCCGGTGCGGAGCGGATTATGGTAGGCATACAGTCCGATAACGGGCGTCCCTTGTGTTGTAGCAATATGCGCCGGACCGGAATCCGGTGAAATCACTAAATCTACTTCACGAATTAATGCGGTAAGTTGAGTTAAAGATAACTTGCCAGCCACATCTACAAACTCAAAATTGCATAAGGTTTTTATTTCCTCAATCATCGCCAATTCACGTGGCGCGGGTGAGCTGCATAAAATCACATTGATATCATGTTGATGTGCCCAATTTGCCACTGCAGCATAACGTTCCACCAGCCAGTCTTTTTCTTTTTTGCTGGAACAAGGTGAAATCAGCAGATTTTTGCGATGTGGATCAAGATATTCTCGTACGACCGTTAAATCTGCCTCCGTCACCAGTAAATCCCACTCAGGCTGAGACGAGGGGACACCAAGATAGTCAGTAAATGCCATAAACCCGTCTAATACATGCGGCTTAGCAGGATCATGAATTCGTTGATTCGTAAACAACCACTGCCCTTCTCGTGCCCGTTGCTTACCGAAACCAATACGGTATTTCGCATGGATTCCGAGAGATAAAATGGAAGCTCGAAAGGCTGTTTGCATATTCAAAAGTGCATCAAACCGACGATGTTTCAATTGCCGCCATAAATTCCACACACCACGCCAACCGCTCTTTTTATCGTACACAATAAATTCAATGCCCGACACATGGCGAAATAACTGCGCTTCCGTTTTACCAATAATCCACGTAATTTGGGTGTTCGGCCAATAACGTTGAATATGTTGCACTGCCGCTAACGCATGACAAACGTCACCGATAGCGGATAAACGTAGAATGCAGAGAGATTGAGGTGCTTGGGAGAAAAGTGCCATGGGGATTTGTTATCTCGGTTAAACTTGGGAATCGGCTTATTTTAAAGTAGAATGCGTCTATCCGCTATCTCATTTTCATCACTTAAAATGCTTGAATTTCAACTCAAAAACGACTTTTTTCTCTTTAATTTTGATCAACCGCTGGCAAACCAAGATCTGTTTTTTAATCCAACATTTTGGCAACAACACAATCGCATTATCGGCTCCGCCAAAGGGCGTGGTACTACGTGGTTTCTCCAAACCGCAGATTTATTTGGCGTAAACACGGCATTACGACATTATTATCGTGGTGGCTTGTGGGGAAAAATCAACAAAGATCGTTATCGCTTCAACGATTTGAACCATACTCGTAGCATGGTGGAATTCAACTTACTCAATCAATTACATCAAGCTGGTTTACCGGTGCCGAAACCGATTGGGGCTCGGGTGCATAAGGGGAATTTAGGCATTTGTTATCAAGCCGATTTATTAAGTGAAAAAGTAGAAAATGCCCAAGATCTGACCGCACTTTTACAACATCACGCCCTTGAACCCAAACAATGGCAACAAATCGGCGGGCTTATTCGCCGCTTACACGATTTGCAAATCTGCCACACGGACCTGAACGCCCACAATATTCTGTTTCAACAAAACGAAAGCGACAACCAATTCTGGCTCATCGACTTCGATAAGTGCGGTGAAAAATCCGGAAGTTTTTGGAAAGACGCAAACTTACAACGATTACATCGTTCTTTTACTAAAGAAGTGGAACGAATGCATATTCAGTTTAATGAGCAGAATTGGCGGGATTTACTCGAGGGATATTCAAGCTAAGGAGAAAATGCTAGTGCAGGCAAAATACATGCACTAGTGACATAGTAAGTTACAGATACCTACGCACCTAACTCTCGTTTATGCTGCAACGCCTTTAACACGGCTGGCGGAACAAGTTGGCTCATGTCGCCGTTATGAAGATAAATTTCACGAATCATCGTAGAAGACACATAAGACCATTGCTCGACCGGTGGGAAAAATAGGCTCTCAACACCATGCGTCAACAAACGGTTAAGATGGGCTAACTGAACTTCATATTCAAAATCTGTCGTACTGCGCACACCGCGAATAATCGCTTTGACATGATATTCCGCAATGGTGTCCGCCAATAAATTATTAAACCCAATCACTTCCACATTTGGCAAATGCGCTGTTGATTGACGTACCAACTCTACCCGCTCCGCCAAACTGAATAACGGTTTCTTACTTGGGCTTTCGGCTATGGCTACCAAAACGTGAGAAAAAAGCACCGCACTTCGCTCAATAATATTTAAATGCCCATTGGTTAAGGGGTCAAAAGTACCGGGATAAATTACCGTTGTCATTTAGTTTGCCTCATTCAAATAAGGTTTTAACAAATCCATCACTCGTTGCAACGCACCGCGATTTTCATTTAGTACTGCATAACCCGCATTACCATAACGTTGGCTAAGCGTCGGTGATTCTAAAAACTGTGCGACAGCTTCTGCCACGGCTTGAGGACTTTCTTCCGTCATTAACACACCTTGACGCGCTTCCAACTTTGCAAATATTTCAGGAAAATTAAAGGTATGTTTACCACTAATCACCGGCAATTTAAAGGCTAACGGCTCCAACGGATTATGTCCACCATGAGCCACCAAACTACCACCTACCAAGGCGACATCTGCCATGCCATATAGCAACATCAGCTCACCCATACTATCACCGAGCAACACTTGGGTTTCTGCCTGCGGCGCCAGATGAGTACTACGACGAATATAATTAAAACGTTGTTGTTCAATAAGCTGTGCAACGGAATTAAAACGTTCAGGATGACGAGGGACTAAAATCAGTAATAAATCGGGAAAACGCTGCAGTAAAGTGCGGTGGCTTTTTAAGATGATTTCATCCTCGCCTTCATGGGTGCTCGCCGCAATCCAAATAGGGCGACCAGCATTCCATTGGGTTTTTAATGCCGAAATGTTAGCCAATAAATCGTCTGTTAAATTTAAATCGTATTTAATGTTGCCGGTCAATTTTAAGCGTTCTGGCACAATCCCTAATTGAGCGTAACGCGATAAACTCACCTCATCTTGCGGAGCAATTAAAGTGATATTCTCTAAAAGCGGTTTTAATGCCTTTTTAAACCAACCATAACGCTTGGTAGAACGCGCGGATAAGCGAGCATTCACAATAACAAATGGAATTTGTTTCTTGGCCAGTTGGTGAATCAGGTTAAACCAAAGTTCCGTTTCAATCACCACGACTAAACTTGGCTGCACAAAACGAATAAAGCGTGCAACGGCATCAGGTAAATCATAAGGCAAATAAACGTGAGTAACACTTTCTCCAAAGACCGCTTTAACGCGATCAGAACCGGTAGGTGTCATGGTGGTGATGGTAATCGGCAAATGCGGATAATCGTGCTGAATACGCTTAATCAGTGGCACTGCAGCGATGACCTCTCCCACAGAAGCGGCATGAATAAGCACACCATTAGGTTTAGGCGAAGACAACTTACAATACAAGCCATAACGTTCACTCAAACGTTTACGGGAATTAGATTCTTTTATACTACCAGCCAGGAGTGACAACCACAAAAATGGCTGGGCAAGATACATTACACAGGTATAAAAAAAACGTAACATAGAAAATACGCCGGCTTATGTTAGAATTGCGAAAATTAATAATGATAAACAAGCGCTTAGTATAAGCGTTTGCAACAGATTCACAAAGGATAAAAACATGCCTACTATCAGTGTTGCAATGATTGTCAAAAATGAGGCCCATCACCTCGCATCTTGCTTAGATACGGTGAAAGATTGGGTAGATGAAATCATCATTTTAGACTCCGGCAGTACAGACGATACGCAACGCATCGCCGAACAATACGGCGCAAAATTTTACCAGAATATTGATTGGCCTGGCTTTGGTAAACAACGCCAATTGGCTCAACAACATGTCACCAGTGATTATGTACTATGGTTAGACGCAGACGAACGAGTCACACCAGAATTACGCCAATCCATTCAAAATGCAATAGCACAAGATGCACCAAATACAGCATACAAAATCCCGCGTTTAAGCGAAGTATTTGGTAGCCAAATCCGCTATTCCGGTTGGTATCCCGATTATGTCATTCGTCTGTACCGCAGAGATTTCGCCCACTATGGCGATCAATTAGTGCATGAAAAAGTCGAGTTACCTGACAATGCTAAGATTCAAAAATTAAATGGCGATTTGCTTCATTACACTTATCAGGATATTCATCATTATCTCGTCAAATCTGCCGGCTATGCCAAGGCGTGGGCAGACCAACGAGAAAAAGCGGGTAAAAAAGCCACCTTATGGCAAGGCATAACCCATGCTATCGGTTGTTTTGTAAAAATGTATTTTATTCGATTAGGTTTCTTGGATGGTAAGGCAGGATTATTATTAGCAATTCTTTCTGCACACTCTACTTTTGTAAAATACGCAGATTTATGGGTTAGAAACAGAACTAAATAAGAGCGAAATCTTGCGATATTTTAAATATTCTAATGCTAAAAATAAAAAAGGTCGAATGAAAACATTCGACCTTTTGATTAATAAATTAAAAATCTTATTCCGCTACAGCTTCTTCAGTAGAAACTTCCGGACGATCAACTAACTCAATGTAAGCCATTGGTGCATTATCGCCTGCACGGAAACCACATTTAAGAATGCGGGTGTAACCACCTGCACGCTGAGCAAAACGTGGACCTAATTCATTAAATAATTTTGCAACAGTTTCAATATTGCGTGTACGAGCAAAAGCTAAGCGGCGATTTGCCACAGAATCTACTTTTGCTAAAGTAATTAACGGCTCAACTACTCGACGTAATTCTTTTGCTTTAGGCAAAGTCGTTTTAATGATCTCATGACCAATTAAAGAACTTGCCATATTACGGAACATCGCTTGACGATGACTGCTATTACGGTTTAGTTGACGACCACTCTTACGATGGCGCATAACCTTATCCTTCTCAGAAAAATCTTTAACCTACGACCAAACTAGTCTTCAGCAATACTTGCTGGTGGCCAATTTTCAAGGCGCATACCTAGTGATAAGCCTCTTGAAGCGAGCACATCCTTAATTTCAGTAAGTGATTTTTTACCCAAATTAGGAGTTTTTAACAACTCAACTTCTGTACGTTGAACTAAATCACCGATATAGTGAATTGTTTCTGCTTTCAAACAGTTAGCAGAACGAACTGTCAACTCTAAGTCATCAACAGGACGAAGCAGAATCGGATCGAATTCAGGCTTCTCTTCCTTAACTTCAGGTTGACGAACATCACGCAAATCAACGAATGCATCAAGCTGTTCTGCTAAAATTGTTGCTGCACGACGAATCGCATCCTCAGGATCAATGGTACCATTTGTTTCTAGCTCAATAACCAATTTATCTAAATCGGTTCGTTGTTCAACACGTGCTGCCTCAACATTGTAAGCAATACGGTCAATTGGGCTATAACAAGCATCTACTAATAAACGTCCAATTGGACGGTCCTCATCTTGATTCTGAGTACGAGCAGATGCTGGGACATATCCTCTACCACGCTGGACACGAATGCGCATATTAATTGACGCATTCTCATCTGTTAAATGGCAAATGACATGTTCAGGATTTACAATTTCAACATCACCATCATGGGTAATGTTTGCAGCAACAACAGGGCCAATTCCAGACTTACTAAGTGTCAAAAGAACATCATCTTTATTTTGTACCTTTACAGCTAAACCTTTTAAGTTTAGCAGTACTTCGATAATATCTTCTTGTACACCTTCTTTACTACTATATTCATGCAGTACACCATCAATCTCTACTTCAGTAACAGCACAACCTGGCATTGAAGATAAAAGAATTCGACGTAATGCATTTCCTAGAGTATGACCGAAACCACGCTCTAAAGGCTCTAAGATCACCTTAGCCTGAGTTGAGCTAATTTGCTCAATATCAACTAAACGTGGTTTTAAAAATTCTGTAACAGAACCCTGCATTTTATCCTCTCTTTGCTTCTAAGCTCTATTATTTAGAATAAAGCTCAACGATCAGATGTTCATTAATGTCTGCTGATAAATCAGAACGCTCAGGAACACGTTTGAATACACCTTCCATTTTAGCAGCATCAACTTCTAACCAAGTTGGTTTTTCTTTCTGTTCTGCTAATTCTAATGATGCTTTAATACGTGCTTGTTTTTTAGATTTTTCACGAACAGAAATCACATCATCAACTGAAACCTGGAAAGATGGGATGTTTACCACACGACCATTAACAACGATAGCTTTATGACTCACTAACTGGCGAGCTTCAGCACGAGTTGCTGCAAATCCCATACGATAAACTACATTATCCAATCGACCTTCAAGTAATACTAATAGATTTTCACCTGTATTACCCTTTAATCGATTTGCTTCTTTGTAGTAATTACGGAATTGACGTTCTAAAATACCGTACATACGGCGAACTTTTTGTTTCTCACGTAACTGACTACCATAGTCAGATAAACGTGGCTTACGTGCACCATGTTGACCTGGCGCAGTATCAATTTTACATTTTGAATCAATCGCACGAACGCCTGATTTAAGAAATAAATCAGTACCTTCACGGCGGCTTAGCTTGAGTTTAGGACCCAAATATCTTGCCATTTTCTTTCTCCAACTATCCTATAACGTCATTAAACACGACGTTTTTTCGGTGGACGACAACCGTTATGAGGAATCGGAGTCACATCAGTAATATTCGTAATACGGAAACCTGCCGCATTTAATGCACGAATAGTTGACTCACGACCAGGACCAGGTCCTTTTACCATAACTTCCAAGTTTTTCAAGCCGAATTCTTTTACAACTTCAGCACAACGTTCAGCAGCAACCTGTGCAGCAAACGGGGTGGATTTACGAGAACCACGGAAACCTGAACCACCTGCGGTAGCCCAAGCGAGGGCATTACCTTGACGATCAGTTATAGTAACGATTGTGTTATTGAAAGATGCGTGAATATGTGCAACGCCATCTACAACTTGTTTTTTTACACGTTTACGTGCACGAACTGGTGTTTTTGCCATCTTAATTTACCCCGACTATTTTTTGATCGGCTTACGAGGACCCTTGCGGGTACGCGCATTAGTTTTAGTACGTTGACCACGTACCGGTAAACTACGACGATGACGTAAACCACGATAACAACCTAAATCTAATAGGCGTTTAATGTTAAGTGTTACTTCACGACGTAAATCCCCTTCGACGGTAAATTTACCAACTTCGTCACGCAGTTTGTCAATCTGCTCTTCAGACAATTCGCTGATCTTAACATCTTCGGCAATACCCGCAGCAGCACAAATGCTTTTTGAGCGTGTTTTGCCAATACCGTAAATTGCAGTTAAAGCGATTACAGCGTGTTTATGATCAGGAATGTTAATGCCTGCAATACGGGCCACTATGCACTCCTATTGTTAATTAGTTGACACTCTGATCTTGAAAAGCCCGTTTTCAGGATACTCAAACAGAGCGTCAAGGAAATAAATGAGTTGGGTAGTATATATACCCAACCTGTTCTTTGCAAGAAAAATATCAACTAACCTTGACGTTGCTTATGCTTAGGATCGCTACAAAGTACACGAACAACACCTTCGCGTTTAACAATCTTACAGTTACGACATAATTTCTTAACGGAAGCACGAACTTTCATTGCTTATCCTTTTTAATAATTGGACTATTGTCCAAAACCTTTGAGGTTTGCTTTTTTCAACGCAGATTCATATTTTGTAGACATCAAATGACTCTGAATCTGAACGATGAAATCCATAATGACCACCACAACAATTAGCAAAGAGGTACCGCCAAAATAAAACTGCACATTCCAAGCTGATGTCATGATATAAGGAACTAAACAAACAAATGTGACATATAGACCACCAATAAGAGTTAATCTAGTCATAATTTTATCGATATACCGAGATGTTTGTTCCCCAGGTCTAATTCCAGGTATAAATGCACCTGATTTTTTCAAGTTATCTGCTGTATCTCTAGGATTATATTGCATTGCAGTATAGAAAAAGCTAAAGAAGATAATTGCAGTAGCATAAACAATCAAGTATAAAGGTTGCCCAGGATGCAATAACATTGATAAATCAGTTAGCCATTCTAAGCTTGACCCTTGCCCAACCCATTGAGTTAATGTTGCTGGGAAAAGAATTATACTTGATGCAAAAATTGCTGGGATAACACCTGCCATATTCACTTTTAATGGAAGATGAGTCGTATGTCCCCCCAAGATTTGTCTACCTTGTTGGCGTTTAGCATACTCAATTTTAATTCTTCTTTGCCCTCGTTCTACGAAAACAACAAAATAAGTAACTACGAAGACAATTACAGCAATTAATATAAGAACAAGAAAATGCATCTGACCAAGACGAGCTTGCTCAATTGTTTGACCTACAGCCGCAGGCAATCCTGCCACAATACCAGCAAAGATAATTAAAGAAATGCCATTCCCAATACCACGCTCTGTAATTTGCTCGCCTAGCCACATTAAAAACATGGTTCCTGTAACTAAACTAATCACGGCAGTGAAATAGAACCCAAACCCTAGATTCGGAACTAGGCCTGGTAGCATGTTAGGTAAACCCGTTGAAATACCAACCGCCTGCAAGGTAGCAAGAACAACCGTAGAATAACGGGTATACTTACTAATTTTACGACGACCAGATTCACCTTCCTTTCTTAACTCAGCAAGTGCTGGATGAACCGATGCTAACAACTGAATAATAATTGATGCCGAGATATAAGGCATAATGCCCAAAGCAAAAATAGAAGCTCGGCTCAATGCACCACCAGAGAACATATTAAACATATCAATGATGGTGCCTTTTTGCTGTTCAATTAATTGAGCTAACACAGCTGCATCTATACCAGGAACCGGAATGAACGAACCAATACGGAAAACAATAAGCGCTCCAAGAACAAATAATAATCTGCTTCTCAGTTCACTTTTACCGTCTTGAACACTTCTCGTTTGATAGCCTGGTTGCTTAGCCATTAATTATTCCTCAATTGAACCGCCAACAGCCTCAATAGCTGCTTTAGCGCCTTTAGTAACACGTAATCCACGAACAACTAACTTAACTTTAACTTCACCAGCTAAAATTACCTTAGCAAACTGAATATCCTTAGTTAAAATATTAGCTGCTTTTAGTGTCTCTAAAGTTACAATGCCATTTTCAATTTTGTTTAGGTCATCTAAACGAACTTCTGCTGTTACTGCAGACTTCATTGAAGTAAAACCAAATTTAGGTAAACGACGATATAAAGGCATTTGACCACCTTCAAACCCGCGACGAACACCGCCACCGGTACGAGATTTTTGACCTTTATGACCACGTCCACCGGTTTTACCTAAACCAGAACCGATACCACGACCAAGACGTTTAGCACTATGCTTAGCACCTTCAGCCGGAGATAGAGTATTTAAACGCATCTATTACTCCTCCACTTTAACCATATATGAAATCTGGTTAATCATTCCACGTACTGCTGGAGTATCAATTAACTCAACAGTATGATGCATATGGCGAAGACCAAGACCACGTAGCGTAGCTTTATGCTTCGGTAAACGAGCAATAGAACTACGAACTTGCGTTACTTTAATAGTTTTAGCCATTATTAATTACCCCAAAATTTCATCAACTGATTTACCACGTTTAGCAGCAACCATTTCTGGTGATTTCATATTTGCTAAAGCATCAATAGTTGCACGAACAACATTGATTGGGTTAGTTGAACCATAAGCCTTTGACAATACGTTACGTACGCCAGCAACTTCTAACACAGCACGCATTGCACCACCGGCAATGATACCGGTACCCTCACTAGCAGGTTGCATAAATACTCTAGAACCTGTATGGACACCCTTAACAGGGTGCTGCAATGTTCCTTCAGTTAAAGTTACATTGATCATATTACGACGCGCCTTCTCCATCGCCTTTTGAATAGCTGCAGGAACTTCACGCGCTTTGCCATATCCAAAACCGACACGACCATTACCATCGCCCACTACGGTCAACGCAGTGAAACTCATGATACGACCACCTTTCACAGTTTTAGATACGCGGTTTACCGCAATTAGCTTCTCTTGCAGTTCACCAGCTTGTTTTTCGATGTTTGACATCTCAAATTACCTCAATTAGAACTGTAGACCAGCTTCACGAGCAGCATCCGCTAAAGATTGGACACGGCCATGATATTTAAAACCAGAACGATCAAAAGCCACGTCTTTAACGCCTTTTGCTAATGCTCTTTCCGCAACAACTTTACCGACAACAGCGGCTGCTTCCTTATTTCCGGTATATTTCACTTGCTCACTAATTGCTTTCTCAACAGTAGAAGCAGCTGCAAGCACTTCCGAACCGTTTGGTGCGATGACTTGAGCGTAGATATGACGTGGAGTACGATGAATAACTAAACGAGTTACTCCCTGCTCTCTCATCATATGACGCGCACGAGCCGCACGACGGATACGAGCTGATTTCTTATCCATAGTGTTACCTTAATTATTTCTTCTTAGCTTCTTTAATACGTACCACTTCATCAGCGTAACGTACCCCTTTACCTTTATACGGTTCAGGGCGACGATAAGCACGAATATCTGCAGCAACTTGACCAATTAACTGTTTATCTGAGCCTTTCAAAACAATTTCAGTTTGAGAAGGACACTCAGCAGTAATTCCTGCAGGTAAAACATGCTCAACAGGGTGAGAAAATCCAAGACTTAAAGCAACAGCATTTCCCTTAATTTGAGCTCTATAACCTACACCTACTAATTGTAGTTTTCTTGTAAATCCTTCAGTCACACCGATAACCATGGAATTAACTAATGCTCTAGCAGTACCTGACTGAGCATTACCACCTTCAATACCTTCGCGAGGTGAAAATGTTAATTCATTATTTTCATGCTTAACTTCTACTGAATGATGAATAGAGCGAGACAACTCACCATTTTTACCTTTAATTGTTAGTAACTGTCCGTTAAGTTTTACCTCAACACCGGCAGGAATACTAACAGGTGCTTTTGCAACACGAGACATTTTCCTACCTCTCCATTAAGCTACATAACAAATGATCTCACCGCCTAAACCCGCTTGACGAGCGGCACGGTCAGTCATTACACCTTTAGATGTAGATACTACAGCAATACCTAAACCACCCATTACTTTTGGTAATTCGTCTTTACGTTTGTAAATACGAAGACCTGGGCGACTTACACGCTGAATACTCTCTACAACCGGTTTATTTTGGAAATATTTTAATGTAATTTCCAATTCAGGTTTTACACCTTCAACTACTTTAACGCTTTCGATATAACCTTCGCTAGCTAATACATTGGCAATTGCAACTTTTAGCTTGGATGAAGGCATACTGATCGCAACTTTATTCGCAGCTTGACCGTTACGAATACGGGTCAACATATCTGCGATAGGATCTTGCATACTCATTGTGCTTTTACTCCGATTCCAAATTAAAGTGGCATATTACCAGCTAGCTTTCTTAAGGCCTGGGATTTCACCGCGCATAGCAGCTTCACGAACCTTAATACGGCTTAAACCAAACTTACGAAGAACGCCGTGAGGACGTCCAGTTTGACGACAACGGTTACGTTGACGACTAGGGCTAGAATCACGTGGTAAAGTTTGTAACTTCATCACGGCATTCCAACGATCTTCGTCAGAGGCATTAACGTCAGAAATAATTTTTTTCAATTCTACGCGTTGCGCATAAAATTTTTCAGCCAATTTGACGCGCTTTACATCGCGTGCTTTCATTGATTGTTTAGCCATTTGCAACCTGCCTTACTTACGGAATGGGAAATTAAAGGCAGCCAATAGTGCTCGACCTTCTTCATCATTCTTAGCTGTTGTGGTAATAGTAATATCTAAACCACGTACACGATCTACTTTATCGTAGTCGATTTCAGGGAAGATGATTTGCTCACGCACACCCATACTGTAATTTCCACGGCCATCAAATGATTTCGCGCTTAAACCGCGGAAGTCACGAATACGTGGAACAGCAATTGTAATTAAACGTTCTAAGAACTCCCACATACGTTCACCACGTAGTGTTACTTTACAACCGATTGGATATCCCTGACGGATTTTAAAGCCTGCAACAGACTTGCGAGCTTTAGTAACCAAAGGTTTTTGACCGCTAATTGCTGCTAAATCTGCTACTGCATTATCTAGCAATTTTTTATCGGTCAATGCTTCACCCACACCCATATTTAGGGTTATCTTTTCGATTCGTGGGACTTGCATGACAGATGAGTAGTTGAATTTAGTTTTCAATTCATTTACTACTTGATCTCTGTAGTAATCATGCAGTTTCGCCATCGCATTACTCCAGTTTGTTAAATAATTTCATTGTTAGATTTGAAGAAACGTACTTTTTTGCCATCTTCGAATCTAAAACCTACTCGGTCAGCTTTATTTGTTGTTGGGTTGAAAATTGCAACGTTTGATACATCAATTGCAGCCTCTTTCTTCACTAAACCACCTTCTTTACCTAATGCAGGTACTGGTTTTTCATGTTTAGTGATGATATTTACGCCTTCAACAATCACTTTACCATTAGATAACACTTTTGTTACCTTGCCGCGCTTACCTTTGCTTTTGCCGGTAAGCACAATTACTTCATCATTTTGACGGATTTTTGCAGCCATTACATTCTCCTTACAGTACTTCTGGAGCTAAAGAAATGATCTTCATGAATTTCTCAGAACGAAGTTCACGAGTCACCGGTCCAAAAATACGAGTACCGATTGGTTGCTCAGTGTTATTATTTAAAATTACACAAGCATTACCATCGAAACGAATAACTGACCCATCTGGGCGACGAACACCCTTCTTGGTGCGCACAACAACTGCTTTTAACACATCACCTTTTTTTACTTTACCACGTGGAATTGCTTCTTTTACGGTAATTTTGATGATGTCGCCAATAGCAGCATAACGACGGTGCGATCCACCTAGAACCTTGATACACATTACGCTACGAGCCCCTGAGTTATCAGCAACATCCAGCATAGTCTGTTCTTGGATCATATTAGTGCTCCGTTAAATTAAAAAACCACCCTTGCGGGACGAACCTTCCGAAAATACACATTAAATAAATGTATATGACGGAGAGGTGGCGGAGTTTAGCAAAATTAGATACAAAAAGCAACGGGATTTTATTTCTAAAAATTTACTTATAGGAAAAAATTCCAGTTAGTAAAATCTCATCTCACTCTTATACTTATGTGAGAAAACGGAAGTGCGGTCAGAATTTCAAGCGTTTAAAAAATGAAAAGCCAACAACTTTACGCTATTGGCTTTTATTTTATTACTTTTTGTTGTTAATTAAGCAATTACTGCTTTCTCAACTACACGAACTAAAGTCCATGATTTAGTTTTAGAAATCGGACGACATTCGCGAACTTCTACTAAATCACCTAATTTAGCTTCGTTATTTTCATCGTGCACATGTAGTTTAGTTGTGCGGCGGATAAACTTACCATAAAGTGGGTGTTTAACCTTGCGTTCAATAGCAACAACGAAAGACTTCTCCATCTTGTCACTTACTACACGACCTTGCACGCTACGAATTTTATCAGTCATTACTCACCCGCCTTTTCGGTTAGAACAGTTTTAATTTGTGCAATACTACGACGCACTTGTTTTAACTGATGGGTTTGTTGAAGCTGACCGGTG
This sequence comes from Aggregatibacter segnis ATCC 33393, assembly GCF_900476035.1. Classification (GTDB taxonomy): domain Bacteria; phylum Pseudomonadota; class Gammaproteobacteria; order Enterobacterales; family Pasteurellaceae; genus Aggregatibacter; species Aggregatibacter segnis. The sequence goes on along the minus strand of NZ_LS483443.1, from coordinate 616,873 downwards.
GCTGCTTGCATACGCAACTTGAATTGCTCACCTAACAAGTTAACCAATTCAGCATTCAGCTCTTCAACACTTTTTGTACGTAGTTCTTGAGCTTTCATTACATCACCGTCTTAGTTACGAAAGTGGTCTTAATTGGCAATTTAGCAGCTGCTAAAGCAAATGCCTCTCTTGCGATCTCTTCAGACACACCATCCATTTCATAGAGAACTTTACCCGGCTGGATTAAGGCTACCCAGTACTCAACGTTACCTTTACCTTTACCCATACGGACTTCTAGTGGTTTTTCAGTAATTGGTTTATCTGGGAATACACGAATCCAGATTTTACCTTGACGTTTTACTGCACGAGTCATCGCACGACGAGCGGCTTCAATTTGACGCGCAGTTAAACGACCACGACCAACTGCTTTTAAACCGAAAGTACCGAAGCTAACTTCTGTACCGCCCGCGATACCGCGGTTACGGCCTTTGTGAACTTTACGGAATTTTGTACGTTTTGGTTGCAACATTTAGCGATTCTCCTTACTTACGACCTTTACCGCGCGGAGCCTTTTTAGGCTTGTCGGCAGGTTGTTGTTCCGGTTGCGCTAGCGCAGCCATTCCACCAAGAATCTCACCTTTGAAGATCCATACTTTAACGCCGATTACGCCGTATGTAGTATGAGCTTCTGCAGTGTTATAGTCGATGTCCGCACGCAATGTATGTAGAGGCACGCGACCTTCACGATACCATTCGGAACGAGCAATTTCAGCACCGCCCAAACGACCGCTAACTTCAACTTTGATACCTTTAGCGCCTAAACGCATTGCATTTTGTACCGCTTTCTTCATAGCACGACGGAACATAACACGACGTTCTAATTGTGAAGCGATGCTGTCTGCAACTAATTTTGCATCTAATTCAGGTTTTTTCACTTCAGCGATGTTGATTTGAGCAGGAACGCCGGCAATTTTTGCCACTGCATTACGCAATTTTTCAACATCTTCGCCTTTTTTACCAATAACGATACCTGGGCGAGCTGTGTGAATAGTAACACGAATACTTTTCGCAGGACGTTCAATAGTGATACGTGAAACGGAAGCATTCGCTAATTCTTTGTTTAAGAATTGACGTACTTTGAAATCGCCTTCAAGATTGTCAGCGAAGTCTTGTGTATTCGCAAACCAAGTAGAGCTCCAAGGTTTTACAATACCTAGGCGAATACCATGTGGATGTACTTTTTGACCCATTGTTATTCCTCTACGATTAACGATCTGACACAACCACAGTAATGTGGCTTGTACGTTTTAAAATACGATCTGCACGACCTTTAGCACGTGGCATAACACGTTTCATGCTTGGACCTTCATCTACGAAAATCTTCGCAACTTTAAGATCATCGATATCTGCACCGTCATTGTGCTCAGCATTAGCAATCGCTGACTCAAGAACTTTCTTCACTAAAGCAGATGCTTTTTTATTCGTGTAAGTAAGAATTTCTAGAGCTTGAGCAACTTTCTTGCCACGGATTAAATCCGCAACTAAGCGAGCTTTTTGCGCTGAAGTGCGAGCGTAACGATGTTTTGCAATAGTTTCCATCTTTTACCCCTTACTTCTTAGCTTTCTTGTCCGCAGCGTGACCGCGGTAAGTACGAGTCGGTGCAAATTCGCCTAATTTATGACCGATCATTTCATCAGAAACATAAACAGGAACATGCTGACGACCATTATGGACTGCGATGGTCAATCCAATCATTGATGGAATGATCATTGAACGACGGGACCAAGTTTTAATTGGTTTTTTATCCCCGCTTTCCACCGCCTTCTCTACCTTCTTCAACAAGTGTAGGTCAAGGAAAGGACCTTTCTTGAGAGAACGTGGCATGGCTTATCCTCTTATTTAATTAAAATTATTTACCACGACGACGTACGATATATTTATCAGTACGTTTGTTATGGCGAGTTTTCTTACCTTTAGTTTGAACGCCCCAAGGTGTTACTGGGTGTTTACCAAAGTTACGACCTTCACCACCACCGTGCGGGTGATCTACTGGGTTCATTGCAGTACCACGAACTGTAGGGCGTACACCTCTCCAGCGGTTAGCACCGGCTTTACCCAATACGCGAAGCATATGCTCTGAGTTGCCTACTTCACCAATGGTGGCAGAACATTCAGCTAATACTTTACGCATCTCACCAGAACGGAGACGTAAAGTCACATAGTTACCTTCACGGGCAATGATCTGTACATAAGCGCCGGCTGAACGAGCAATTTGACCGCCCTTGCCTGGTTTTAATTCAACGTTATGTACGGTAGAACCAACCGGGATATTACGCATTGGTAATGAGTTACCAACTTTAATTGGCGCATGTGCACCCGCTTGGATTTGATCACCTGCAGCCAAACCTTTTGGTGCTAAGATATAACGACGTTCACCGTCTTTATAAAGCACTAAAGCAATATTTGCAGAACGATTCGGATCGTATTCTAAACGTTCAACAACACCAGGAATGTCTAATTTATTACGTTTAAAATCAATTAAACGATAGTGTTGTTTGTGACCGCCACCGATGTGACGAGTAGTAATACGACCATAGTTGTTACGACCACCGGTTTTAGATTTAGTATCTAAAAGCGCAGCAAAAGGTTTACCTTTATGCAACTCAGGGTTAACAACTTTAACAACATGACGACGACCAGCGGAGGTCGGCTTACATTTAACGATAGCCATTATCTTCTACTCCTCCGTAATTACTCTGCTGCGCCTTCAACGAAGTCCAAAGATTGTCCTTCTTGAAGTGTAACATAAGCTTTTTTCCAGTCACTGCGACGTCCCATCTTAGCACCACGGCGTTTAGTTTTACCTTTCACCACAACGGTACGAACAGAATCCACTTTCACTTCAAAAAGTTGCTCTACTGCATTAGCAATTTCTACTTTATTCGCATCTAAAGCGACTTTGAAAACGATTGTGTTTGACTTCTCAGCGTTATTTGTTGCTTTCTCAGAGACATGTGGTGCTTTAAGCACTTTTAGCAAACGTTCTTGACTCATGCTAACATCTCCTCAATTTGCTTCACAGCATCCACAGTTACAACTACTTTATCGAAAGCAATTAAACTTACCGGATCGATACCTTGAGCATCACGAACATCTACTTTGTATAAGTTGCGTGCTGCCAAGAATAGATTTTCATCTAAACTTGCTGTGATGATTAACACATCTTCAAGTGCTAATTCTTTTAATTTTTGTACTAATACTTTGGTTTTTGGTGCATCAATTTCAAATTTATCAACAACAACTAAACGATCTTGACGAACAAGCTCGGAAAGAATGCTCTTGATTGCACCGCGGTACATTTTCTTGTTCACTTTTTGGCTGTGATCTTGTGGTTTCGCTGCGAAAGTCACACCACCAGAACGCCAAATTGGTGATTTGATATCACCGGAACGAGCACGACCTGTACCTTTTTGACGCCAAGGTTTTTTACCTGAACCGGACACTTCAGCACGAGTTTTTTGTGCACGAGAACCTTGACGAGCACCTGCTGCATAAGCAACAACAACTTGGTGAATCAACGCTTCGTTAAACTCACGGCCGAAGGTAGTTTCAGAAACAGTGAGTGCATTAGCACCAACAACTTGTAATTCCATCTCTATCTCCTAGACCTATGCTTTAACTGCCGGCTTAACGATAACATCGCTACCAGTAGCACCAGGAACGGCACCTTTTACTAATAACAATTTACGCTCAGCATCTACACGAACAACTTCAAGGGATTGAACGGTTACACGTTCATTACCTAAGTGCCCTGCCATTTTTTTACCTTTAAACACACGACCCGGAGTTTGGTTTTGACCAATAGAACCGAGAACACGATGTGATAAAGAGTTACCGTGGGTAGCATCTTGAGTACGGAAGTTCCAACGTTTAACACCACCTTGGAAACCTTTACCTTTAGAAGTACCGGTAACATCAACTTTTTTAACATCTGCAAAGATGTCAACGTTAATTTCTTGACCTAAAGTGAATTCTTCACCTTCAGTACGAAATTCCCATAAACCGCGACCAGCTTCAACGCCAGCTTTCACGAAATGGCCCGCTTCAGGCTTCGTTACACGACTTGCTTTTTTAGAGCCAGTGGTAACTTGAACTGCAGTATAGCCATCGTTTTCAAGAGTTTTAACTTGAGTTACGCGGTTGGCTTCGATTTCGATAACGGTAACCGGTACAGACACACCATCTTCATTGAAGATACGGGTCATACCGACTTTACGACCGACTAAACCAATCATTGTAATAACCTCTTAATTAACCTAGGCTGATCTGCACGTCAACGCCGGCAGCCAAGTCTAAACGCATTAAAGCATCAACAGTTTTTTCTGTTGGCTCAACAATATCAACTAAACGTTTGTGAGTACGGATTTCATATTGGTCACGCGCATCTTTATTTACGTGTGGAGAAATCAATACTGTGAAACGCTCTTTACGAGTTGGTAAAGGAATCGGACCACGCACTTGCGCACCGGTACGTTTAGCTGTTTCAACGATCTCCGCTGTGGATTGATCGATCAAACGATGATCAAACGCTTTAAGGCGGATACGGATTCTTTGGTTCTGCATGAGACCAGAGCTCCAATAAATTTAGCTAATAAAAAAACTAACACCATCACAATTCTTACATCAAAACAACAAGAAAAGGAGGTGCAAGCTACCTGTTATATAGTCCCCAAATCGGAGACATTGTTAGTATTACATATCGTAATACCCGTTTAATAAATGATTACATTAAACGGCTTCTATAATTAAAGCCCGTGAATTCTACTAAAACCTCGTCTTCACTGCAAGCCTTTTCTTACTTTTTACATCAATAAAGTGCGGTGAATTTCAAAAACGTTTTCTAAAACGACCGCACTTTATTGATGAAAAAGCGAATTACAACGGCAATTCGGTAGTAGATTTAATGGTTTTTAGCGATACTTCTGACTTTAACGTTTTAATGCCGATCTCTTTGGTTAAATATTTGGTTTTTATGGCGTGAAATTCATCCAAATCGGATACCAACATTTTTAAAATAAAATCATAACTTCCCGCCATCAAATGACATTCTGTGATTTGCGGAATCAATTTCACTTCAAAAATGAACCGCTCTTTGAGGGCAGGATCTTCTTCAAAAAATGTACCCTGCACATAAACAAGCAAATTGCGGTTTAATTTTTTAGGATTCAATAACGCCGTATAACCATCGATTACACCGCTTTCTTCTAAATGGTTTACTCGACGCAAGCAAGCAGAATTTGACAGCCCGATTTCTTTGGCGAGCTCATTATTTTGTAAGCGCCCGTTGCGCTGTAAAGCCTTTAAAATGCGCGTATCAATGTTATCGAATAATTTCTTAAACATAAAAAATCCCTTTTTTAGGAAAGAAAATGCGTGCGCATTATAACAAGGCCACCTATTAAAAACTGTGATATAGGTGGCCTTTATTAAAATTGATGTTAAACGCTATATAAGGAGACTTGAACAACCAGCAGGATTGCCCCGATGACCAATAAGCAGCCAATCATCGGCATCACAAATTTCACCCATTTATTAAATGGAATGTGCAACATTTGTAATGTCACCAACACCAAACCGGTCGGTGCCAAGAACAACATGGCGTATTGACCCCAGTTATAGGCAGAAACCACGATGTCCCGCGGAATACCCACTGCGTCCGCAAGCGGTGCCATAATTGGCATGGAAAGCACTGCCAAACCGGAAGAAGATGGTACGATAAGGCCTAGGAAGATGAAGACCACTAATTGACCAAGAATAAAGACGCTACCCGGCATACCACTTACAAGGTTAGACATATAGTCCAAAATGGTGTCAGAAATCATACCTTGTTCAAGCACTAAGTTTACACCACGCGCCAAACCGATAATCAAAGATACACCGACCAATTCGGAAGCCCCTTCGGTAAAGGATTCCACAATATCTTTTTCTTTCAAGCCACTGATAAACATGATGATAATCGTGATTGACAAGAAAGAAGCTGCCATTTGAGGGAACCACCAACCGCCTGCCATTACCCCCCAAATCATGATTGGGAAAGCAATACAGAAGAGGATTAAGATAAGTTTTCTTCTTAAGGTAAATTCAAGCACGGTATTTGGGTCAAAGTTTTTCATATAACGATGATAAAACTCTTCTCTATCTTCATAAGTATAGGAAAAACTCGGATCCGCTTTTACTTTCTTACCATACCAATATAAGTAAGAAATCACGCAAGTTGCCCCTAACAAGAGACCAATGGCACGGAATCCAATCCCTTCGGTAAATTGAATACCGGCCGCATTAGACGCAATAACCACTGAGAATGGATTAATTGTGGAAAACGCTGTCCCCATGGAGGAAGCCAAGAAGATTGCACCAACACAGATGATTGCATCATACCCCAGCGCCAAAAATACCGGTACCAAGATAGGGTAAAACGCAACGGCTTCTTCTTCGATACCGCAAGTTGTACCGCCTAACACCATCAACACGGAAACACTAAATACAATCATAAATTCATTGCCTTTCGTGCGCCGTGCCAACGCCATGAGCCCTGCGTTAAATGAGCCCGTTCTGTTAATCACACCGATCATACCGCCCAACACGAAGATGAACACCATGACATCTACCGCTTCGATGGTTCCTTCTACCATGCTGATAGGGATATCTTTGATACCTTTGTAATGTTGTTCAATACGTTGATAAGTGCCCGGAATGGCAATCGGTTTTTTGATCACACCTTCGGTGAAATTGGAGAGTTTAATTTTGATATTAAGATTATTTAAGGTTTCTTCCGTAGCAGGATAGGTTTTATCTTGCTCACCATAAGCTTTTACTACAAAGACTTTTTCAGTCATATTATAGGTCAACTTAGAATAGGAACCGGAAGGAATAACCCATGTTAATCCCACCGCAAGGATTAAAATGAAGAATAAAATCGTGAACGCTGATGGGAAATTAAAGACCTTTTTTTTATTAGACGCTTCCATAGCAGACTCCTCGTCAATATCGAAGTTAGCAGATCGGCATAATCATTCATCAACCATGCCGACCGCACATTCTACTTTGAACTGCTAAAATACTCAAAGTGAGTTTATTATTATGAATAATAAGAAATTTCTTTCACTTTATTCGTGATACGTGTGCCGGCTTTACCTTTCACAATATCAACGATATCAGAAAGTGATCCAATCACGGCATCTTTACCCGTACTACGTGCGAAATTTACTGCAGCCTGTACTTTTGGTCCCATAGAACCGGCGGCAAAGCCCATTTTTTCAATTTCATCCGGCGGTGCTGATGCGATAGCTTTTTGTGTTGGTTTGCCCCAATCTACAAAGGTTGCTGACACATCAGTCGCAATAATGAATAAATCTGCTTCCAGATTATCGGCAAGTAGTGCAGAACATAAGTCTTTATCGATAACCGCTTCTACGCCGCGCAAATTATGTTGCTCATCGTAGTAAGTAGGGATACCGCCACCACCGGCGCAAATCACGATACTGCCTTTTTCCAACAACCATTTCACCGGGTTGATTTCAAAAATGCGTTTTGGTAACGGACTTGGCACCACGCGACGATATTTATCACCATCTTGTGCAATGGTCCAGTTTTTCTCTTTTGCCAAGCGTTCGGCTTCTTCTTTGGAATACACCGGACCGATTGGTTTAGTTGGGTTCTTAAATGCCGGGTCATTAATATCCACTTCTACTTGTGATAGCAATGTAGCGAACGGCACTTCAAACGGCACTAAGTTACCTAATTCTTGTTCAATCATGTAACCAATCATACCCACAGATTCTGCCCCCAATACATCTAACGGATAAGGAGGCACTTCTTTATAGGCTGCACTTTGTAATGCTAATAAACCTACTTGTGGACCATTGCCATGCGCGATAACCAACTCATTGTTTGGATAAATCTTCGCAATTTGTTCACAAGCGATACGCACGTTTAATCGCTGGTTCTCAGCGGTGAGCGGCTCGCCGCGACGCAACAAGGCATTTCCACCCAATGCAATAACAATTCTCATATACCACCTCTTAAATTAAGCTGGAATAAAGTACGGCTTTAATGGTGTGCATGCGGTTTTCCGCTTGCTCAAAGGCCACATTCATTGGCGACTCAAAGACATCTTCGGTTACTTCAATACCATTTGCTAATTCAGGGTATTTTTCTGCAATTTGGCGGCCCACTTTGGTTTCGCTGTTGTGGAATGCCGGCAAGCAGTGCATGAATTTCACACGCGGATTGCCGGTGCGTTTCATCAATTCAGGAGTGACTTGATACGGTAATAATAATTTAATGCGTTCGCCCCAGGTTTCTAATGGCTCACCCATGGAAACCCATACGTCGGTGTGCACGAAATCAACGCCTTTGACAGCTTTATCAATATCATCGGTTACCGTAATGCGTGCGCCACTTTGTTTTGCAAATTTTTCGCACATGTCCACTAATTCTGCATCCGGTAATAAGGCTTTCGGTCCGCAAATGCGTACATCCATACCCAATTTAGCACCGATTAATAACAAGGAGTTACCCATGTTGTTGCGCGCATCACCGATATACACATATTTGATTTCACTTAATGGTTTATCGCAGTTTTCAATCATGGTTAACACGTCCGCCAACATTTGTGTTGGGTGGAACTCGTCAGTTAAACCATTGAATACCGGCACACCGGCATATTCTGCTAATTCATCCACAATTTCTTGTTTGAAACCACGATATTCAATGGCGTCATACATTCTGCCTAATACGCGGGCAGTGTCTTTCATACTTTCTTTGTGGCCAATTTGAGATGAGTTTGGATCGATGTAAGTGACTTGGGCGCCTTGGTCATAAGCAGCGACTTCAAAAGCACAACGGGTACGGGTGGAGGTTTTTTCAAAAATTAGCGCAATATTTTTGCCTTTTAATTTTTGTTGTTCGGTACCGGCATATTTTGCTCTTTTTAAGTCTCTGGATAAATCTAATAAATATTTGATTTCACGTTCTGAGTGATTAACAAGACTTAATAAGTGTCTGTTTTTAAGATTGAAAGCCATAATAATCTCCTTGATTTTTGTTTATTGACTTAATCCGAATAGCCAAGCTATTCACAAACTATTTATTCGACATACAACCTACTCCTTGCGAACGTCTTTATTCTAAAAGAAAGGCAAGTGAATATCGTGTCGAATTTCGGCTCGTAATGTAAAGATTTTGAACAAATTTCTAACAAAGGACTTTTTATTGGTATAAAATTCGAACAAAAAATTTTCTATGTGAAAAAATTTTAACCTCATCACCCAACATTAATCTCATCATGAACACTGTGCTTCTTTTTTTACGTCATAACGCCATTAAAGTGCGGTATGTTTTACACAAGAAATTACGTCAAACCTATCGAATCTCCCATAAAACCCTCGAATTTACCTGTTTACTGATCGGCGCCAGCTTGGTCTCGCTGTTTTCCCTTGGCTTTGCCAAACTTGCGGATTTGGGCTTGGAATGGAACGCCCATTGGACACAACAATATCCGATTGCCGTTTGGTTTATCTTGCCCTGCGGTTTGGCGTTATTAACCTGGTTCATCGCCAAATACACGCCTTATGTCGGTGGCAGCGGCATTCCGCAAGTCATTGCCTCGCTTAGCCTGCCCCATCACGCCAATAAAAACCGTTTAGTCGCCTTTGGACAAACTCTATGGAAAATTCCACTGACATTTTTAGCGATGCTTATCGGCGCCTCCGTTGGACGGGAAGGGCCTTCCGTGCAAATCGGTGCTGCCGTGATGTTATGGTGGGGTAACTTATGCCGAAAATACGGCGTGGCATTTAATGGATTGAGTGCTAATGAACTGATGGCAACCGGGGCGGCCGGTGGCCTTGCTGCTGCATTTAATGCGCCTTTAGCCGGCGTTATTTTTGCCATAGAGGAATTGGGACGTGGTGTGCTATTGCGCTGGGAACGACGCGTATTGTTAGGCGTACTCGCGGCTGGTTTTATTTTGGTGGCGATTGAAGGCAACAACCCCTATTTCCCAACATATCAAGGTGTCACCGATATGCCTTATTTATGTTTATGGGTTTTAGTTTGTGGTGCGGTAAGTGGTGTCAGCGGAGGAATTTTCGGCCGTTTGTTAATCAAAGGCGCAGCCGGAACCTTCCCTTTCTGTCGCCATTGGATACGCAAGCACCCTATTTTCACCGCCATTATTTTAGGATTAATATTGACCGCACTTGGCGTTTACACCAATGGACAAACTTACGGCACCGGCTACCAAGTTGTCACCCAAGCTCTTGATGGACAAGCGGTACAAAGCGACATTGGCATCATGAAACTGTTCGCCACAGTAGGCACATATTGGACGGGCATTGCCGGCGGTATTTTCACCCCGGCACTCACCATCGGGGCTGGGCTTGGCGTGCAAGTGGCTGCCTTTACTGACGGTTCAGTCGACCAGCGTTTGCTGGTGTTGTTATGTATGGCAGCATTTCTCGCAGGTGCGACCCAATCACCGGTCACCGCCAGCGTTATCGTGATGGAAATGACCGGCTGCCAACCCGTATTGATTTGGCTATTGATTTGCTGCCTGATTTCCTCCATTATTTCACGCCAATTTAATCCGAAGCCGTTTTATCACATGGCGGCAGGGCGTTTCCGCCAGCGGATAAAAGAAGAAACGCAAAAAGACATGAAGGAAAACCCATAAAAATGTCCCAAAATCAACCGCACTTTTACCGAGGACGCTTTGCCGTCGCGCCCATGCTGGATTGGACAACGCGCCATTGCCGTTATTTCCACCGCCAATTTTCCCGGCACGCCTTGCTTTATACGGAAATGGTGACCACCCAAGCCATCATTCATGCCAAATATGATCACCTTGATTTTGATACGGCAGAAAACCCGGTGGCGTTGCAACTGGGCGGCAGCGATCCGGAACAACTTCAACATTGCGCTCAATTAGCGCAACAGCGTGGTTACCAAGAAATCAATTTGAACGTAGGTTGCCCATCCGATCGTGTACAAAACGGTATGTTCGGTGCGTGTTTAATGGCAAACGCGGAACTGGTTGCAGAGTGCGTACAACAAATGCAAAGTGCGGTGCACATTCCCGTCACCGTAAAAACCCGCATCGGCATTGATGATTTTGACAGCTATGATTTTCTATGTGATTTTGTCCAAAAAGTACACCAAGCCGGCTGTCAGGAATTTATCGTGCATGCCCGTAAAGCGTGGTTATCCGGTTTAAGCCCGAAACAAAATCGTGAAATTCCGCCGCTAAATTACGAACGTGTGTATCAACTAAAACAGGATTTTCCCCATTTGCTCATCAGCATCAACGGTGGCATTAAAACCACTGAAGAAATGCAACAGCACTTGAAGTATGTAGATGGTGTCATGGTGGGGCGCGAAGCCTATCAAAATCCCGCATTGCTCGGTCATATCGATCACACATTGTTTGACGCAAATGCCCCGATTATCACCCCACGCCAAGCGGTGGAAAACATGTTTCCATACATCGAACAGCAACTCAGCCAAGGCGTCTATCTGAATCATATCGTGCGCCACATGCTCGGTGCCTTCCAACACTGCAAAGGCGCACGCCAATGGCGTCGTTATTTAAGCGAAAACGCCTACAAAGCCGGCGCCGGCATTGACGTGGTAGAAACCGCATTAGGGTTTGTAGAAGAGTAAAAGTGCGGTCAGTTTTAGATGTAAAAAAGCACGCATGAGAAAATGCGTGCCATCAGTAAATCAGTTATAGAACAAAAAAAGTGCGGTGGATTAAAAAAACGTTTTTCAAATCCACCGCACTTTTTCATCTATTACAGAATATGTTGATATTCTTCTAACATTTCTTTCGGCCAAACGCTGGATTGCACTTCACCGATATGTTTTTTACGTAATAACAACATTGCCAAACGAGATTGACCGATACCGCCACCAATACTTAACGGCAATTTGCCTTGCAATAATTCTTGGTGCCAATCCATATTTAGACGGTCTTCATCACCGGTTAAACTCACTTGTAAACGTAACGCCGCTTCATCTACACGAATCCCCATAGAAGATAGTTCAAACGCTTTGCCAAGTTGGTCGTTCCAAACCAAAATATCACCGTTCAAGCCTTTGTAGCCGTTTTCTGACTCTGTTGTCCAGTCATCGTAATCCGGCGCACGTCCATCGTGTGGCTTGCCGTCAGACAATTTACCGCCGATACCGACTAAGAAAACTGCACCGTATTCTTTACAGATCGCATTTTCACGCTCTTTGCCGCTCATGTTTGGATAACGTTTCACGAGGTCTTCACTGTGTACGAAAGTAATGTGTTTTGGTAGCACGGATGGAATATCAAAACGGGCTTCCACCGCCAATTCTGTTAAGCGAATCGCACGATAAATCGAATTCACGGTTTCTTTTAAATAGGCGAAATTGCGACGACCTTCCGGAATCACTTTCTCCCAGTCCCATTGGTCCACATAAACGGAGTGGGTCGCATCTAACGAATCTTCGTCCGGACGCAACGCTTTCATATGTACAAACAAGCCTTCGCCTTCTCTAAAATGAAAACGGGCTAATGTATGACGTTTCCATTTTGCCAAAGAGTGAACCACTTCAAACACCGCATTTGGGATTTGTTTTACATGCACTTGAACCGCTTTTTCAATACCGGAAAGGTTATCTTGCATGCCATTACCAACCTGACTTAAGATTGGGCCTTGAACTTCGATGATGCCTAATTGCTCGATGAGGTTTTGAGTAAATGTATTTTTTACAAAACTAATCTCTTGTTGTTGCAAAATAAATGTCTTTTTCATTGTTTTTACCCTATATTATTTAACGTTTCTACATGAATGCGGTAGATTCTCCCCATTCTTTAGGGTTAATGCAACACAATTTAGCCAGAATTAAAGAAACTTCATCATTATTTAAATAACATCTAAAAAATAATATAATTATTTAGAGTTTTTAAAACAAAGGAGTGTGTTATGCACAATATCGACAATTTAGATCAACAAATATTGCGTGTATTAACCAAAGATGCCCGAACCCCTTATGCAGAAATGGCGAAAAATTTTGGTGTTAGCCCCGGCACCATTCATGTTCGGGTGGAAAAAATGCGCCAGTCAGGCATTATTGAAGGGACAAAAGTGAAAATCAATGAACGCAAACTAGGTTATGATGTTTGCGGTTTCATTGGCATTATTTTGAAATCGGCAAAAGATTACGACAAGGTGATCAAAAAGCTGGAAGCCATTGATGAAGTGGTGGAAGCCTATTACACCACCGGCAATTATTCCATTTTCATTAAAGTCATGACGCACACGATTGCCGAACTGCATTTAGTCTTGTCGGCAAAAATTCAATTAATCGATGAGATTCAATCCACAGAAACCTTAATTTCCATGCAGAATCCGATTTTGCGTGATATTAAACCGTAAAAAACAAAGAACAAGAAAGGAGGATGTTATGTCAGAAGTCTTTCACCTTGGCTTAACGAAAGCCATGTTAGATGGGGCTCAATTAGCCATCGTCCCGGGCGCGCCGGAGCGTGTGGAACGCATTGCACGCTTATTAGATCGCCCAAAATTCCTCGCCTCCACCCGCGAATTTACCTCTTGGCTCGGCTATATTGAGGAACACGCGGTGGTCGTATGTTCCACCGGTATTGGCGGCCCGTCCGTTTCCATCGCGGTAGAAGAACTAGCCCAACTCGGTGTGCGTACTTTCTTACGTATCGGTACAACCGGCGCCATCCAACCGCACATTAACGTCGGTGATTTATTAGTGACAACCGGTGCTGTACGTCTCGATGGCGCCAGCCGCCATTTCGCCCCATTGGAATATCCGGCGGTAGCAAACTTTGAATGTACCGAAGCCCTTTACAAAGTCGCCAAAGAAGAAGTCGGCGATGCCGTCCATGTGGGTATCACCGCCTCTTCCGACACTTTCTACCCGGGACAAGAACGTTATGACACCTACACCGGCAAAATTTGTCGTCATTTCCAAGGTTCATTAAAACAATGGCAAGAATTGAACGTAATGAACTACGAAATGGAATCTGCCACCTTGTTCACCATGTGCTCCGCACTGGGTTTGCGTGCCGGCATGATCGCAGGTGCTATCGTCAACCGCACCCAACAAGAAATCCCGAATGAGGCGACGATTCAATCCACGGAAGAAACCGCCATTCATGTGGTAGTGAAAGCGGCAGGCTTGTTAGTATAATTGACGTAAGTCACCAGGGCTTATCGCATAAAAAGAGCGGTCGAAAAACACCATGAATTTCGACCGCTCTTTTTATTGTCTGTATCAAATCAATGGCAATAAAAAAGCCTCCGTTAAGAGGCTTTTTTTAGCATTTTATTTTGAGTATAACGGTGCAGGACCTGTTTTACCCATCGTTTTCGTGCCTTCGGCTTTTACCAACGAACCGGAAGAGGAAATCTCTACTCGACGGTTAGGTGCTAAGCAATCTTTTAGTGCTTGACCACTGCCATCACAAGCTTTCACTTGATTTGCTTTACCGTGTCCGATAGCTACGATGTGCGCTTTTAAGCCTAATTCAGCTAAACGCGCTTTCACGCGGTCTGCACGACGTTGTGATAAAGCTAAATTATAACGATCAGAACCTAAGCGATCGGTATAGCCGTCAACAGTGACTTCTTTTGCTTTAGCAGATTTTAACTGCTGTGCAATATTGTCAATCACTTCTACACCTTGTGCAGTCAATGTGTCCTTGTTAAAATCAAACAAGAAATCGCCGGACAAACTGAAAGAATAGTTGCTGTTACAGCCGTTTGGATACCAATAGAAATTTTGTGCGTTCATCTCAGAATCGAACAATACTTTAAATTGGCATACTTTATTTGCACCGTTTTCACGGTAGTTAAACACGTAATCCCATTCGCGCACGCCGAATAAGCCTTCCGCAAAATGCGGGCGACCGATCAAATAATAAAGTTGATCTTTATTCATGCCTTTTTCAATCATGCGAACGTTATCCCAGTTCGGCCAAGAACCGTATTGGCTGCCGTCATGATTAAATGTGGAATCTTCAACTTTAGGCCACACTAATTGGGTGTTCTCCACCGGTGCGCCATCTTTAGATACGTGACTTAAGTTACCGCAAGCAACCAACATAGTTGCAGCGATAGTTGATAATAACATTTTTGCTAAGGTCATCTCTTCACCTCGTAGAATTCATAAAATAGTTGTTTGTTTCAACCTTGGGTTGCTTCTCTTTGGTTACCAAGGGAAATCACATTATTTAACCGGATTGCACATAAAAGTGCGGTCGATTTTTATCGTGAAATTCACCTTGGTATGCCTTCAAAAAATAGGAAAGCTATATCGCTTCCCTATTTTCATTAAGCGAACGGTATTACCATTGGTAGCCCGCACCTACACCAGCACCAAAGTTGCCACGGGTGTCGCTGTTACCAGTCAATTTCACCACAACTTTACCGTTATCAGAAACGCGGGATACACCTAATGCAATCGCGCCTTCACCACGGTAAGTACCGGCAGAAACAGCAACCATGTTTTTACCCGGCAAGTAAGCTTGCGGTAAAGATGCCGCTGCGTTAGCACCTGCTACACCGGCACGCAGATTTCTGTCAACACGGTTAACCTTGCCTTCAAGAATGCGTAATTGTCCAACATTCGCTGCATCGGTATTGTTCACGCCTGGTGCAACATTTTTGATGGTCATATTGCTGGCGTCGATACCATTGCTCTTCGTCATGCTTGGACCATCTTGAATGGTTACGCCATCATTGGTGATTTTGGTAGTACCACCAACAGTCACGTGTTCAGTTGCAGTAACGCTATTGACATTAACATCTTTTGCCAAGCCTACAGTCACGGTGTTTCCTTCGACTTTGGTCATAATATTGCTACCGCCATCAAATTTAGTCCAATCCGTGTTTGTTGCAGCACCTTTAATATCGACTTGAGTATTAAGTGGGGCCTTATGAACTGCACCGTCATTTGCTCCAAATTTTAATCCGTCATTTAAAGTTGCTACATATTCACGTGCACCACCGTCAACATCGTAAACGATACGAGTTTTCTTCTCACCCGCTGCACCATTTACGTCAGTTGCACCTTGAGCAACAGTGACCTTGCCTTTAGCATCTGCACCATCAATATCGATAGAACCGTCTTTGCCGTTTAAAGTAACGCTGTTTTGATCGTTAGCACTTTTCACCGCTAAAGTTCCATCTTGGTTACCCTTAGTTGTACCACCGAGAGTAATCTCGTTATTTAAGCTAACTGTTAATTTCGCAGTTTTCTTACCATCAACTGGTTGCTCTTCAACTTTAGTATTGATGTTGTCATCACCGGTAATTTGAGCCGTAGTACCTAGGTCTTGTGTAACCTTGTTACCAGCTTTGTCTTTCAAACCGAAAGCATCTGTCGCTACAGTTTTCAAATCACCAACATTGACAGCATTTTTTAGTTTAGTGTCTGGTGCTTTAGTGACATCTGTAACACCATCTAAACCACTCGCAAGTCCAGTAATTGCTTTGTCATTCATCGCAATACCGTTCTTAGTCATGCTTGGACCACCTGTGATGGTAACGCCTTGACTATCAACCTTAGTACTGTCGTTATCCTTAACAAACTGAGCACTTGTTAAGTCTTTCAACTCTTTGTTCAACGTCACGTTAACATCATTACCATTGGCTTTTGTTGTGATATTGTTATCGCCTTTCACACCAACTGTGTCACCCAACTTACGTACGTTGGTATTGCCACCATCAGTTGCGAAGGTTAAACCTTCATTATCGACTTTAGTTTTAGCATCAACACCTTTTTGAATATCGGCTTTAGCTTTGTCAGATAAGTCAACTTTATAGTTTGTTACATGAACAGTGCCTTTTTTCGCTTCTGCTTCAGCTTCAACTTTAATCATGTCAGAACCGTTTGAAACAGAGGCTGAAGTATCTTTAGCAGAGACGGTGTAAATGGTCTGTTTACCAGCACCTGTTGTAGTAGTAACGGTAACATTTTCACCCGCTTCAACTTCTGTCTTCGCAGCTGTAACCGCAGTCTCAAGATCAGTTTTCACTTTATGCAACTGACCACCGTTAACGGCATCTTTACTGTCTGCTACAATTGTGCCATCAGCCACATTGGTGATTTTCTTATTGCCCGCATTGATACCGTCAGTTGTCACAGACACATCACCAGCAGTTAGCCCTTTGTCAGTCACTTTTACATTGGTGCCAACAGCTAAACCATCTTTATTCAAGGTCGTTTGGTCAATTTTGACACTGCCGTCTTTAGTAAGATCAAGGTTTTTGTTTAATGCAACTTCTACATTACCACGATCATGAGTCACAGTGATATTTGTATCACCACTGATGTTGACCTCAGCCTCAGGTTTAACAACATACTTGTTGTTATCATTTTTACCTGTACTGAGTGTCCAACCTTTACCTGCTGTTGCCGCTGCATTTTTTACTTCATTCAACTGAGCAACATTCACTGCATCAGTATCAGCTTCGCCTGCTTTAACATTAGTGATTTTCTTATCACCTGCATTGATACCGTTAGTAATTGTCATACTTGGACCATTTTCAATGGTGACACCATCTTTAGTCACTTTAGTAGCACCAACTTTAACGCTTCCATCTTCGGTGAGATTAAGATCCTTGTTTAATGTAAGTGTTACGTTGCCTTGATTATTACTTACAGTAATATTTTTATCAGCAGAGCTAATATCGACATCAGTACCCGGTGCAACCTTATGCTTAGTAGCAGCAGATCCAGCCGTAGTAAGATTCCAGCCTTTTTCAGCGGTTTCTTTCACTTCGTTTAATTGGCTACCATTAACCGCATCTGTACTGTTTGCGTTAACATCACCAGCTGCCACTTTAGTGATTTTGTTATTGTTAGCATCGATAGAGTTCTTAGTAAAGCTTGGACCATCTTTAATGGTTACACCTGAACTATTAACCGTAGTATTGGCATTATCATCACCGAACTGAGCACTTGTTAATTTTTTCAGTTCTTTGGCTAATTTGATATCAACTTGGTTTGTACCATTTACAACAGTACCGATATTTTCATCAGAAAGCACCCCTTTGGCACCACCGTTAAGTTTAAGTGCTTGTCCGGCAGCACGTTTAGCCATAGTGATACTTGTATCATCAATTGCTAAGCCATCAAGATTTTTTCCTTCTGCACCGGAATTATCCGCAACAAATCCCATTGGACGGGTGTGTGCATACAATTGGCTACCATTGATTGCGTCAGTACTTTGAGGACCAACTAAACCAGCCGCAACACCTTGAAGACGACGAGTTTGAGTGTCATTACCAATCGTAACAACACCTACTGGTGCGCCACCTGCGTACTGATAAGCTGGGAAACCTGCAGAGTTAAACTGACTGTAGTTGCCTTTTCCTGAAGATACCGCACCTGCATTAATGAAGGCTGATTCTGTACCTAAGTAAACAGAGTTTTGCAATGTTGCATTAACGTTGTTACCTAAGATGAAATAACCTTTACCAATTTTGGTTTTGGTTGCAGCTGGATCTGACGGGTCATCAGTCGTGGTCAATTCATTTGACTCGCTCACTTTATTTCCGGTACCAATTACGTAAGTATCGGTAATATTTTTCGCAGTGGAACTATCGCCAATAATATTTCCGGCACCCATTACAAAAATATTTTTGCTATCTTCTAACGGTGCAACGCCAACATCAACCTTATTACCATGACCGGTAACATAGACATTTTTCAATGATGTTGCTACTGGGGAACCACCACCTACTGGAGTCTGGTTGTTTTTACTAATAATATTGCTATTACCTACAACACGGATATTTTCTTTGGCTTGAACAAAGTTATCATTACCAAATACACCGGATTGGTTGGAAAGAATTTCGCTATTGGTGTTACCGATAGAATAAGTACCCTCACCTGTTACTAAGGTTGCATTTGGATCATAGGTACCGCCTAAACTACGACCGGTCGTTGTCAAAGCTAATTTACCTGCGTAACCGATACTACCGGAATTAGCACCATTAACACGTTGATTTGTACCCATTGCAATAGAGTTTACACCCTTATCGCCAACAAATGCAGCCGCACCGATTGCGTTTGATGCTGAACCAGTGGCAGTTGCTTGGCTACCCAATGCAGTGCCTTGGTATTCATTTGCAGTAGCACGTTCACCAATCGCAATGGCTTTGGAAGCGGATGCTGTTGCGTAGTAACCTAACGCTACTGCACGATCCGGGCTAGAGATATTTTGCTGTTTTGTGGATACTCTGGCTAATGAACCGATTGCAACAGAGTTATTACCTTCGGTACTTGAACCTGCACCGATCGCCGTATTGTATAGGAAGCCTTGACCGGTACTACTTTTAGCAACAGTTTGAACCGATGTTTGAGCAACATTGTCATCTAATGTCGCTGAACCGTTATAAAGCGCACCGATTGCAATAGAGCCTAGACCTTCAGCACTTGTATTATTACCGACAGCAACACTTGTTGCTCCATTCGCATGAACATCCATACCAACGGCTAACGATTTTTCACCTTTTGCACCGTCATTATTGAAGTTACCTATGGCCGCAGCATTTTTAGTACTGAAATAGTGCGTTTTATTCGCATCAACAACTTTGTTTAATTGTTGTACGTTTACCGCATCATCGTCTTTCGTACCTTCAGCGACATTACCAATGAGCGTTTTTTTGCCATCATTTTTTGATAAAGTAACGCTGTTTTCAGTTGTGGTTCTTGGCGCAGCATCATAGTTAATACCTGCACCACCACCTGTAAGACCATTAATTTTTGAATTTACTTTATTGAAAACATCATTAGACACTTCTTTTAATTGCTTCACGGTCACTGCATCTTGATCATCCGCACCATCAGCCACATTCACAACTCGACGTAAAAGATCAGATTTACCTACGGAAACAACTTTAGTTGATGTTGTACCGGTAAGGTAGCCTGTCGCAGCTGTATCATTCGCCACAGAAGAACGACCTAATGCCACATTACTCTCACCATTTGCCACAGCATTATTACCAATAGCTACACCGCCAGACTCTGTAGACGTAGCACCATTACCAATAGAAACAGAGTCGAGACCGGTAGCCTTAGTTTCTGTACCTACTGCAACCGATCTTGTTTTCGCCTGCGCACTCATACCGATTGCCACGCTTTCTACAATATCCGTTGGGGTGTTATAGGAGTTTGCTAATGTACCAATAGCAATGTTATTACTAACACTGTTATTTGCTCCGCCAATGAATTTACCGGCACCTTGTCCAAGTGCGATATTGCCTTTACCTTTTACATTTGAGCCGGCAGATTGACCGATACCAATATTAAGTTGACCGTCAACATCTTTACCTGCGTCCACACCAATATTGATGTGCTCGTTTTTATCACCAACAAGGTCTGCAGCCTGGCCTTTACCCGCACCTTGACCAATTGAGATTGTTCTCCATGGCGCAGCCTCTGCATTTTCACCAACAGCAACCGCACCTTTACCAGTAGATTTAGCATTTTTACCAAACGCAGCGGCACCCTCACCTTCAGATTGAGCACCATGACCAATTGACAAACCGGATTTCTTGGCTTCAGCACCATGACCAATTGACATTGCATCCGTACCTTCAGCCTTAGCGCCTTCACCCATTGCAATAGCAGAATCGGAACCTACAGCGACTTGAGCACCTTTACCGAAAGCAATCGCAGAATTTGCTGCAAATGTTTTAGCATCAGAACCAATTGCGATACTATCAGAAGTAAAGGTTTCAGATGCGTCTTTATTTGTTGTTAATGCATTTTTACCGATGGCAATATTCTGATTACCGCGGCTTTTTGCTGTATCACCGATTGCAATGCCACTCTTACCATCACCAGTAATATATTTTTGAGCACCATCATAAATCAATTCGCCACTTAATTTAGAGCCTGCTTGAGAATTATGACCTAACACAACTGAAGATGAGGCAGTTCCTGATGCAGCTGCTCCATGACCAACAGTAACAGACTCAGCACCATAAGAAGAAGCGTGCATACCTAATGCAACAGTATTATTCCCAGCTGCTTTAGCGTCTGGACCAATTGCAACAGCATCAGTTCCACCGGCTGTAGCATCGGCTCCTGTTGAATTTGCACGGAAGTATTTAATACCGTTGTAAGTAGTACCTGTACCTAAACCTAATTTATCAGTTGCTTTTTTTAATAAATCAATCTCATTATCAGTAGTGGTTTTGTGGTTACCAAAATCAGTTTTTAATGCATCTAGATCACCTTGGCTAGCTTTACCATTAACGGTAGTTGTTAATGCAGTTAAATCGGCTTGGTTAGCTTTGCCATTAACTGTAGTTGTTAATGCAGTTAAATCGGCTTGGTTAGCTTTATTTGCTAAATCATCGGTAGTCGCTAAATTTTTACCATTCAATGTAGCAGTACCATGCAATGTTGTTGTACCTGTTGCTGAACCACCAGCGGTGCCTGCAGCACCAACAGTTAATGATGTGGTTGCGGTAACGTTCGGAGCATTAACATCAGCAGCAAATACTGAAGATGCGCCAAAGCAGAATGAGAGGGCGACAGAAAGTGCGGTTAATTTTGTTCGTACTTTTGCAGTATTGCTTGATGCCGCTGTTGAATTGCGTCCTGATACCCCTTTAGAGCGCGCTAATTCGGATACAACGACTAATACGTTAGTTACCTTACTCCAGATAACCTTGTATATATTATTCATGGAAGTTCTCCTAATGGTTAAATTTAATCAAGATATATTGATATATAACTTTAATGGATAAATGCTTTACTCTTCATAACGAAGATGGATATGTAATACATGAACCAAAAAATATGTTGAGCAATGACTATTGCACAACATAGGAAAAGTGAATGCATCACTAGTAGGCCTAATAGATACCCATAACTCTAAGGCCTTCTATCAAAACACCTACGGAATCGCTAAAAACAGACTCCTGCCCTCGAGACAACATCATTGACAACGCCCATACATTTGAAAAACTAAACTACACAAATAATTTGTCGCCAATGATGCTGTCGCCACAGGTATAAATTTAAAACAGCTCCTATTGTACTTATTCAATAAGTAACATATAAAAAATTATGCCTATGGTATGGCGGGTGAATTCTAAAGCTAATTCGATTCATCGTCAATTAATACTGCTTCTAATGCAATTTTAATCATTTCATTAAACGTTAACTGACGCTCTTCCGCACTGGTGAGCTCGTGGGTGCGAATGTGGTCAGATACGGTACAGATGGTTAATGCGCGTGCACCATACTCTGCGGCAACACCGTAAATACCGGCGGCTTCCATTTCCACACCAAGAATGCCGTATTTTTCCATCACATCAAACATGCTGACATCCGGCGTGTAGAATAAATCGGCAGAGAATAAATTCCCAACGCGAGCTTTCACACCTAAGTTTTTCGCTGCTTGCACTGCGGCTTGGGTTAAACCAAAATCTGCGATGGCGGCAAAGTCGTTATCTTTAAAACGAATACGGTTTACTTTGGAGTCGGTACATGCACCTACACCGATAACCACATCACGCAATTTCACATCCATACGTACTGCACCGCAAGAGCCAACACGAATCATTTTTTTCACGCCGTATTCAGTGATAAGTTCTTTTGCGTAAATGGAACAGGAAGGGATCCCCATACCATGTGCCATCACGGAAATGCGACGACCTTTATAGGTACCGGTGAAACCTAACATATTACGTACGTTAGTCACTTCCTGTGCGTTTTCCAAAAAAGTTTCTGCAATATACTTCGCACGTAGCGGATCACCCGGCATTAATACAGCATCAGCAAATGCACCGGCAGGTGCGTTAATGTGTGGAGTCATAGTTTTTCCCTCTTGTTGACATGATGAAGCAAACGTTTCCGTTGCTTATAAACGACAACACCACGAACATGGTCGTGGTGTCATCATAAAAAACATGGCGAAATCATACCGCACTTTATAGCACGGCACCACTTAAACCAATAAATAAACCTGCAATTGTTGCGCTCATTAAGTTAGATAATGAACCTGCAACTACGGCTTTCAAGCCTAAACGAGCCACGTCGCTACGACGATTTGGCGCCATTCCGCCTAAGCCACCAATTAAGATCGCGATGGAACTGAAGTTAGCAAAACCACAAAGTGCGAAGGTAATGATCGCTTTAGTTTTATCACTTAACACCACAGCAGAATCCGGTTGTAAATATTTAGCAAATTCTAAATAACCCACAAATTCGTTCACCGCTAATTTTAAACCAATCATTTGACCGGCAATGGCAGACTCTTCCCAAGAAATCCCGATTAAGTATGCCAATGGTTTGAAAATCCAACCTAAAATCACTTGTAAAGTTAAATCCGGTTCGCCAATAACGCCGCCGAAGCTGCTTAGAATCCAGTTAATCAAAGCAATCACAGAAACAAACGCGATTAACATAGCACCCACGTTCATCGCTAAGTGCATACCGTCACGCGCACCATTTGCCAATGCTTCAATTGCGTTAGATGGTTTTTCAACGTCTGCACTTTCTTTTAATGAGTCATCCGCTTTTTCTGTTTGTGGGAACATGATTTTCGCAAACAATAAACCACCCGGTGCTGCCATGAAAGAAGCCGCGATTAGGTAAGTTAACGGCACACCCATACCGGCATAACCCGCCATCACAGAACCGGCGATAGAGGCAACGCCACCAACCATCACAGCAAATAATTCAGATTGCGTCATACGGCTGATAAATGGTTTTACAATTAATGGCGCTTCCGTTTGGCCAACGAAAATATTGGCAGCCGCAGACATAGATTCTGCTTTTGATGTACCTAATAATTTTTGTAATCCACCACCGATTAATTTGATCACCCATTGCATAACACCGATGTAATAAAGCAAAGAAATCAAGGCGGAGAAGAAAATGATGACCGGCAACACTTTAATCGCAAAGATAAAACCGAAACTTTGGCTTGGATCAGTCAATCCACCGAATAAGAAACTAATCCCTTCGTTACCGAAGCTAATGATTTTACCGATAAAATCAGAAGCCGTTTGTAACGCACTACGTCCCGCCGGTACATAAAGTACGAAAGCACCGATAGCGATTTGAATAGCCAACGCACCAAAAACGGTACGCAGATTGATCGCTTTACGGTTGTTAGAGAACAAAACTGCAATCCCTAACAGGACGAAAATACCAACAACACTAATTAAAATGTCCATAAATACCTCAAAAGTCATTGAATAAAATTCTTCGTATTCTACTTGGTTTCCATAAAAAAGGAGAGTGAATTTTATTGATTAATATCATAATTAGTGCAACCCGATGTCACTAGAAGCAAAATCCGCCTTAAAAAGGAATAAAGTGCGGTCAAAATTCAACGTAATTTATTTAGACAGCATGAATAAACCTTGGGATAATGCGCGCCACTTAGTAACAAACGATGGATTAAAGATAAATGAAGAAAGCACAGGTTCTGCCGCATACACCTTGGGCAGCAAAATCCCTTTGGGCATTTGAGCCTAAATCCTTTTGTGTGTTGCTTTTATCTTTAAGTGTCATGGGATTTGGCGAAGCATTATTGCTTCTTTCTGATTTAGGCTCCGCGCCTTGGACCATATTATCGCAAGGTGTAGCCTTACGCGGGGAATTTAGTGTCGGTTGGGCGTCATGGATAATTAGTTCAATCGTGATGTTAGCGTGGTTTCCATTAAAACTGAGGCCGGGACTTGCCACCGTCATGAATATTTTTGTGATCGCCCTCTTTCTCGGCTTAACCGTTTATTTGCTGGAAAAACCTACCGCACTTTATCTGCGTTTCATTTACGCTGTCGTTGGTATTTTATTATTCGGCATCGGCAATGCCTTTTACCTAACCTGCCACCAAGGCCCCGGCCCACGCGATGGGTTAATGGTGGGGTTGTGTTATCGTTTCCATTGGAAAATCGGCATCGTGCGAACGTCCATTGAAGTTTTAGTGTGCCTCTTCGGCTATCTGCTCGGTGGCGTGTTAGGCATCGGCACACTCATGTTCGCACTGGGGATTGGCTGGGTAGTGCAATACACCTTATTTATTATCCGTCGTCGAGTGCCACACCCGAGTAATAAACCGCTCGATCTCGTCTAATTTCTCGCCAATATGAATTTTGCTTAAATCTGTTTGACTCGCTTTGTCGTTTGGCGGACAAAATGCCAAATGTTTATCAACCTCATTAATCGGCTGCCAACGCAATGGTGTAGCAGAACGACGACTCGGATAAAAACCGATGGTCGGAACATTTAACGCAGCGCTTAAATGCAACGGCCCGGTGGAACCGGCAATAAACAAATTAGCACACGCCAAAGATTGTGCGAAATCCACCATGCCGTTATTTTTGTCATAAACGACCACCCGCGAATCCTGCACCAAATTTGCCAGTTCATGGGCTTTTTCACTTTCATTCGGCCCTGCCGTTAAAATCACATAGACGTTAAACCGCGCTAATAAGCCACGAATGAGCTCAGCATATTGCGCCAAAGATAAATTATTGGCAGACCCGCCGGAACCGCTGTGCACAAAAATCCATTTTTTCTCCGCATCAATGTTTAACTGATGGCATAAAGACTCACGCTGAAAATCCACCGCACTTTTAGGGAAAGTGAGATATGGCGGGCAAGGCTGAACAACAGCAATGCCATGATCACGTAAAAAAGTGCGGGCCAAATCCAAGTTATATTCAAATTCAGGCTTAGCCGATTGGGAACGGCGTTGCGTTAAACGATGATTATAGAAAAATTGCACCCATTTTGTTGCCGGCGCTAAACGGTAAGGAATGCGACATTTCCACGCTAATTTGGCGTTATGTGTATTGGAAAAGAAGCTGATCATGGCATCAAATTGACGCGCTTTAATTTCGTTCACCACGCGCTGAAATGCAGCTTTATCGTTTTTCGGCGCATCAATAATAACGTCATCTAAATAAGGGCATGCCCGAGCAATATCTGCGGTGTAAGCAGGTACAAGTGCGGTCAGTTTTAACGATGGTTCAGAGGCTTTTAACATGGCAAAGGATGGCCATGCCAACATAAAATCGCCCAATTTATCGTTACGAATCACCAATACGTTTTTCATTATTTCCACCCTATGCAAATTCTTTTCCAAAATGAGAGGTTATTCTAGCCTGACCGACTGCCATTAAAAAGCGACAAATAAAAAATCAGCGCCTTAATCCCTTAAGACGCTGATGTTGAACTAAATAAACAAGTCAATATTGAATTTTATTTATTCAATTTTGCCTTATAGGTCGGATTCATCAAGTTTTCTACGGAAAGGATGTCATCCAATTGTTCTTTGGTTAACAAGCCTTTTTCCAAGACCACTTCACGCACACCTTTACCGGTTTGCGCACAGATTTTACCCACTAAGTCACCGTTGTGGTGGCCGATAAATGGGTTTAAGTAAGTCACAATACCGATAGAATTGTAAACGTAGTTTTCACACGTTTCTTTGTTGACGGTGATGCCATCAACGCATTTATCGCGTAAGTTCACACAAGCGTTACCTAAAATCTCAATAGATTCAAACATAGCTTGTACAATCACCGGCTCCATTACGTTTAATTGTAATTGACCTGCTTCTGACGCAAAAGTCACAGTGGTATCGTTACCGATCACTTTGAAGCACACTTGGTTCACCACTTCAGGCACAACCGGGTTTACTTTTGCCGGCATGATAGAAGAACCCGCTTGTAATTCAGGCAAGTTAATTTCTTTAATGCCTGCACGAGGGCCGGAAGAGAGTAAACGTAAGTCGTTACAGATTTTTGACAATTTCACGGCAGTGCGTTTTAACGCGCCATGTACGGAAACATAATCACCGCAGTCTGAGGTTGCTTCAATTAAGTTCTCTGAGCCGGTGCAATGTAATCCGGTGACATTGGATAAATGTTTCACAACGGAAGACACATAACCTTGTGGGGTATTTAAACCGGTACCGATTGCGGTCGCGCCCATGTTCACTTCAAGTAAGTGTGCCGCTGCAGCTTTTAAGTGTTTCACTTCTTCTGCCATTAACACTGCAAACGCTTTGAATTCTTGCCCCACAGTCATTGGCACTGCGTCTTGTAATTGAGTACGGCCCATTTTCAACACTTTCTCGAATTCTTTTGCTTTGTTTTCAAAGCCTTGTTGCAAATAAGCGACTTTTTCAAGAAGTTTAATGACGCTGTTGTACACGGCAATGTGGAAACCGGTAGGGTACGCATCGTTGGTGGATTGGCTGGCGTTCACATGATCCATTGGGTCGAGGTATTTATATTCACCTTTTTTGTGACCTAAAATTTCTAACGCCAAGTTGGCAATCACTTCATTGGTGTTCATATTGACGGAAGTGCCTGCACCACCTTGGTAAATATCAGATGGGAATTGATCCAAACATTTGCCGTTCACTAACACTTCATCACAAGCTTTAACAATGGCTTCTGCAATTTCTTTTGGAATGGCACCCAACTCACCATTTGCCAATGCCGCTGCTTTTTTCACCATCACCATGCCGCGAACAAATTCCGGCACATCAGAAATCGTTACTTTCGAAATGTTAAAATTTTCCACCGCTCTTAGGGTGTGAATACCCCAGTAAGCATCTGCAGGAACTTCACGTTCACCTAACAAATCCACTTCCTTTCTATATTGTGTCATTTGCGTTCTCCTTTATGCTTAACACGTTTGGTTGAATTGTCTAAATTATAGAAAATTCGATTAAAATTAAATTGATCCAAGTCACAGATTTTTATACGCATTTAAGAGTTATTTTTATTTTTCAGATTAGTTTTTCTAACCCGAAAGATGTAGCCATGAATAAAAGTTGCACTGCAGAATAAAGCGGGTAATATGCTCATCCAACGTATTTTTAAGGAGCGAACATGCCGTTTATCACCTTTCTTTTCGCTGTTTTTGTATTTATTTATCTGGAACTGAGTCTACTGGTTTGGCTAGGAAGCCGTTTGGGTATCCTCATGCTCATTTTATTACTGATTGGTTCCTCACTACTGGGCATTGTCATCATCCGTGTTCGTGGTTGGTATAGCCTCACTCGCGTAAAACAGCAGCTCACCCAAGGCGAATTGCCTACTGATGCGCTTTTTGGCTCTCTGCGCTGGCTTATTGCCGGCATCCTTTTTGTTATTCCCGGTTTTGTGACTGACATTCTCGCTTGCGTGCTGTTAAGCCCGCTCGGTCGTTACCTAGTAAATACATTCATTCGTAGCCGATTCGTGTTCTTCCAACAAAACATCTTTAAAACCAACCGCACTTTTTATTCGTCCCAAGGCAATCCACCTAGAGATGGCGAGATTTTTGAGGCGGAATTTGAAAAGGAAGCGGATGAAAATAAACGGTTAAAATAATTTTGCCTTTCCCTTGAAAGCGTAAAAATGATTCCCATATAAAAGAAACTTTTTAACAAACCTAGAAATAGAGGAAATTTCAGATGAATATTCGTCCATTACACGACAAAGTGATTTTAAAACGTGAAGAAGTGGAAACTAAATCTGCCGGCGGTATCGTATTGACCGGTTCTGCAGCC
This sequence comes from Aggregatibacter segnis ATCC 33393, assembly GCF_900476035.1. Taxonomy (GTDB): domain Bacteria; phylum Pseudomonadota; class Gammaproteobacteria; order Enterobacterales; family Pasteurellaceae; genus Aggregatibacter; species Aggregatibacter segnis. Next base: position 588,281 of record NZ_LS483443.1, on the reverse strand, counting down.
ACCAAATCTACCCGCGCGAAAGTGTTAGCGGTCGGCCCTGGTCGTTTATTAGAAAACGGTAGCATTCACCCAATGCACGTAAAAGTGGGCGACATCGTCATTTTCAGCGACAGCTACGGTGTAAAAACAGAAAAAATTGATGGTGAGGAAGTGCTCATTCTCTCCGAAGGCGATATTTTAGCGATCGTTGAATAAGCAAAAACACGCTGAAAAATGACCGCACTTTAAACGAAATAGATCATGGTGGGAGCAATCTCACGCAACAAAATAAAAGGAAATTAAACATGGCAGCAAAAGACGTAAAATTCGGTAACGACGCACGCGTAAAAATGTTAAAAGGTGTAAACATTTTAGCTGATGCGGTAAAAGTCACCCTTGGTCCAAAAGGCCGTAACGTAGTCTTAGACAAATCTTTCGGTGCACCAACCATCACCAAAGACGGTGTGTCTGTGGCACGCGAAATTGAATTAGAAGATAAATTTGAAAACATGGGCGCACAAATGGTGAAAGAAGTTGCTTCTAAAGCCAATGATGCCGCCGGTGACGGTACCACCACGGCAACTGTTCTAGCACAAGCCATCGTGAACGAAGGCTTAAAAGCCGTAGCGGCAGGTATGAACCCAATGGATTTAAAACGCGGTATCGACAAAGCAGTCACTGCCGTCGTTGCCGAACTTAAATCCCTTTCCAAACCTTGCGAAACCTCTAAAGAAATCGAACAAGTGGGTACCATTTCCGCAAACTCCGACAGCATTGTGGGTCAATTAATCGCACAAGCCATGGAAAAAGTGGGTAAAGAAGGCGTGATTACCGTAGAAGACGGCACCGGCTTAGAAGACGAATTGGATGTAGTTGAAGGGATGCAATTTGATCGCGGTTACCTTTCCCCGTACTTCATTAACAAACCGGAAACCGCTACCGTAGAATTAGATAACCCATTCATTTTATTAGTCGATAAAAAAATCTCGAATATTCGTGAATTATTACCGGTATTAGAAGGTGTGGCGAAAGCAGGTAAACCGTTATTAATCATTGCCGAAGATGTAGAAGGCGAAGCGTTAGCGACATTGGTAGTGAACACCATGCGCGGAATCGTGAAAGTAGCTGCAGTGAAAGCACCAGGCTTCGGCGATCGTCGTAAAGCGATGTTACAAGACATTGCGATTTTAACTGCCGGTACGGTGATTTCTGAAGAAATCGGTATGGAGTTAGAAAAAGCCACTCTTGAAGATCTTGGTCAAGCGAAACGCGTTGTCATTAATAAAGACAACACCACAATTATCGACGGTATCGGCGATGAAGCACAAATCCAAGGTCGTGTGGCACAAATTCGTCAACAAATCGAAGAATCCACTTCCGACTACGACAAAGAAAAATTACAAGAACGCGTGGCGAAACTCGCCGGCGGTGTTGCGGTAATTAAAGTCGGTGCAGCAACTGAAGTAGAAATGAAAGAGAAAAAAGCACGCGTGGAAGATGCACTACACGCAACTCGTGCAGCTGTGGAAGAAGGCGTGGTTGCCGGTGGTGGTGTGGCGTTAATTCGCGCAGCCAGCAAAGTTGCTGATTTACGTGGCGACAACGAAGAACAAAACGTGGGTATTAAACTTGCTCTTCGCGCTATGGAAGCCCCATTACGTCAAATCGTCGCGAACGCAGGTGAAGAAGCCTCTGTAGTCGCAAGTGCGGTAAAAAACGGCGAAGGAAACTTTGGTTATAACGCAGGTACCGAGCAATATGGCGATATGATTTTAATGGGTATTTTAGATCCAACTAAAGTGACCCGTTCCGCATTGCAATTCGCAGCTTCTGTCGCCGGTTTAATGATCACCACCGAGTGTATGGTGACCGAATTACCAAAAGATGACAAAGCTGACCTCGGTGCTGCCGGTATGGGTGGCATGGGAGGTATGGGCGGAATGATGTAATTCTTCCCTATCAAAAATAAAAGCCCTTGAATTAACTCAAGGGCTTTTTTATCTCTATAAAAACACTGTTTTTTATGACCGCACTTTTACACTAAATTTTCATGTTTTTCATAAGCGGAAAGCGTATTATACATAAGCATTGCTACCGTCATTGGGCCAACGCCACCCGGCACCGGTGTAATATAAGCAGCACGCTCGGCAGCAACCTCAAACTCAACATCGCCAACCAACTTGCCATCAATACGGTTAATTCCGACATCAACGACAACTGCGCCTTCTTTGATCCATTCACCTTTAATAAATTTAGGTTTACCCACAGCAACCACTAAAATATCCGCTTGGCGAATATGACCCGCTAAATCCTCGGTAAAACGGTGAGTTATTGTGACAGTACAGCCGGCAAGTAACAATTCTAATGCCATTGGACGACCAACAATATTGGACGCACCAACAATGACAGCATGTTTGCCATAAAAAGAAATACCTGTAGTTTCCAATAATTTCATCACACCATAAGGCGTACAAGCACGTAATGTTGGAATACGTTGACACAAGCGCCCAACATTATAAGGATGAAAACCATCCACATCTTTTTCCGGTGAAATTTTTTCAATTACTTTGGTGCTATCAATGTGTTTTGGCAACGGTAACTGCACCAAAATACCATCAACCTCAGGATCTTGATTCAATCGCTCAATAAGAGCTAACAATTCTGATTCAGAAGTGGTTTCCGGTAAATCGTAAGATTTGGAAAAAATACCGATTTCAGCACAACTTTTACGCTTACTTCCCACATAAACCTGAGAAGCCGGATCCGCGCCAACTAGAATTACTGCCAGACCAGGAGCACGTTTACCCAGCTCAATATACTGTGCAATTTTTTGTGTAATATTCAATTTAATTTGCTGGGATAACTGAGTACCTGAAATAATTTGAGCCGCCATTAAATTCTCCGCGTAAGGTAAATATTTACGCACGCTATTTTGTCAGAAAAATCCGTTTTATGTAAACTGAATTGTAATAAATTTAGACGATTGACAGTAAAACCATAAAAATTGATTGACTGAAAATGAAAGAAAACTATAATGCTACACATCTTTCGGCGAGTAGCGCAGCTTGGTAGCGCAACTGGTTTGGGACCAGTGGGTCGTAGGTTCAAATCCTATCTCGCCGACCACCTTTCTCTATTCTTTCATCATCCCATTTTAATGCGCCCTTAGCTCAGCTGGATAGAGCAACGCCCTTCTAAGGCGTGGGTCAAAGGTTCGAATCCTTTAGGGCGTGCCATTTAATAAACCTGACTAAATATTTTTTACTTCCAATCCAAGGAAAATAGAATGAAAAAATTAGCATTTGTATTGCTAACATCCTTAGCAACATCGAGTTTTGCTCATAACCTCCAACTCAATACCCCCCTCCCTTATGTTTCCGTTCAAACTGACGGAGAATTAATCATAAACAATGGAAGCATCAACTATAAAAACTGGGAATCGCCAGCAGTTGCAGGAAAAGTAAGGGTTCTTCAACACATGGCAGGAAGAAGTAGCGTTAAAGAAAAAAATGATGGCTTAATGGAAATGATCAAAGCTCAACGCTTTGATTCTAGCAAATATCAAACAACAACAATTATTAATGCAGAAGATGCTATCTTCGGCACCGGTCCTTTCGTCAAAAGTAGTGCTGAAAAAGGTAAAAAAAATAATCCTCACAGCCAAGTGATTTTAGATCAAACAGGTCAAGTTAAAAAAGACTGGGGATTACAGCCTAAAGAAAGCCTAATTGTAGTATTAGACAAATCTGGAAAAGTGAAATTTGCACATGAAGGGAAGTTATCTGAGCAACAAATGAATCAAGTTATCGAACTAGTTAAAAACTTAGTTCAGTAGAAAGTAGTAAAAATAAAAAGCGAGAAGATAAGAAAATGGATGGCAGGGGCGGAGAGGCTCGAACTCCCAACACCCGGTTTTGGAGACCGGTGCTCTACCAATTGAACTACGCCCCTATTGGTATTTAACTTTGAAAAAGTTATAAAATTGGCGGAATGGACGGGACTCGAACCCGCGACCCCCTGCGTGACAGGCAGGTATTCTAACCAGCTGAACTACCACTCCGAGATAGGGATTAGCAGTGACCTACTCTCACATGGGGATGCCCCACACTACCATTGGCGTAACAGCATTTCACTTCTGAGTTCGGTATGGATTCAGGTGGCTCTACTGCACTATGACTGCTAAAAATACTTATTAATTTAGTTCACTATTAACATTAAGCTAATGAACTAAAGTAATAAGTTTGGCGGTGACCTACTCTCACATGGGGATGCCCCACACTACCATCGGCATTACGGCGTTTCACTTCTGAGTTCGGTATGGAGTCAGGTGGGCCCACCGCACTATCGCCGCCAATATTCTTTATGATTTCTCTCTTATCTTATTCACGTCTTCTTAATCTAAAAACAAGCCTTCTCTCAACTCTCTCTTTGCGTCTTTCTCTTAACTGCTACTCTACTTCGCTCCATGCTCCAGGTCTCCCCAAAAACACTTGAGCGTTGTATGGCTAAGCCTCTCGGGCAATTAGTATGCGTTAGCTCAATGTATCACTACACTTACACACCGCACCTATCTACGTCTTAGTCTTAAACAACCCTTACTGTCTTAAAGACAGGGAGAACTCATCTCTTGGCAAGTTTCGTGCTTAGATGCTTTCAGCACTTATCTCTTCCGCATGTAGCTACCCAGCAATGCCTCTGGCGAGACAACTGGAACACCAGTGATGCGTCCACTCCGGTCCTCTCGTACTAGGAGCAGCCCCAATCAATTCTCCAACGCCCACGGCAGATAGGGACCGAACTGTCTCACGACGTTCTAAACCCAGCTCGCGTACCACTTTAAATGGCGAACAGCCATACCCTTGGGACCTACTTCAGCCCCAGGATGTGATGAGCCGACATCGAGGTGCCAAACACCGCCGTCGATATGAACTCTTGGGCGGTATCAGCCTGTTATCCCCGGAGTACCTTTTATCCGTTGAGCGATGGCCCTTCCATGCAGAACCACCGGATCACTATGACCTACTTTCGTACCTGCTCGACTTGTCTGTCTCGCAGTTAAGCTTGCTTATACCATTGCACTAACCTCACGATGTCCGACCGTGATTAGCAAACCTTCGTGCTCCTCCGTTACTCTTTGGGAGGAGACCGCCCCAGTCAAACTACCCACCAGACACTGTCCGAGACCGCGTTTCGCAATCTTCGTTAGAACATCAAACGTTAAAGGGTGGTATTTCAAGGACGACTCCATAATCACTGGCGTGACTACTTCAAAGTCTCCCACCTATCCTACACATCAAAATTCAATGTTCAGTGTCAAGCTATAGTAAAGGTTCACGGGGTCTTTCCGTCTAGCCGCGGGTACACCGCATCTTCACGGCGATTTCAATTTCACTGAGTCTCGGGTGGAGACAGCCTGGCCATCATTATGCCATTCGTGCAGGTCGGAACTTACCCGACAAGGAATTTCGCTACCTTAGGACCGTTATAGTTACGGCCGCCGTTTACTGGGGCTTCGATCAGGAGCTTCTCTTTCGATTACACCATCAATTAACCTTCCAGCACCGGGCAGGCATCACACCCTATACGTCCACTTTCGTGTTTGCAGAGTGCTGTGTTTTTAATAAACAGTTGCAGCCAGCTGGTATCTTCGACCGGTTCAACCTTCGCCCGCAAGGGACTACAATCTACGCCGGCGCACCTTCTCCCGAAGTTACGGTGCTATTTTGCCTAGTTCCTTCACCCGAGTTCTCTCAAGCGCCTGAGTATTCTCTACCTGACCACCTGTGTCGGTTTTCAGTACGGTTTAGATAAACCTGAAGCTTAGTGGCTTTTCCTGGAAGTGTGGTATCAGTTACTTCAGCTCCGTAGAGCCTCGTCATCATCTCTCAGTGTTAAGGAAGTCCGGATTTGCCTAAACTTCCCACCTACAAACTTAAACGTGCATATCCAACAGCACGCTAACCTAACCTGCTCCGTCCCCACATCGCAGTTTATCCAAGTACGGGAATATTAACCCGTTTCCCATCGACTACGCTTTTCAGCCTCGCCTTAGGGGCCGACTCACCCTGCCCCGATTAACGTTGGACAGGAACCCTTGGTCTTCCGGCGAACGGGTTTTTCACCCGTTTTATCGTTACTTATGTCAGCATTCGCACTTGTGATACGTCAAGCCCACCTCTCGATGAACCTTCATCCGCTTACACAACGCTCCCCTACCCAACAGACTTACGTCTGATGCCGCAGCTTCGGTGCTATATTTGAGCCCCGTTACATCTTCCGCGCAGGCCGACTCGACTAGTGAGCTATTACGCTTTCTTTAAATGATGGCTGCTTCTAAGCCAACATCCTAGCTGTCTAAGCCTTCCCACTTCGTTTCCCACTTAATATAGACTTTGGGACCTTAGCTGGCGGTCTGGGTTGTTTCCCTCTCCACGACGGACGTTAGCACCCGCCGTGTGTCTCCTGAGTATCACTCTTCGGTATTCGTAGTTTGCATCGGGTTGGTAAGCCGGGATGGCCCCCTAGCCGAAACAGTGCTCTACCCCCGAAGGTGTCCGCTCAAGGCTCTACCTAAATAGATTTCGGGGAGAACCAGCTATCTCCCGGTTTGATTGGCCTTTCACCCCCAGCCACAAGTCATCCGCTAATTTTTCAACATTAGTCGGTTCGGTCCTCCAGTTAGTGTTACCCAACCTTCAACCTGCCCATGGCTAGATCACCGGGTTTCGGGTCTATACCTTGCAACTATTCGCCCAGTTAAGACTCGGTTTCCCTTCGGCTCCCCTATTCGGTTAACCTCGCTACAAAATATAAGTCGCTGACCCATTATACAAAAGGTACGCAGTCACCCTTGCGGGCTCCCACTGCTTGTACGTACAAGGTTTCAGGTTCTATTTCACTCCCCTCACCGGGGTTCTTTTCGCCTTTCCTTCACAGTACTGGTTCACTATCGGTCAATCAGGAGTATTTAGCCTTGGAGGATGGTCCCCCCATCTTCAAACAGGATATCACGTGTCCCGCCCTACTTGTCGTTAGCTCAGTACCACAAAAGTATTTTCGAGTACGGGATTATCACCCTCTACGATTTGGCTTCCCAGCCAATTCCTCTAATACTTCCGCTATCACTAACAGGCTCCTTCGCTTTCGCTCGCCGCTACTCACAAAATCTCGGTTGATTTCTTTTCCTCGGGGTACTTAGATGTTTCAGTTCTCCCGGTTCGCCTCATTATCCTATGGATTCAGATAATGATAGTGGGTTCTTCACCCACTGGGTTTCCCCATTCGGACATCTTGGATTAAACGCCTCTTATCGACTCATCCAAGCTTTTCGCAGATTAGCACGTCCTTCTTCGCCTCTGATTGCCAAGGCATCCACCTTGTACGCTTTGTCACTTAACCATACAACCTCAAGTATTCTTACCTTATTATTTAAATAACATTAAACAATAAGCCTCAAACACTTCAACTACGATTAATAACAGTTAATTAAGAGTAATCGCCTTTTATCAATCACTCTCACTCAGACTTTCTTGAAAGTCTCGTTTTCAGCTTGTTTCCAGATTTTTAAAGAACAGATAAAACAATGTAAGTAAGTCAATTAGCTACTTACTATCATCATAGTTAAATTCATTTTAACTAACACAACGCAATATTTAATACCATCAAATAAAATGATAAAAAATATACTTCAATAAACTTAACTATGACGATATTGGTGGAGATAAGCGGGATCGAACCGCTGACCTCCTGCGTGCAAGGCAGGCGCTCTCCCAGCTGAGCTATATCCCCAATCACATCCCTTGGCTTTCACTCACACATAGCGGTTTGATATGTTCAAGATTAGTTAATGTTACAAAACCAATCTACCAAACTCACCAGTCTAAGTGGTGGGTCTGAGTGGACTTGAACCACCGACCTCACCCTTATCAGGGGTGCGCTCTAACCACCTGAGCTACAGACCCAATAGGATTTTGTCTTCGATATTTTGTTCTTTCCTTGTCTACAACCATCAAACAAACTGTGTGAACACTTAAAGTCGATTCTATCTTTGGTAAGGAGGTGATCCAACCGCAGGTTCCCCTACGGTTACCTTGTTACGACTTCACCCCAGTCATGAATCATACCGTGGTAAACGCCCTCCCGAAGGTTAAGCTATCTACTTCTGGTACAACCCACTCCCATGGTGTGACGGGCGGTGTGTACAAGGCCCGGGAACGTATTCACCGCGACATTCTGATTCGCGATTACTAGCGATTCCGACTTCATGGAGTCGAGTTGCAGACTCCAATCCGGACTTAGACGTACTTTGTGAGATTCACTCCACCTCGCGGCTTCGTCGCCCTCTGTATACGCCATTGTAGCACGTGTGTAGCCCTACTCGTAAGGGCCATGATGACTTGACGTCATCCCCACCTTCCTCCGGTTTATCACCGGCAGTCTCCTTTGAGTTCCCGACCGAATCGCTGGCAACAAAGGATAAGGGTTGCGCTCGTTGCGGGACTTAACCCAACATTTCACAACACGAGCTGACGACAGCCATGCAGCACCTGTCTCATGGTTCCCGAAGGCACTCTCATATCTCTACAAGATTCCATGGATGTCAAGAGTAGGTAAGGTTCTTCGCGTTGCATCGAATTAAACCACATGCTCCACCGCTTGTGCGGGCCCCCGTCAATTCATTTGAGTTTTAACCTTGCGGCCGTACTCCCCAGGCGGTCGATTTATCACGTTAGCTTCGGGCACCAAGCTCAAGGCCCAATCCCCAAATCGACAGCGTTTACAGCGTGGACTACCAGGGTATCTAATCCTGTTTGCTCCCCACGCTTTCGCACATGAGCGTCAGTACATTCCCAAGGGGCTGCCTTCGCCTTCGGTATTCCTCCACATCTCTACGCATTTCACCGCTACACGTGGAATTCTACCCCTCCCTAAAGTACTCTAGCTACCCAGTCTGAAATGCAATTCCCAGGTTAAGCCCGGGGATTTCACACCTCACTTAAATAGCCGCCTGCGTGCCCTTTACGCCCAGTTATTCCGATTAACGCTCGCACCCTCCGTATTACCGCGGCTGCTGGCACGGAGTTAGCCGGTGCTTCTTCTGTGATTAACGTCAATCGTGATGCCTATTAAACATCACGCCTTCCTCGTCACCGAAAGAACTTTACAACCCGAAGGCCTTCTTCATTCACGCGGCATGGCTGCGTCAGGGTTGCCCCCATTGCGCAATATTCCCCACTGCTGCCTCCCGTAGGAGTCCGGGCCGTGTCTCAGTCCCGGTGTGGCTGGTCATCCTCTCAGACCAGCTAGAGATCGTCGGCTTGGTAGGCCATTACCCCACCAACTACCTAATCCCACTTGGGCTCATCCTATGGCATGCGGCCTTGCGGTCCCGCACTTTCGTCTCTCGACTCTACGCGGTATTAGCGACAGTTTCCCGTCGTTATCCCCCTCCATAAGCCAGATTCCCAAGCATTACTCACCCGTCCGCCACTCGTCAGCAAGAAAGCAAGCTCTCTCCTGTTACCGTTCGACTTGCATGTGTTAAGCCTGCCGCCAGCGTTCAATCTGAGCCATGATCAAACTCTTCAGTTCAAAAAGTTTAATCGCTCAATACTGCTGACTTAATTAATCATCTATATAAATAAACGAATTTTCGTAGCACTATTCAGTTCAATTTTAAAATTCTTAATAATAAAAACGAATCTTCAAGTGCCCACACAGTTTGTCTGATTGATTGTTAAAGAACAAAAAACGACGCGCAGTTTTATGCTTTACAACGGCGCGTCGTTGTGGGGGCGTATTATAGGCATTTATCATGGCCTTGCAACCCCTTTTTTCAATTTTTTACAAAATATTTTTTAATTGATTATTTTTTAGATCTTTTGTCTAGAAATCAACCTTGGCAGATCCGCTATGGAATCTAATACATAGTCTGCCGCACTTTCCCCCTCAGGCGTAATCTCCTTGCCGGTTCGCACTAAGATATTTGTGTTAATCTTTGCCCCTTTCCCTGCAAGTAGATCATCAACTTTGTCACCGATCATAATCGATCTTGACGGATCAATTTTCAATTCTTCAATCGCCTGCAATAACATCCCCGACTTCGGTTTACGGCAATCACAATCCTGTTTAAACTCTGCAAATTTTGCCTCCGGATGATGAGGGCAGTAATAGATGCCATCCAAATCAACACCACGATCCGCCAACGACCAATCCATCCACTCCGTCAACTGCAAAAACTGTTCCTCGGTAAAAAAACCTCGTGCAATGCCGGATTGATTTGTCACCAGAACCAACAAATAGCCCATTTCTTTGAGTTTTTTTAGCGCCTCAATACTTCCCTCAATAAAATGAAAATGATCAATGTCATGCACGTAACCGTAATCAATATTCAACGTACCGTCTCGATCTAAAAAAACCGCTTTTTTCATATTTGTTTATCCTGTCTATCTATGCATAGCTGTCGATTATCTTCTTTATTTCTATCTCGTGCAAACCCTCTGCTATTTTGTTCTATAGAGAAACAAATAATTATAAGAATGTCGCGGATAAATGTTGACATAGCATTCTAGACGTCTAGAATACAAAAATTCTTTTCGATAAAAATTAAACAGCAAAAGGGCTTATATGATTAAGCTAGAGAATGTCAGCAAAATTTTCGACGTTTCAGGTAAAAAACTGACCGCACTTGATAACGTTTCTTTAGATATTCCGAAAGGACATATCTGTGGCGTTATCGGCGCATCCGGTGCAGGTAAAAGTACCCTGATTCGTTGCGTCAACCTATTAGAAAAACCAACCGTAGGTTCCGTGATCATTGACAGCAAAGATCTCACTCAACTTAGCGATGCGGAACTTGTATTAGAACGCCGTAATATTGGCATGATTTTCCAACATTTCAATTTATTGAGCTCCCGCACCGTCTTTGGTAATGTCGCGCTGCCTTTAGAATTAGAAGGCACACCGAAAGAAAAAATCGAAGCGAAAGTCAATGAGTTACTCTCTTTGGTAGGATTAAGCGATAAAAAAAATGTGTATCCGTCTAATTTATCCGGCGGTCAAAAACAACGCGTCGCCATTGCACGTGCACTAGCAAGCAATCCAAAAGTGTTATTGTGCGACGAAGCCACCAGCGCACTGGATCCGGCAACCACCCATTCCATCTTAAAATTATTAAAAGAAATCAACCGCACTTTAGGTATCACAATTCTCTTAATTACCCACGAAATGGATGTCGTGAAGCGCATTTGCGATTTGGTTGCTATCATTGACCACGGCAAACTGATAGAACAAGGCTCGGTGAGCGACATCTTCTCTAATCCGAAAACCGAACTGGCACAACAATTTATTCGTTCGACCTTTAGTGTCAATTTGCCGGATGAATATTTAGATAACCTACTGCAAACACCGAAGCACGCCAAGTCTTACCCGATTATCAAATTCGAGTTTACCGGACGCTCGGTGGATGCCCCATTGTTGTCCCAAGCCTCCAAAAAATTCGGTGTGGAATTAAGCATTTTAACGTCCCAAATTGAATACGCCGGCGGCGTGAAATTCGGTTTCACCGTAGCTGAAGTGGAAGGCGACGAAGATGCTATTACACAAACCAAAATCTATTTAATGGAAAATAACGTACGCGTTGAGGTATTAGGCTATGTGGAATGATTTTTTAACGCAACTTACGCCTCAAATGTGGCAAGCAGTGTGGGTTTCTACCTATGAAACCGTGTATATCAGCTTTGCATCTACCTTGTTAGCTGTGCTCATCGGTTTACCTTTTGGCGTTGTGACGTTCCTCACCGGTAAAGGCGAAATTCTGCAAAACGCACGTTTAAATCTCATTTTGAACATTGTGATTAACATTGGACGCTCCATTCCATTCATTATTTTATTAATCATTTTGTTACCGTTTACCCGTTTCATTTTGAATACGACGCTGGGTACAACGGCGGCAATTATCCCATTAAGCATTTGCGCAATGCCGTTTGTGGCACGTTTAACTGCTAATGCCTTGGTGGAAGTCCCAAAAGGCTTAACGGAAGCCGCAAAAGCCATGGGGGCGACAAATTGGCAAATCATCCGCAAATTCTATTTACCGGAAGCGCTACCAACCCTAATTAACGGCATTACACTGACCTTAGTTACCCTAGTGGGCTATTCCGCCATGGCGGGCATTGTCGGCGGCGGTGGTTTAGGTAGCCTTGCCATTAACTACGGCGAATATCGCAACATGATGTACGTTAAATGGGTCGCCACAATTATTATTGTCGTATTCGTCATGATTTCACAAAAACTTGGCGATGATTTAGCTAAACGCGTTGATCATCGTTAATTCACTTAGCATTAACATTAAAAGAGGATCTTTTATGAACTTAAAAAAATTACTCGGCGTAGCAACTCTTGCCTCCGTATTTGCATTAACAGCATGTAACGAAGAGAAAAAACCGGAAGCGACAGCAGAAGCACCGGCAAAAATTAAAGTCGGCGTAATGGCTGGCCCAGAACACGAAGTAGCTGAGATTGCTGCTAAAGTCGCAAAAGAAAAATATAACTTAGACGTAGAATACGTTTTATTTAACGACTACGCCTTACCAAATACAGCCGTTTCTAAAGGCGATTTAGATGCTAACGCTATGCAACACAAACCGTATTTAGACAAAGATTCCCAAGCGAAAGGTTTAAACAACCTCGTTATCGTGGGTAACACCTTTGTTTATCCGTTAGCCGGTTACTCCAAAAAAATCAAAAGCGTAAATGAGTTGCAAGATGGCGCGGTGGTTGCTGTACCAAACGACCCAAGTAACTTGGCACGCGCGTTAATCTTGTTAGAAAAACAAGGTTTAATTAAATTAAAAGATGCCACAAACTTGTTCTCTACTTCCATGGATATCGTTGAAAATCCAAAACATTTACAAGTGAAAGAAGTGGATACTTCTGTTGCGGCACGTGCTTTAGACGATGTGGATTTAGCCGTTGTGAATAACAACTATGCCGGCCAAGTAGGCTTAAATGCACAAGATCACGGCGTGTTCGTGGAAGATAAAGATTCTCCATATGTGAACATTATCGTGGCACGTACTGACAACAAAGACAGCAAAGCAGTACAAGATTTCGTGAAAGCTTACCAAACACCGGAAGTGGAACAAGAAGCGAAAAAACACTTTAAAGACGGAGTAGTAAAAGGTTGGTAATTTGAAGCCCCTATAAAAACACCGTAAAATGAGACCGCACTTTTAGGCAATGAAAAGCCAAAGTGCGGTCTTTTTTTTACACGTTTTTTACGGGGGAAATCAAGATGAAAGTCACCAGTTCAGCTATTGAAAACGGACATTACGCCGACAAATACGGCAAGCGAGGCTCGCAGTTTAGCCCAAATGGCATGCCCACCTACTCCATTCCTTTTGAAATCACCGATGTGCCTGCCGGCACAAAATCCTTTGCTGTAGTGCTAGAAGATAAAGATGCCATCAGCGCTGCCGGCTTTGTTTGGACGCACTGGCTCATTGCTGACTTGGAACGCACTTCCGTGCAAGAAAACGAAAGCCAAACAGCGACAGATTTCGTACAAGGTGCAAACAGTTGGGCAAGCGTATTAGGCAAGTTTGACATCAAAGAAGCCTCTGCTTACGGCGGCATGGCACCACCGAACTCAAACCATCGCTATGAACTTTATGTCTATGCGTTAGATACCAAACTCAATTTGCCGCAAGGTTTCCGTTTCAACGAACTCCATTACGCCATGCAAGGGCATATTTTAGATCAAGCCTATTTAGTAGGTTGGTATAACGTTTAATGCATCGGTTTAAGAAAAATCCTCGTCACATTGACGAGGATTTTTTATGAGCGCTTTTAGACACCCTTTTTTGCGCCTATAATAAGCCGTTTATTTTTATTCAATCGAGAACATCATGTTAGATATTGTTTTATACGAACCGGAAATTCCGCAAAACACCGGCAATATTATTCGCTTATGTGCCAACACCGGCTTTCGCTTACATTTAATCGAGCCACTGGGTTTTACCTGGGATGACAAAAAATTGCGTCGCTCCGGCTTGGATTACCACGAATTTGCCGACATCAAAAAGCACAAAACTTTCGAGGCCTTTTTGCAAAGTGAACAACCGAAACGTTTGTTTGCCTTAACGACAAAAGGTACCCCAGCACACAGCGAAGTAAAGTTTGAATTAGGCGACTATTTAATGTTCGGCCCGGAAACCCGCGGCATTCCGATGGACATTTTAAATAGCATGCCGGCGGAACAAAAAATCCGCATTCCCATGACAGCCAACAGCCGCAGCATGAATCTTTCAAACTCGGTGGCCGTCACCGTGTATGAAGCATGGCGCCAGCTAGGATATCAAGGTGCGGTAAATTTAAACCGATAACAAAAAGCCCATCGTCTGATGGGCTTCTTTTTTAAGTGCGGTCGTTTTTTCTCGCATTTTTACGGTAAATGCCTAGCGCACATTTAATGCGGTTGCCATATTTTCCTGTAATTGCTCCAACATGGCATAGCGTTTACGGTACATGGAACGCTTATTGCTTGGAATATCGTCCATATTTTTGGTTTCAAAATGCAGTGGCAATTCCCAATAATCTTTTAACGTGCCGGCAGATTCCGCGAAAATCGCATCATAGTCCACCACATAACGTTTGCTTTGCACGAAACGGGATTTGTTTTGATATTTATGCGGAATGCCCCATAAGGCAGAATAACCTAACACATTGGTCAGGGCTTTCATGGCTTCCACCATCAAATAAGCCGGACGTAAACCATGGCATTTCTTGGTCAGCAATTTCACCATTTCTTTTGAACCTTCAAAATTCGGCCCTTGAATTACCGCAATTAAAAGCGCCTGTTGCACTTTGCCGAAGGTCAATAAATAAACCAATTCTTGACTTGGTGAATGAACCAGCTCTAACGTCCAAAACCCTTCCATCGGCTGATAATCGGTGATGGTGAGCCGCATTTCAAAATCAGGAATGACCTCACCAAAAGAAATGGCTTGTTGCCACAACGGCGGCAACCCAAGTGCGGTCAATTTTTCCGGTAAAAACGTCAGGTTGTCGCACATGGCGTCAAAACGTTGTTGCGTATTAAAGCGTTTATCCAAAAAACGATGCACTAACGGATAGCTAAAATTTGCCCGTTGATTAAGCAAGTCAACGAGCCACGGTTTTTGGTTCACGACGCTTTCGAATTTTTTCACTGCCTGCCAGTGCAGCCAAGAACGCAAGCGATAACGGAAACGCTTCATACGGTAAGATTTCTGATTTCTATCTGGATATAACGCATGAGGATCCGGCCATTGATAAACATGTTGCTGTGTCATAATAAATTTATTTAGGTTCAAATAAGGAAAAATCGGGGCACATTTTCGCATAATCCCATCTTTTTTGCATTTTTTTATCGTTTTTTTACGGCCGATAAAGTATCCTAGCCGGCAATTTATCACCTTGGATACAAAGCACACCATGTCAGAAATTAAACTGAATTATCACAAAACCCATTTTTTAACCAGCTCGCCGAACCTCAAAAGTCTGCCGGAAGATAGCGGTGTTGAAATCGCCTTTGCCGGTCGCTCTAATGCAGGCAAATCAACGGCATTGAATGCCTTAACGAATCAGAAAAACCTTGCCCGTACGTCAAAAACCCCAGGGCGTACCCAACTCATCAATTTGTTTGAAGTGGAACCGCAATGCAAGTTAGTGGATTTGCCGGGCTATGGCTATGCCGCCGTACCGGAACAAATGAAATTGCAGTGGCAACAAGCCCTTGGCGAATATTTGCAAAAGCGTGAGTGTCTTGCCGGGATTGTGATTTTGATGGACATTCGTCATCCGCTCAAAGATTTGGATCAGCAAATGATTGAATGGGCAGTAGCTTCCAAATTACCGGTATTATTACTGCTCACGAAAGCGGATAAACTGAGCCAAAGCGAACGCAGCAAACAAGTCAAAATGGTGCGTGAAGCAATTTTACCGTTCCAAGGCGATATTCAAGTGGAAGCCTTTTCTGCGTTGAAACGTACTGGGATTGATCGCTTAGCCGTCAAATTAGACGCCTGGTTTGCCCCAGTTTTCGCCTAAAAAAAGCCATTTCTGCGATCCTGATCGCAAAAAAGTGCGGTGTGAATTTCTTTCATTTCGCACTTTTTTTATGTTTGTCGCTCCGCTTTTTTCTTCAGCATGATGGAGCCCAACATGTCTTTAGCCATCGTTTACAGTCGCGCCTCCATAGGCGTTCAAGCACCACTAGTCACCATTGAAGTACATTTAAGCAACGGCAAACCGGGCTTTACCCTTGTCGGCTTGCCGGAAAAAACGGTGAAAGAAGCCCAAGACCGTGTCCGCAGTGCGTTGCTGAATGCCGAATTTCGCTACCCCGCCAAGCGTATTACCGTCAACCTCGCCCCGGCAGACTTACCCAAAGAAGGCGGGCGTTTTGATTTGCCGATTGCCATCGGCATGCTTGCCGCCTCCGGTTATATTGATGCAGAAAAGTTAAAACAATTTGAATTTATCGGCGAACTTGCCCTGACCGGCCAACTGCGCGCGGTGCATGGTGTCATCCCTGCGATTCTGGCAGCGAAACAAGCCAAGCGAAAATGCATTATTGCACTAGGCAATGCCAATGAAGCCTCTCTGGTTTCAGAGCAAGAAACCTATTACGCCAATTCCTTATTAGATGTGGTGCAATTTCTCAATCAGCAGGGAGTATTACCTCTTGCCGGAGACATCAAAACTCAAAGTGCGGTGGATTTTTTCCCTGAAAATCCTAAAGATCTGACGGATATCATCGGCCAACAACATGCCAAGCGTGCCTTAATGATTGCCGCGGCAGGGCAGCATAATTTGTTATTTTTAGGCCCACCCGGCACAGGAAAGACCATGCTTGCCAGTCGCTTAACCGGATTACTGCCGGAAATGAGCGACCAAGAAGCCATTGAAACCGCCTCTGTGGCCAGTTTGGTGCAAAATGAACTAAATTTTCACAACTGGAAACAACGCCCCTTCCGTGCGCCTCACCACAGTGCCTCCACACCGGCATTGGTGGGTGGCGGTTGTTAAAATTACAAATAATTGTCAAACGATACAAATAATTGTCGCCTTATAATCCAAATCATTTATAATCTACTTATCTATTTAACTGACTGAAAAGGAAGTTGATTATGTCATATTTCGACGAGAATAATTTAGATAGAGTTCGCTGGCGTTGTGCGCTTAATTTAGAAAAGTATTTTGAAAAACCTCTTCGCGGTTTTTACAATAAGGAACATGAGTACGTTGCCACTTGGTATGAAAACCGTCTTTCGCTCGATAAATCTAAAACACTCGTTGAAGTCACTTTTATCAATTTAACTAAACCTACCTATATAAATAAGAATACCAGCAAAGAATGCCAGAGTTTCTTTGTTATTAAGTTACCTATCAATTACCTACATAAAGTTCCATTCGGTAGCATTTGGAAAGAAGGTGAATCGGAGTATAAGTTCAAACTTAAAGAATTTAAAGTTACCTTTTCAAAAAGTGAAGGGTTGACTTATAAACCTCTTTGGACGGACAAGGAATCAGCGCATCCATTTGAAGCAGATAAGTACGTTTATTCATCTTATTTAGATGATTTCAAGAAAGATGGAAATCAACTGCTTGTCATTCAACCCAAAGGTGATAGTAAGTCTTATATTGTTCATCCGTTACACTTCTTTATGGCTCACTATGGTTATTCGAGCGAGTTAAAACGCATCTTGATTACAGACAACTGGAGTAAAGTTGAGAAGAAATTACACCTGAATGAATTTTTCAAAGAAAAAGGCGTGTTCATACCGAATAACCTTTCCACGAAAGACGCGGTGTTTCTTTATCACTTGAAATATGACGCTTACACAAAAACAGTCGTAAAAGATATAACGACTAAAATCATCTTTTCTAAAGGTCAAGAAAGACTGCACTATCGCATTCCTTGCTGGCACGACAAACCAATCATGCTTTCATTCTATGGTATTGAGTTAGGAAATTCAGTGCTTTGCTGCCAAATTACAGGGATTAGTCAACCACAAGGCGAGCCAATTAACCTTTATTATCATTCTGCGATAAAAACAAGCAAAGATGGTAAGGGGCAAAAAGGCGGTGAACCTCAATACAGAACGAGAAAACAAGAACGAGAACATGAACTTGAAAAGCTCGACATTGCATTAGATAACGTGAATAACCTTGTGGCGGCGGATGTGATTGAACACCTGAAATTGCTTGGTGAAGAGCGAGCAATTAACCGTATTCAGCTTGTTCAAGAAACTGAAAAAGGCGGTAAAGTTAAATTCTTAAATTACAATGAACCAGAGAATTACGGAGTGGGTGAGAAACAAGGGAAAACAGGTAATACAGGTATTGCTAACTGCTTCTATGACATTCCTAGTAATCAAGATATTGAAGGTAAATCACGCCTCGATACCGTTTGGGAACACGCTAAACGCCTACGTAACGAGCAAGGCGCTAAGGTCTATTGGTACACACCTAAGCTTGGATTTAACGAAAGCGATAAATTTACGTTAGTTTCATTAGAAGAAATCCTTGATTCTCTAGAACAATACTATCCAGTCGCGGCGTTAATATTGCGAGTAGATGTGCAACAAAGAACATTCTTTGTACTAAGTTTCCCTGCCCGAAATGAAAAAGAAAACTCAGGTTTTAGTAGTGTCGTTTATGAACCCCGAAATATTCAACAATTTCTATCAGGCGAAGGTGATATTTATAGTCGAGATGAGAATCTATTCAAGCTGTTTATTGAAATTATATCAAGCGAAGGCGTAAGTAGTGATTATGTTGATTCTAAGGATGGAAAAATGTCGTTATTTAGACATAGAGAAGCTAAAAAGACAAACAATAACTGGGTTTGGAATGGAATCGGAAAGCTACTTTAAAGTAAGGAGGTGAGTAGAAGAAGTATTGACGATTACTCCTAGATTAAGTCTTATTAGCATAGGTATGAAACTATAATTTCCTTAAAAATAAGGAATATTTCTGATAAATATCAATTACTGGACTACAAAAAAACGACAGTCTAATTCAATCGATATTCATAAGTAGAAAGCAGTAACCGAGTGTACAATTGGAATAAGTAAACTTACTGAAAATATTCAGTCTAAGTAAGTAATGTTTAGCCATAAATACTCTATATTTGTAAGTGTATTGAGAAATTTACTTACAGCTATAATATTAAAGACTCCTCACTTTATATTACGAGAAATAAATTTTACAAGACAAATAAAAAGGAACCTTAAAATGATGAGAAGTTTTATTTTGGGATATGAAAAGAGAATTAAAGATGAATCCCAAACAAAAATCGATATTCATATAAACCTATGGAGATATAGAGCCAGTAACAATAATGATATAATCATTGACTTTGGCTTTATGATTCATGACATTAAAAAGGTAAATAAAATTATATTTTTTACACCATTAAAAATAAATCAAGTATTAGATCTTGGTGGTAAAATTTTTAATTCCAACACAATATCTGATGCAATATTTAATGAGAGATGTGAAATATCTAACACTTATCCCAAAAGAAGAAAAGTAATAAAACATGGAGATTATGACTCTAGAAATAATAAAACTGAGGAAAATGATGTTTTCATGATTTATTCTCTAAAAATTGATCGGGATGATAATAGTCAATTACAATTTAATAACAAAGATAACTATAGTCAAATACATATAAATACAAGTGAAATATTATCTGATGAAGAGGTAGAATTTCACCCAGATTTAGAGCAAGTTAAAAAGTATTATTTTAGATTTAGAATTCATGCTAAGAAAGGAACAAAAATAATACAAAATGAAAACGAGAGAATAAACCCTCTACAAGACATCTCCTTAAGAACAACTGAACTGATAGACTTTAGAATTAATGATCTACGTTCATGCTCGGATGAGATAAAAGAATGTTTCCTAAAAATGCCAATATTTTCAATCAATAAGGTTCATTACTTAATAATAAGAAATTCTACTGATGAGTTTATAACGGTGGGAGATATAAAAGTAAAAAGTAGGATATTAGAAAATGAGGTATGGAAAGATTATATTAAAATAAATGACATTGATATGATTGCCTACCATTTTAAAAATGATAGCGATGATGCTTTTTCATTTGAAAAATTAGCAAGATTTAAGTATCCACTAAATGTAGGTAAAAGAGTAATGGTTTATGTGGGCATTATTATATCTATATCATTAATTTCATCTGGCATATTTGAAATCATTAAAAAATATCTAATATAGGAGATTATAATGGATAACTTAACTTATTCTAAATTTTCAGAAATCGACCTAAATGATCCATTTTTTGATAGTTTAAAAGACGATTACAAAGAATTCCCTGATTGGTTTAGACGTAAAGCTAATGACTACGCTTATGTTCTTTATAATAACAATAAGATTGATGGTTTTTTGTATCTTAAGTTTGAAAATGACATTCCCGATATAGAGCCAGCCATATATAACCGCAGAATATTAAAAGTTGGTACATTTAAATTCACCCCCCAAGGAACATTAAGGGGGCAGAGATTTATAAAAAAAATCCTTGATATAGCAATCTCCAAGCACATAGAGTTAATTTATCTCACAATCTTCGAAAAGCATAGTTATCTTATTAATTTATTTCAAAAATATGGTTTTTATGCTGCTGGAACGAAAGATACCATAAATGGCACTGAATTTGTTTATATGAGAAACATGCGTCATGTTGTTGGAGATATTATCTTAGATTATCCATATGTTTATCCTAACACTAATAAATATTTACTGGCTATTTATCCGAAATATCATACTAGATTATTTCCGGAATCTATCTTATCTAATGAGTCAATTGATATTGTTCAAGATGTTTCGTACTCAAATAGCATACACAAAATTTATATATCAGCCGCTTATGGAGCTGGAGATTTAAAAAGGGGTGATGTACTCGTAATATATAGAACGGGGGATGGTAAAGGTCCGGCATATCATAGAGCTGTTGTATCATCTGTTTGCGTTGTCGAAGAGGTCCGCCATATTTCAGAATTTACGACAGAGGAATCTTACTTGCAGTATTGCAGTAAATTTAGTGTATTCACTACAAACGAACTATCCCAATTTTACAAGGAGAAAAAATACCCTTATGTGATTCGTTTTACTTACAATATTGCGTTCCCCAAACGAACTAATAGGAAAGAATTACTTGACAATAACTTGATAGGAGATCAGACTAGAATCGTATTAGAACCAATATCTAATGAGCAATTTAGTTGTATTTTAAGGTTATCACACACAGATGAAAGTTTTATTGTCAATCAAACCTGAGTTTGTAGAAAAGATCATTTCCGGTGAAAAAAAGTTTGAGTTCAGAAAATCGCTACCAAAACGTGAGGGTATAACAACAGTTGTCGTTTATTCCACAATGCCAGTAGGAAAGGTTGTTGGAGAGTTTAAAGTCAAGGATACGCTATCTCATGTACCGGAATCTCTTTGGGAAAGAACAAAGGAATTTTCAGGCATTACGAAAAATTTCTTCGATCAGTATTTTTCCACAAGACCTTTAGCGCATGCTTTTGAAATTGATTCATTTCGGTTATACGATGAGCCTCTAGGCATCTCAGATATACTGCCATCAGGCACGCCTCCGCAATCTTATTGCTATATTGAGTAATTGATCCACCAAACCTATTGCTGTTCTATTTTTTATGGTTTGGTTAATAGAATTCAAAAATAGGCTAAAATTTATTGAAAATAAAAGGGGCTAACCTAGCCCCTTAATTTTAAGATATAGTTTCATAATATATTAAAGCTTAAATGTAGTACAAATCTTAAAAGAAATAATAAATTATCTGCTATTGAGATTTTACTGAAGACCGTTCAGAATCTTTGCCGAGAACTGGTTAAACCAACAATTTCATGTGAATACGAAAAATCTGGCATAAGCAGGTGCCATCACTTATTTTAGCTTACAGAATAGACATCTATACTAGATACATTAAGAAAATCTTTATCGTCTGTAATAATGTTATTTATCTTATGTTCTCTCATCGCCAATAAAAATAAAGCATCATAAGCATCTATATTATATGAACTTATTTGCTCAACTACACTATCTCCCGCTTGTAAATTGATAGGAAATTCAACCACAACTGCAAACTCTTCCTGTCGCCCGCTTTTAGTTCAAATTTTGGCGAACCATCAGCACTTAATAATAGGCGTCTTAACCCAAATCCAGCTGGTCCACCTTGACGAAATCCACGCTCAATCAAATTTTTCTGACCATTAAAAACTTTTTCACCTAGCTCACGGCAGTATTCTCCGGCAGACCAACGTTTTACCGCTTTAAAAATTTGAGAACCAATGTCGTTTCCCTTAAAAGGTTCTGCACAGTAATGCACTTTAACCCCCATTTTTGAACAAATTTGTTCATAATGTGCAGATTCATCAATATTCAGAAAGCGCCCCCATCGGCTAATGTCATAAACAAGAATATGTGAAAAATCAGCATTACCGGATTGTACAAAGTTAATGAGCGATAAAAACTGAGGACGTTTTTCTGCGCTTAATCCACTTCTTCCCTCATCTAGGTATTCCCTAGTGAGTATAAGCCCTTGCTCCTTAGCATATTTTTGAATGAAACGACGTTGTATATCCGGTGAAAATTCCTGATGCTCCGTAGACATACGGATATAAGCAACAGCAAGATTTTTATATTCCATATTT
The DNA here is from genome assembly GCF_900476035.1 of Aggregatibacter segnis ATCC 33393. GTDB lineage: Bacteria > Pseudomonadota > Gammaproteobacteria > Enterobacterales > Pasteurellaceae > Aggregatibacter > Aggregatibacter segnis. Next base: position 565,562 of record NZ_LS483443.1, on the reverse strand, counting down.
CACCTCCACAGTCACTATAACGGAAAAGGAGAACCTTATGTTGCACACAACGGATAAGATTTTACCCAAAAATTTCAGAGAAGATTTCATCGTCGAACTTCGGCAAGAAATGCATGAACAGTTCTGGTCAACACTTGAGTTATCGAAGAAATTAGGTGTATGCGAAAGAACAGTAAAAGCGTGGTTAAGAAATGAAAGGTTCCCCAACGGTATTTACCTTATAAAATTAATGTATCTCTCTGCACATATTCGAAAATATGTTTGGCAAATATCTGGTTCAGGAAAGCAATATATTGATATAGATATGATGAAACTGATTATTTCGAATTTATTAAATAAGCTATAGAAGTAGGGAACGAGAGCTCCCTATCAAAATAGATAAAATAAAGTTACTTATTTCATTCTAAAACAGAAACTAAAAATTGAAAAATCTTGAAAAGCCTTTTTCAATTAGAAATTAAAAATAATTTAGTAGATCTTAAAAAACGCTTCCAATTACACGGTCTATACGAAAATACTTAATCCATTTGTATAAGTAACGTTTTTCTAGCCGATTCCCACTCACAACAGCTAACTTACTATCTAATTTAGATAAAATACAAGGTATCTTTACTATAGCTATTATTTCATCTATTTCCCGCTCTGTTTCAAGCCATAATCTGAACTGTTCTTTAAGTGATAACTGTACTTTTTTCATAATAAACCTCTATTTATGTGCTGATAATAGAGATTAGTTTATCGGTAATTTTCTCTCTATATAGGTTTCGGAAATAATTTTGTGATTCAGATCGCAAAAATGATATTTTTCAAGTCAAAAACTCTAGGTTATATGCTTATAAATGTCCTGTGGTAAAAAATAATCCCTATTTTCGTAACGATAATAGGCAACTTGATCAATTTTGATGATGTTCTTTCGTTTTGGCATTTTAATTGTAATGTTGTGTAAACTATATAACACAACGGAAACTAGCTCCATTTGTTCTTTTTCAGTTAAATAAGCTTGTTTATAGAGTTGAATTAATCGCTGAGAACAATGTTTTTTAAGCCGTTTAGCTTTGATTTGTTGAATCAGCTTACGATTAATTTCTAATTCCTGGCAATAATCCGATTTCAAATGATTGATAAAGCCAGTTATCGCAGCTATTTGCCCTGATTTTTCCACAAGATACTGGTTTAGTTGGTCTTGTGTCGGGTAATCCGTAATCTCGTTAGTGCTGATTAGGTCTATCGCAGGCTGTAAGGCTAATCGTACTGATTTAAGTGAAGTTTTCCCTTCGTTATATCGTCGTTGCAATTTCTGATAATAACTTGCGATACAAGGTACAGACTCTTTTAATTTATTAAAGAGGGTTTGAATACGTTCTAATTCGGCTAAATCATCTTTCAAGGCTTCATCAATAACGATTTGATTCGTATCAAGCAACCAGCGTAATACGGTTAAATTGGCGCGTAATCCATTCGGTTTAAAGTGCGTGACTAGCTCTGAATAGTCGGGAATTTGTTGCCAAATTTCATCACAATCAATGAAGAACCGCATAAAATCTGAGCCTTTATGCAAGGCGACACTAATACCACATTTTCGCATATACCAGAAAATGAATTTCTTGTAGGCGGTTTTAACCGCCTTATTACGCAAAATATGTCCATTCAGGCGAATCATATTGAATAATAGGGCTCGTCTTGCACAATCAGGGCAAACATTACCGTAACCAGACGGCATTTCACCTTTGCATTTTGGGCAAGTTGAAAGTAACTGTTCATCACATTTCTTACATAACTGTTTCTCTTGGTTGTGAACCTTACGATAACGGCGACAATTCTTACAAGTAGCAAAGGTATATCGGCGATAACACTGCAAACAGACCGATTTATTCGTTACTGGTGAACGGTATCTATCGCGTGTCATTTTACCACATTCTGAACATTCTATTTCCTCTCGGAAATAACGAGTGCAAGAACTACACACCGCACTGTAACGACTTATCATGCCTATTTCAAATGTACCTGCTTCTTTACCACAGCGTACACAATCCGTTAATTTTTCGCACTCAAGACAAAGTTCGCCCTCGCGGTGAATACGCTTGAGTTGTCCGCATCGCTTACAAGTCTTTTTCTTAAACCATTGGGCGTAGCAATTCGCGCAATAATATTCCTCTTGGAACTTGCGTGTTACTTGAGCTTTGCCACAAATAGAGCAACTATTTCTCTTTTGAGGGCGGATCTTAGTGATTTTCATGTTGCGATTTTTAACTGTCGTTTCAAGCGTTCCCATTGACGGTTTAGACTTAAAACAGAATCAGTTTTAGGTTTATTGGTTATCGCTTTACGTCTTACGATTTTGCCTTCGGGTGCATATTTAAAGAGTGCATCAAGCTCCGTAGGATAGTTTTCAAAGGCAAACGCTTTTTGTGTTATACCGCTGTGTTGAGTAGCTTGAATGAAATCCTTACTTGATAAATTTAGGATTTTAATCGCGTTTACCAGTAAATTTTTACGTTCTTCAATAGGAAGTTGTTCAAACGCAAGGGCGGTTTTGGTTTGGTATATTTCCGCTTGTGAAATACCACATTCTTCCACAAATCTTGCAAAAGCGTGAGTGGATTTTGCGACCGCTGCACGCCGAATAAGATTGATGAAGTAACGTAATATAGCAAAGTATATTTGCCCATCCATACGTTTTCCAAAACATTCACCTGAATTAGTCGTAAACACGTTATCAAGTGTTTCCATCGTTGCGATTTCTGCTTCATTAAGCGGTGTTGTAACGACCTGTAATTTCTCACCGCACTGATGACAGTAGTTTAGTTGTCGTTTCTCAGCCGAAAGCAAATGCGGTTGATACAGTTCGCCACAACAAGGACATTTAGATTCAAGTAAAACTTGATGTTTCAAACAACCAAAATGCCACGCAAAACGCCATTCATTACGCAAATAAGGCGTTTCCTCTAAGCAACAAGGGCAATAAGATTGACCGACACGAAAAGTACGATTACGCGAACCTCTCGAAATTACCCATTTAGCCTGACCTTTAATAAGCGTGTTTTCTCCGTTAATTGGTTTCAACACGGAATAAAGCGAATGACTGGCTAAGTTTACCTGCTGATTAAGTGATAACGCTGTAATATCTTCATAAATCTGTGGTGTTATCGGTTCAAACCCTCTATCTAGATCATAGGTCCATAATCGCCACTTATCCCAATAAAATCCTGTAAATGTAATCGGCTCTGTACCACAATCTAAGGCAGCACGAATAAACCACGAACTGATGCTTTCATTCGGATAAAGTGGCGTTCGGATAATCCCTGATTTTACCCGATAATTTTTCGTAAGCCCTGCGTTGGTTGTACCCATGAATTACGCTCGATAATGTCTAATGTAATTTGCTCTGTTCCTGTTGTAATCGCTTCAACGGCACACGCCGTTAATAAGCGATGTACATTGCCTAAGTTACCACCTGAAATTGTATGGATTTTTGTGGCTAACTCTGGCGATTGTAGATTAGAACATTTCTTCAATGGCAAAATACCTTGAAATTGGAAGAGTAGCTTTTGAAAATCCTTATCCAATTTCCATGTTGGCAATTCAGCAACATCAAAGCGACTGGCGTGCTGCGGATCGGTGTGTAAAACACGAATTGCATCTTTTGTGCCTACGCCTACAATCGGAATCTGCAACTCATTACATAGCATCTTAATCGCATTCATCACTTGGCGCTGCAAACGCGGTGTACCTACAAGCAATGAATGAAATTCGTCAATAATCAGCATTTTCACCTTGTACTCACGGAATAAGTGAATCGTCTGATAACGCAATTTAGCTACGCTATCCGTTGGTCGATATGGAACATAAAAACGCTCCAGTAACGAGATATAAAGCTCTTTTTCATTTGCACTCGGCGGTGCTTCTGCCAAAATAATGGGGCGTATGCCGTCCGACTGGCTGTCCACGAAAGGTATGCCGTACAAATCATAAAAGTGTCGAATAAGCGTAGTTTTCCCATTGTTAGAATCACCGACTACCAACAAATTGAACATACGAGGGCGTTTCGGCTTATTCATTAAGGAAACTAAATTCTCAATAATTCGATTCGCAACAGCATAACCTACCCAACGTGGTTTATCTAAAAACTCAATCCGTTCCTGATTGCTTGCAGTCACTAAATGACGGAATTTTTCGTGAACATACTCATATTGTTTTTCCATTATTCAATATCTCCAAACGTGAACTCATTATCTAAAAGCAAGTTAGAAGCAGGTGTTTTGACTGTTTCTGTTGGTTTGCTTTCGGGTAAACTTGTTGGGATCACTACCTTACTTTTCGCGTGGACTTTCTGCCGTTGAGCCAGTCTCCGAGCTTTCTTCGTCCGCAGTGCAGACTGTTCAACCAATTCACGCATTTCAGTTAATGCATCGTGGATCTGCTGCGAGTGAATGAGTTTTTCATCTTTATCTTTCAAGAACTGACGAACCTGTTTGTATTCCCAAATACTCATATCAGGTAAAGACTGGTCGGCAAACGGAATCGGGAAATAACATTTCAACTTCGGATCATAGAACCAAATCCTGCCGATATTACGAGGATCTCGACGGAATAAAAATTCCTTGCTCTTACCGCTTTCATCGGAATCGTTAATGTACATATTAAGTGCCACATCATAGTAACGTAAACCATCAATCGTTACGCCATTATGCTGAATAGTCCGTTTTTCACTTGGCAAGAAATCAAGTAACACTGTTTGTTCATCAACAGGCAGTTGCGGATAACCACAACCAACGTGATCTTTATCACCCAAAATCCCTAATTTCCATTTTTGAACAGGCGACATACCTAAAGCAGAGTGAGTCCGTTTGTGATACACGTTTACAATGTAGTTAACCAGCCATGTTTCAAATTCATCTAAGGTCATCACGGCTTCAGCTTCCGATTGATAAGTATCTTTCTCTTTCGTGTTCGAGAATGTTGTACCACTCAAACCGTGAACTTCTTTCATAAACGTACCGATCACACGCTCAATGTGTCCGCCAAATTCAGGACGGCCAACAGGACGGAACTCAAGGGCTATGCCGTGTGCCTCACAAGATTTTGATAAATCAAGCGAGCGGAAATCTGCACCGTTATCAACATGGATTTTATTTGGATAACCAAACACCCCCCATTCACCTTTCACATTATGATCTAGTAATAGGCGTTCTTTCGGCAAAATGCTGCGAGCAATACACATTGCAACCGATGTTACCGACGGTGCATCAAGTGATAGATAGTATCCAGTAATCATTCGGCTATATACATCCATTGCCAATGTTAGGTAAGGTCTGCCAATCGGCTTACGATACTGGTTATCTACAATAATTAAATCAACAGGCGTATGGTCGATTTGAATAACACTTAAAGGAAAATCTACGTTCGGGAAACTATTTGGCTTCGGCGTAAATTTATTTTTCGCTTTCTCTTTCTGCCCGCGTTTACGCAATCTTTCTTCTTCTGAAATACGCAAAATACGTTGTCGGATTGTGCGGCGGCTTGGGCTATCAAGCCCTTTTTGACTGGCGACACGCTGCACTTCACGGATCGTCTGCTCAATCGTTGGGCGTTGTTTATGTAGATAAAACTCATTGATAACTGCTGTCACCAACTCATCTTGTTCTTTGCTTAAACGCGAATTACCTTCCCCCCAGCCACGCTTGCGACTTACTAAACCAGCGATAGAGCCGAGAGAGTTGTACGCTTGGATCCAACGATATAAACTTCGATCGCTCACCCCCACCTCTTTTGCACGTTCCTTTACAGAAGCAGGGCAATGTTGCTCATAATTAAGCAACGGCTTAATCATTTCGTATTTTTCTAACGCTTTTTCCCAGTATTCATCGCTGATGGCGCTTAAATCAACCGAAACATCTTCGCGTTCATTTACTTTCAAATTCTCAAGCTGATGAATACTGGCAATCTTACTTTGGCGAGTATGAAGATTTCGGATCATTACTTGTGCATCTTCATCTAAATACTCAATCAATTCATATTGTTCACCATCTTCGCGGTTTACATAAACATTGCCTTTTTGCAAAATGAGACGACCACGCTCTAATCGACCGTGATAGCGTGGATGAATAAATCCCTTAGTCATTTGAATACCCCCAAACTTCAGTAAATTCAGATAATGGCTCAAACCAGTTGCAAGTCAGTTGCTTGGTAGCTAATAAGTGATAAATAATCTGCAATCCTTTTACTCGATAGAGTGAGCCAGTAAAAAGGCGAGAAAGGAGGAAATCTATTGTGATACTGCCGTGCAATTTAACTTGATTAAGTACCGCTTCAATATCTTCAAGATCGCATTGTAATCGCTTATAACGTTGAACAACGTTAATGTTGAATAATGCAAGGTGACGAATTTTATCTTCATCATAAATATGGAAGATGCACTCATTTTTTTTACAAAATGCCATTGCCGCTTTCCATTTTTCTTTCCAATCACGCCAATGTTCCTGCCATTTTGATTTGGGTTTGACTTCGACTAAAAGTGAACGCCGTCCGTCATTGAAACGAATCAAATAATCGGGCGTGTAAGGGTAAGTCATACCATTTTTTACAAACAGTATGCGTGCAGGTTGAGCAATGATTTCCTCTACTAATGGTAGGTAAGTGAAATAAAGCAGGAAATCTCGCTCAAGCGTAGATTCATAAGGAATGCTTACTCCATCTTTAAAAGGGAGTAAACCCGATACGCTAAGGCGTGTAGATTTAATCTTACGGACTTGTTTAAATGTATGTTCTTTTTTCATAATAATTTGACATTTATTTATTTCTTTTTAAGTATTTTGACAGCTATTTGTGTAAATAACGCCATTAAATAGTATCTTTTTGAGGTAAAAAATAGGCTAAAGCCTTATTCTACCGTGCCATGTATTATCAATCATGCCACTTATTTGTAACTTTGACAGCGGTTCGATTCCAAAACCCGGGGAAATCTCCCTAGCACACAATGGCGTGTTGTTTTTGGATGAACTGCCGGAATTCGAACGCAAGGTATTAGACGCGCTCCGCCAGCCGTTAGAAAGCGGTGAAATCATCATTTCCCGCGCTAATGCCAAGATTCAATTTCCGGCAAGATTTCAGCTGATTGCCGCCATGAACCCAAGCCCCACAGGGCATTATCAAGGCACACATAACCGCACGTCACCACAACAAATCATGCGCTATTTAAATCGTCTGTCCGGCCCCTTTTTAGATCGTTTCGATTTATCTATTGAAGTGCCGTTGTTGCCGCAAGGGAGTCTGCAAAATAGCGGTGACCGTGGTGAATCCAGTGCAATGGTGAGAGAAAAAGTCTTAAAAACACGCGCTATTCAGCTTCAACGTGCCGGCAAAATTAACGCCCATTTAACCAGCAAAGAAATTGAACGGGATTGCAAACTAGAGGAAAAAGATGCGCTATTTTTAGAAAATGCGCTGACCAAACTCGGACTGTCTGTACGGGCATACCACCGCATACTCAAGGTTTCCCGTACCATTGCGGATTTAGAAGGGGAAAAGCAAATTCACCAGCGACACTTAGCAGAAGCTCTTGGCTATCGTGCGATGGATAGACTGTTACAGAAGCTCTCTAAAGCATCTGTGTAACTAAACGACAAGACTAAGGCACACCACGCAACAATGGCACTGCGGTATAAGGTGGAGTGGAGGTGGGGGCAGGCATTTCGCTAAAGAGAAACATAAAAGGTTTCGGCGGGGCGACTTTTTCGTTTCGCCACAAACTGCCCATAGAAACAAGCTGCACGTCCGCCGGCAAATTAGCGATACCCGCTTGCAAGACGGCAATGGTATTTTTTCGCGGATGCCCGATGGCAATGGCGATGCCGTGTTTCTGCGCATATTGTACGGCAGCTTGAAATTGTCGTTGCACATCGGCAAACGCATCGCTATCATCTAAAAAGATATGCCGATCTAACGTGCGTACACCTTGTTCTTTTGCCATTTTACCCGCCACACTGCGACCAATAGTGCGGCTATCGAGGAAAGACAAATGACGCTCACGAAGTGCGGTCATTAATTTGGTCATTAACGGCCCATCTGCCGTGGCGGCGCTGCCCATATGATTGTTCATCCCAATGGCATTGGAAACAATATTGTGAGCCGTTTGAACGCGGTGATTCACCTCCCCTTGCGACATGCCCAAATGCAACCCACCGTCTTCAATTTTCATTTTAGACTGCGTTTCCATGGGCATATGAATCAGAATATCGCGCCCTTGTTGGAACGCCTGTTGATTCCGTTGTTTGGCGTAAGGTGCAGCCGGAATAATCGCCACCGACACGGCTTTTGGCATTGCCAAAATCTGAGCATCTTCTTTCGCATGATACCCTAAATCGTCAATGACAATGGCCAATTTAGCAGAATAGGCAAAGGGCGCCGCCAAAAGTGCGGTCGCCAACAACAACGTTTTTCTGATCACCAAGGTCATCGCAACCAACCTAACGGATTCACTGCCACACCTTTGCGACGAATCTCAAAATACAATCCGCTTTTCGATTGGCCGCCGCTATTGCCCACTTCACCGATTTTTTGGCCGGCTTTCACGAGCTGCCCTTCTTTCACGGCAACCGATTGGTTATAGCCATACAAACTTAAATCGCTCTCACCATGTTTCACGATCACCATTAAGCCGTAACCTTGCAACCAGTTGGCGAGAATCACCCGCCCATCAGCAATGGCTTTCACCGGTGTACCGGCGCCCGCCGCAATCACGATCCCCTTCCAACGCAACTCGCCCATTTGAGTTGAACCAAAACTGTTCACGACTTTGCCCGCCACCGGAAAACCATATTGTTTTTTCGGTGTGCCTAATCCGGCAGTGCTGTTCAACAGTTGTCGCTCTTGCGCTGTTAGCTGATAAGGCTTGTGATTTTTCGTTTCTTCCGCCTGTTTTTTCTGCGCTAACGCCTCACGCTCACGTTGTTCTTGCTGACGCGCCACTTGTTCCGCACGCTGGATTTCTTGGCGCAAGGCATTTTCGTTCGCTTTCAGCGCTTCTAATTTATTTTCATCACGCGTTAAGTTTTGATTCAGTTGGTTCAATGTGCTTTGCCGTTCCTTCTGCACTTTTTGCAATTCTTGCTGCTGTTTTTTCTGTCCGGCAAGTTGCGCTTGTTGCGTTTTATGTTGTTCTGCAATGGCGGCTTTTTGTTTTGCCAGCTGCTCCTGCGTATTCTTCAGCTCCTCAATTAACCCCATCCGAACTTGATTCAAATGCTCATAATACGCTTTCATGCGTTCTGCATTTTGCCCTTTATCGGACAACATCCGCTCCACCACTGATGGGTTCGTGCCTGAACGATAAGCAGAATCCAACTGCTTCGCCAATTTTGCTTTTTGTTCTTTTTCTTGTTTTTGTAACTGTTTGATTTGTCTATCGGTATCGCTGATATTTTTGCGAATTTCTTTTAAATCCGATTCCGTTTGACGTAATTGCCCGATCACCGAATTAATCTGATTTTCTTGAGTTTTTAATGTGCTCTGTAGTTTCTGCTGTTCCCGTTTTTGCTGCTCAATTTTCTGTTTTTGTTGTTGAATTTGCTGATGAATTTTTGATAAATCCTCGTTAGGTGCTGCAAAAGAAAGGGGCGTACAGAACAAAAGTGCGGTGAAAATCAGACCCATTTTTTGCCTGCTTAACATGTTTTTAGCCCGAAGTAGTGACTTATTCATTTGATACTGCATAACCATAATTATTCCTTTCTTGTAACGCCGCACAAATATACCACTAATTTGCACCGGACCTGATTTCTCCCGTTTAAAAACCCAAATTATTTTTACGATAATTTTTCATCATCGCGATCCGGCTCGCAAAAATACGCTAATGAAATTGAGTTGCTATCCAAGATTCCCTATTTTCCTGACATTTTTTACATGGGGAATCATACAATGCGCATTATTTATCAATCACGCTTTCTTTTTATTGGCTTTATCTGCGCCCAAGCAAGCTATGCCGATCATCATTTCAGCGCCAATCTAGATGCGCAACAGCAACAACGCCAACAACAAGCGGAAAAAGAACGTGAAATACAGCGCCGTACCGACAACACCATTCATCTTGCTAAACCGACAGCGGAAAAATGGACCTTGCCACAGGCGGAACAGCCCTGCTTTCCCATTACGCAAATTGAAATAAACGATTATATCAACACGCCCTCTTCCGATAAGGCGCATCTTCCAAGCCAATTTCAATGGGCTTATCACCAAGCCAAAGACGGCCTAGCACTAACCTTGCCTCATTGTTTCGGCACACAAGGGCTCAACAGCCTCATGAGACAAATGCAAAACAACATCATTGAAAAAGGCTATATCACTACACGTGTCGTCATCACCGAACAAGACCTCAACGATGGAAAATTGGTACTCACCGTGATTCCCGGCAGACTACGCCATGTTTTATTTGAAGACCAAAGTGCGGTCAAAAAATTAACACCACTCACTGCCTGGACGGCACTCGTGCCACAACAAGGTGACATTTTAAATCTGCGCGACATAGAACAATCCTTAGAAAATCTTAAACGCCTGCCGACGGCAGATGCCAAGCTGGAACTTCTTCCCGTCCAAGAAAATGATGCGCTCCCCGGTGAAAGTGATTTATGGGTGCAATACGCACAACGTTTTCCGTTTCGACTAGCGCTCGGCTTGGATGATGCCGGTTCGACGGCAACCGGTCGATTACAGGGTTCAGCCACTCTTTCTTTAGATAATCTGTTCACGGCGAACGACTTATTTTACGCCGGATTTACGCACACCATGAAACGCCCAAGTTGGTTAGGTTCAGATGAAAAGGGCCCTAGACGCAGTCAAAACGTGCACTTTTCTTATTCTGTTCCATTTCGTTATTGGCAATTAAGCGCCTCCCATAACGTGAATCAATATCACCAACAAGTTGCCGCAGCCTATGGGGCGAAAGTGCGCTATTCCGGCCGCAGTGAAACGCGCAAAATCAGTCTTTCCCGTGTGCTATTTCGTCACATGCAACACAAAACCCAGCTCGCATTTTCCCTTTGGGGAAGACAATCTTCCAACGCCATCAATAAGGCAGAAATCGACATTCAGCGTAAGCGAACCGCCGGCTGGGAAGTGGGATTAACCCATCGTTTTAATTGGAACCATTCCACCTTGGCATTTAACGCAAACTTTAAGCGCGGAACCGGCGCCTATCATGCTAAACGTCATCCGGAAGAACGCTTTAATGAAGGGTCATCACGCATGAAAATCCTCACCACAGAAATAGAACTCACCCATCCTTTCCAATGGGCAACACAATCTTTCCATTTCAACTCGCTCTGGCGTGCGCAATGGAATCGAACCCCGTTGGTCATGCAAGATCGGTTCAGTATTGGCGGACGTTATACGGTACGTGGAACCGACGGCGAATTAACTCTCTCCGGCGAACGCGGTTGGGTATGGCGTAATGAATTGGCATGGCATATCGCCCAAAGCGGTCAACAACTTTATCTCACCCTGGATAAAGGCGTTGTGCGAGGTAGATCAACCGATGAATTACTGGGGCGCTCAATGGTTGGTTCCGGTATCGGTCTGCGTGGCGGCTGGAAGGCATTGAGTTACGACGTTTTCGCCGGCAAAGCACTCCATGTACCCCAAGGATTTCAACATAAAAGCAAGGTATTGGGCTTCAATTTAAACCTCGCGTTTTAGTCTGTGCGATCACGGAAACATGACAACCCAATGCATTGCCCCCCCATAAAATTAATCGAATAAACCACAAGGATATATTATGAACAAACATCGCTATCGCGTCCTTTTTAGCAAAACCTTACAACGTTTTATCGTCACCTCCGAATTAGCGAAAATGACGACCGCAGGGAACACAGAAAGAGACTATCTCAAGTGCGGTCAATCTTCGGCGTGTTTTTCATTTTATCCTTCACTGCAATCCCTGACGTTCGCCGTCTTTTGTGCTCTTGGATTCGTTTCTCTTGTCTCACCATCAGCGTACGCCGAGACATTGATGATTCAAGCCGATTCGACGGCAGCGGCAAATCAACACCCGGTTGTTTTACAAACCGCTAACGGGTTACCTCAAGTCAACATTCAAACACCGAATGCTCAAGGACTATCCCATAACCGTTACAGCCATTTTGACATCGATACGCAAGGAGCTATCTTAAATAACAGTCGGAAAAATACGCAGACCCAACAGGGCGGTTGGATTCAAGGTAACCCTTATCTCGCCGGTGGTGAAGCCAAGGTGATTCTGAATGAAGTCAATTCCAATCATCCTAGCCAACTGAAAGGGTATGTTGAGGTCGCCGGGAGAAAAGCGGATGTCATTATTGCCAACCCAAACGGCATTCATTGTCAGGGCTGTGGCATCATGAATGCGGAACGTGCCACCTTTACCACCGGAAAGCCGGAAATTCATCATGGTTCGCTAGACAGTTTCAAGGTTGAGAAAGGCAAAGTCACCGTAGAGGGAAAAGGTCTCGACAACAGCCAAACAGACTACACGGACATCATTAGCCGCAGTGCGGAAATCAATGCTGGTATTTGGAGCAAACGGGAAGTCAATGTCACCACAGGTAAAAATCGGGTCACGAAAAACAACGATAGCATGCAAATCATTCATACTACCGAGAAAGAAAAACAGTCAGAAAATCCACCGCACTTTGCATTAGATGTGACCCATCTCGGTGGGATGTATGCAGAAAAAATTCACTTAATCGGCACTGAGCAAGGACTTGGCGTCAACCATGCCGGGCACATTGGGGCGTCTGCCGGCGAAGTCGTCATTGATGCCAAAGGTCATGTTGTGAACCAAGGGTTTATCGGTGCACAAGGGAATATCCAGCTTCAATCAAGTGAAAACATTGAAAATCGCGGCACTATTCACACAAAAGAAAAGCAACATCTGAAGTCAAAAAACCTAGATAACCGCCAAGGCACCTTAGCTGGTAAACAAATTCAAATCGATGCGGCTCATGTCGATAATCGTAAGGTCTCCGAGGAAGGCTCACTCATTGTCGCTACAAATAACATCCTTGTTCAGGCTAATACCTTGGATAATCGAGGCACAAAGAACACGACAAATCCGACCCAAGGGATACAAGCGGCTCAAGTTACCCTAACCGCACAACAGATTAACAACCAGTCTGGCGGTATTTATGCAACCCAACGCGGAACATTGAATGTCACAAGCACATTAGATAATCGACAAGGCGATATTCTCTCCGCCGAGCAATTAGACATTTATGGCGATAAATCCCACGCGAATATGAATAACGCGGAAGGGAAAATACATGCCGGAAAACACGTAACGTTAACCGCCAAAACATTACAAAATGAAGGAAACATCAGTACTACAGGTAATGCAGACATTGCCTTAACAGACGGTATTGAGCTTAATAACGCCTTTCAGGTCAACGGTGATTTACGTTTCACTACTGAGGGGAAATTCACCAATAAAAGCAAATTAAACATTGGCCATCGCGTCAATATTCACGCCACCGAAATAGAAAACACCCAAGCAGCAGAGATTTCCTCAAAAACAACGCAAATTTCCACCGCACTTTTCACTAACCGAGGACTCATCGATGGCGAAACTACACGAATTGAAGGGGAAAGCCTAAATAATATCGGCACAGGACGTATTTATGGCGATCAACTTTCTTTTGCCGCCACTCATTTAACGAATGCCAAGGAAGGGGGTTCATCAGCCACTATCGCTGCACGAAAACGCCTTGATTTTGGCATCAATACGCTGAAAAACCTTGATCAAAGTTTCATTTTTAGCCTGGGTGATTTACACATCGGAGGAACATTATCGGAAAACGGCGAAGCGGTCGGGCGTGCCAAAGAGATCATTAACGGCAGTGGCATCATTGAAGCAATGGGCGATGGAAAAATCAATACCACTACATTACTCAATACGGATTTACACCTCAAATTAGGCATCAACGAATCTCGCGAATATTTTCACCAAGTTGCAAAAACAACTGACAGTCAGCGTTTTACGGTAGATAAAGACGGTATTTTTGCTTGGAATAAAAAACGCTCAGAAGCGTGGTTTCAATTTTATGATGGTCGCCCAACGCAATATCAAAATGACTGGATTGGCTGGCGCTATAACAGAACAACCAAAACATCCAAAATTGATGTTCAAACACCGGGAAAAATACTGATTGGCGGTCATCTTACTTTAATCGGTGATCATCTCAAAAACCAATACAGCAAACTGCTGGTCGGCAAGAGCTTGATTCTCGGTGAACAATCGATCACACAAAATCTGTCCCATCAAACCCTTTCAGAGGGCAGTGCCACCTTAATTAATGAAGATGTGATCGGCAACATTGATCGTCTTGATAAAGGCTCAGTTTTTAAATGGGTTCACTATCGTAGTCGTGGACTAAAGAAATCCCATGGGCATAAAGACACAGACCATAAGCATTATGAAGTCGCCCATCCGACAGAACACTTTAACTTTAATGTGGTTAAAAACCACATTGGCGATCCGGAAGCGGTCAGAAAAGAAAGTGACAATACCTCCGTTGCAGCACACACGCCGGCAAACGTAATAAGCCCCGTTGAAAACACGCTACGTTTACCAAATCAAAGTTTGTATAAAATTAATCCTCATGCCGATAGCCACTATATTGTTGAAACCGATCCGCGTTTCGCCGATAAACGACAATGGCTAAGTAGCGATTATATGTTCCATGCACTGCGTGCTGATCCACAAAATATGCTTAAACGCCTAGGGGATGGATTCTATGAGCAACGTCTCATTAACGAACAAATCAATCAACTCACAGGACGCCGCTTTTTAGAGGGCTATACATCTGATTATGAACAATATAAAGCTTTAATGGATAACGGCCTGTATTATGCCAAGAAGTGGAATTTAACCCCGGGCGTGGCGCTCACGGCAGCGCAAATGAAGGAACTAACAAGTGATTTAGTTTGGTTTGAAAAACGCGAAACACAATTACCTAACGGTGAGAAAATCAATGTTCTCGCGCCGAAAGTTTACCTTTCTCGTAGAAACAGCAAAATTAATGGAGAAGGAAGCCTGATTTCTGCCCATCAGGTCATTATTCGCGGTATGAATCAGGTCGACAATTCAGGCACGATTTTAGGCAATAGCTCTCTCTCCATAACTGCCCAAAATATCAAAAACAACGAAGGACGATTACAGGCAAATCACCTTTCTCTTAGTGCAGAGAATGAGCTTTTAAATCTAGGGGGAACCTTTGAAGCAAAAGATAATCTGGCTGCCCATGCGAAAAACCTTCGCTTTGAAAGCAAGTTATCCGAAACAAAAGATACCGGTGACTTTTATAAAAAAGACATTAGCAAAGCGGCTGAACTTAATCTCACCGACAAGAACGGCAAACTTCAGGTTCATGCCGATGAAAATATTGTGGTAAAAGGAATCCGTGCCAATATTGCCGGTGATGCTGCATTTTATGCAAAGGGCGATTTAGAGCTCGGTACGGTGAGTCGTATTAACAAAGAACATTACCGTATGAATGCGGATAACTATTATTTATTGGATCAAGAAAACCAAATCGGTAATCAAATTCAAGTCAAAGGAAATGCACAGTATATTGCCGGTCAAAACATCACCGTCACAGGAAATCAACTACATTCTGACGCTGAAACGACCATTGCAGCACAAGGCAATATCGATATTCACGAAGGACGGGTGAAAGAACACTTAAATAGTGCAATAAAAACAACCGATCGCGGTTTGGTTAGCAAAAAAACGATCACCGCCAAACACCGTCATGATTATGACCTTGCTGAAGCTTCCATGATCGATGCTGATAAAATTCACCTTCAATCCAATAATGGCAATATTAAAGTGCAAGGAAGCAACCTTGTGGCAGAAAATGGATTCACCGCACAAGGAAAAAATATTGATATTAGAGAAGCAGAGAACCGCGTATATTCAGAAGATTTTTACAGCAAGAAAAAATCAGGCATGCTTGGCGGTGGCATTGGTGTCACCTTTGGTAGCCAAAAACAAACTCTGGAAACCGACCAAACCAGACTTTACGCCTCCGGTAGCCAAGTCGGTAGCCTCAATCACGACACCCGATTCATTGCTGAAAACCGCTACACTCAAACCGCAAGTGCGGTCAGTAGCGCCAAAGGCAATGTTGATATTCTTGCCCAACAAGCTACCATTAAAGCAGCGGATGATAAATACGAAAGCAATATGAAACAAACCTTCGAACAAAAAGGGTTAACGATTGCGATTACCTCCCCTATTTTATCTGCATTACAAGCTGTACAAAGCACTATCAAAAGCGCGCAACAAACAGGCAACAGTAAGAATAATCGAATTAATGCGATGTCTGCGGTTAATACCGGATTTGACGCTTATCGTGCAGGACAAGCTGTCGGTCAAGCACAAAATGCCTTAAGCAACGTCATGAATGGTAGCGAAGGAATGGATTCTATGGTGGGAATTCAAATCACTTACGGCCAACAAAAAAGCGAATCGAAAACGCATACCGAAGGCAAAACGGCGGCTACAGCACAAGTGAATGCAGGCGGCAAAGTGAATATTGTTGCCACAGGGGCAGGCAAAGCATCCAACATCACCATTAATGGTTCGGATGTCTCCGGTAAACAAGGGACCTTCTTGGGGGCTGACAATGACATCAACATCACGGCTGCCGAACAAACACACAAAGAACGCAGCACCAATAAATCAAGCGGCTTTAACGTGGGAGTGGCTGTGAAGTTTGGGAATGGCGTTGCCGCCGGGATTACCGTGGGAGGAAACCGAGGTAAAGGCTATGGTAATAGCGATGAAACCTCTTATGTGGCAAGCCACGTGGGTGACGCCAACAGCCAAACCACAATACAAAGCGGTGGTGATACAAACCTTATTGGGAGCCAAGTAAAAGGTAAACGCGTTGAAGTCAATGCCGAAAACTTGAATATCAAAAGTTTGCAAGATAAATCTAGCTATGATGGCAAACAAACGAATGTAAGTGGTAGTGTGACGGTAGGCTATGGTTTTGCCGCAGGCGGTAGTTTCAGTAAATCGAAAATCAATGCTGATCATGCGAGTGTGAATGAACAGGCGGGCATCTATGCAGGTGATGATGGCTATGATGTGAATGTGGAGAAACATTCTAATTTAAAAGGTGCTCTCGTTACCTCAACTCAGACAGCAGAAAACGAAGGGAAAAATCGTTTTAGTACAGGAACAATTACACATTCAGATATCGAAAATTACTCTAACCACAATGCGAAAGGATTTGGTGTTGGAGGAAGTGTTACCATAGGTGGTGGAAATGCGCCAAAAGAAATCGGTGGTGTCGAATTGCAAAAAATCGGCAAAAATAACGCTGATGGAAGCGGAAAAGTGGAAACCGGAGGAATCGCCGGCATTGGCTCTCAAGGGAACTGGGGCGTAGCAAAAGGGCTCATTAGCGGACTTTTCGGACAAGTAAGTGACAAAGATAATGAACATGGCGTTACAACAAGTTCAATTAACACCAAAAATCTCATAATTAGAGACAAGGAAGCGCAAGAGCAATTAACTGGAAAATCTATTAATGAAACGATTAAAGCCTTAAATCAGGAAAATCGTCATCAAAAATTAGCTAAAGCGGATATTGAATCGATCAAGTCCGACTTAGAACGTAATTTAAGCGTGGCGACAAAATTTATGGAAAATGTTAATAGTGTGGGTGATGAAATCTATTATCAAATGGAAAAAAATGAAGATTCCGTATTTTCCATTCAAAAGAAAACAGAAAATTGTAATCATATAAACTGTTTAGATTTTGAAACCGATAATTCACAAGCATTAAAACGTATTATTTATAGCAATGACCTCCTTACAGATGAACAAGCACAATTACTCAGTAAAGTTGCAACAGCGGGGATGTTAAATTTAAAGAGAGAAGATAAAGTATCGAGTGCGATTTTATATGATAAAGACTTATCGTCGATTGATGAAACGGCTGTTATTTTAAATCGAGGTAGTACTAACTATCTCAATGAGTTTATCTTCACAGGATTTGAGCGTTTTAGGGCGTGGGCAAATTTGCCAAGTGTATTTGGTGCCTCAAATGCCACAAGAGATCATGCTCAAATTACTAAAAAACTAAATGAATATAATGCACATAGAATCGCCCAAGGAAAAGAGGCGATAAGTGCGAATAATGTGGCGCATAGTCTAGGCGTTTCAGGGAATAAAAATATGCTGAATTGGTCGGAATATGTAGGAAATCGGTATGACAATACAAAAGTGAATTTCTTGCATTTAGGAGGCTCCTATCCATCAGAGGGAGTAGATAAACAAGCGAAACAATTGTTTGGAAGCGTCAATACCGAATATCACGGAGTGAAAGGAGATGTGGTCTACTCTGGATTAGGTGGGCTATTTATTGGGAATAATCCGAATGCTAAACAGGTGGAGGGTTTGTCATTTGGTCAAGCGCATTCAGAGGCTAATCAGAATATAAATAACTTGAAATATATTTATAAACTTAGGGATAAAGACGATAAATGGATAAAAACAGAGGAAATTATAAAAAACATTTATCCTTTAGATTTTAATAGAAAATTCAATTCTTTTGATAAGGAGTAATTTATGAAATATATGACTATTTTATTTTGTTTATTTATATCGTCATGTATGTTTGTTCCTCTGTACTCTATACCAGATGATGATGCTAAATGGATAGATAAAACAACAGGGGAAGATGCTCCCGTAGAGATGCTTGAAAAATGCTCAAAATATGCTTCATTTAGTATTATAGGAAGGAATAGTTTTTCTGATAGGATTGATACGGAATATATTAATCATATAGGTAAAATACGCCAGATAAAAGGACAGTGTTTATATGAGAATGGATTTGTTTTTAAAGTGAAAATGTTTAGCACTTATTGCTCTAGATTAAAGGATGTTTGTGATGCTTATAATAAATATAGGAAATGAAAATGCTCTACCCCTAGATAGCGCACGTCTCCCAACGCGTGCTTGTATATATCTAACAAAAAAATAAACAAACTGAAGTTATTAATAAAAAGAGTGAAGACCCGATTAAATAAAATGGATGTTTTGGGAGCGCGTTAGGAAACCCGCGCCAGCGTAGGGAAAAGAAAGATGAAATTTTTAAGTATTGTTATTATTTCTTGTTTTTTATCAGGATGTTGGACAATGTTTACTTATAGGGAAAGTTATACCATAGATAAAATGGCATACTGGGAACACAGAGAAAGTAAAGTTAAAGCATCAGCAGAATTAAAAAATAAATGTTTTGAAAAAATTCACCAGATAGCGCCAGCGTCCACGCTGGTGCTGTTTAATAAAAACATTGCGAATTTTACCCATAAACGTTGGGAGAACCAATGTTCAAAATCCTTTGGATTTTGTGACCGCACTTTTAGTTGATAGGCACAAGCGAAGACGCTTGCGCCATCGTGGGGGTAATAACAGTAAAAAAGAGGATAAATGATGGCTTATCATGTTTCTTTAGTTAATACGGATAAAAAAGATATTTCTTCTAAACTAATCATGAATAAAGAAAAGTTTAGAGAGTTTTTATTTAGAGAATTCAATATAAAGGAAGAGTTAAATGAAAATGGAGTTTTGGAATTCTATTATGATAAAAATGATCCTTCTTTTACTATTTTTTATACTGAAGGTATTGAGGGTGAATATTACATTAATACCACGGATGATAATTGTATAAAAAAGCTAATTTCTATTGCTGAAAAATTAAATGATGGCACTAGAGTTCGTGGGGATGAGGGTGAGACATATAACTCTTTAGAAGATACATATATCCATTCTGATGATGAATATTTATTTAAAAATACAACAAAGGAAAAATGGTTTTATTTTTTTAGAAATCCTTCTATAAAAATAGGTATTTTTATAGGGATTATTGTTTGTCTTATACAAATTTTATTTTTTAAATAGTAGCTCTTAGATAGCGCGCGTCTCCTGACGTGTGCTTGTATCTATCTAAAAATAAACAAACTGAAGTTGTTAATAAAAATGTGAAAATCTGAATTAAATGAAATTGATGTTTTAAGCGCGCGTTAGGAAACGCGCGCCAGCGTGGGGGAGGGGGAAATAAAAATGAAAAAGTTTTTTATGATATCTCTATTATTCCTTCATGGTTGCTATTGGCATAATGGGTGTCTGTATACAGCGCAAATGGTTAATTGCTATATGGATAAAGTGCCATTTTCTTCTATCGCTTATTATCAAAAAACAGATAGTATCGGACGTACTGATATAAATCAGCGCTGGAGAGATGTTGAATTGTGTGGAGCTAAATATGGAGATAGTAATTTATGGAGTGTTATTAAACCCCAAAATTTCCGAAATGAATTTCGTATTTGTATGGAAAGTAAAGGATATCATATATTTGACAGCTCAGAATGTGGTGTAAAAGAACCTAAAGGCTTAAACAAGGGGATATGTAATGAATAGCCTACTAAGTAATAATTGCTATTGTAATTCCAGTATCCGCACTATTTGCTTTGTCCGATGTAATGTCATCAGATATGTTTGAACTTTTGATGAAAATAGGAGGTAAATAAAATGAGATACACCTTATTTCTTCTTTGTTTTATATTAAACGGATGTTGGTATTCAAACGGATGTTTTTATACTCCACAAATGGTTAATTGTGTTGATAAAGGCAAATTATGGCCAGCTATAGCACATTATCAAAAGCCTTATAGTATAGGTAAAACTGATCAGCAACAGCGTTGGAAAGATGCTGTTAGCTGCGGTAGTAAATATGGAGATCAAGAACTTTACTATATCAATAAAATTGGTAAATACAAAGAATTTCAATCTTGTATGGAAAGAAAGGGATATTACCGATACTGGCCAGCTGAATGTGGCTATCAAGATCCTAAGTGGGATAAGGGAAAATGTAACTTGTAACGCATTGAATTTATTATTTAAACAGAGTGCGGTCAAAAATTTGGGAGTTTTTAAATTTTAAAAACAATCTGAAAAATGACCGCGCTTTTTTTTAGAGAAAGAAAATTAATTCATCAGCAAGCTAGCGTGCGTTAATTTTTGGTTCACGCACCTTGCGTTAGCTATGGGGATGGAAATAATGAAAATTTTAGTTATATTCTTTATGACTATTTTTATTCAATCTTGCCTTTCATATTCTTCAGATGAGGCTTGGCATAATCTTAATCAAATGTACAAAGAGGCTAATGGAAGGGAAATATGTATGAAATATAAAGGAAATGTACATGTCATGTATTATTGTGAAAATGAAAACAAAGAACAATAGCAAAGTAGAAAGTAAAAAATACCCAGATAGCGCGCGTCTCCTGATACGTGCTTAAATCTAACTAAAATAGACAAACTGAATAAAGTTGTTAATGAAAATAGATGAAAAACTGAATAAAACGAAATTGATGCTTTGGGCACACGTTGGGAAACGCACGCCATCGTGGGAAATATTGGGCCTTCATTTAACACAATAAAATTAAATGATAAAGGAAATAAAAAATGAGAAATTTAATATTGTTATTATTTTTTGTTATCTCTGGGTGCTACATAGATAATGGAGCCCCCCATTCAAATTATTATTGGAAAAAAGATGGAAAAAAACTTAGTTATGAAGACATAATGTATTGCTCCAAAAAAGTGAATGAGAAATCTAGCAAAGTTTATGTTAATCCAAGTTGCTATTATGATTTAGGATACAGGTTTACGGCACCAATATATTGGTGTTTATCATTAGATTCTTCAATAAACAAAGAAGTATGTGAACAATATAAAAAATATAGAAACTAATATAAAAGTAAATACCTCATCCACCAAAAGTGCGGTCAAAAACACGAGAGATTTTGACCGCACTTTCGTAAATTCCCGTTGACTTCCCCTCGTCCTCCTCTCCACAATATGCGCTTATTTGTTTCGTTTTAACACAAGGAAAGAAAATGGCGTTTAGCTCATTGTTTACTTTATTGGATGATATTGCATCGTTATTGGATGACGTGTCTGTGATGACCAAAGTGGCCGCCAAGAAAACGGTCGGTGTGGTGGGGGATGATTTGGCGTTGAACGCCAATCAAGTGACTGGTGCCACTGCAGAACGGGAATTACCGATTGTGTGGGCGGTTGCAAAAGGTTCCTTGGTAAATAAGGTGATTTTAATCCCTATCGCACTGTTGTTAGCCGCCTTTTTGCCGGCGCTCATCGTGCCTTTATTGATGCTCGGCGGAGCCTATTTATGCTTTGAGGGCGTGGAAAAAATCCTGCATAAATTTTTTGCTCATGAACACCATCACGAAAAAAATGCTTTCAATGAAAAAGCCAAAATTCGTGGTGCCGTACGCACAGATTTCATTCTTTCTGCCGAAATCATTATTATTGCCTTAGGTGAACTTACCGAATCACCGATTTCCGTGCAAATCATCGCCCTTTCACTCATTGGAATTGGCATCACTGTTTTCGTTTACGGCATTGTGGCGCTTATCGTCAAAGCCGATGATTTCGGTTTATTTTTAATGCAAAAAGGCGGCATCACAAGCCATGTCGGTAAAGGCGTTTTATTTTTAATGCCCAAATTCATGCGTTCCTTAAGCTTCATTGGCACCCTGGCGATGTTCTTGGTCGGTGGCGGGATTTTCGTGCATAACGTTGAAGCCATTCACCACTTTTTAGGAAATCTTCACCTCGCTGAAGGCGTTTTAGGACAAATCGCCACACTGGTTACCGGTTTGGCTGTAGGTGCAATTTGTTGTTTGGTGATATTGCCATTAATGAAATTCTTTGAGAAAAAAGCGGCATAAATCCACCGCACTTTCCAAAAGAAAACGGTATTCTTAGATAAGAATACCGTTTTTTATTTCTCGTTAGTCGGGCTGATTAGCAATCCTGCTTACCATACGCTTCTTGACGTAAAATCGCGCGAACTGCCGCATCGAATTCCTCCAACACGTGATCGGCATTTTTCGGATCGGTACCACGCGCATCAAGATAGAACTTGATTTTCGGTTCAGTACCGGACGGACGCGCAATAAGACGGCTGCCGTTTTCCAAAACAAAGACCAAAATGTCGCTTTGACGGTCGGTTTTGGTGTGGTCGATAAATTGTGCCACATTGAAACCACCGATTTGGCTTGGCGGGTTATTGCGAAGTGCGGTCATTAATTTGCCGATTTCTGACAAATCACTCACACGAATAGAAATTTGTCCGCTCACATAAGCGCCAAATTCTTTGGTGAATTCCTCTGCATAATCTGCCAAGGTTTTGCCTTGTTTTTTCAAGCTACGCACTAAATCCAAGAACACGATAGCGGCTGAAATACCGTCTTTATCACGTACTTTGTCCGGATCCACCAAGTAACCCAATGCTTCTTCAAAACCGAATAACAAGCCTTGAACTTTGCCGATATATTTGAAGCCGGTAAGGGTTTCTTGGGATTCAAAACCATAACGTTTCGCAATCTCTGCCAAGGCAGGCGAGGACACGAGGGAACAAGCCAATACTCCTTTTTTACCTTGTGCTTGATATTGTTTCGCCAAATACCAACCTAAAAAGCAACCCACCACGTTGCCGTGCAATGGTTTCCAGTTGCCTTCAGCATCCGGCACTGCCACCGCTAAACGGTCAGCATCCGGGTCATTCGCAATAATAAATTCGGCATTGTGTGCTTTTGCGACTTGAATCGCTAAATCTAACGCGCCTTTTTCTTCCGGGTTAGGGAAGTTCACGGTTGGGAAAGTACCATCCGGCCAGACTTGTTCAGCAACGATGTGCGGTTGTGGTAAGCCCGCTTTTGTCAACGTTTTGCTCAACACTTCATAACCCACGCCGTGCATGGCGGTATAAACGTAGTTAATGTCGGTTTGTGGTTCTTTCGCAAGCGCAGCCGTTTTCGCAATATAAGCATCCACCACAGTGTCATCTAACACGACGTAATCTTGGCTGCGCGGTAAATCTTTCACACTGCCTGCCGCGACTTTATCAATTAACGCCGCAATGTCTTTGTCTGCCGGAGAAACGATTTGTCCACCACCGTTAGCTTTGCCTAAATAAACTTTATAGCCGTTATCTTCCGGTGGATTGTGGCTGGCTGTCACCATGACGCCTGCGGTAGTATCAAAATATTGAATGGCGTAAGCCAACACCGGTGTTGGTAATTTGCGTGGTAATAAATAGGCTTTAATGCCGGCGCCAGCCATGATTTCAGCTGTATCGCGCGCAAATATATCGGAGTTTTTACGGCCGTCATAGCCAATCACGATGGAAGGCTGTTTGTCATACCCTTTTAAATACTCAGCCAATCCGCCGGCAGCTTGCGCCACCAACACGCGATTCATCCCCATAGAACCGGCTTGCAGACGACCGCGTAAACCGGCGGTACCGAATTGTAAACGTCCGTCAAAACGGGCAGCAAGTTCAGCTTCCGCTTTTGCATCGCCACCTTTTGCCGCGCTTAAAAGTGCGGTTAATTCTGCGTGCGTTTCAGCGTCCGGATCTTGGTTTAACCAATTTTGTGCCATCTCAAAAAGTGCTGACATAGTGACTCCTTGTAACATGAATAATTGAAAAACTCCCTCTAGCCTATCTAAAAAGCGCTGTGATGGGAACGTTTATTTCCGATTAATTCCCTGTATTTTGATCTATTTCACAGATTCACCGAAGGCAATCGGTTGCCTCTTTTTTTATGAAAAAGACGTGCGAAAAAAACCTTGCGAAAGATGCCATTTTGACGCAAAAGTGCGGTGGAAAATAAACGAGTTTTTCCTTTATAAAAAAGCGTTTTTTTGCTATAACTGAAGCAGTTTTTTTAATTAATCTAGGAGACTTATTATGGAATTAGTTTTTATTCGTCACGGCTTCAGTGAATGGAATGCAAAAAACTTATTTACCGGTTGGCGCGATGTCAATTTGACCGAGCGCGGCGTGGAAGAAGCCAAAACTGCAGGTCAAAAATTATTGAATGCCGGTTTTGAATTCGACATTGCTTTCACCTCCGTCCTCACTCGTGCGATCAAAACCTGTAATATCGTGTTGGAAGAATCTCACCAATTATGGATTCCACAAGTGAAAAACTGGCGTTTAAACGAACGTCACTACGGTGAACTACAAGGCTTAGACAAAAAAGCCACTGCCGAAAAATACGGTGATGAGCAAGTTCACATTTGGCGCCGTTCTTACGACACATTACCACCATTATTAGATCCGAAAGACCCGAATTCTGCCCACAATGACCGTCGTTACGCACATTTGCCGGCTGACGTTATTCCGGATGGCGAAAACTTAAAAGTGACCTTAGAGCGTGTACTTCCATTCTGGGAAGACCAAATCGCGCCGGCATTATTAAGCGGTAAACGTGTTTTAGTGGTTGCGCACGGTAACTCTCTACGCGCACTTGCAAAACACATTGAAGGCATTTCCGATGCGGATATCATGGATTTAGAAATCCCAACCGGTCAGCCGTTGGTGTATAAATTAGATGACAACTTGAAAGTGATTGAAAAATCTTATTTGTAATACCAAATAACATTCACCATAAAAAACAACCGCACTTTAGTCACTAAAGTGCGGTTTATTTTTGCGGTGTTTTTAAAAATTAAGCGTTCAAGATATTCTTGATTTCCGCCATGCTTAAATGATATTCATGCGGGCATGCTTTCCACGCATCGATCATGCGAGAATATTTGTCTCTCATTGGCGTTTGGGAATCGCAACCGTGTTCACAACGCATAAATTCCTGATATTTTCCTTCTACGCTTGTGATGAAACGAAGATAGTTAAGGTATTTTTTCTCACGCACAGCGCAGTAACCAACGAACTGTAATCGGTGTTCGCTCAATTCGGATTTATCACTCAAATTGTTATAGGAAATTTGCAACGCTTTGTACATTTCCAACGTATCCAATACCGTGCGGCATTCTTCTTCCGAAATCACTGAAAACTCATTGTCCAATTCATGCAATTCCAAGCTGAACCCACCTTTTACAATGGCTTCTAAACGTTGGTATTTTGCTGCATTGGTCGGGTCTAATAACGCCATTAATTTATATTGGTTAACTAAAATTAAACGTTGGGTAGATGACATTTCCATAACCGCTCTCCTATTAATCAATTTGGTTGAGAATATCGTTTGATAAAACCGGATCCGCTTTTTTCTCTTTATCGCCGTTGATGCGTTGTTCCAAATGTTGGAAATAAGCTTCACGGAAAGTGAGGTACGGATCTTGTGCCTGATCCAATAGCGCTTCTTTATCCATCAATTTCGCACGCGTATCAATGCCTTGCAAACCGGCTTTTAAGAAGCCCCAAGGACCAAGCAAGGAAAGCATTGGATAAGTCGTATCCGCCAGATTACCAATGTCTTGGCGCGGTGTTGCGGCACCATATAACGGCAACATCACATAAGGACCGGTTCCAACACCATAGCGCCCTAACGTATCACCAAAACGGTTATCGCCTTGTTTTTTCAACGGATCGCTATAACTTGCCACATCAATTAAACCACCCAATCCGAAAATCGTGTTAATCCAGAAACGGTTAAAATGAATGAGTGCCTGCTTAAAATCACCTTGAATCAAACGGTTGGCAAAACTTGCCGGTTCATCAAGGTTATCCGCCACATTAATGACACCGGTACGCACCGGACTTGGCACATAGTTTTTCCAGCCCTTAGCTAACGGTTTCAACACATAAGGGTCAGCAACGTGATAGTTGAAATCCCACATTGTGCGGTTAAACCCTTCTAAGACGTCTTTACGTTCGCCGGTTTGCGGATCGATAGAAGAAGAACATCCGGTTAATAATACGGAGCCTAATAATAATGCGGCAAGGTATTTTTTTATTTGCATAATGACACTCAAGCTGATGAAAAGATGGGCTCATTGTAAACAACTTACCTTGCAACTACAAAAACTTTCTAAAAACCCACCGCACTTAAGAAAACAAAAGGCACGATGTTTATCGTGCCTTCATAACCAAGAAAAAATTACAGAATGAAACGGCTTAAATCTTCGTTCTCGATCACCTCACCCAAGGCTTCAGTGACATATGCGGCATCAATGTTCACGGTTTGACCATCCATGTCGCTGGCGTTGAAAGAAATTTTATCCATTAAGCGCTCCATTACCGTATGTAAACGGCGCGCACCGATATTTTCGGTCTTTTCGTTGACACGAAATGCCGCTTCGGCGATTTTCTTAATGGCGTCTTGAGTAAATTCAATATTCACCCCTTCCGTTGCCATTAAGGCTTTGTATTGCTCGGTTAAAGAGGCATTCGGCTCAGTCAGAATACGCTCGAAATCCTCGGCAGTGAGTGCAGAAAGTTCCACACGAATCGGCAAACGGCCTTGTAATTCCGGGATTAAATCTGACGGGCGTGCCACTTGGAACGCACCGGAAGCGATAAACAAAATGTGATCGGTTTTCACCATACCGTGTTTGGTGTTGACGGTTGAACCTTCCACTAACGGCAATAAATCACGTTGCACACCTTCGCGGGAAACATCCGCACCGCTGTATTCGCCTTTCTTACAAATTTTGTCGATTTCATCGATAAACACGATGCCGTTTTGCTCCACCGCATCAATGGCTTTTTGTTTCAACTCTTCCGGGTTCACCAGTTTCGCCGCTTCATCGTCAATTAAGGTTTTTAACGCATCCTTAATTTTCATTTTACGTTTTTTAGTTTGGCTACCGGAAAGATTCTCGAACATGGATTGTAATTGACTCGTCATGTCTTCCATGCCCGGAGGTGCCATAATTTCCACGCCCATAGATACACCTGCGACATCGATTTCCACTTCTTTATCGTCTAACTGACCTTCGCGTAGTTTCTTACGGAAAATCTGACGGGTGTTGCTTTGACTATCACGGTTTTCCACTTCGCCCCATTGGTTCTTCGCTGCAGGCAATAAGGCATCTAAAATTCGCTCTTCTGCCGCTTCTTCTGCTTTAGCACGATTTTTGACGATTTCCTGTTGGCGCACCAATTTCATGGCGCTGTCGGTTAAATCGCGAATAATGGAATCCACTTCTTTGCCCACATAACCTACTTCGGTAAATTTAGTGGCTTCTACTTTAATGAACGGCGCATTGGCTAATTTTGCCAAACGGCGGGCAATTTCGGTTTTCCCCACGCCAGTCGGCCCAATCATAAGAATATTTTTCGGGGTCACTTCATGGCGCATTGGCTCTTGCAGCTGCATTCTGCGCCAACGGTTTCTTAGGGCAATTGCTACTGCGCGCTTGGCGTCGCTTTGACCGATAATATGTTGATCTAATTCAGAAACTATTTCACGAGGTGTCATTTCAGACATGGTTTATTCCTTATAAATTTTTAATTCGGCAATTCTTCAATAGTGAAATTGGTGTTGGTGAACACGCAAATTTCACCGGCAATTTTGAGAGATTTTTCTACAATTTCACGCGCCGACAACTCAGTGTTTTCCACCAACGCACGGGCGGCAGATAAGGCATAGTTGCCACCAGAGCCGATAGCAAGAATCTGATCTTCTTCCGGTTGTACTACATCGCCGATACCGGTAATGATCAGGCTTTCTTTTTCATCCGCGACGATTAACATCGCTTCCAATTTACGCAACGCACGATCGGTGCGCCAATCTTTTGCCAATTCCACCGCACTTTTCAATAAATGCCCTTGGTGCATTTCTAATTTACGCTCAAAAAGCTCAAACAATGTAAAGGCATCTGCCGTGCCGCCCGCAAAACCTGCCAACACTTTGCCGTTATACAAACGACGCACTTTGCGCGCGTTACCTTTCATCACCGTATTGCCAAGGGAAACCTGTCCGTCACCGCCGACAACCACTTTGCCGTTGCGACGTACACTTACAATCGTAGTCATAATGCTATCCTTTAAAAATGGAAAATGTGGAGGTTATATTGAGGTAATTTAGGGGGAATTCAAGGGGAAAAATAATATTGGTCATTTATTCACCAATCACATAATAAAAATGTGATCACGGTCAGAATTTTGTATAGCAAACGATTGCTTGAAATTGCTTAATAGAACAAAAAAGGTAGGATTGCCGCCGATATATTCACAATCTCATCAGGAGTCACAATGAAAAATCTTGTTAAACTTTCTCTTGTCGCCCTTTTAACCGCGGCAGCAATTCCCGCCATGGCGGCCAAAACCGAACCTTACACCAATCAAGGTACCAATGCCCGTGAAATGCTCGTGGAACAACCAATCCACTGGATTTCCGTTGAGCAACTGAAAAAAGAATTGGAAGGTAAAGCACCGATCAATGTAAGTTTTGATATTGACGATACCGTGCTATTCAGTAGTCCTTGTTTTTATCACGGACAACAAAAATATTCTCCGGGCAAACATGATTACTTAAAAAACCAAGATTTCTGGAATGAAGTGAATGCCGGTTGTGACCAATATTCCATTCCAAAACAAATTGCCATAGATTTAATTAATATGCACCAAGCCCGTGGCGACCAAATTTATTTCATCACCGGACGCACTGCCGGCGATAAAGATGGCGTTACCCCAGTATTACAAAAAGCCTTCAATATTAAAGACATGCACCCGGTTGAATTCATGGGCGGACGTGAGCTTACCACCAAATACAACAAAACCCCTGGCATTATCGAACACAAAGTTACTATTCACTACGGTGACAGTGACGACGATATTCTTGCCGCCAAAGAAGCCGGCGTTCGTGGCATCCGCCTCATGCGCGCTGCTAACTCCACTTACCAACCAATGCCAACCCTTGGCGGATATGGTGAAGAAGTGTTAATTAACTCAAGCTATTAATTTTTAAAAAACATATAAAAAATTGACCGCACTTTGAAATGCTCAAAGTGCGGTCTGTTTTTATAATGAATTTCAGCTTGAGTTAGAAGCGAATTTCGACGGAGGCGGCGAAGTTTCTGCCCGGTTGATAATAACGCTCTAGGCCAGGATAACCACCATAGGTTGCATTAGGGCGTAAACCTACAGAGTTTACTACACCACCAATATTATTTAGTCCACGTAAAGTGTCCCATGTGTAATATTTTCTATTGAAGATATTATAAACACCTGCACGTAAAGTGATATTCTCCGCAGGTT
This sequence comes from Aggregatibacter segnis ATCC 33393, assembly GCF_900476035.1. Classification (GTDB taxonomy): domain Bacteria; phylum Pseudomonadota; class Gammaproteobacteria; order Enterobacterales; family Pasteurellaceae; genus Aggregatibacter; species Aggregatibacter segnis. The sequence continues at coordinate 535,482 of NZ_LS483443.1, read as the reverse complement.
TATAGAAACCAAACATATCAAATACAAACGCTTTAGCATTTAAGTGTTTCCACGTATCCAACCCAGTTTCGTGAGAATATTCTGAACATTTAATTTCAAACTCTTCACCGATACCGTAATCATAATAAGGATTACGCACACGCTCTTCTTTCAAGCAACGTTCCGGTAAGTTTTTCATGTATTTGGCATCTTTTGCTTTTTTCGCTCCAAGATAAGTCAAACGCGAGAAAATTCCCCACTTACCTTCAGGCTGTTCATAATCTAAGCCAATAATTGCCTTAATTGGTTGAAGCGACATTAAACTTGCCCCATTAGACATACTTCCTTTGCTATAGCCTAAAGAACCAAATAATTTCCAACCATTTGGCATTGGTGTAACTTCATTTAAGTTAAGTTTGCCGGTAAATTCCACGCCATAAATTTTTGCAGAGTCAATGTTTTGCATTTGTTGAACCGGGCGCCAACGCCACATACTTCCGTAGTAATTATAGTATTCCCATGTTTCTTGCTCATCGAGGAAGTCTTTATAACTGGAATGATGTAACGTCAAAGATAATTCACCCAAACGTCCTTTTCCTAATAAATTAAGATTTTGGGTCAAACTTTTTTCTGCTTTGAGATTAGGATTTGACATCCACGCACCCGCAGCATTGTCACGATAATCAAAATACATTTCGGACGCATTTGGCATACGGAAACCTGTACCAATGCTATAACCTAATTTCCAATCATCATTGAGCATTTTTTCAATACCTGCCGTCCAACTAATGTCATGAAATTTAGCATCCGCAGCTTTGCGGCAGAATCTACACTCTAAGGCATTCAAACTTTGTTGCGCATATTTAGCCCAATCATAACGAAGACCCAAATGCGCCTTCCATTCTGGTGTTAGCTGAATATCATCATGCAGAGAAATATTGTAATGACGTGTCTTAATCGGGTACATCATTGTTGAATCTTTTGAATTCACCCACTCTTTCACGCCATCATAATTGTTATCTACATAAACAGAGTCTTGATGCAAAATATCAAATTTTCGTTCAGAAACCGCCGTTTTAAGTGAAAAAGTATGACTACTTGTGCCTAAATCAATTGGTTGACTATCTACACGAAAATTAATGCGTTTAAATTTAGTATTGAAGAAACGAAGATTATTATCGCTCGGCTCCTCAGGTTTAGCTGGGCTATAGCTTGTCGCAGCTTGTGCTCTATAACCTTCATAGTTATAAGCAGCTGTTTGTGCTTTTTGATAATCTACATCAGTTTTCACTAATGCAATGATTTTTGAGTCCGGTAAATATTCATAAAAAACGTTGATGGTATCTCGTTTAGCACGGTCGTCCGCCTCTCGCCATCTGGAATACAACGTTACCGCTGAATCTTCAATAATATAATTTTTATTGCGTGAACCGCTGTAAGAAGCCCCTACTCGGTGATTATCATTTAAGCGATAGGCAAACTTAGCTAAGTAGCTATTATTGTGATGCGTTGAATCATCAGGAGTCTGTTTTCCATAACCGCGATAACGGGTCATGCGTGAATCTTCTGGGATGGTGTAACCGCCTGCGCTTTTCATTTCATGTCCATGGCGATTGGAATAAAGCAAAAGTGCTTCCGCTTGTTCTCCGGCATATGCCACGCCAACAGTATTTACCCATTCAGTATTACGAGAGGCATAACCTGTGCGATATAACGCACCAAATTTACGTCCGTTTCTCACAATATCAAACGGTTCAAGAGTGCGATAATTTACACCACCGCCAATATTGCCGCTCCCTTGATTGAAGGAATCACCACCTTTAGCAATCTCAATGGTACGTGCAAGCTCAGGATCGATACTTTGGCGCGAAGTGTTCAAGTTACCATAACGTTTATAAAGGGAGTTTTCTTCCGAATCTGGCAAGGCAACACCGTCAATACTGATACCAACACGGTTGTCCTCTACACCGCGAATAGTAAAACCTTTTTGATGACGACCTTGATCTACAATTCCAACATCAGGACTATAGCGAGTTAAATCCCGATTATTTTGAATAAGCTCTTGTTGAATCACCGCAGCGGTTTTCTTTTCGGAATGATTTGCTTTTGTAGAATTATCCAATTCCGTAGAAACAGTAATAGTTTCTAAATTTTCTTCCGCCAGCGCCACATTTGCTGCTGACAAACCTAGCGTGACCGGTAATAAACCGTAGACTGTGACCCGCATTTTATTTTTTTTCATACTTAACTTTCCCAGTGAGTAAAAAATTGCGGGGGATTATAAAGAAGAAATGAGGAGAAAAATAGATCTACTTGAGAATAATTTGCATTTTTATGATCTGGTACGACTTATTTATTATTGTCTAAAATCCGACTAATTAATTTCAGCCATTGTACCGCCAATTCGCGCTGCATAACGCTCGCGTTAAACACCGGATCTTCGCCCAATACACCGCAAGGCAAGTCAGGTGGAATTTCGCCTTGTTCATAAGCAGCATAATCCTCACGCCAGTCACCGTCAAAATAATAGCGTTCCAACGTTTCCATTTTCGGGAGAAACGCCTGCCATTTTTCCAAAAATGCTTCGGCTTCCGCTAAAAAATCATTGGTTTCATTCAAAATGTCTTCCATTTTCGTGATTTGCTCTAAACGGGCTTTCGATAACATACGACCTCCAAAACATTCAAAAAAATGACCGCACTTTCATTTAAAGTGCGGTCCATTTACAGCGTGTTTTACAAATTACACATCATACGTGGTGGATGCGGTATTGCCGCCGCGCCCCGTCCAGTTGGTGTGGAAGAATTCGCCGCGTGGTTTGTCGGTGCGTTCGTAAGTGTGCGCGCCGAAGTAGTCACGTTGCGCTTGCAACAGATTTGCCGGCAAGCGGGCTGAGGTGTAACCGTCTAAGAAGGTAATCGCCGACGCCATACATGGCATTGGGATGCCGACTTCGATGGATTTTGCCACCACTTTGCGCCATTCGCCCATGGCGTTTTCCAAAATGCCTTTGAAGTAGCTGTCGGAACCTAAGAAGATTAAATCCGGGTTCGCTTCATACGCATCGCGAATGTTGCCTAAGAAACGGCTGCGAATAATACAACCTTCACGCCATAACAAGGCAGTGTTGCCATAGTTGATGTTCCAGTTGAAGTTTTCAGACGCTTCACGAATCAACATAAAGCCTTGCGCGTAAGAAATGATTTTTGACGCCAACAAGGCTTTGCGCACCGCTTCAATCCATTCTTTTTTATCGCCTTCCACTTTGCCTACGGTTTTGCCGAATAATTGGCTTGCGGCAACGCGTTGATCTTTAAAAGCAGATACGCAACGGACGAACACGGATTCGGTGATTAACGTCAATGGAATGCCGAAATCAAGAGCATTGATCCCCGTCCATTTACCGGTGCCTTTTTGCCCTGCCGTATCTAAAATTTTATCCACAAGGCGGTTACCGTCTTCATCTTTATAGCCAAGAATATCAGCGGTGATGTCGATTAAGTAGCTGTCTAATTCGGTGTTGCGCCATGCGTTGAAAGTGGCTTCCAATTCATCGTCAGACAAGCCCACGCCTTCTTTTAAGAATTGGTAGGCTTCGCAAATTAATTGCATATCGCCATATTCGATGCCGTTATGCACCATTTTTACGAAATGGCCTGCGCCATCTTTGCCCACCCAATCACAGCACGCTTCGCCTTTGTCGGTTTTGGCGGAAATTGCTTGTAATACCGGCTTCACGAATGGCCATGCTTCTTCGTTACCGCCCGGCATGATGGATGGCCCGTGGCGTGCGCCCTCTTCACCGCCGGAAACGCCGGTGCCGATAAAGCGAATGCCTTTCTCACGCAACGCCGCCACACGACGGTTAGTGTCCGGATAATTTGAGTTACCGCCATCAATAATGATGTCGCCTTCTTCTAAGTGCGGTAGTAATGCGTCGATGAATTGATCCACCACCTCACCCGCACGCACCATTAACATCACTTTGCGCGGTTTTTCTAATTTAGCGGCCAAATCTTCCAAAGAATAAGCACCGATAATGTTCGTGCCTTTTGCCGCACCTTGTAAAAATTCATCCACTTTAGATGTGGTACGGTTATACGCGACCACTTTAAACCCGTGGTCGTTCATATTTAAAATGAGGTTTTGCCCCATCACGGCTAAGCCGATAACACCGATGTCGCCTTTTACTGACATTGTTTTCTCCTGTTTGTGAGGTACAGATGCACCTATCATTTAGTATTTATTGTAAAGTATAAGAAGCTTGTTTCAGATATTCTATAGCAAAACTTCTTTTAAATTTCTCTAATTAAAGAGCTGCCTTGCTCTAACGTGTCTAGCCACTGCCATTTTTCATGACCGACGAGTTTACTTTCTTCTAAAGAAAATGTTGTACAACAACGACCCAGACGATTTTCTAGAGATTGATTTAAATGTTGATACGTAAATTCAATTTGAGTATCGTTAATCCATTTCCCAATTAAAAAACCTTTTAAAATTTCACCACCACCATATTCAGCCCAAATCATTTTACCTTGTTGATGATAATAAAATTCTGTTTGGCTACTCACTTCACCATTTGCGGTGTTTTCAACAGCAACAAATTTTTTATTATCTAAATTCAACATTAAAGTCACTCCGCATCTAATGTATCTATATCTTATTTTTGCATAATGTAATGCATTTCTACATTTTTCGCTTTTGCGGCTTTTTCTAGATCTGCTTTATCGCTTTGACTATCTCCAACAAGGTATAAAGATACATCCTTGCCGACCTTTTCTGCATTATTTAGTCCATACATAGCAACTGCTTTATTCACAGATTGACTGTTCCCTGCAATTCCGATGTGTAAATTATCTGTAGCTAAAAGAGATACGAGTCGTTTTCCTGAAGTACCACCTGCGGTTCTAATCGTTGCTACAAGCATTCCATTTGAAACTGGGTTTCCTGCTTCTGGAACTTGAAGCATTACTGAGCGATTATCTTTTGGCATTTGTGCCGCTAACTGATCTAAAGATGGACCAGATGAACAAGCAAATAACAAAGTTGAAGTAAGTAGTACAAACAGCTTTTTCATTTTTGTCTCCATATCATTCTAATAAATTAACTCTTCGTCCACGCACTCATATGCTGCGTAAATCCAATATGCGGATAGTAATCCACCGCTTGCGGGGCAGATAACAGCACAATTTTGGCTTGAGGATGTAACGCCTGCTTGGTGTGTTCAATTAACTGCACGCCGATACCTTGTTTTTGATATTGTTCGTCTACCGCCAAATCAGACAAATAACAGCAATAGGCAAAATCCGTCACCGAACGGGCGGCACCCACCAATCGCTCGCCATCCCAAGCTGTCACCAATAAATTCGCATGGTGCAACATCTCCGCCACACGTTTTTCATCTTCTAATGGACGACGTGCGCCTAGCGATGTTTTATTGAGTAGTTCAATAAATTGTTCTACTGAAATGGGAACGTTGGTTTTGTATTCGATCATATTGTGAAACCCGCGATGTCTGATATGCCATCCGTTATAGCAATTTTGCCGCCGCTTTATCCAAATACCACTCTGTCACACCATTTTTCGCCTGAATTTTAGCTGCCGGGTAAGACAGATTTTCCGCCGGTGTGGTTTGAATTTCTTTGAGGATTTCCGCTTTACCTTCGCCTGTCACCAAATAAGTAATGCGTTTGGCTTGTTCAATTAATTTGGCGGTTTTGGAAATGCGGAGCTGTCCGCTTTCCGGATGTTTAGCGATGACGGCAAGGTTTTCATCCGCGAAATCGGTTTGATTCGGGAACAAGGAAGCCGTGTGCCCGTCTGCGCCCATGCCGAGGATAATCCAATCAAAAACGCCGTCAGGAATGACCGCACTTAATTCTTCTTTGAAGCGTTTTAACTCAAAGTGCGGTTCGTTTTCGCCACGAATTCGGTGAATGTTTTCTGCCAGAATGTTGATGTGATCGAACAAGAGTTTTTGTACTTCACCGTAATTACTTTCGGAATCAGATGGCGGCACCATGCGATCATCGCCCCACCAGAAATGGAGGTTTTTCCAGTTAATTTGATCGGCGTAAGGGGCTTGCACCAAGGTTTTAAACAATAATTTCGGTGTAGAACCGCCGGACAAGGAAATGTGCACGGGGTGATTTGCTTGGCTATAAATCACAAATTCTTGGGCAATTTTTTCTACCGCATGTTGAGCAGTAGGGAAAGTAATATAGTTCATTATTTTTCCGTAGGGTGGGCTTTAGCCCACCATTTTATTATGTTAGATATTAGGAACGGTGGGCTAAAGCCCACCCTACATGAGATTAACTAAATTAAACTTTTTTCTTCATCAAACCACTTGGTTTGCGCCACACTTTGCCTTCTTTGGCAATCAGTTTATCTGCGGCTATCGGGCCCCAACTGCCTGCTTCGTAGTCATACACGCGACCGCCTTGAGCTTTGTAATCCAAAATTGGTTGCACGAATTTCCACGCGGCATGTACGGCATCGGTACGGGCAAATAAGGTCGCATCGCCTTTCATGGCATCAAGCAATAAACGCTCGTATGCGGTCATCACAGTCGCGCCCTCTAAATCTGCATAGCGGAAATCCATGGACACTTCTTTTGCTTCAAAGCCTGCGCCCGGTTTTTTCAAGCCGAAACGCATGGAAATAGCTTCATCCGGCTGAATACGGATAATCAATTTATTTTCCGGTGCATTTTGGCTGAATACCGGGTGCGGTGTGGTTTTGAAGTGAATCACGATTTCGGTGACACGCGCCGGTAAACGTTTGCCGGTGCGCACATAAAACGGCACACCCGCCCAACGCCAGTTTTCAATTTCACAACGCAATGCCATGTAGGTTTCCGTGCGGGAATCTGCCGGCACGCCTTTTTCTTCCAAATAGCCTTTCGCCATTTTGCCGTTGATTTCTGCGGCCGTGTATTGTCCAAGCACTAAATGATGTTCCATGTCTTCATGGGTTAACGGGCGTAAGCAGTGCAATACTTTCGCCACTTCATCACGCATGGAATCCGAATTGATAATCGCCGGCGGCTCCATTGCGACCATCGCCAATACTTGCAACAAATGGTTTTGGAACATATCGCGCATTGCGCCGGAACCGTCGTAATAACCACCACGATCTTCTACGCCGATAGATTCGGCCCCGGTGATTTCCACGTATTCAATAAAGTTACGGTTCCAAAGCGGCTCAAACCAACCATTAGAAAAACGCAACACAAGTAGGTTTTGTACGGTTTCTTTACCAAGATAATGGTCGATACGATAAATTTGGTGTTCCTCAAAGAAGCGGTGAATTTGAACGTCCAAGGCTTCGGCGGTTTTGCGGTCATAACCGAACGGTTTTTCCACAATGAGACGTTTCCAACCATGCTCTTCTTTGTTTAAACCATGCTCTGCCAAACATTCCGGAATCACGCCATATAAACTCGGCGGCGTGGATAAATAATATAAGGTGTTGCCGTTGGTTTTATAGGTTTCATGCAAGGCATCAAGTCGCGGAATCAGTTTGGCATAGTCCGCTTTATCTGAGGTGTTGACGGCTTGGTAATATAAGTGGCGACAAAATTGTTCTAAACATTCGCCTTCCGCGCCTTCGTGTTCAATTAGCGTTTGACGCATTTTTTCACGGAAAGAATCGTCGTTTAATTCGGTGCGCGCCACACCCAAAACGGAGAAATCATCGCCCAACCGATCAATTTTATAAAGGTCATACAACGCCGGAATAAGTTTACGATAGGTTAAATCTCCGGACGCGCCGAAGATAACGATACAACAGTTTTCTGTTTTCATTTGGTTACCACATTAATGTTACGATTTAATAAATACGTCGTATGATAAGGAAAATCATCCGGCATTTCTAATCACTCTGATAAATCGGAGCGAAAGATATTATCCCATCGAAAATCTCGCGTAACGCCCATTAAAAAGTTCGGATTCACGAAAGATTCCCGTTGATTGTAAGTCAGCGGTTGATAATTTAAGTCAAAAACCACCCCGCCCATTTCCGCCAGCAAAATCTCTGCGGCGGCTGTGTCCCACTCACCGGTGCGACCTAAGCGAATATAGCAATCGCATACACCATCCGCCACCAGTGTGCTTTTTAAGCTGCTGGAACCGCAGATGTGAAATGCATAATCAAAATTCGGGTTCAAAATTGACCGCACTTTTTCGGCGGTGGCCGCAGAACCCACGGCAATGCGCAAAGGTCGGTCTAAAGCAATATCACGGAATGCTAATTTGCACGGTTTTCCCTCTTGCAGCTTATACGCCCCAAATCCTTTCATGGCGTAATAGGTATAGCCCAATATCGGCGCATGAATCACGCCCAACACCGGTTGATGATTTTTCACTAAGCTAATGAGCACGGAAAATTGATCGGTGCGATTAATAAATTGTTGTGTGCCATCAAGAGGGTCAATTAACCAATAGGACTCCCACGCCTGCCGCTCCGCAAGGGGAATGTTGCAATTCTCTTCTGACAAAATAGGAAGATGTGGGGTAAGTGCGGTCAGTTTTTCCGTTAAAAATTGACTGGCAAACAAATCCGCTTCCGTCACCGGTGTATTGTCTGCTTTGATTTGAACAGACACCGAATGTTGATAAAAACGACGTAAATGCTCGCCCGCTTGTTGGGCGATATGAATCACATCCTGTAATAAATGCGTTGTGAGAATTGGCATAGTCTTCCCTCCTATGTTCTCAATCCAAGTCGCAATTTATCTCGTTTTCGGCAACAACAAAGGCAACACGAGAACCGAATACAGTGCCATACCAAAGCTGAGCAAAAATGCCATATCAATGCCACCGCCATGCAACCACACGCCAAAGGTCATAGCAGGTTGGGTTAGCGTCATATAAATAAAACTCGCGATGTTTCCATAACAAAAGGCAATAGTCAGAGAAATTAACACGATCGCCACCACGTTATAACGCGTGTAGCGATAAATCTTTGCCCATAATGCAATCAACAGCGCCGGCACGGTTACCACGATAAATGTGGCTAAGAAACTAAATAGCACGACATCCACTGTGGTGAATAATTCATCAGTGTTGTCATCAACGTAAATGCTAACCAACGTGCCAATAATTTGAGCAAGTAAAGGAAATAAAATGAGTGCTTTTAGATATGGAAATTTAGACGGCATAAGAATTCCTGAGTAAAAAAATAGGCTATCAAAAGACAGCCTATTGTAGAGGAATTTTAGCGATTACGCAGATTTTTTTGCACGTAATACACGCAAGGTGAAAATGGTCACACCGGCGATAAATACGACTAAACCAAGTACTTCACCAATCGTACCCCAGTTTTCCAAATTCAAGGCCAATGGCGCTTCAGATCCACCGGAGGTAACGGAGGCGGCAATGATAAAGGCTAATACAACGCCCATTAAGCTTTCGCCTACAATCAAGCCCGCGGCGAACAAGGTACCAAAACGCTCTGCTCGTTTGTTCACGTCTTTGTCGCCGCTACGCGCTGCATATTTGGTGATGTGACGATTAATTAACCACGCCAAGAATGCTCCGGTGACAACCGGCATATTAATAGAAGGTGGTAAGTAGATACCAATCCCCACAGCCAATACCGGTAACGCAAAGGCTTTGTTACTCATTTTTTTCAAGAAGCTGTCAATGATAATCAACACTGCACCAAGACCCACGCCGGTTAAGATGTAAGTCCACTCTAATTTATTAGAGAAAATCCCTTGTGAAATGGTAGTCATTAACGTTGCTTGCGGTGCAGATAACGCTTGTGATAGATCCATGTCCGGACGCGGTAATGCGCCGGTGAAGCCGTAAGCGTGGTAAAGAATTTCCAATACCGGCGCAATCACTAATGCACCCACGAAACAACCGATAATTAACGCCACCTGTTGACGCCAAGGCGTCGCTTCGACCAATAAACCGGTTTTTAAATCTTGCAGGTTATCGTTAGAAATAGTTGCTGTCGTTAACACGATAGACGCGGTAAACAAGGTAAGTGCGGTCAAGAATTTCTGTCCATCCGCCGTTTCAAATAAACCGGAAGCATTGCCGATAGAAAACAATACTAAAGAAATCACGATCACGGAAATGATCCCGATACCGGAAATTGGACTAGAGGAAGAACCCACAAGCCCCGCCATGTAACCGGAGGCTGCCGCCACGAAGAAACCGATAAATACTGCCAAGAAAGTACAAACGACCACTAACAATAACGCCAATTCCGGAGAAATCGGTGCGGCAGCGATAAAGTGATGTAAGGAAACCACGATTAACGCCACAGCGGCAATTAAAATGTAAATCATGGTTTTTGGTGAAAGGTCGATATCAATACGATGTTCAGACGCACCTTGTGTGCCTTTCAACATACGGAAAGAATGCACCATACCTTGCACCATTGGTTTCATCAGAATCAATAACGTCCAAATCGCCGCAATCCCGATTGTTCCCACACCGATAAAACGTACTTTCGTTTTCCACATGCTCATGGCATAACTCACGATAGTTCCATCAGTTGGCATATCACCGGACATGGTAAAGAACGGTACCGCTAAGCCCCAAGCAAAGAAGGTACCCAACAATATCGCAATACCGCCCACGATACCGATTAAGTAACCGGCACCTAATAAGGCTAAAGAAAAGCCCATCGGAATTTGGAAAATCGCTTTGCCACCCGGGCCGGTAAACCACGCGCTGGCACCATCTGCCATCAAACGTAAACCGTTCGTTAAGAACGCCACGACGCTGGCAAAAATACCGCCATAAGCAATATCTTTCACGCCGCTGTCGGCATCAGAATTGTTACCGGCTTTCAAAATTTCCGCCGCAGCAACACCCTCCGGATAAGGTAAATCGCTATTTACCACCATGGCGCGACGCAATGGAATCGTGAACAACACGCCCAACGTACCACCCGCAGCACAAATCAACATGGTTTGCCAGAACGGGAAATCTTGCCAGTAGCCCATCATCAACAAGCCCGGCAACACGAAAATCACTGAAGAAAGCGTACCCGCAGAAGATGCTTGAGTTTGCACCATGTTGTTTTCCAAGATACTGGAATCTTTAAAGAATTTCAGTACCGCCATGGAAATAACTGCCGCCGGAATCGACGACGCAAATGTCATCCCCACTTTTAGACCCAAATAAACGTTAGATGCGGTAAACAACACCGTAATCAACGCTCCAAGGAACATGCCTCGGAAGGTCAACTCTTTTAAGTTTGTAGATTGCATAACACATTACCTATCTTTTAAATAAAAAACGTTGCCACCTTGACAAAAAAGCAGCGAATAATCAAGTTTCATTCAATTTATTTTGCTTAAATTGAATTTTATTTAAATATCAGCCATATTTTTAAACTATTTATAATCCTATAACCTATTCAATAGTAAAATAGCCCTCCACTCAACATCGCTATAATCTTAAATCCATCTGATTTAGTCTCAATTATAAAAAATAGCGAATCTCATCAAGTTATTTATTCTTCATATCCTATATAGTTCGCCGAGCCTATTCCATTTAGGTAAATAACCACTACATTTTGTATCATCCACTGAATGATGAAGTTCTATGAGGCTAAAAAATGAATGCATTAATTGAATTACTCGCGAAAATTGTTGCCCCGATGCAACGCCAATTTATTAACTTTATACGAATCGCCATTTGTATCGTTATGGTATGGATTGGCGGGCTAAAAGTATGTCAATATGAAGCAGATGGTATTGCCCATTTTGTCTCAAATAGTCCATTCTTAAGTTTCCTCTATAAAAACGGACCAAATTTGGTGCAAAACGATAAAGGCGAATTAGTAAAAGAATATACCCTTTATAAAAATCCCGAAGGTAAAATGGTGGCGAAAAATATTGAATGGCACAAAGCTAACGGGACTTACACCGCATCTTATATTATCGGTGCAATCATTGTGACCATCGGCTTATTAACGTTAGCCGGAATCTGGTCTCCGACTTTTGGGCTACTCGGCGGTTTGCTGACGTTCGGTATGTCCATTGTCACCCTGTCGTTCCTGATCTTCACGCCGGAAACGTGGGTGCCTAATTTAGGGGGCGATTTGCCTACACCAAATTACGGCTTTCCATATTTATCCGGTGCGGGACGTTTGGTTATTAAAGATATTATTATGATGGCTGGGGGATTAGTTGCCGCTGCCGAATGTGCGAATCGCTACTTAAAATATAAAGCATCCGTCTAATTGAAACACCGATATGAAGCTTATCACTCTGTGATAGGCTTCTTCATTTGTTAATCAGGAGAAAAGTAGAACATGGACTATTTAGATCAGCTTGTCCGACAGTCAGGCATTGAGGGAGAAATCAATATCCTCTGTCGTTTTCAAGGTGACTGGCTAATCCATCATAAACAGGAACCGAATTTAATTGGCAGATTTCATATTGTGTCACAAGGGGAATGCCAAATTCGGCTGAAAGACCAAACCTACCGGCTCAAACCGGGCGATGTCATTTTTCTGCCCTACGGAGAAGAGCACGTTATTTATCACGGCACCGACACAGAAACACAAATTACCAAAACCACACAAGGTGTTTTTACATTACATCGCAATAGCTCAAGCGAATCTGCTGATTTTGAAATGTTTTGCGGTTATTTTCGTTATTTAAACGTTGCGCAAAGTTTACTGTTTAATCTACCGCAGTGGCACCTTGCCGGAAATAACGATTCCATCATGGCCTTACTGAAATTGCTGCGCAAAGAAACAGAGGATAACCTCGGCAATGAAGTTGTCGTCAATGCGTTATGCAACATTCTTTTCACTTATTTAATCAGAGATTACCTTCAACACCATCAGGTCAATCAAGGCATCTTCGGCGCATTACAGGACAAACGTTTAAGAAATGCCGTAAATGCTATCATAGCCAACCCCAAAGAAAGCTGGAGCATGGAGAGCTTGGCAGAAAATTGCGCCATGTCACGCGCCAATTTTATTCGTGCATTTAAACAAAAAACGGGCATTTTGCCCGGTAAATTTCTCACTATAATGCGAATGAATATGGCAGGAATGTTACTAAAAAACACACAAAAACCGATTAGCGTAATTGCTTCGGAAGTGGGCTACCAATCAGACACCCACTTTACCAAAGTGTTTAAATCCTATTACGGCATTTCTCCGGGGAAATACCGATAAATACAACTACCAATTCATGGGTTAACACAGGCTTTCCGTTGTAAATAATCCCGAAGTAAATAAAGTGCGGTCAGATTTTTCGCTTCATTGAATTCAGGATCATGCAATAACTCGTTAATGTTTGCCAACGGCACGCGTACCACTTGCAACGGTTCCGGCTCGTCGCCTTCCAGTTTGCTCGGATAAAAATTCTGCGCCAATAAAATGTGCATAGGATTATTCATGAAGCCAACGGATGAATTAATCGTGCGCAAATGCACCCAAGATGTTGCGCCTAAACCAATTTCTTCTTGCAACTCGCGATTGGCGCTTTGTTCCGGCGTTTCACCTGCATCCATTCTGCCCTTCACAAATCCTAACTCATAGCGCTCTGTTCCCATGGCATATTCACGCACTAACAACATATCCTCGCCATCAATCGCCACCACCATCACCGAAGCGTATTTGCCGGGGCGAAAACGTTCATAAGTGCGGTGCGTTCCGTTGGCGAATTTCAAATCCACCGATTGAATTTCAAATATCGTTGATTTTGCTACAGTTTTTATATTGAGAATGGTTGGTTTTTGTAACATTGTTCTCTTCTTCCCTTGTTTTACAAACCACTGAAATAGCGATACCATACCCCACTATTTTTACAAAGAAAAGGGACCACAACAGGGATGGTACAACAAAAATTTGACTGGCAAGCAATCGACACCGTGATTCTGGATTTAGACGGCACGCTAATCGATCTGTATTTCGATCACCGTTTCTGGAAAAAGGTGGTGCCGCAGGCGTATGCCAACAAATTCAAGCTTTCTGTGGAACAAAGTCGCGAACTGATCCATCGCCGTTATCAGCAGGTGGAATTCAGTATGCAATGGTATTGCATTGATTTTTGGGCGAAAAATTTAGATTTACCGTTGCGTGAATTGTTACAACAACAGCGCGATTACATCAAAGTGCGGTCGGATGTTTATCCGTTTTTACAAGCCGCTCGTGAACGCCGCAAGAAATTAATTTTGCTCACCGACAGCCATCCGTTCAGTTTGGCAGAAAAATTAAAACACTGCGATTTAGCACCGCACTTTGATTTGTTGCTTTCCAGCCATCAGTTTAATGCGCCCAAAGTGGAACAGTCTTTGTGGCAACGTTTGCAACAATTCACGCCATTCGATCCGAGCCGAACCCTTTTTATTGACGACACAGAACCGGTGTTAGATAGCGCTAAAAAATTTGGCATTGCCTACACTATCGGCGTGGAAAATCCGGACAGTACCTTGGCGGACAAATCCTTTGAGCGCCATTTCTCCGTCAAAAACTACCGCACTTTACTGTAAGGACGCGGCAACATGGCAAAACATTATCAAATAGAAGAAGAAAAAGAAGCAGTGCGTTTGGACAAATGGCTGTGGGCAGCGCGTTTTTATAAAACCCGCACACTCGCCAAAGAGATGATTGACGGAGGCAAAGTCCATTATAACGGGCAACGCAGCAAACCGAATAAGATCGTGGAAGTGGGTGCCACCCTAAAAATACGCCAAGGCAGTGACGAAAAGGAAATCGTTGTGTTGGCGCTTTCCACTCAACGGCGAGGTGCACCGGAAGCGCAACTGCTTTACCGCGAAACAGAACAAAGCCTTGCCAATCGAGAAAAACTTGCCATGGCACGCAAAATGAACGCGCTGTCTATGCCGCACCCTGATCGCCGTCCGGACAAAAAAGAACGTCGCGATTTACTTAAATTCAAACATCAAAACCAAGCATAAGCGCCACCTTGTAATCGAGGGAAACGCCCTTATATTTGGCGAACAATATTCAATTAGGAACAAAAAAGATGACCACTTATACTAAAGACAACGACCAACTTTATCGTTATCTATTCAAAGACCGCGCCGTACGTGGCGAATGGGTACGCTTAAATCAAACGTTCAACGACACCTTAAACACCCATCATTACCCACAAGCCGTACGCAATTTATTAGGCGAAATGATGGTCGCCACCAGTTTGCTGACCGCCACCTTAAAATTTAACGGTGATATCACCGTACAAATTCAAGGCGATGGCCCATTAAAACTGGCGTTAGTCAACGGCAACGATCAGCAACAAATCCGTGCGCTTGCCCGTTTACAAGGCGATATTGATAACGGCATGACCCTACACCAAATGATCGGTAAAGGCGTGTTGGTGATCACCATTGCACCGAAAGAAGGCGAACGCTATCAGGGAATCGTGCCCCTCGACAAACCCACTATCAGCGAATGTTTGGAAGACTATTTCGTCCGTTCCGAACAACTTCAAACACAACTGATTATCCGCAGTGGTGAATATGACGGCAAACCGGTCGCCGCCGGTGTGTTATTGCAAATTGTCCCGGATGGTTCGGGCTCACCGGACGATTTCGAACATTTAGCCACCTTAACCGCCACCATTAAAGACGAAGAGATTTTTGGCTTAAGCGCAGAAGAATTATTGTACCGCTTATACCACGAAGAAACCGTTGAACTCTTCGCACCACAATCGGTGACCTTCCACTGTGGCTGTTCGCAAGAACGTTCAGGCGCTGCCTTGTTGTTAATTTCGGAAGAAGAAATTGACCATATCCTCGCCGAACACCAAGGCACCATCGATATGCAATGCGAATGCTGTGGCACGCATTATTTCTTCAATAAAGAAACGATTGAGAAATTAAAAGCAGGTTCGCAAGCTTAACCGCAAACCTATCTCATCTAAGGCGTGCATTTTTAGTGCACGCCTTTTTCTTTTATTCCAATTACCACAGGCAAAAGTCTGCTCGGTTAAGTGCGGTGCTTTTTCCATTTGTTTTTTACAATAAATCCATGCTGATAACTATTACGTTAAGCCTTATCCACCAAGGCATTAACCCAATATGAACTAAATCAAGAAATACAAAAATAATCCTGCCTAGCTATTGTTCAAACTGCGTAAAACGGGTATAGTTTCGCACGTTTTTTATTTATTACTTTTATAGAATGACGAGGTTTTTATGGGCGGTATTAGCATTTGGCAATTAGCGATTTTAGTCTTAATTATCGTGTTACTGTTCGGTACGAAAAAATTACGTACTTTAGGTACTGATTTAGGTGAATCAGTAAAAGGCTTCAAAAAAGCCATGAACGAAGAAGCCAAACCGGCTGACGCAAGTTTCGACAAAGTGGAACAAAAACAAAGCGCACAACCGGAACAAGAAAAAAACAAAGAAAAAGAACAGGCATAATCCGTGTTTGATATTGGTTTTTCCGAGATTGTATTAGTTTGCATTGTGGGCTTAGTAGTACTAGGCCCACAACGTTTACCGGTGGCGATTCGTACCGTAATGGGTTGGGTACGCACAATTCGCGGCCTGGCGGCGAACGTCCAAAACGAACTAAAACAAGAGCTGAAATTGCAGGAATTACAAGACAGCATCAAAAAAGCGGAAAGTTTAAACCTCAAGGCGTTGTCGCCCGAATTAGGCAAAACAGTGGAAGAACTTAAAGCTTCCGCTGACAAGCTACGCTCTGAGCTAGAACAAAAAGCCAATGAGACCAACACAACACTTCAAGATCAAATCAATGAATTGAAGCAGGTGCAGGCGGATAAAAGTGCGGTAGAAAATCTCACTGAATCGCTACAAACAGAAACGCCCGCATTGGAAACTGTCGCTTTAGAAACACCAAAAGAAGAAACGACGGAAAATATAACTGCTCTTTCTCCGGCAGAACAGGCGGAGCAAGAAGAAATTGAATTAGACGAGAAACTCGCCTACTACATCAATCAATATGATCCGGATAACCCGCTACCGGCTCACACGGAATCGGACACGTCAGACAAAGCCTCAGACAAAAGTTAACCGTGCTTTGCGGGACCGCCTCACATCAGGATAACTTATGACCAGCGTTGACGATACTCAACCCCTTATCACTCACTTAGTAGAACTACGCAATCGCTTATTACGCAGCATCATTTTCGTTGCCGTGATATTTGTCGCGCTCGTTTACTTCTCCAATGAAATTTATAACTTTGTGGCGGCACCGTTAACCGCAAACTTGCCAAACGGCTCCAGTATGATTGCCACCAACATTGCAACGCCGTTTTTCACCCCAATTAAACTGACCGGGGTTGTCGCTATTTTTATTTCAGTGCCATTTTTGCTCTATCAAATCTGGGCTTTTGTGGCACCGGCATTATATCAACACGAAAAACGCCTCATTTATCCGCTACTATTTTCCAGCACGCTGTTGTTTTATCTAGGCGTAGCCTTTGCTTACTATGTTGTCTTTCCATTAGTGTTTAGCTTTTTAACGAAAACAGCACCGGAAGGCGTCTCGATCGCCACGGACATCAGTAGCTACTTAGATTTTGTTCTTACCCTATTCCTAGCTTTCGGCATTTGTTTTGAAGTGCCTGTTGCCATCATTTTGCTGTGCTGGACAGGTGTCACCACGCCGGAAGATTTAAAAGCCAAACGCCCTTACATTATTGTGGGTGCGTTCTTTATCGGTATGCTTTTAACTCCGCCGGATGTGTTCTCACAAACCCTGCTCGCCATTCCGATGTGTTTGTTATTTGAAGTAGGTGTATTCTGCGCGCGTTTTTACCGTCCGCGTGAAGAAAATGAAACTACTCAAGAAGAAAACAACACATCTAATCACTAATTCAATTCGGGAGATAATATGACACAACAAATTTTTACCGGTTTTCCAACCCGCCGTTTACGCCGTATGCGTAAACAGGATTTTAGTCGCCGCTTGATGGCGGAACATAAACTGACTGTTGATGATCTGATTTATCCCGTATTTATTATTGAAGGCGAAAATCATCGTGAAGCTGTGCCTTCCATGCCAAACGTAGAACGTTTAACCATAGACCAACTGTTAATTGAAGCGGGTTTATTGGTGAAATATGGCGTGCCGGTGATTGCGCTGTTTCCTGTGGTAGAACAGGCGAAAAAATCCTTAATGGCGGAAGAAGCCTATAACCCGAACGGCTTGGTGCAACGCGCAGTGAAAGCGCTTAAGGCTGCCTATCCGGAACTTGGCGTGTTAACCGATGTGGCGCTTGACCCTTACACCGTGCACGGACAAGACGGCATTATCGATGAAGAAGGCTACGTACTGAACGACATCACCACCGACGTATTAATCAAACAAGCCCTTTCCCACGCAGAAGCCGGCGCAGATGTGGTCGCGCCAAGCGACATGATGGACGGACGCATCGGCAGAATCCGTAGTGCCTTGGAAGAAAAAGGCTTTATTAACACCCTCATCATGGCTTACTCCGCTAAATATGCCTCCAACTATTACGGCCCGTTCCGTGACGCCGTGGGCTCTTCCGGAAACTTAAAAGGCGGCGATAAAAAGACCTATCAATTAGATCCGGCTAACAGCGATGAAGGCTTGCAAGAAGTGGCATTAGACTTGGAAGAAGGTGCTGATATGGTGATGGTGAAACCGGGTATGCCATATTTAGATTTAGTCTATCGCGTAAAACAACAATTCGGCGTACCAACCTTTGCCTACCAAGTTTCCGGTGAATATGCTATGCACATGGCGGCGATTCAAAACGGCTGGTTAAAAGAAAAAGAATGCATCATGGAATCTTTACTTTGCTTCAAACGTGCCGGCGCTGACGGCATTTTGACTTACTTCGCCAAACAAGTGGCAGAGTGGTTGTATTTGGAAGGAAAGAATAAATAATTTCTTGATAGAAGATCTAAAGAAAAAGCCGAATAATCCTATTCGGCTTTTTTATACAGAAAGTGCGGTGGAAAAAACACATGATTTTGTGACCGCACTTTTATCTTTTATTGCAACAACGAAATATCCGCCACTTGTAAGAACAAACCTTGCAACGTGTTCAAAATGGCTAAACGGTTTTGACGCAATTTCGCGTCTTCCGCATTCACCATCACATTGTCAAAGAAGTTATCTACCGGTTGACGCAAGCCGGCGAGTTTATCCAACACCGCCGTATATTCGCCTTGTGCGATTAACGGCTGAACTTCTTTTGCCAAACTTAACACACTTTGGGCAAGTACTTGTTCTGCCGGTTCAACGCATAACGCCACATCAATTGCGCCAATGTCGCCTTCCGCTTTCGCCAAAATATTCGCCACACGTTTATTGGCGGCCGCCAAAGCTTCCGCAGAATCAAGGGTACGGAAATGTGAAACCGCACGCACGCGCGCATCAAAATCAGCCGGACGAGTTGGACGACGCGCCAATACCGCTTGAATCACGTCCACCGCAATGCCTTCATCTTGATACCATGCACGGAAACGACCGAGCATGAAATCCACCACATCGGCAACCACATTTTGATTCGTGAGTTTATTACCGAAAAGTGCGGCTGATTTTTTCACTAAATCTTCTAAATCCAGTGGTAAGTTTTTCTCTACGATAATACGTAATGCCCCTAATGCTGCGCGACGTAATGCAAATGGGTCTGCGCTGCCTTTAGGCGCTTGTCCGATACCGAAGATACCCGTTAAGGTGTCAAATTTATCGGCTAAAGCGACCGCACTTGCCACCAAAGATTTAGGCAATTCATCACCGGCAAAGCGTGGCATATATTGTTCGTTTAACGCCACTGCGACCTCTTCGTCCTCACCGTCATGACGGGCATAATGCATACCCATTACGCCTTGTGTATCGGTGAATTCGAATACCATGTTGGTCATTAAGTCACATTTTGATAGCAAACCTGCACGTTTTGCTTTCGCTTCGTCTGCACCAATTTGTTTTGCAATTTCGCCTGCCAGTTGCTCAATGCGGTCTGTTTTGTCTTTTAATGTACCCAATTGTTGTTGGAATAACACGGTTTCTAAGCGTGGTAAACGATCAACCAGTTTTTGTTTTAAGTCGGTTTTGAAGAAGAATTCCGCATCGGTTAAACGTGGGCGAACTACTTTTTCGTTCCCTTCGATAATCGCGGTTGGATCTTCAGGGTTGATATTCGATACGAAAATAAAGTGCGGTAATAATTTTCCGTCTTTGTCATAAATTGGGAAATATTTTTGGTCGCCTTTCATCGTGTAAACCAAGGCTTCCGCAGGCACCGCTAAGAAGCGTTCTTCAAATTTAGCCGCTAAAACGTTTGGATATTCCACCAAAGAAGTGACTTCTTCAAGCAAGCTTTCTTCAATATCAGCCACGCCGCCAAGTGCGGTCGCTTTTGCTTGAGATTTTGCAAGAATTTCGGCTTTACGCTCATTGAAATCTGCCACCACAGAACCTTTTTCACGCAATAATTGCGGATATTGGTCTGCATGTTGAATTTCAAATTCTTTTTCACCTAAGAAACGATGTCCGCGAATGGTGCGTGCGCTTGCTACACCTAAAATTTCGCCTTCGATTAACTCATCGCCTAACAACATAGTCACGGTGTGAACCGGACGAATAAACTGCACGGTTTTATCTGCCCAACGCATTGGTTTTGGAATTGGTAATTTCGCCAACGCATTTGCCACAATATCGTTCAGCAAGTTTTTGGTCGGTTGACCTTCAATTTTTGCACGGTGAACAAGCCATTCGCCTTTATCAGTCGCAATGCGTTCTGCTTGCTCAACGGTAATGCCACAACCACGCGCCCAGCCTTCTGCCGCTTTAGTTGGTTTACCTTCCGCATCAAAGGCAGCAGACACTGCAGGCCCTCGTTTTTCGATTTCTTTGCTCGGTTGTTGTGTCGCCAAGTTCAACACTTTCACCGCCAAACGACGCGGCGCCGCAAACCATTCGATCTTGTCGAAGGTTAAGCCCGCTTGGTTTAATTCCGCCTCAACGTTATCCGCAAAAGAGGTTGCTAATGTTTTGAGAGCTTTTGGTGGCAGCTCTTCTGTGCCGATTTCAACTAGGAAGTTTTGGGTTGTCATTTTGTTTCTCTTATTCAAAATTAGCGATAGAAGTTCATATCTCTATATCTATGCTCAATAATTTGGTCTGCTGGTTTTAGCCAGTGAACATTTTGGATTAGACTAGCGCAATCAATTCCTCCATTTTTATCCACCTGTGCAGATAGAATTTCAAATTCATCTTTATTGGAGAAATTTTTTATCTCTGTTAAGCGTTCATCTGTAAAAGCAGCCATAAGAAATCTATCATATGGCATATTAGTGCCAATAGTGCCTGTAGAGCACCATTGTAGAGCAGATCTTCTCCCTTGAAACTCTCTTGTTATCGGTTCTCCCATGATCTGGATAACTTCAGATTCTGTCATCCCAACCCTTAAATACTTTGCATTCTCAAGTGGTTGCTTAGTCCAATTTTCTTGATGCACTGGTTGCTCAATACTTGTCTCATCGTGAGTATCTGGTGTTGCTTCACAACCTGTCACAGAAAATCCAATAAGACCAACAATAAACGTTTTTAACATTACTTTTTTCATAGTAGTAATCCTTAAGGTATTTTAGTTTAGAGATAAATCAATAAATCGTATCAATTTAATTACTTTCTTCATTATCACTTCTGCCAAATCTCCCCTAACCCCTCTTTGCTAAAGAGGGGATTGGCTCTTTGCAGAGTTAAATATCTATGTTTTACTTTAACGTTTTTTGAAAGCAGATAATTTAATCTATATTGAAATTAAAATGTAAATGAGTCAGTTACTATCAATTTACTCAAGAAATCCCCCTCTTTAGCAAAGAGGGGTTAGGGGAGATTTGGCAGAAATTAATC
This sequence comes from Aggregatibacter segnis ATCC 33393, assembly GCF_900476035.1. Taxonomy (GTDB): domain Bacteria; phylum Pseudomonadota; class Gammaproteobacteria; order Enterobacterales; family Pasteurellaceae; genus Aggregatibacter; species Aggregatibacter segnis. The sequence goes on along the minus strand of NZ_LS483443.1, from coordinate 513,690 downwards.
CAACCTCACACTTAATCCGCCCCCACATTCTCCAAAAACAAATAAATCTGCTCTATTACACCTTCAATTTCACGCATGACTTCATCATTGCTAAATCTCATCACCGTAAAACCAAGTGAATTTAATTCTGCATCTCGCAATGCATCTTTTTCCTGATAATCAGGCTCATAGTGCTGACTACCGTCCAATTCGATAATCAGCTTTGCTTTCGCACAATAAAAATCAACGATATAACTTAAAAGTGGCTTTTGTCGATTAAATCGAAATCCTAATAATTGATCTCGATTGATGCGTTGCCATAACTTTCTTTCCGCATCTGTTTGATCCACTCGCAATTTCTGCGAATTCTCTTTTAAGTATCTTTCATAGGGTTGCATGAACGCTATTTCATACCCTTTTCAACACTCTCACTCAACACCTGTTGAAACCGCTCGTAATCACAAAAACCCTTTTCATCTTTTTCACAGCCTTTGAGGGTTAATGCTGTTTGGTTTGGTGGTGTCGTTAAACTTAATGGCGTGATGTTAATCAGCTGGTCGGTGGTTTGATACACATAATCTAACTTAAATTTGAGCTTACCACTTGGTTTGTGCTTCCACACTTCAAATAGCAGCTTGCCACCGATTGGGATATTTTCCAACGAATCATCTAATTCATAAGGCTCAACGCCTAGTGCCGCAAGCAGAGCGACAATATTAGAATCGTGTCCAACCAACAAGCTAATTTTGTTTTCACTATTTAGCTGTTGCTGAATAAATGCCAATAACGGGTATGACGTATTTTGTGCTAACGTTTCGTTGTTTTTAAATAAAGTGCGGTAATATTCGTTTTTAATTTCGTTAATTGCACGCCATTTTTCTTGGCTATCCACGCGGCCGTTTGCGATTTCTGCATCAGGCTTACCCACATAATGGGCGAGCAATAATGCACTGACAATTTTCTTCCCTGTGCTAATAGCGCCGGTAATTTTAACCGATTTGCCGTCTTTAATACTGTATTCACCGACTTTTCCACCTAAATCACATTCGCCTTTTTGCACGCAATTTGGTGAGTTTTTGTAATCGATGATTTCACTTAATAGCGCATAATTCGGCGCTAATTTTTGCTGTAAAGCGGTTAAATCAACGTTATTTTTTGCCGATTCAATCAAGGCTTGACTTGGATTGTGCGCCTGCGTGTTAAAAATTGGATCTTTTTCTGAACCAATTTTACCATGATGTTGCAGTTGAACATTACAGCCCGCAAATGCGCCAGCCACAATGGCTTGCCCTGTTGCAATGGTGCGTTGCACTCCATTGGCATAAGCGAAAATACCTTCGCCCGATGCACAACGTTCAGTTGTTAATAACCCTTTATCTGCAAGCCATTGACCTAAATATTGTCCGAAATAGGTTTCTAACACCGTCCCTTTTGCCGTGAGATGACCGGATGGCACATCCCATTTCGCCCACGTATAGGGGGAATATTTTGCCATTTCCTGTGGATCTTTTTCCACCGGCGAGCGCAATCCATGACGACTAAAAATCAAGACTTTCTCAAGTTCATACTCTGCACTCGGTGTATTTGGGCGATGTTCCTCAGCAAATACACCGCCCGCAAAGGCAGAACCAAGCAAAAGTGCGGTCAGAATTTGAGGTGTTTTTTTCATCTTTTTTACCTTTCTAAATAAGAATAATTCGATAACTGCACAATGCTATCATCTTTTGTGCTTATTTCTGTCGGGTTCGATTGCTTTACCAACGATACCCTACTTTCAAACCAAACTGATGTTGTTTATCCAACTGTTTGCCACGAGATTGGGCAGCATAGGTGCTAACCTGCCAACCGCCTAAATCAGCACTTAAGCCAATTTCTTGCTGCCAATAACGGTCAAAACGTTGCATCAATGGTGCCTGATTTAACTGCACAGTGAGTTTGGAATCGGAAGCATCCACATAATTTACGCTAAGTGATGGACGAAGGGTTACACCTTGCCATAGCATAAACGAATAATCCACCATCACGCCCGCTTGGTAAACATTAAAATTCGCCGCCGGCACATGAATTTCTGATTGCTCATATTGGTAATTTTCGCCGGAAATGTGGTAGCGATGAAGACTCATATTTGGTTTAACAGCAAGTTTGCCTAAATTGATTTGATACCCCACCCCTGCGCCTAAAGCGACAATATGGCGTTGAATATCCGCATCTTGCAATTCACCGCGAATTTCACCCGCACTTGAGCCATAACTCATGTCTGCTGTGATGTTCAAGCCGTTAGCAAAATCATATTTGCCGAAAGCCGATAACATCATCAGACGATTTTTGTTTCGGATATTGTCATCAAAAGTATTCTTTGCTCGGGCATGAGAGAACAATAAACCGACGCGGTAGTTGTCATCAATATGTTGTGTCCCTAACTGGGTTAAATAGCTTTCTTGCTTGTAACCACGGAATTCATCTGCCTCATAACGACGAGAAGCACGAACCGTATTTACCCACACATGTGACTGGCTCTCTCCAACAAGATGTTTATTTAATTCATCGATAATAAGCAAAGCGCCGTTCACACTTGCAGATAACTCGGATAAGGCGCTATTTGAATAACGGCTGATCATCTCTTTTTGCGTTTGCGCATCTGCTTTGCGTTTTTGTTCGGCTTTACGTTTTTCTGCCTCGATTCGTGCAGTTTCCTCTGCTTTACGTTTATTTTCCGCAATTCGAGCTTCTTCCGCTTTACGCTTTTCTTCCGCGATTCGAAGTGCTTCCTCTAGCTTACGTTTCTCTTCAGCGGTTTTTGCCGCTTCTTCTGCCTTGCGTCTCTCCTCAGCAAGTCGTTTTTCTTCTGCTTTACGTTTCTCTTCGGCGATTCGTGCTTCTTCCGCTTTGCGCTTCTCTTCCGCTAAACGAGCCTGTTCTGCCAATTCCAGTTCTTTTTTCGGATTGTATAAACGGTAATCGTGATTATCATTTTTCAGCTCGTAGCGATATGTCCCCGCATCGACTTTGCCATTTACCAAAGAAACCTTAACGTTATCGGTTTGAGCAGCATTTGTAAGAGTCAATAAACTGAGCTGTTGCAAGGTTTGAGGCTCTACGCCGGTATTGCGTACGTTTAACACAAAATCACCTGTTGCCAAGCCATTCACTGTCACGTGTGCGCCTTTATTTTCTTGCAAATGAGTAGGATAACTAAACGTTCCCTTTCCGCTTAAATCACCTAGCACCGTAAGTGTCTTAAATATTTGATCATTCGCTTGAGATGCCATATCCGTACCAAGGGTCACTTGCCCGTTATTGAGGCTTAAATTACCGATTATTGTACTGTTCGGTAACATCCAGTTTGCGTTGTCTGACAAAGAAACCAACGTCTCTTTACTTCCCTGAATTTGATGATCAAAACGAGTATTAACGAAATTTAATTTTGCTAGATCAGAAAGCGTTGCGTTGCCCCTCAAAGTCGCATTTTCAACCGTTGCTGAGGCTTGGTTATTAAGTGAAAGGGCACCGGTTTGGGTGGCTTTATGTGCCAAGTGATATTGACTTTGCCCGTTTAACACCACATTACCCATAACATCTGCAAGTCCTACAACCGATAATTTCGCACTGTCGTTCAGGACAAAATTACCATTGATTTTGCTGCGTTCAATGCTGGCAAAGACTTTATCGGATAAGGTTTGGTTGGCGCATTTCGTCAGCCCCGTCCAGTCAGAACGCGTACAAATGAAATTCGCTTGTTTGTCGGTCACACCTAATGTGGCATTGGCGTTGTTGCTTAATTGCCAATCGCCGTTTATCGCAGAAACGTTTCTAGAAACGACCGCACTTCCACCGTTAATAATGTATTTTTCCGCTTTAAAGGTACGGCTTAGCCAGTCATCGTCAATCACCACTTCCCCTTGCGGGCGACCAATTAATGCCGGTCGGTTTTGATGGTTATAGGCGTGAGGTGTTGGGCGACCACTAAAGACCAAAGTACCGTTTTCTTGCGTAATATTGCCGTTTAAATTAGAGCCACCCGACAATAAAAAGACGCTATCGGCGTGCGTAGGTTGATAAACGACATTTAACCGACCGTTATGAAGAGCGGTATTAGTTTCACCAAACCAACCGTTAAACGCCGTAGCTTTGGATTGATTAATGTTGTTTTCATTATTGATTTGTGCATTACCCAAAATCGTGACAGTGGCTTCCGTGTCTTTGTTGTGGTTGACAATTTGTGCACCTTCATCGGTATTTTGAATGCGATTAAAGGTAAGCGAATGACCGTTAAGATCTAAACGGCCACCACGGAAGCCGAAATAAATATTGTTCGGATTGACTTGGTCGGCACTTTCTAATTTCACCGTTGGGCGACCGCTCACAATACCTAATTGCTTGAAGGCTTGTTTTTTGCCTTGCTCGTCAGCTTGTTGATTTAAAACGACAACACCATCCCCTACACTGATATCACCAAGGTTTTCGCCTTTGCCATTAACCAACAACGTGCCTTGCCCAATTTTAGACAAACGATCGCCTGCCGGATTTTTGACTTTCCATGTGACCGTACTGCCTTCCCCTACGGAAATACCGGCTCCTTTCCACGTTTCATCAGTGGTAGGCTGCACTACAAAATCCCCTTCAAAGGTCAACCCACCGGCTCCCTGATCAATATTATTTTTCAGGGTTATCGTGCCACTTTGCATATTTCCAAAGTAAATGTTCTTACCGTGATGCTGTGCCGGCATATAAGGGTTTGGACCACCATATCCAAAAAATTCATCTCTATCGGAAGACGGCAGGTTGTAATTAGCAAGTGGCGTAGTCGCAACAACACGATTGCCCTTGGTTAGAGTGCCACTGCCATTGCCGCCTGCAATCCAGTCATAAGACGCTGCTGTAGGTTCAAATACTGTGACCAAATCTCTTGCAATGATTTCATCCAAATAATTCTTACGTGCAATTTGGTAGGTATTCTCTTTGCCTTGATAAGGGTGGCCACTACGCAATACGCCATTTAACAGCCATTTCCTCGCAGTTTTATCGTAAATAAACATCGGGGAACCACTGTCACCGCTAGAACCGGAAATCGGTAACGGACCATATTGATTCGGATGACGTACATCACCACTTAAACTAACCTCACCATTGTTCGCCCAACCTTGCATAAAGGTATTGCCTGCAGTGAGATAGTTATACGCCATGGCAATATGATTGCCATTGTCATTATCATCACGCAAAAATTGCCAACCGCTACCAATTCGCACCCGCATTGGATACTTGTCTAAATCGCTATAGGTGCTGCCCTGCATATTTGACACCATTTCTATGGGGGCAGCTTCTGTGACAAATTTGGTTAATCGAGGGGTATGGTAGTCCGTCATGTAAGGGTGAGTGGGATCGTTTTTATAATTATTTCGTTTTACGATGTTATAACTGAATCGATGCTGATCGGGGTTATTGCCTTCCATGCCGAAATCAACATTTCGATAGCCCACGTTATGTGCCACGCTGACGATATATTGATCGCCCACTAGCGCCGCCACACCATTACGACTAACCACCGAGAAATCTATCATCGGTGCATTTTGCATCATGGTGCCGATAGATTCGCCTTTTTTATTCACCACCGCAATATTTTGCGCGCCAGGCGTAAACTTACCTTTATTCTCAGCAAAATCACGAAAATACTGATAATCCACACCGGAATAGACATGTCCGGCAAAAGCCATTGGGCTGACGTTTAATGCCACAAACAGCGCAATAAATTTAGGTTGAGAATATCTCTTTTTCATAAAACGGATTTAATAAAATTGAACGAGGTTTATCAAAATTCACCGAATTTAAGTACGGGGCTAATCTCAAGCAAAAACGGTTTTTAATTGGGTTTGATCCAAAATAACGCGATCATCATCTAACAATAATGCTGGGAAACCGGCATAACCTTGTGCTTTCGCCTCATCAAATGCAGGATGACGATCACGTAAACGCAACCATTGTTTCAAATTAGGGATAGAAGACAATACTTCCACTTCCTCATATTCCACACCAAGGCGTTTTAATTCCGCCACAAACGGTGCAGTATCAGGGCATTGCTCAGCATAATAAAGAATAGGTTTCATCACAGCTCCTTATCCTTTATTTTCCACAGCAAGTGCGGTTGGATTTGGCGTTGGTTCGCCGATTTTGGTTAGGCGGTTACGATCACGATGCTCAAATAGTTCGTCGTAATTTGGGATGATCATTGTGGTAATTTGATCATAAGACCACGTGCCATCCTCATGAATTTTCACCGTAATCTCATAGCTTTCTGTGGTGAAAGATTGTTCAATAAACGGATTCGAGATAATGCCATTCGTTAGAGAGCCACGCACAGCTTTTAGCGTAAATTCTTTCGCATCCGGTGCGGCATGACCGGTGGCAATGAGGCTTTGTCCACGTGGAATACTTAACGACAAAGAAATCGTGCCGGTTGCCGGTTCCCATAACCAATAGCCCACTTGATCGTGAAAGGTTTCCACTTCATCCGGCTGCACAATCCGCGTGTGATAACGTAAGCCGTAATACAGTTGTGGGCCATTCGTTTGTGCATCAATCGGTTGCAATTCATAATGTTCGATATAAGGATCTTTCTCCGGCCCTTCCGCCTTTGGATTGATATCCAAACCGCGCTTGCCCTCCCAAATGCCAGCCATCGGCGCTAAAGGCCCTAAATTTGCCAGCGTGTTTACATCCGGTTCCGCTTCGGTGTAAATATCGTCCGGATATTGAAAATCGGTCATGATGCTCTCCTTATATCGTTGTGTTGAAACATAAAGTGCGGTGACTTTTCGCTTTATTTTTTACAACCCGGGAAACCTAAGGCTTCACGACTTGCATAATAAGCTTCCGCCACACCTTTGGTTAACGCACGAATGCGTAAAATATAGCGTTGGCGTTCAGTAACGGAAATGGCTTTGCGTGCGTCTAACAAGTTAAAGCTGTGTGCCGCTTTTAAAATACGCTCGTAAGCCGGCAATGGCAGCGGACGTTCTAATGCCAATAAACTTTTGGCTTCTTTTTCATATTGATCGAAGCACTGGAATAAGAAATCGGTATCCGCATATTCAAAGTTATAGGTGGATTGTTCCACTTCATTTTGGTGGAATACATCGCCGTAGGTGGTTTTGCCAAGCGGACCATCAGACCAAACTAAGTCATACACGCTGTCCACGCCTTGAATGTACATCGCCAAACGCTCTAAACCGTAGGTCACCTCGCCGGTAACCGGTTTACATTCTAAGCCGCCCACTTGTTGAAAATAGGTAAATTGGGTCACTTCCATGCCGTTTAACCACACTTCCCAGCCCAAGCCCCATGCGCCTAAGGTTGGGTTTTCCCAGTTATCTTCCACGAAACGAATGTCGTTTTTGGTCGGGTCAAAGCCAAGCATTTCAAGAGAACCTAAATACAACTCTTGAATATTGTCCGGAGAGGGTTTAATCACCACTTGGAATTGGTAGTAATGCTGTAAACGGTTCGGGTTTTCGCCATAGCGACCATCGGTCGGACGGCGGGAAGGTTGCACATACGCAAACGCCATCGGCTCAGGGCCTAACGCGCGTAATGCGGTCATCGGGTGAGAGGTACCGGCGCCCACTTCCATATCAAAGGGTTGCACAATGGTGCAGCCTTGGTTCGCCCAGTATTCTTGTAAGGCAAGAATCATGCCTTGGAAAGTTTTTACATTAAATTTTGTCATAATATGTTCTGTCTATTTAGGTGGAGAAAATGTGTGCCATTATACTGAAAACACAAGGCGGGATAAAGGAAAGGCGAAAAAAAGTGCGGTGGAAAAAACATGTCGATTTTTCACCGCACTTTAGGCAGCATCATGTAGTAAATCCTACGGATTAGCTGCCTGCTTTTTTGCCAAAATTCCGTCAAGATTGGTTTCCAACCAATCCACCAACTCAAACATTTTATTGGACGCCTGTGAGCCGAATTCCGTCAAGGTGTAATCCACTTGTGGCGGCACGGTGTTATAGGATTTACGAATTAACATGCCGTCCGCTTCCAGTTCCTGCAAGGTTTTTGTCAACATACGTTCACTCACGCCATCAATGGCTCGGCGAAGTTCACTAAAACGCTTGGTGCCGCAATGCAAACTCACCAACACCAACGCCCCCCAACGACTGGTTAAATGCTGCAAAATTTGCCGGGAAGGACAGGCAGAAGCCAATACATTGCCACGCTCAACACTTTTTTCCATTTTTATTTCCTTAAAAATCAATAGATTAAAAATTATTTTCAAAAAATTTCAAAACTTACGTTTATGTAAGTACTTCTCAAAAGTAAGTTTTGAAATATAATACGTCACATCAAGCGAACAAGCAAATGTTCAAACATCATTTCAACTTAACGAGAAGGAAAACATCATGACAACGAAAACTATCGCAATTACCGGTGCAACAGGTCAATTCGGCGCAATCGCGTTAAATTTATTAAAAGCCAAAAACGCCAACGTCATCGCACTTGTGCGTTCCCCGGAAAAAATTTCCGGCGTAGAAGCTCGCCAATTTGATTATTCAAAAACAGAAGGGCAAGTAGAGGCATTAAAAGGCGTGGATACGTTAATTTTGGTGTCAAGCAATGAAATCGGTCAGCGTTTTGTACAGCACAACAACGTGATTGAAGCGGCAAAAAAAGCAGGCGTGAAACACATTATTTACACCAGCTTACTCGGTGCCACTAATGACAATACGGTAAAATCCCTTGCCGGTGAATACGTTGAAACCGAAGCCGCATTAAAAGCCTCCGGTATCATTTACACCATTTTACGCAATGGCTGGTACACAGAGAACTATACCGCGTCCATCCCAGCAGCGTTGGCAAACAATGCTTTCTACGGTTCAGCAAAAAATGGAAAAATTTCGTCTGTACTTCGTGCAGAACTTGCTGAAGCAGCGGTAAACGTTACATTAAGTGAAGGTCATGAAAACCAAACTTACGAGCTTGCCGGATCAACCAGCTGGACATTAGCTGACCTTGCCGCAGAAATCAGCAAACAAACAGGTAAAGAAATCCCTTACGTGGATATTCCTGCAGCAGACTATACCGCAGCACTTGTGCAAGCAGGATTAGATGAAGGCTTTGCAGGCTTAATTGCACAATGGGATGTGGATGCGTCAAACGGTGCATTATTCTCAGAAGACAAAACCCTTGAGAAATTGCTAGGTCGCCCAACGGCAGGACTGGATGTGGCGGTGAAACAGGCGCTGTAATTGTTCATTTGATCTGTGTCCCTTAGATTAAGCGCTCCTCAAAAATAATTGGCAAGAGAATAAAAAAGAGCGGTCGATATAAAAACACTTTTAAAACCGACCGCTCTTTTTATTTTATTTTTAAACACTCCCCGCCTTTTCTATCACCAAAATCCGTGCTTCGCCTTGCGGGTGGGCAACGTGTTCAGTGCCGATGCCGGCATAAAAAATATCGCCGGTTTCTAGCAACACTCTTTTGGCTTCGCCGCGCTCTTTGTAGTGCATTTCCACCACACCGTCCATCACCGCAAAAACTTCCTCGCCATCATTGATATGCCATTTATAAGGCTCATCCGTCCAATGTAACCGCACGCTGATGCCATTCATTTCAGTGATATCCAAACCGCCCCAAGCGCGGGTGGCGGTAAAATCTGCGCTACGGATAATTTTGTGTGCCATGCTCTCTCCTTAACGTTAGTGGGCTTCGTCCCAATTCTCACCCACGCCAACATCCACAATCAGCGGCACCACAAGTTCGGCGGCAGCTTCCATGTGTTGTTTGATGAGATCGCTAAAAAACGCGATTTTTTCTGACCGCACTTCAAACACCAATTCATCGTGCACCTGCATAATCATGTGAATATCCGGATCATCGCGCGTGATTTCATCCAATTTAATCATGGCGCATTTGATGATGTCGGCGGCGGTACCTTGCATCGGCGCGTTAATCGCAACCCGTTCCGCGCCTTTACGGCGCATGGCGTTGGAAGAATTGATTTCCGGCAAATACAAGCGGCGTCCGAACAAGGTTTCCACATAGCCTTGCGCTTTCGCTTTTTCACGGATGTCGTGCATAAAGGTTTGCACGCCCGGGTAACGTTGGAAATATAAATCCATGTAGCGTTGCGCATCCGCGCGGGAAATCCCAAGCTGACGGGAAAGTCCGAAAGAGGACATGCCATAAATCAGGCCGAAGTTAATGGCCTTAGCGTTGCGACGTTGTTCACTCGTCACCTGTTCCAACGGCAAACCGAAAATCTCCGCCGCGGTGGAGCGATGAATGTCTTTACCTTGCGCAAACGCGTTGATCAAACCCGCGTCGTTGGACAAATGCGCCATAATGCGCAGCTCGATTTGGGAATAGTCGGCGGCGATAATTTTATAGCCATCACGGGCAATAAAGGCTTGACGAATGCGGCGGCCTTCCTCGTTACGAATCGGAATATTCTGCAAATTCGGATCACTGGAAGAAAGCCGCCCTGTTGCCGTCACGGCTTGATGATAAGAGGTGTGCACGCGCCCAGTTTGCGGGTTCACCATTTGCGGCAATTTATCAGTGTAAGTGGATTTCAGTTTGCTCAAACCGCGATGTTCCACCAACACTTTCGGCAATTCGTGGCTGTACGCCAGTTCCTCCAACACGTCTTCATTGGTGGACGGCGCGCCTTTCGGGGTTTTTTGTAACACCGGCAAGCCGAGTTTATCGAACAGAATTTCTTGCAACTGTTTCGTGGACGCCAAATTGAATGGTTGTCCTGCCAGTTCGTGCGCCTGCATTTCAAGTGCGGTCAATCTTTCGGTAATTTCGTTGGACTGCAAGAACAGCGCATCAGAATCAATCAGCACGCCACAACGCTCCATGCGCGACAATACGCCGAGCAACGGCAATTCAATGGATTGATAGAGTTCCACCAAACTGGGTTGCGACTGAAGTTTTCCCCACAACACTTGTTGCAATTTCATGGTCACATCGGCATCTTCCGCCGCGTATTCGCCTGCTTGCTCTAGTGGGATTTGATTGAATGTCAGCTGATTTTTCCCTTTGCCGGCAATGTCTTCAAAGCCGATGGTTTGGTGGCCGAGATAACGTTTCGCTAGGTCGTCCATGTTGTGCCGACCGGTGCTATCCAAGGTGTAAGAAAGCAACATGGTGTCGAATTCAATGCCCCGTAATTCAATGCCGTTGCGGGCAAAAATAGTCATATCAAACTTGAGATTCTGCCCGACTTTACCGATATTCGGGTTCTCTAAAATGGGTTTGAGAGCGGCAAGTGCGGTGCTTTTTTCCAGTGTTTTTGGCGCACCGAGATAATCCAAATGCAACGGCAAATACGCCGCTTCGCCATTTTCTAACGCGAAAGATACGCCGACCAAATTGGCGGACATATAATCCAGCCCATCGGTTTCCGTATCCACCGCAATCAGTTTCTCGGCACTTAATTTTTCCACCCAGCGGGCTAAATCCGCTTCAGTCAGAATGTTTTCATAGCGGCTGCGGTCAATCTTAAATTTAACGGAATTTTCAACCGCACTTTCATCGGTTTTGACCACCGGCGTCGCTTGATAAGGATTAATTTTTACCGATTGCGTCGGTTGCGTTACGGAATTGGTGCCGTTCATCACCTCGCCTAGCCAGCGTTTAAATTCATACCGTCCGAAATATTCGATTAAGGCGTCATTATCGCTATCACCGAGCGCAAGTTCTTGCGGAGAAAATGCCAATGCCACGTCGGTTTTGATGGTTGCCAACGCGTAGGACAAATCTGCCATGTCTTTTTCGGCAAGTAATTTTTCACCAAGTTTCTTCGCACCACGAATCGGCAGTTCGGCGACTTTATCCAGATTGGCATAAATTTGTGCCATGCTGCCGATGCCCTGCAAAAGCCTTAGCGCTGTTTTTTCACCTACGCCCGATACGCCCGGAATGTTGTCGGAGCTATCGCCCATCAATGCCAGATAATCAATAATTAACTCCGGCGGAATGCCGTATTTTTCAATCACTCCCGCGCGATCCAGCAGGCTGTTGTTCATGGTATTAATCAACATAATGTTGTCATCCACCAGCTGTGCCATGTCTTTGTCGCCGGTGCTGATCAGCACTTTTTGCCCATTTTGCGACGCTTGGCGTGCCAACGTGCCGATGACATCGTCCGCTTCGACGCCTTCCACCACCAACAGCGGAATCCCCAACGCGCGGATCATGTCATGCAACGGCTGGATTTGTTTACGCAGATCGTCCGGCATCGGCGGACGGTGAGATTTATATTGCTCAAACATTTCATCGCGGAAAGTTTTCCCTTTGGCATCAAACACCACCGCAATATGACTTGGCTGAACCTGTGAAATCAAGCTTTTCAACATATTCAGCACACCATACATGGCGCCTGTGGGTTCACCGTTGGAGTTGGTAAGCGGAGGGAAAGCGTGAAAGGCGCGGTATAAATAAGAAGAGCCGTCTACGAGGACAAGGGGATTTTCAGCAATTTGGGCCATAATCATCTCATGATGTTGATAAAATGTTGTCGCATTATAGCGAAAATCGGCCAAGGGCGCATGGGGAAATCCCCCTGAAAAAAGGGATTAAAAAACACCGAAAAAACATACCGCACTTTGTCTTACAGGATCCGAGAAATTACCGAAGGATCTTGATCCTTATAGAAAAAATGCCTATACTCGAGCCGCTTTTTAACTCAATCAGACAGAGGGTCTCATGAAAAAATTAACACTTTTAGCACTTAGCGCGGTTGTTCTTGCTTCAACTTCCGCAGTCGCATCTGATTTCACCGGTTTCGGTGTGGGTGTTGGCGTAGGTACAACCAAATACGAAGATGCAAAACGCATCTCAAACGTAGATTTAATTGCGGACTATGGTTTCAACCACGGCCAAAATGTTGTGGGTATCGTTGAAGGCAAACTCAAACCACACAACTCAACATTAGTGGACAACGCTAATTCTAAAGTACAACAAAAAGGCCGTTTAGGTGTGGGCTATTTGCTTGGCTACCGTGCGACACCATCTGTGTTGCCTTATGCAAAAGTAAGTGCTGAAATCGTAAAATTTGATGCAACAGATCACTACGATGGACTAGTAATCAAAACCACCGAAACAAAAGCTGGTTATGGTTTAGGTGCAGGTGTAAAAGCGAATTTAGCACCAAACTTTGAATTAGGTTTGGAATATTTACGTACTAGTCACAAATTTGATGGTGAAAATGTTAAAGGTAATACCTTCAGCACCAATGCATCTTACCGTTTCTAATGTAATGTAACTTAAATTTTATTGCGCCGAAGGAATACCAACGGCGCAATTTTTTTGCCCGAAAAATCCTGTTTAAACTTTTCCACATATTTTCTTATTTGGTGTAAAATCCGGCCGCTTATGAAATTTCAACCCTTAAAAACAGTGCTTTTTTCGACCGCACTTTTCACCACAAGCGCCTGTGGCACAGTGGTAAAGCTCGTGGATCCAACGGAACCTTATAGTGCCTATGCCGGCACGAAATATGATGTCGAGATGGCAACGCGCTGGGGCTTGCCAATTTTGGATGTGCCGTTGTCTTTTCTATTGGATACAGCGCTACTGCCTTATGCGTGGTCGCAAAGTGAATAATCAATGACTATGAAACTCAATCCGCAACAACAACAAGCCGTGGAATATGTGTCCGGTCCCTGCCTCGTTTTAGCCGGTGCCGGCTCAGGAAAAACGCGTGTCATCATCAACAAAATCGCTCACCTCATTGGTAAGTGCGGTTATCTTCCAAAGCAAATCGCCGCCGTCACTTTCACCAATAAAGCCGCACGTGAAATGAAAGAACGTGTGGCTCAGTCCATCGGTAAGGAATCCTCCAAAGGGCTAATTGTGTCCACCTTTCACACCCTCGGGTTTGACATTATTAAACGCGAATACAAGTACTTAGGTTTTAAAGCGAACATGACGCTGTTTGATGAACATGATCAAATGGCGTTGCTAAAAGAGCTCACTGCCGATCTATTGCAAGAAGACAAAGATTTACTACGTACGCTGATCAATCGCATTTCCAACTGGAAAAATGATTTATGTAGCCCGCAACAAGCGTTGACATTGGCGCGCGATAAGCAAGAACAAACCTTCGCGCATTGTTACGACCGCTATAACAAACAACTGCGTTCCTACAATGCTTTAGATTTTGATGATTTGATTATGTTACCGACCCTACTGTTCAAACAGAACGCCGAAGTGCGGTCAAAATGGCAAGAGAAAATTCGCTATCTGTTGGTAGATGAATACCAAGACACCAATACCAGCCAATATGAGTTGATTAAGTTGTTGGTAGGTGATCGTGCGCGTTTCACGGTGGTAGGTGACGACGATCAGTCTATTTATTCTTGGCGTGGTGCGCGACCACAGAATATGGTGCGATTACGCGATGATTTTCCGGCGTTACAGGTGATTAAACTGGAACAAAATTACCGTTCCAGCCAACGCATTTTGCATTGCGCCAATATCCTCATCGATAACAATGATCATGTTTTCGACAAAAAACTCTTTTCCAATTTAGGCGAAGGGGAAAAGTTACAAATTATTGAAGCGAAAAACGAAGAACATGAGGCGGAACGAGTGGTAGGTGAGTTGATTGCTCACCGGTTTATCGCTAAAACCCATTATCGTGATTATGCCATTTTGTATCGTGGCAACCACCAATCGCGCTTGCTGGAAAAAATCCTGATGCAAAACCGTATTCCATACAAAATCTCCGGCGGCACATCCTTTTTCTCCCGCGCGGAAATTAAGGACATGATGGCGTATTTGCGTTTGGTGGTGAATCAAGATGATGATGCGGCGTTTTTGCGCATTGTGAACACGCCAAAACGGGAAATCGGTACGGCAACGCTGGAAAAATTGGGTTCATTGGCACAAGAAAAACATGTCAGCTTATTTGAAGCGATTTTTGATTTTGAGCTGATTCAACGAGTCACACCGAAAGCCTACGATGCATTGCAAAAATTCGCCCGTTGGATTGTTGAATTGAATGATGAAATTCAGCGCTCCGAACCCGAGCGCGCCTTGCGTTCCATGCTTGCTTCGTTACATTATGAAGAATATTTATACGAATACGCCACCAGTCCGAAAGCGGCAGAAATGCAGAGCAAAAACTTGGCAACGTTGTTTGATTGGGTCGCTGATATGCTAAAAGGCGACGAGTTTAACGAACCGATGAATCTGAACCAAATCGTCACCCGCTTAACGTTGCGCGATATGTTAGAACGGGGCGAAGAGGAAGACGACAGCGATCAAGTACAATTAATGACGCTCCACGCCTCCAAAGGGCTAGAATTTCCGCATGTGTTTTTAATCGGCATGGAAGAAGGCATTTTGCCGCATCAAACCAGTATTGACGAAGACAACGTGGAAGAAGAACGCCGTTTGGCGTATGTGGGCATTACTCGTGCTCAGCAGAATCTATGGTTTTCTTTGTGCAAAGAACGACGCCAGTTCGGCGAATTGATTCGTCCTGAGCCAAGCCGATTCTTACTGGAGTTGCCGGAAAACGATTTGCAATGGGAACGGGATAAACCGCCGTTAAGTGCCGAACAGCAACAGGCAAAAACACAAAGCCATATTGCTAATTTACGGGCGATTTTACGCGGGAAATAATCTGTGAATGTGATACTTGAAGTTGTCGAGAAATCGCACAACTAACTTGATTTCAAGCACTTTTCGGAAAAAATAATTTGACTTATTGTCATAAACCCGTATTATACCGCCCACAAACCGATTGTGGTGAGATGGCCGAGTAGGCTGAAGGCGCTCCCCTGCTAAGGGAGTATGGGGTCAAAAACTCCATCGAGGGTTCGAATCCCTCTCTCACCGCCATTTGTTTAATTTGTCTCGCACCCGTAGCTCAGCTGGATAGAGTACTCGGCTACGAACCGAGCGGTCAGAGGTTCGAATCCTCTCGGGTGCGCCATTTTAAATCGACTCTATTGTTTGAAATGGTCTGAGCAAATTAAACATCAACTACGCACCCGTAGCTCAGCTGGATAGAGTACTCGGCTACGAACCGAGCGGTCAAAGGTTCGAATCCTTTCGGGTGCGCCATTTCACTTCTTTATAATTTCCAACTCATTTTCTAGAACAACCAAAAGTGCGGTCGTTTTTTCGTGTATTTTTAACGAAGCCGTTCTAACACGTGTGGTTGATCCAATACTAATCCGTAAACGTTTGCCAAAAAATACGTTTGTTCTTCTTCGGGAATCACCAACGGAATTACTTTCAATATCTTTTGGTGAATTTGCAAAACTTGCGGAAAAACCACCGCACTTTGAATTTCCTCCAAAAAATCTGCATACAACGGCGAAACTCGATGGCCACGTTGAATCCGCCCCAAGGCACTGGCAATATGCACCAACATCATTTTTACCTGCTCGGTTTCAACATCCACCCGCCAATCTTGTTGCAAATGACAACGCACATTCAGCACGATTTGCACAAGATGTTCGTCAATTAATTCTCGGACTTGAAATGCCCAAAGTCGTTGTTGAAGATCCATTCTCTCGCTCTCAAAAAAGTTGCCCAAGTATAACCGAATCACTATGAATTAAACGGTGCATTGATCACAAAATTGTAGCAAAATAACTCCCCTCTCATTTTATTAAGGTAATTCGGAAAGCAACATGTTAGATAATGACGTAATAAATCAGTATGACGGTTTAATTTTTGATATGGACGGCACCGTCATTGACACCATGCCTAGCCATGCCAAAGCATGGGAAATGGTCGGGCAACATTATGGTTATCCGTTTGATGGCAACCTATTATATGAAATGGGGGGTGCCCCGGTAAGAACCATTGCGGTAGAAATGATGAAACGCTATGCAATGCCGCTAGATAAGTTAGACGATGTCATTGAATTAAAAAGAGAATATGGCAAAAAACTGATTATGCAACACGCCACATTGTTACCCGCAGCCAATATTGTTCGCGCCTTCTATAATAAAAAACCCTTGGCATTAGGCACAGGATCCCACCGCCCTATTGCAAAAATTTTGTTAGACAAATTCGATTTTGAGAAATATTTCTCAGCTATCGTAACTGCCGAAGACATTCAACATCACAAACCGGCACCTGACACGTTTTTACGTTGTGCCGAACTGATTCAAGCCAAGCCACAACGTTGCTTAGTCTTTGAAGATGGTGATTTTGGCATCCAAGCCGGATTACGCGCCGGCATGGATGTGTTTGATGTGCGGGTCAACAAATTAATACGAGGTAATTCGTGATTATCGATGGGCAATCACAGCAGATCATGAAAATGACTTACGCACTTATTTTCCGCACATTTAATCATGTTTGATCTTTTTAGCTGGGATGGGTGGTTCGCCTTATTTGGCGAGCATCGATTGTGGATTATGTTCGCCAGCGCTTTTCTCAGCGCGACTGTCCTTCCCGGTAATTCCGAAATTATTTTTGTCACCCTCATCACACCGCTTTTATGGGCGGGATCCCCTTATTTTTCTATGGAAATTCAAAGCCTACTGTGGATTGCCGTCACCGGAAACACGCTGGGAAGTCTGACCACCTATGCGCTTGGGCGTTGGCTCCCTACTTTTAATACACCGCCACAAAATGCAAAACTCACTTGGGTATTAGAAAAAACACAACGTTACGGCAGTGTGATGTTATTTTTTAGCTGGTTGCCAGTCGTCGGCGATGTATTTTGTGCCGTGGCAGGCTGGTTGAGATTAAATTGGGTGGCGTGTCTGATTTTTATGACGCTGGGAAAAATAGTGCGGTACGTTTTTTTGTTATTTTTGGGCGTTACCGTTCTTTAAAGAAGGCCATTTTACGGTAAAATGACTAAAAAAATGCCTCTCACGAGGAGAGGCGAATAACCTAAGGAACCAATTTTATTAAAACAACTGCAAGTTGCTCGTTATCTATGACAGCAGTATAACGGAAAAAGTTCGGAAATAATTTAAAAAAATCTCAAAAAAAGTCTCAATTGACTATTTTATAAACAAAAATCACTCCATTTGAGGAAAACAAAATGCCATTACTTGATAGTTTTAAAGTTGACCACACACGTATGAATGCACCAGCAGTGCGAATTGCTAAAATAATGCAAACTCCAAAAGGAGATAACATCACTGTTTTTGATTTGCGTTTTACCATTCCCAATAAGGAAAATTTGCCACCGAAGGGCATTCACACATTGGAGCATTTATTTGCCGGCTTTATGCGTGATCATCTCAATAGTCAAGATGTCGAAATTATCGATATTTCGCCGATGGGTTGCCGCACCGGTTTTTATATGTCCTTAATCGGTACCCCGAACGAAACCCAAGTTGCACAAGCTTGGGCAGCCTCCATGCAGGATATCCTCAATGTGAAAAATCAACGTGAAATTCCTGAACTGAATGAATACCAATGTGGTACATACACCGAACATTCTTTAGAGGAAGCCCATCAAATCGCACAAAACGTATTAGCGCGCGGTATCGGTGTGAATAAAAACGAAGATTTAACGTTGGATGAAAGTTTACTAAAACAATAAGGAGCTCCCTATGACCACAATCGGCACGCCATTAACCCCAAAAGCACTGAAAGTAATGATGCTTGGTGCAGGGGAATTGGGCAAAGAAGTTGTCATTGAATTACAACGTTTAGGTGTTGAGGTGATTGCTGTAGATCGCTATGAAAATGCGCCTGCACAGCAAGTGGCACACCGTGCTTACACCATTTCCATGTTGGATGGCGCGGCATTACGCGCCGTTGTGGAAAAGGAACGTCCTGATTTTATCGTACCGGAAGTGGAAGCTATCGCCACCGATACTTTACTTGAACTGGAACAAGAAGGGTTCACCGTTATCCCGACCGCCAAAGCTACGAAACTAACCATGAACCGTGAAGGCATTCGTCGTTTAGCCTCGGAAGAATTAGGCTTGCCAACCTCACCTTATGAATTCATAGATAACTTTGACGACTTCAAAAGTGCGGTCGAAAAAATCGGTGTTCCGTGTGTGGTCAAACCGATTATGTCCTCTTCCGGTCATGGGCAAAGCGTTATTCGCACCCTCGATCAAATCCAATCCGCATGGGATTACGCCCAAGAAGGCGGACGTGCCGGTGCCGGACGCGTCATTGTGGAAGGGTTTATTAAATTTGATTACGAAATTACTCAGCTCACCGTACGCCATGTGAATGGTACTTCATTCCTTGCGCCAATCGGACACATTCAAGTGGATGGCGATTACCGTGAATCTTGGCAACCTCAAGCCATGTCAGAAACCGCATTGAAAAAAGCGCAAGAGATTGCGGAGAAAATCACCGGTGCATTAGGTGGTCGTGGGATTTTCGGGGTGGAAATGTTCGTGCGTGGCGATGATGTGATTTTTAACGAAGTCTCTCCTCGCCCACATGATACCGGCATGGTGACCATGATCTCACAAGAGTTATCACAGTTCGCCTTGCACGCTCGTGCCATTTTAGGATTGCCGATTCCAAGCATCGATTTCATCAGCCCGTCCGCCTCTAAAGCCATTGTGGTAGAAGGCAAATCCAACCAAGTACAATTTGCCAACGTAGAGCAGGTACTTGCCGAACCGCAAACCAACTTACGCATTTTTGGTAAAGGTGAAGTGAATGGCCATCGTCGTTTAGGGGTGATTTTGGCGCGCGATATTAGTGTTGAAAAAGCCTTAGAAAAAGCCCGTCGTGCTTATGATAAATTAGAGGTGATTTTATAAGTTCAGCTTATCGTTGAATCACAGTTAAAGTGCGGTGAAAAAATATCTTATTTTTTCACCGCACTTTTTTATTAAAAACCGACCGGCGCGGTGAATCCCATCGTTTCTCCGGTAATCGGATGTTGAATCTGCAGGCTTTCCGCGTGCAAGCAGAGACGAGGCGATAACGCTTTGGCTTGTGGATGTGCGTAGAATTTATCACCTAAAATCGGATGCCCAAGTGCCAGCATGTGTAGGCGTAATTGATGGGAACGCCCTGTAATCGGCGTAAGCTTTATGCGTGTCGTATTATTGGGATAACGTTGTAAAACATCGTAAAAAGTGACCGCTCTTTTGCCTCGTTCAAAGCAAATTTTTTGCCGTGGGCGATTTTCCCAATCACAAATGAGTGGCAATTCCACCACACCATGATCTTGCTCGACATGCCCCCAAACCAGAGCTTGATAATATTTTTTCGGTTCGCGTTCACGAAATTGGCGTTTTAACTCGCGATCTGCCGCTTTGCTCAAAGCAAACAACAAAATGCCGCTGGTGGCCATGTCAAGGCGATGCGCCGGTTCACAAAAACCGTACTTTTCTTTCACCCGCGACATTGCGCTGTCGTAATATTGCGGCTGATTGCCCGGTACGGAAAGCAGTCCACTTGGCTTGTTCACCACCGCAATATAATCATCGCGATACACCAAATCCAGCCAAGGTTCCTGCGGCGGATTATATTCAATCAGGGCCATGTTTATTCCTTATTGCTCACAATCACACGCAAGCAATCTAAACGCCAGGTTGCCTGTTGTAACAGCTGTAAAATTTGGGTGCGTTGACGTTCTAACGTGTGAATTTCATCGGCGCGAATGTTTTTATTCACTTTTTGTAACGCGATTAATCGGTTGAGTTCTGCATCCAATTGCTGCTCGGCTTCTTGCTGTGCGGCATTGATAATTTGCTCACTTTGTGCCACCACCAAACGCTCCCCTTGGGCAATCAACCCTTCAATGCTCGGACGCAACATTTTCACAATTTTATTCGCCACATTGCGTTCCATCGGCTTCAATTTGCGTTGTAATGTGTCAAATGCCACCTGCGACGCCAAATCATTACCGCGATTATCCAGCAACAGACGAATCGGTGTTGGCGGTAAGAAGCGGGTTAATTGTAACCCTTGTGGCGCTTGACTTTCCACCACATAAACCAACTCCAGTAACAGCGTGCCTGATGGCAGATTTTTATTCACCAACAACGCCACGGTGCTTTTGCCAATGTCGCCAGAAGTGATTAAATCAATGCCGTGGTAAATCATCGGATGATCCCAAGTGAGGAACTCCAACTCCTCGCGTGCCAACGCCAGTTGACGGTCAAAAGTGACCGTGACACCTTCCTCTTTCAAGCCCGGGAAATCGGGCATAAGCATCGTTCCTGTGGGCGTGATGACGATAGATTGCTCACCTAAATCTTCCTGTTCCACACCGATGACATCAAACAGATTCAAGGCAAAATTGACTAACTCCTGACTACCATCTTGCTCGGCAATGTCTTGTGCCAGCTGCTTCGCCGCCTCGCCACCGTTAGAGTTAAGCTCCAACAACAAATCACGCCCTTGTTCCAACAGCTGCTTCAGGCGTAACCGTTCCTCTTGAGTACGCTCAATTAAGCCCTGACGAGCGTCAAGTGCGGTCGGATTCTTCAATGTTTTTTGCAATACTTCGGCAAACTGTTCGAACAATAAGGCGCCCATCGGACAGGTTTCATTGAAAGCATTCAAGCCTAAATGATACCAGTCAGCCAGCACCGCTTGCGCACTGTCGGCAAAATACGGCTGATAAATTTGAATTTCTCGCGTTTGTCCAATGCGATCCAAACGCCCGATGCACTGCTCTAACAAATCGGGATTTTCCGGCAAATTAAACAGCACCAAATGACAGGCAAATTGGAAGTTTCGCCCCTCAGAGCCGATCCCGGAACTGAGTAGCACCTGTGCACCATTTTCTTGTTGGGTAAAATACGCCGCCGCACGATCGCGTTCCACAATAGACATTTTTTCGTGGAATACCGCACTACGAATGCCTTCTTTTTCACGCAGAATTTGTTCCAGCTGAATTGCCGTATCTGCATAACGACAAATCACCAACACTTTTTCCTGTCGATGTTGTTTTAAAAAATCGATGAGCCATTGCACACGTGGGTCAAATTCCCACCACGCCATATTGGCGTTAAGTTCTCGCAGAAAATGTTCAGGATAAAGCGCGCATTGCAACGGATTTTCACCAAAGGCAAGGAGCGTTTTCACTGCATTTTCATATTGCTTCGGCTGAGATAAGGCAATGGGGTGATACACCCTTTTCGGGAAGCCTTGTACACTTTGACGGGTATTGCGGAACAATAAACGCCCGGTGCCGTGGCGGTCGATAAGCTGTTGAATTAACTTCGCCTTATTGCCGGTTTCAAAATTAATCGACTTAGCCAACAACAAGGAAATCGTGCGCTTTTCATCCACATTTAATGGGCGATTATCCAGTAATGCCTGTGTGGCTTCAGCAATCGGCTGGTAATTTTGCTGTTCCTTTAAAAAAGCCTGATAGTCATGGAAACGATGTGGGTCCAATAAATTCAAACGGGCAAAATGACTTTGCTGACCAAGCTGCTCCGGTGTGGCGGTGAGTAACAACACGGCCGGAATCTGTTGTGTCAGTT
This sequence comes from Aggregatibacter segnis ATCC 33393, assembly GCF_900476035.1. Taxonomy (GTDB): domain Bacteria; phylum Pseudomonadota; class Gammaproteobacteria; order Enterobacterales; family Pasteurellaceae; genus Aggregatibacter; species Aggregatibacter segnis. The sequence goes on along the minus strand of NZ_LS483443.1, from coordinate 491,299 downwards.
GTTGCACTAACTGATATTCCAAACTTGGATTGACTTCGTCATACACCAAATGATGCACTTCATCGACAATAAGCATATCAAAACCGGCCGCCAAAATTTGTTGTACCCGTTTTGGCGTTTGCACCAACCAATCCAAGGCACAAATAATCATGGATTCGGTGGTAAACGGATTCACTTCTTCTTGCTCTTCTGTCGCGGCAAAATCCGCGCAACGTTCTTCATCAAACAGCGAAAAGTACAAATTAAAACGACGCAACATTTCGACCAACCATTGATGTTGCAACGTTTCCGGCACAATAACCAGCACGCGGCGTACCTTTTCGGCAAATAATTGCTGCTGCAAAATCATGCCGGCTTCAATGGTTTTACCTAAACCCACTTCATCGGCCAACAACACGCGTGGTGCAATACGCCGCCCGGCTTCTTTCGCAATGTGTAATTGATGAGGAATCAGCCCAGCGCGGATACCGCGTAAGCCCCGCAAGGGCGATTGAAATTGCGCTTTTTGGTATTGCAAAGCTTGGTAACGCAACACGAAATGGTCGTTACGATCAATCTGTGCGGAAAACAGGCGTTCTTGCGGTCGGCAAAAAGAAATGCGATGAGCCAACTCCATTTCACTGACGACACGGTCTTCCTTGCCCTCTTGTTGTACCAAATAGAACAGCAAGCCATTATTTTCCGCCACATTGAGCACTTCGCCATGCCAACTTTCTACATGTTGAATCAAATCACCGATACGAAATTGCACACGATTTAACGGCGCGTTTTTCACCGCATAAATACGTTGTTCTTGTGCGGCAGGGAAATCAATTGTCACTTGCCGAACATCCACGGCACGAATGACTCCTAAGCCTAAATTATTTTCCGTTTCACTGATCCAACGCTGCCCAACCGCAAAAGTCATGATGTTCTCTCTATTGATAAAAAGGCGCTATTTTAGCCCTGTTACGCTGAAAAAGAAATGACACGATGCCATTCATGTTTAACGTGATGACATCTTTTTTGTGATCAGCAACACAAAAACGTAGCAAATCCTTTACATTCTAAAAAATACTTCCTAAGATGACCGCACTTTATCCCATTTGTGAGGTGACTATGAATCTACAACCGTATTTACATCAAATAAAACAAGAACTTTTTTCCGACTGGAAACCTTTTGAAGTGTTTTGGCTATTTCTCTTTATTGCCGCACAAATTGTTGCTTTTGTCTTAGATCCACAATCGCCGCTTGCCATGATTTCCGGTATTACAGGCGTGATTTGCGTGGTGTTTGTCAGTAAAGGGAAAATCAGTAATTATCTGTTCGGACTGATTTTTGCCTACACTTACTTCTATGTAGCATGGGGTGAGAATTTCATCGGCGAAATGAATACCGTCTTGTATGTTTATATTCCAGCGCAATTTATCGGTTATTTCATGTGGAAAACCCATATGCAACAAGAAAAGAGCGGTGGAGAAAGCGTAATTGCCAAATCGTTGACGTTACAAGGCTGGCTCATCCTTGCCACCACAGTGATTGTCGGTACGTTATTGTTCGTGCAAGCCCTTAATGCGGCAGGCGGCAGCTCCACAGGATTAGACGGTTTAACTACCGTAATTACTGTTTCAGCCCAATTATTGATGATTTTACGCTACCGTGAACAATGGCTTTTATGGATTTTGTTAAATATCCTTTCCATTGCCTTATGGGCGGAAACCCCGGCCATGTATTTAATGTATAGTGCCTATTTACTGAACTCGTTATACGGTTATTACAACTGGACGAAATTAATGAAATAGGCCTAAGAAACAAAGAAAAACACCGCACTTTTAAAGAAAGTGCGGTGTTTTTTTATGGTGTTTTTAGAAGTTCAAATAAAAATCCTGCGTCAATGCAACAAAATCGGCGTGATATTGATTCTGGGTGTCGTAGATAATCAACTCGTCATATAGCAATGTTTGTGGTTGTGTGGCAAAGGTCAACAACATACGTTGTGGCGCTTTGCCTTGCTTAGTAATGACATCGCAACGCACAACACAATAAAGTGCGGTGCTTTTTAGCAAAGTTTCTCCTGCGTCAAAAGGTAACACAAAACTGATTTTTCCCTTGGGTGCCAAGCAAGCAGCAGCGGTCTCTAACCAATGTAAATGACTTTGTGCGGCAAAATAACGGGCTGTATTCCGCTCCTCATTACGACAATCTACCCCCGTTTGAAAATAGGGCGGATTGGCGACAATCAAGTCGAAGCGCTCTGCTGTTTGAGTACAAAAACTATCTATATCCTGCTGATACACCTGAATTTTATTCTTCCACGGTGAAATTAATACATTTTCACAGGCTTGTTGTGCCGCCGCGTGATCAATTTCCACGGCACAAATTCGGCTTTCGGCAGAACTGCGTTGAGCCAACATTAAGGCGATTAAGCCGCTGCCGCTACCTAAATCCAATATCTGGTTTGCCTGCGTCACATCCGCCCACGCGCCCAATAAAATACCGTCCGTCCCCACTTTCATGGCACACCGCTCGTGATTGACCTGAAATTGTTTAAAACGAAAACCCGTCTTACTCATCGAAAAACACCGTCAAAAAGGACCGCACTTTAACGGTAAAGTGCGGTATAATTCGGCGCAATTTTAATGCTAATGAACAACAAATACCAATGACAAACCTCACTCAATTTGCAGATTTTGATCTCGCGCCTGAATTACTCAACGCCCTCCAGAAAAAAGGCTACCAACGTCCTACCGCCATCCAACAGGAAACCATTCCTGCCGCGATGGAGGGCTTTGATGTCCTCGGGTCGGCACCGACCGGCACTGGAAAAACCGCCGCGTTTTTGCTACCGGCGATTCAACATTTGTTGGATTATCCACGCCGTAAACCGGGCGCGCCGCGTGTGTTGATTCTTACACCAACCCGTGAACTTGCCATGCAGGTAGCGGAACAGGCGGAAGAACTTGCCTGCTTTACCAAACTCAGCATTGCGACCATCACCGGTGGTGTGGCGTATCAAAATCACGGCGAGATTTTCAATAAAAATCAAGACATTGTTGTGGCGACCCCGGGGCGTTTGTTGCAATACATTAAAGAAGAAAATTTTGATTGCCGCGCGGTAGAAATTCTGATTTTTGACGAAGCGGACAGAATGTTGCAAATGGGCTTTGGGCAAGATGCGGAGAAAATCTCGGCAGAAACCCGTTGGCGTAAGCAAACGTTGTTATTCTCGGCGACCCTTGAAGGGGATTTATTGGAAGATTTTGCCGACCGCACGTTAAACGAGCCGGTGAAAATTGATGCAGAACCGAGCCGACGTGAGCGGAAGAAAATTCAGCAGTGGTATTATCACGCCGACAGTAATGAGCATAAATTCAAATTATTAGCGCGTTTCATTGAGCAAGAGCAAGTGAGCAAAGGCATTGTATTCGTACGCCGTCGGGAAGATGTACGCGAACTGGCGGAAAATTTGCGCAAACGCGGTATTCGCAGCACCTATCTGGAAGGTGAAATGGCGCAAACCCAACGCAATAATGCCATCGATAAACTGAAAAACGGCGTGGTGACGGTGTTGGTCTCCACGGATGTCTCCGCACGCGGTATCGATATTGATGATGTTAGCCACATTATGAATTTTGATTTACCGTACAGCGCCGATACTTATTTGCACCGCATCGGGCGTACCGCGCGTGCCGGCAAAAAAGGCACCGCCGTGTCTTTCGTGGAAGCACACGATTATCGTCTGCTGGGCAAAATTAAGCGTTATACCCAAGAAATTCTGAAAGCACGTGTGATTGAAGGTTTGGAACCGCGCACCAAAGCGCCGAAAGACGGCGAAATCAAAACCGTCAGCAAAAAACAAAAAGAGAAGAAATTAGAAAAACGCGAAGCACAAAAAAAAGCAGATAAAAAAGCCAAACAGCGCCACCAAGATCGTAAAAATATCGGCAAACGCCGTAAACCAAGTGCTTCAACAACAGAAACCGCCCAATAATCGCCAATCGCCGGAATAAGATAACGCCATGATGTCAAAAGAGAATTTCGAACAGCATACGCCGATGATGAAACAATATCTGCAACTCAAAGCAGAGAATCCGGATATTTTGTTATTTTATCGCATGGGCGATTTTTACGAGCTGTTTTACGACGATGCAAAACGCGCCTCCGCACTGTTGGATATTTCGCTGACCAAACGAGGACAATCTGCAGGGCAGCCAATTCCTATGGCTGGCGTGCCTTATCACGCGGTGGAAGGCTATTTAGCGAAGTTGGTACAGTTAGGGGAGTCCGTCGCCATTTGCGAACAAATCGGTGATCCGAATACAGCGAAAGGCCCCGTTGAACGCCAAATTGTGCGCATTGTCACGCCGGGCACGGTGAGTGATGAAGCGTTGTTACCGGAACGGCAAGACAACCTCATTGCCGCGGTATATCAGGAAAATGATCACTTCGGTTTGGCGACATTAGATATGACGTCCGGTCGTTTTCAGCTATGCGAACCGCAATCCAAAGCGGATTTACAAACGGAATTACAACGCATCGCGCCGGTAGAATTGCTTTATTGTGAGGATTTTGCTGATTTTCACCTCATCGAACACGCTAAGGGTTTGCGTCGTCGCCCTATTTGGGAATTCGAGCTAAAAACCGCCATTCAGCAGCTTTGCCATCAATTTAATACCAAAGACTTGCGCGGATTCGGTGTGGAAAAAGCGATTCTGGGCTTATGTGCCGCCGGTTGTTTATTGCAATACGCACGCGAAACGCAACGCACCGCCTTGCCGCATATTCAAAGCATTCATCTCATTCAACACAGCGAAAATATTCAGTTGGACGCGGCAACCCGTCGCAATTTGGAGCTCACTCAAAATCTGGCGGGCGGTACGGAAAACACGCTGGCGGCTGTGTTGGATAAATGCGTTACCCCGATGGGCAGTCGCCTGCTCAAACGCTGGATTCACCAACCGATTTGCGATGTAGAAAAACTCACGCAACGCCAACAAGCCATTGGGGCGATTTTAGAGCAGGATTTAGTGGCGGATTTACAACCTTATTTGCAACAAGTGGGTGACATGGAACGTATTTTGGCACGCGTGGCGTTACGCACCGCTCGTCCGCGTGATTTAACCCGCTTGCGTACCGCTTTAGAGCAGATTCCTTATATAAAAAATCGGTTGGCTGAAAAAACATCCGCCAAAATGGCCGCACTTTATCAGCAGCTAGGTGATTTTTCTGCACAATTTGACCTGTTACAACGAGCGATTATTGACAGCCCACCGGTGTTAATTCGTGATGGTGGCGTCATTGCGGCGGGCTACAACGCCGAATTGGATGAATGGCGTGAATTAGCCGACGGTGCAACTCGTTATTTAGAAGATTTGGAACAACGAGAACGGGAAAGCACCGGTATTGATACGTTGAAAATCGGCTTCAATGCCGTGCACGGCTATTACATTCAAATTAGCCAAGGGCAAGCCCATAAAGCACCGATTCATTATGTGCGTCGTCAAACCTTAAAAAATGCCGAGCGTTATATCATTCCTGAATTGAAAACCTATGAAGATAAGGTGCTGAAAGCAAAAGGGGCTTCTTTGGCGCTAGAAAAACAGTTATATGATGAAATTTTCGACCAATTATTACCGCACTTGGGCAACTTACAGCTCACCGGTTTGGCATTAGCCGAATTGGATGTGCTCACCAATTTAGCGGAGCGGGCGGAAAGCCTGAATTATGTGGCACCGACCTTCTCGGCACAAACGGGCATTCATATTCAAAATGGCCGTCACCCAGTGGTGGAGCAAGTATTGAAAGAACCGTTTATTGCCAACCCAACAGCGCTTACGGAACAGCAACATTTTCTCATTATTACCGGCCCAAACATGGGCGGTAAAAGTACCTATATGCGCCAAACGGCGCTGATTACCTTAATGGCGTACATGGGCAGTTTTGTGCCGGCAGACAGTGCCGTCATTGGCCCTGTTGATCGTATTTTTACCCGCATTGGTGCTTCTGATGATCTGGCTTCAGGGCGCTCAACCTTCATGGTGGAAATGACAGAAATGGCGAATATTCTGCATCAAGCGACGGATAAAAGTTTGGTTTTAATTGACGAAATCGGTCGCGGAACCTCCACTTACGACGGTTTGTCTCTCGCTTGGGCTTGTGCTGAATGGTTAGCGAAGAAAATCCGTTCTTTAACCTTATTCGCCACCCACTATTTTGAGCTCACCGTGCTACCGGAACAGGTGCAAGGTATCGGTAATATTCATTTAGATGCTATTGAGCATAATGACACCATTGCTTTCATGCACGCCGTACAAAAAGGTGCAGCCAGTAAAAGCTACGGTCTTGCTGTTGCCGCTTTAGCCGGTGTGCCTCAACAAGTTATCAAGCTTGCCAAACAAAAACTGGCGCAATTAGAAAAACTGTCACAGCAAAACACCAACCAACAGATTCAGGATCTGCGTTTATTAAATCAACGCCAAGGTGAATTAGCATTTGATCAGGCAGAAGATGAAAATAAGGAGATGTTATTGAATATGTTACAAGAATTAGATCCGGATGAATTAAGTCCAAAACAGGCATTGGCCTATTTGTATCAGTTAAAGAAAATGATAAAGCAGTAAAAATAGGAAAGAAAAAAACCGCACTTTAGATAAAAAATCTAAGTGCGGTTTTTTCTTATCTTTTATCTCTAACCGTTATACTAGCTCAGGTTCTAATTTAAAATATTCCGCTTTGCTTTCTATTTTCCTTTCCTATGCCCCCAAAGCAAAAACCCCCGATGCTCTCACATCAGGGGTTCCTATCAGGCTTGGCGGTGACCTACTCTCACATGGGGATGCCCCACACTACCATCGGCATTACGGCGTTTCACTTCTGAGTTCGGTATGGAGTCAGGTGGGCCCACCGCACTATCGCCGCCAATATTCTTTATGATTTCTCTCTTATCTTATTCACGTCTTCTTAATCTAAAAACAAGCCTTCTCTCAACTCTCTCTTTGCGTCTTTCTCTTAACTGCTACTCTACTTCGCTCCATGCTCCAGGTCTCCCCAAAAACACTTGAGCGTTGTATGGCTAAGCCTCTCGGGCAATTAGTATGCGTTAGCTCAATGTATCACTACACTTACACACCGCACCTATCTACGTCTTAGTCTTAAACAACCCTTACTGTCTTAAAGACAGGGAGAACTCATCTCTTGGCAAGTTTCGTGCTTAGATGCTTTCAGCACTTATCTCTTCCGCATGTAGCTACCCAGCAATGCCTCTGGCGAGACAACTGGAACACCAGTGATGCGTCCACTCCGGTCCTCTCGTACTAGGAGCAGCCCCAATCAATTCTCCAACGCCCACGGCAGATAGGGACCGAACTGTCTCACGACGTTCTAAACCCAGCTCGCGTACCACTTTAAATGGCGAACAGCCATACCCTTGGGACCTACTTCAGCCCCAGGATGTGATGAGCCGACATCGAGGTGCCAAACACCGCCGTCGATATGAACTCTTGGGCGGTATCAGCCTGTTATCCCCGGAGTACCTTTTATCCGTTGAGCGATGGCCCTTCCATGCAGAACCACCGGATCACTATGACCTACTTTCGTACCTGCTCGACTTGTCTGTCTCGCAGTTAAGCTTGCTTATACCATTGCACTAACCTCACGATGTCCGACCGTGATTAGCAAACCTTCGTGCTCCTCCGTTACTCTTTGGGAGGAGACCGCCCCAGTCAAACTACCCACCAGACACTGTCCGAGACCGCGTTTCGCAATCTTCGTTAGAACATCAAACGTTAAAGGGTGGTATTTCAAGGACGACTCCATAATCACTGGCGTGACTACTTCAAAGTCTCCCACCTATCCTACACATCAAAATTCAATGTTCAGTGTCAAGCTATAGTAAAGGTTCACGGGGTCTTTCCGTCTAGCCGCGGGTACACCGCATCTTCACGGCGATTTCAATTTCACTGAGTCTCGGGTGGAGACAGCCTGGCCATCATTATGCCATTCGTGCAGGTCGGAACTTACCCGACAAGGAATTTCGCTACCTTAGGACCGTTATAGTTACGGCCGCCGTTTACTGGGGCTTCGATCAGGAGCTTCTCTTTCGATTACACCATCAATTAACCTTCCAGCACCGGGCAGGCATCACACCCTATACGTCCACTTTCGTGTTTGCAGAGTGCTGTGTTTTTAATAAACAGTTGCAGCCAGCTGGTATCTTCGACCGGTTCAACCTTCGCCCGCAAGGGACTACAATCTACGCCGGCGCACCTTCTCCCGAAGTTACGGTGCTATTTTGCCTAGTTCCTTCACCCGAGTTCTCTCAAGCGCCTGAGTATTCTCTACCTGACCACCTGTGTCGGTTTTCAGTACGGTTTAGATAAACCTGAAGCTTAGTGGCTTTTCCTGGAAGTGTGGTATCAGTTACTTCAGCTCCGTAGAGCCTCGTCATCATCTCTCAGTGTTAAGGAAGTCCGGATTTGCCTAAACTTCCCACCTACAAACTTAAACGTGCATATCCAACAGCACGCTAACCTAACCTGCTCCGTCCCCACATCGCAGTTTATCCAAGTACGGGAATATTAACCCGTTTCCCATCGACTACGCTTTTCAGCCTCGCCTTAGGGGCCGACTCACCCTGCCCCGATTAACGTTGGACAGGAACCCTTGGTCTTCCGGCGAACGGGTTTTTCACCCGTTTTATCGTTACTTATGTCAGCATTCGCACTTGTGATACGTCAAGCCCACCTCTCGATGAACCTTCATCCGCTTACACAACGCTCCCCTACCCAACAGACTTACGTCTGATGCCGCAGCTTCGGTGCTATATTTGAGCCCCGTTACATCTTCCGCGCAGGCCGACTCGACTAGTGAGCTATTACGCTTTCTTTAAATGATGGCTGCTTCTAAGCCAACATCCTAGCTGTCTAAGCCTTCCCACTTCGTTTCCCACTTAATATAGACTTTGGGACCTTAGCTGGCGGTCTGGGTTGTTTCCCTCTCCACGACGGACGTTAGCACCCGCCGTGTGTCTCCTGAGTATCACTCTTCGGTATTCGTAGTTTGCATCGGGTTGGTAAGCCGGGATGGCCCCCTAGCCGAAACAGTGCTCTACCCCCGAAGGTGTCCGCTCAAGGCTCTACCTAAATAGATTTCGGGGAGAACCAGCTATCTCCCGGTTTGATTGGCCTTTCACCCCCAGCCACAAGTCATCCGCTAATTTTTCAACATTAGTCGGTTCGGTCCTCCAGTTAGTGTTACCCAACCTTCAACCTGCCCATGGCTAGATCACCGGGTTTCGGGTCTATACCTTGCAACTATTCGCCCAGTTAAGACTCGGTTTCCCTTCGGCTCCCCTATTCGGTTAACCTCGCTACAAAATATAAGTCGCTGACCCATTATACAAAAGGTACGCAGTCACCCTTGCGGGCTCCCACTGCTTGTACGTACAAGGTTTCAGGTTCTATTTCACTCCCCTCACCGGGGTTCTTTTCGCCTTTCCTTCACAGTACTGGTTCACTATCGGTCAATCAGGAGTATTTAGCCTTGGAGGATGGTCCCCCCATCTTCAAACAGGATATCACGTGTCCCGCCCTACTTGTCGTTAGCTCAGTACCACAAAAGTATTTTCGAGTACGGGATTATCACCCTCTACGATTTGGCTTCCCAGCCAATTCCTCTAATACTTCCGCTATCACTAACAGGCTCCTTCGCTTTCGCTCGCCGCTACTCACAAAATCTCGGTTGATTTCTTTTCCTCGGGGTACTTAGATGTTTCAGTTCTCCCGGTTCGCCTCATTATCCTATGGATTCAGATAATGATAGTGGGTTCTTCACCCACTGGGTTTCCCCATTCGGACATCTTGGATTAAACGCCTCTTATCGACTCATCCAAGCTTTTCGCAGATTAGCACGTCCTTCTTCGCCTCTGATTGCCAAGGCATCCACCTTGTACGCTTTGTCACTTAACCATACAACCTCAAGTATTCTTACCTTATTATTTAAATAACATTAAACAATAAGCCTCAAACACTTCAACTACGATTAATAACAGTTAATTAAGAGTAATCGCCTTTTATCAATCACTCTCACTCAGACTTTCTTGAAAGTCTCGTTTTCAGCTTGTTTCCAGATTTTTAAAGAACAGTAAAGATGAAAAATCATCTTTAAATGGCGTCCCCACGGGGATTCGAACCCCGGTTACCGCCGTGAAAGGGCGATGTCCTAGGCCTCTAGACGATGGGGACAGCATATAAAGATGCTCTCTTCTCTTTAGTATTTTGTTCTTTCCTTGTCTACAACCATCAAACAAACTGTGTGAACACTTAAAGTCGATTCTATCTTTGGTAAGGAGGTGATCCAACCGCAGGTTCCCCTACGGTTACCTTGTTACGACTTCACCCCAGTCATGAATCATACCGTGGTAAACGCCCTCCCGAAGGTTAAGCTATCTACTTCTGGTACAACCCACTCCCATGGTGTGACGGGCGGTGTGTACAAGGCCCGGGAACGTATTCACCGCGACATTCTGATTCGCGATTACTAGCGATTCCGACTTCATGGAGTCGAGTTGCAGACTCCAATCCGGACTTAGACGTACTTTGTGAGATTCACTCCACCTCGCGGCTTCGTCGCCCTCTGTATACGCCATTGTAGCACGTGTGTAGCCCTACTCGTAAGGGCCATGATGACTTGACGTCATCCCCACCTTCCTCCGGTTTATCACCGGCAGTCTCCTTTGAGTTCCCGACCGAATCGCTGGCAACAAAGGATAAGGGTTGCGCTCGTTGCGGGACTTAACCCAACATTTCACAACACGAGCTGACGACAGCCATGCAGCACCTGTCTCATGGTTCCCGAAGGCACTCTCATATCTCTACAAGATTCCATGGATGTCAAGAGTAGGTAAGGTTCTTCGCGTTGCATCGAATTAAACCACATGCTCCACCGCTTGTGCGGGCCCCCGTCAATTCATTTGAGTTTTAACCTTGCGGCCGTACTCCCCAGGCGGTCGATTTATCACGTTAGCTTCGGGCACCAAGCTCAAGGCCCAATCCCCAAATCGACAGCGTTTACAGCGTGGACTACCAGGGTATCTAATCCTGTTTGCTCCCCACGCTTTCGCACATGAGCGTCAGTACATTCCCAAGGGGCTGCCTTCGCCTTCGGTATTCCTCCACATCTCTACGCATTTCACCGCTACACGTGGAATTCTACCCCTCCCTAAAGTACTCTAGCTACCCAGTCTGAAATGCAATTCCCAGGTTAAGCCCGGGGATTTCACACCTCACTTAAATAGCCGCCTGCGTGCCCTTTACGCCCAGTTATTCCGATTAACGCTCGCACCCTCCGTATTACCGCGGCTGCTGGCACGGAGTTAGCCGGTGCTTCTTCTGTGATTAACGTCAATCGTGATGCCTATTAAACATCACGCCTTCCTCGTCACCGAAAGAACTTTACAACCCGAAGGCCTTCTTCATTCACGCGGCATGGCTGCGTCAGGGTTGCCCCCATTGCGCAATATTCCCCACTGCTGCCTCCCGTAGGAGTCCGGGCCGTGTCTCAGTCCCGGTGTGGCTGGTCATCCTCTCAGACCAGCTAGAGATCGTCGGCTTGGTAGGCCATTACCCCACCAACTACCTAATCCCACTTGGGCTCATCCTATGGCATGCGGCCTTGCGGTCCCGCACTTTCGTCTCTCGACTCTACGCGGTATTAGCGACAGTTTCCCGTCGTTATCCCCCTCCATAAGCCAGATTCCCAAGCATTACTCACCCGTCCGCCACTCGTCAGCAAGAAAGCAAGCTCTCTCCTGTTACCGTTCGACTTGCATGTGTTAAGCCTGCCGCCAGCGTTCAATCTGAGCCATGATCAAACTCTTCAGTTCAAAAAGTTTAATCGCTCAATACTGCTGACTTAATTAATCATCTATATAAATAAACGAATTTTCGTAGCACTATTCAGTTCAATTTTAAAATTCTTAATAATAAAAACGAATCTTCAAGTGCCCACACAGTTTGTCTGATTGATTGTTAAAGAACAAAAAACGACGCGCAGTTTTATGCTTTACAACGGCGCGTCGTTGTGGGGGCGTATTATAGGCATTTATCATGGCCTTGCAACCCCTTTTTTCAATTTTTTGCAAAATATTTTTTAATTGATAATAATTTAAGCACAATAAAAATTACATCTTAAACCATTCAACCAACTTGCAAGCATTAGATCAACAATGGTGTTTTATGTATTACGCCACTTTCCTTATCATTCTCTAACACCCTTTGATTTTTCTCATCCCATTAGCTTCAAGCATAAGGTTTAATTTAATAAGGGTTGATGATTTTTCTTTTTCTGTCAACAAGTTGACGTGTTTATCCATTAAAGCAGCTCTAAATGTCCAGAGTAAATCAATACTTGCAGGAATACCTAATTTCTTTAATCTGACATAACTATGAATAGCACCCAATGCTCTAAAATCACTGACTGTATGAATATTAATTTTAGCTAACAGCCTTTCATGCTTAATAGTGAAATTAGCTAATTCTTTGATACGCTCTTTTTTAGCTAAATTCTCAGAAAGTTTTTTTCTTTTAATTTGTTGAATAGAAAGGTTAATGACTTGTTTGAAAAGAGTTTTGTTTTTACGAACTGAAGGAGGTAATTGATAATAATGATAAAGAGCTAATTTACTCATATTATTAGGATTGAGTGAATAGGCAACAGCCCCAAGCCTCTCCAAATAAGGTACCAACTCTCCCTCGGCTCTAACAAAAATTGCGTCGTTTTGGGACAAAGCAAACATGGCATCTTCTTGGAATATTCCATAACCGGTAAACAAATTCTTAACTCTTACCTCACCAATCAGTTCAGTAAATTCATTGCGTAGTTCTTGTTTTGTGTTACACATAGTTTTTCCTCACACTATTATTATGTGAATTAGTTATATCATACTTTTTATTTTTTAAGAAAAAGATATCATTAATAACATTCAAAAATGTGAAGTAGATCGAAAAAATAGAATTTTTTAACTAAAATATCAGCTAAAAAACATAAGATATGTAAAAAATTAGCGCACGATTCTTTATCTCGCATACACTGTTTATTTTGCCTACTTTCCTTTATTACTGTATTTTGCTATCCTTATACACACTTTTGGGGCTGATTTTGGATTCGACGGGATTAGCGAAGCCCGAGGTGCACGTCGAGGTGCGGTAGGCCTCGTAAATAAACCGCAAAAAAATAGTCGCAAACGACGAACAATACGCTTTAGCAGCTTAATAACCTGCTCATAGCCTTCGCTCCCCAGCTTCCGCTCGTAAGACGGGGATAAAGCGGAGTCAAACCCAAACGAGATCGTGTGGATGCCGCTGTTTGAGGATCGAAGCATTAAATTGAATCAAACTAGCTTAATTATCGCGTGTCTGTCCGCAGGATTAAGCGAAACTTAAAGACTGACTAAACGTGTAGTGCTGACGGTAGAGGAATTTCGGACGGGGGTTCAACTCCCCCCAGCTCCACCAAGTCCAATTCCAAACAAGTTTAATAAAGTCCGATAAAGCCTTGGCGCATAACACTCCAAGGCTTTTTTATTGTCCTATTTAATCCTATCTATTCCGACCTAATCCAACGATTTTAGTAACATCGATAGTAACACTATGATAAAATAACTTAGGTCGATGTTACTACAAGCATTAAGAGTCTTATGCTACAAGGCTTTTACCGCTTTTTATATTTCTTAAATGACAGGTGATTCAGCTATGCCAAGAACAACAAAATCTTTAACGAACACCGAAATAGACAGAGCAAAGCCTGCCGAAAAGGAATACAACCTTGCAGATGGGAGTGGGCTATTCTTAAGAGTTAAAACTAATGGCTCTAAATTATGGATTTTTAACTATTACCATCCTTTCACTAAAAAACGTAAAAATATCAGTTTAGGTATTTATCCTGAATTGTCGCTTGCTCAAGCTCGTAAAATAAGAGATGAATATCGCTCATTACTAGCCCAAAATATTGATCCTGCCGAATATCGAGCTAATCAACTACAAGCAAAACAAGACGAGCTAAACAACACATTTGAAGCCGTCGCTTGGCAATGGTTTGAACATCGCAAAACTCGCAAGAATTTCTCTGAGGGCTATGCAAAAGATGTCAAAAGCCTGATTGAACGTATTTTATTACCGCATTTTGATAAATTACCGATTACTCAAGTTACTGCACCTTTAGCCTTGAAAGCATTTAAGACACTTCAAGATAAAGGCACGTTAGAAACGCTTAGACGTTCTATTCAAAAGTTGAATGAGATTATGGATTTTGCTTTGCACCGCAACATTATTTCGCATAATCCCACAGCCAATCTTTCGAAAGAATTTGATAATCCTACAGTTGAACACTTTAAAACGATCCGTCCAGAAGATCTGCCTGAATTTCTGATGACCTTAAACCGTGCTCAAATTAAGCTACAAACACGTTATCTTATTTTATGGCAACTACTGACCATGACACGCCCTAACGAGGCGGCTATGGCTCGTTATGAAGATATTGATGAGAAATCTAAGATTTGGACAATCTATATTCAAAAAGGGATTAAGCAAGATGAGCGTGGTCGAGAACATAAAATTACCCTTTCTCGCCAAGCAATGGCACTTCTAAAGGAAATTAAAAAATTGAGTGGTGGTAAAGAATATCTTTTTCCAAGTGAAAGAAATCCAAAATCGCATACCAACACGCAAACCGCTAATGCTGCGATTAAACGTATGGGCTATCACGGAAAACTCGTTGCTCACGGATTAAGGAGCATTGCCAGTACTTACCTGAATGAACAAGATCATAACAAAGATATGATTGAAGTGGCGTTATCTCATATCAATCAAGATCGCATTCATACCGCATACAACCGAAGTGATTACCTTAAACAGCGTTTTACTATACTACAAGCGTGGGCAGATTTTATCGATCAATGCTCACATGAAACTATTCCGCAGTATCATTTAAAAGTTGTTAATGCGTAATCTGCTGAATACTAAAAAACCACAATTTCTCTACGAATTAGCAACCGATTTTCGTAAATCCTGTTCACGTTACTTGCAAGATTTTTTCGCCATATTTCAACAACGATTAAATTGCGAATTTTGGCTCATTTTGTGGTAAGAAATTGAGTGGTGAATACTCAAATTCATTATGTAATTTAACGAGAGAAAGCAATTATAAGATTGATAATTGCCTTCTCTCTTTTGCGATGTTTACCTATAGAAAATCAAATTTTACTAAAATTGACTGCACTCAGGCCCAAGATTTTATATAGTTCAATTTACCCACACTTTTTGAAATTTACCTCTTTTTCCTTTTATCCAGCGGAATTTTTTCCGCGTAATAATTAATGATTTAATTTTAGATGTAGATATATTCAATTTTTCGGATAATGCTTCCAGCCTTCTTCTATCTAGCTTTTCCGCACAATCGCAAAATTGATGTGGTGATTTTTCATACAAATAAACCGCTTCAAGAATACTCATTTTTTCATCAGGAATAATAATCTTACTTGTTCTTTTATAGGAATATTCCACTTCTTTTTTCAATTTATTCAAATAATGAGATCGCTTGTAATTGCCTATCTGAATATGATCATCTTTTTTCTCATCCATTGGTGTCGCAAGTTCATTATGTAACTTCTCGTTCGTAATGTGTTTGTTATTTTCAGCTCTGCTCTCCTTCAAGGCATCTTTAAAGATATAATTCCGATAACGGCGTGGCTTATTATCTTGAGTATGATCATAGTGAACGGATAAACCAACGTTTAACCAAGAAAAGGGATCTATGGTTTCTTCAAACTCCTTCTCTCTTGGTTTAGTAATGTAAGCAATAATTCTCAAGAGATCATAGTAAGTATTAATCCATTGGGTATTAGATTGTTCTTGATAGCCAATTTTTGACAGTTGCACTCTTATTGCTTCATTAGTATTGAATCTAATATCCTTTCCAATATTTGAATAATTAAAGTTTTTATCAAACAAAATGATAGCATGCCCATGAGTGTTAATTCTGTTATCTTGTTCAGCACATCTACAATCTAGTAATAAAAACAATCCAAGATGATGAACCAATTAAGCATAAAGAAGATTTATATTTTCTTTAATCTCTTCAAAAGATTGATAAGTGGATGCAGCAATCACATTTTCAGGAGAAAGCGTGCAGAAAACAGCTTTAAAATCATCTAGCTTATAAGATAATTTGGCTTTATTTCGCGCAACCCACTGAATCAAGGAATTATCTTTGCTGGGAATGAAACCTGATAATAAATCAAGAATACGAGGGTTCTTGATAATCAATTTGAAACTAGCTATCACTTCTTTTTGTAATTTCAATAATTTTTCATTGTAACAAGGTGTACAAGTTAAGAACACACATTTAGATGTAGCCGAAAATACTCTCCCCATTGTTTTTCCCGAACCTAAATAAGTGCCGCATTTACCTTGCTTTTCTAAGAAAAGTCTTGCTAATGCTTGAGATTGAGTATCAAGCATTGGTAGTGTATTAATCATTAATTCAACTAGTTTTGACATAGTATCTCCTTATTTAGATCTACGATGTACCATATTTAAAATAAAAGTATTAATTTCACTTTCTAAATAACCTACAGAATTTGCACCAATAGAGAGCGGCTTAGGAAAGTCATTTCTATATCTTTTCGATTTTTTATTCTGCCAGTCATAGAATGTACTTTTAGAAATACTGAGCTTTTGAATAACCTCTTTTGGTCTAAGGAGTTTAATTTTATCGTTCATTTTATTCCTCTTAAAAATTTAATAAACAATGAAAATAGGCTACACCACAAAAATGAAACGATCAACATAAAAGAAAGCATAAGAAAAGTGTTATTTAAGTGAAAATAAATAAAAGATTAAATTAACAATAATAAAAAAATACAAATTACTAACAAGAAAGAAATATTCAAGCCAAGGAAAAATATTTATTTTTTTACTTTATATTTACAAGCTTAATAGTTGTTATAAATAGTATTTATGCCCAAAATAAAAATACACTTTAAGAGAAGAGGAAAGAAAAAATTACAAGGCTTACAATATCATTCAAGGAAATTCAACATGCTCTAAGCGCTCTCTTTATTGGATAAAAAATCATTTTTAAAATAAAGAAAACAATCTTGTCACACTGTTTTATGCTGTTTTTTTTAAACTTAAAGTCTTTTTTAAAACCTTAAAGTCCTTTTTTAAAACCTTAAAGCCCTTTTTTAAAACCTTAAAGGATTTAATTACCTTTTAAAACCTAAAATAATCAAAAGACCTTAAATCTTTTAATACAAAAATTATTTAATCCAAATTAAATATGAGTTTATTAAATATTTTTTGAAAATCATCAATCACAAAATAAAAAGAAAAAAATTTAATAAATATTAAAATTATCTAATTTAAGCATACGCTATAAATAAAATAAAACACTATGAAAATCACATTAGCATTAAAAAAATCAATTAGTACAAGAAAAGTTTGATTGCTTAATTTTTGTTCAATGCAGCAACTTTTTCTGAGCTTTTTGCCCCAAATGACTACCTGACGAAGGCAAAATCGAGAGAGCTTAACAAGAAAAAAGCATCTTCCAGCAATGCCAAAAGATGCTTTTTATTGAAAAAATTAGGATAATTTCGGGCTAATCAATCCCAAAACTTACTCCAGTTGCAGCCCCAACACCTCCGCGAGAGTCGGCAGAGCCTGAAAGACTGATGACAAAATTCGGTTTGGGTGCATATTTCACACCGACTGCAACCGCTGTTTCACCTCGATAAGAACCGACACCTGCGCCAACCGTAAAGGTTTTACCCTGTACTGGCGTGATTTGGGTCATCGCCATCGCCCCTGCCACACCTGCACGAGCTTGTCGGCGATCTTGGCGAGAGCGGTTTTCAAGTTCATCAATACGTTTGCTATTACTTTGGATCGCCTGACGATTTTCAGTAATTGCTTGTGTATTTTGAGTTACCTGTCTTGCTTGAGCTTCAACAATGCGAGTGTTTTCATTAATGCGAGCAGTTTGGCTGTTTACTACTTCAACAACTTTTTCCATTCGTTGTGAATTTTTCGCAATGTTAGAGCTGTTGGTAGCAATACTTGCTTTATTTGTTGTAACTTCTTCTTTTGTTTGTTTAACTTGTTTTTGTACAGGCACTAATTGTTCTTGTACCACTTTTTCAACCTTTTTCTCAGTAGCGTAAAGTTGTTTACCAGTAACCGCTTGATTAGAAGTTTCGCTAACTTCACCGTCCGCTAAATCATTCAAGGTTGCATTGTTAAGTGATACAGAAGTTTTTTCTGCATTGTACTGCACAACTGTTTTTTCAAGTTCAACCACTTTCTCAGAAGCCTGTTCTGCTTTTTTAATCGCATTTTCACCCATTGAACGAGCTTGATTGCCAACTAATTCAGCTTTTTCAACTTTACCTACCGTATCAATTAATGCGGTTTGCATTGCATTAATTTCTGTATCGTGTTTTTGTACTTTTACGTCCATTAAATCTACTTTTTGAGCAGAGTTATTAGCAGTACGAACAGCATTATCCGATTTTAGCCTGAGTAAGCAGTTTTTCTTCTGCCAAGTAGTACCATCTAATCGAATAATCAAACTTCATCGAGTTTTAGTACCTGTCTCAAGTTTTCCATTACATCATCATGAGATTTACTTTTCACTAAGTCGTTTTCTAACTGATGTAGCAAATACAGCTCATCTTCAGAGTAGAAAGACTCTTTTTTCTCAAAAGTCGGTGTATTGGGTAAGGCTATTTGCATAGAACCTCCTGTGTTTAGATGCGTGTAGTTTATCAGAAAAGCACGTTGCTATGGCAGCAGCCATTCAATGCGTTTTTTAATCCGTTGTTTTATGGCGTGAACCGGGTGTTTTCTTTCCCATTCTTTTACGCGTTTTTCAAAGATCGCTTGTGATTTACGATCAACCGAAAATGCTGAATGAGCTTTTTTCATGTTTTCTAAAAGGGCATCTGCACGTTTTTTGTGTTGGTATTTTATGAATAACCCCAACCCTAAAAGTAAAACAAAAATAATCGCCAAGTTATAAAAAATAATGGCTAAAACCTCATTCATTTTTCCCTCTCTCCTATTTAATTTTTATGAGTATTTTTTTTCATTCCGCATAGTGATCGCCTTTAATTCGGGAGAATAAAAACGCATAAAAATCCCTTAAAAAAACAACAGAAATTTAACCTAAAAACAGACCCAAAAATGAAGTAATTACACACCTAATGCAAATTTAAAATTTGCCTTTTTTTCCTTTGTAAATCAAGAGTTTGTACGTTTTCGACCAGAAAATAGGCGTGAATTTTGTGTGCTGAATAGCATCTTTTTAGATGATATACAGTGCTCATTGAAAAATAAAGATTTTCTTATCAAAAATGCTGTATAGTGCATACATAGCACTATGTAGTGCTATATGGTGCTATATAGTGCTTGTTTTAGGTTAAAAAACAAACAGGTTTTGATATGGAAAATTTAAATTCTCAAAATAATCGTATAACAGTTCGCGTTCCTTTTTCTGTATTAGAGGTTATAGATCGTATTGTTCTCAATAAAGTTAATGATGGTGAGGCAAATGCAACAAGAAGTAGTGTTGCATTAGAATTATTAAAACTAGGCGCACGTATAGAAAAGAAAAAACTAGAGAATATAGAATCAGGATCTAATTCATCTGGCAATAGATTAGAGGAGCAACTTTCATATATCGCTCATACAATCGTTAGGAATGGCGTATTAGCCGAAAGATTCCTTACTACTATTGCAGAATTTAATCAGATTCCTAATGATTTTGCTATTCGCATTGCTCAAGGGATTAGGCTATCAGATGAAGAAAAGAAAGAATTAAAAAGATTATTTATTAATATGGATTTTAAGCAAAAGAAACCATAAAGCCCCGAAGTGGTATATAAAAAATCGGAGCCGTAGGCGACTTCATTCAACTGTGCCAACTGACCAATGCGCATCAGCCTCCTCCCCAACGGATTCTTTACTCTATTGACCTTATAGTAGCTTTATAGTTTAAAATGGTACCACAACATTGTTCAATGTGGAGTCGTATTATGAGCAAATCCTGTGGTGGCGCCTGTGGCGGTGATGCAACGTCCGCAGCGGATACCGATATACAGGCCTCCTCCGAGGCGCCAGGGAGATGGGTCAGTGTTTATGCAGTGCCGAAGATGGACTGTCCATCAGAAGAACGAATGATTCGCCTAGCCCTGAACGGCTTTGAGGAGATTCGGGCGCTGTCCTTCGACTTGTCGAACCGCCGGCTGAAGGTCGTGCATGACGGCGAGGTCGAGCCCGTCACCTCGAAACTGAAGACCTTGGGGCTAGGCGCCTCGCTTCAGGAAACCGTCGCTGCAAATCCAGAGACCATCAAGGCCGCCGAGTTTTCGGCAGCTTCTGCTAAGCAAGAATCCGGGACCCTGCGCTGGTTGCTCGGCATCAATGCACTTCTGTTCGTGGTGGAAATGACTGCCGGTCTGATCGCCCAGTCCACCGGCCTGATTGGAGAATCCCTGGACAATTTTTCCGATGCGGCGGTGTACGGGCTTGCCCTTTATGCGGTTGGACATAGCGTGAAAATGCAGGTACGTGCCGCGCATCTTGCTGGTGTACTGCAACTGATCTTGGCTGTGGGCGTGCTCGTAGAGGTGGTGAGACGCTTTGTATTCGGTAGTGAGCCTGAATCTCTGGTGATGATGGCTATCGCATTCGTCGCATTGATTGCCAATACCAGTTGTCTGCTGCTCATATCCAAACATCGGGAAGGCGGGGCGCACATGAAGGCAAGCTGGATATTCTCGGCCAACGACGTGGTGATCAACCTGGGGGGCATCACCGCCGGCGCCCTGGTCGCGTGGACCGGTTCCAATTATCCAGATCTGATTATCGGCACCATCGCGGGGGGGATTGTACTTAACGGTGCCAGACGCATTTTGGCGTTGAAGGGTTAAATAATGCTCATTATTGGCAAAAAGCTCTCGCCGTATGCCCTGTTTTATCTGCTTATACCCCTGCTTTGTTTTTTGCGTTGAGATATTACCGTTTCAAGCAAGGCATTGTATTCATCTTCTGACAATGCTATTTCTAGGCGTTTGGTTCGCTTTTTCATTAGGTGTCCGTTCTTCAAATTAGCGGTGAAACCGCAGGGGGTCAAGGGGGATTTATCCCTCTTGCAAGGGCATAGACTTAGTATCACAGATACGGGGCTATGTGTCCTTGCTTTAACTATTAGACAATAGTACGCCAAAAGCCCCGAGAGTGATATTAAAAAATCAGCGGAGCCGAAGGCGACTTCATTTTATTAGGCGAGCTTGCGAGCCTTTGAACCAATATAAAAATAACAAAATTTATTATTAGGGAAGTGGTTATTGTGGGCGGTAGGTTTTTAGTGTTGAAAAGCTCGTGGGTAACTAGAAGAGTTATCCAACAGCTTTTCAATACGACCCGCAGGGGAAAAACCGTTAAACCGTCCACATTAACCGCTGACCCAAAAAAGAATGCTTTTATCATTTGCTGTATTAGCAGTCACATTAGCTTGATTTGCATCTGAAATTGCTTTTGAAGAATCCAGAAGTGCTTTATCTGCATTTGTTTTTGCTGTTGTTGCAAGATTGTTTGCGCTAACAGATTGAGCCTGTGCTTGTTTCACATTACCATCTGCGATAACAGCTAATTTATTAGCCTCTGTTGCTTGAGTTAATGCTTGTGTTGCACTCTCAATCGCTTTTGTTGCACTAACATTTGCTTCAGCCGTATTTTTATCCGCATTATTAGCTTTTCTTAAAGCAATGTTTGCGGTTGTTACAGATTGATCGCTTTTTTCTACCGCTTGCTGACTTGCTAAATGAGCTTGATTTGCAATAGTTTCAGCATTATTAGCTTTATCTACGGCTTCACCTGATTTAGTTAACGCTTGAGTAGATTGTGTATTTGCCAATTTTACACTTTCAACTGCGCTTTCGGCATTTACTTTTGCCTCATTAGCGATTTCTCTTAATTGCGTACTGGTACGCTCTGCACTTTCTGCTTTGGCAATCGCTTGATTGGCAAGTGCTGTATTTTCTTACGCTGTTTTAACCGCACTTTGCGCTTGGGTTAATGCACTATTTACATTGGCATTTGCGATGTTCGCTGTGCTTAATGCGGTTTGCGCCTCGGTTTTTGCTTGAGTAGCGTTATTATTTGCCTGCTCTGAGGTCGCTTTGGCTTCTGTTGATTGGTTCAACGCATTACTTGCTTGGGTTTGGGCTGTTTGCACGCCTGTTTCTACATTTGCGACACGACCAGTTAAGCCACTAACCGCTTTTTCGTTTGCTTCACTTTTTGCTTTTAAATCGGTTTGAGTTGAAGCAACTTTTGCAAGTTCTGCGTTTGTTACCACTAAACCTGATTTAGCTTGAGTCGCAGTATCTTTTGCTTCTTGCGCTAACTGCTCTGCATTACCTGCTGAAATACTTGCAAGATTTGCTGTTGCTGCTGCACGGGTTGCCGTGGTTTGCGCACGCTCTGCGGTTTGATTAGCGGTAGTTGCTGTGCGAACCGCTCCCTCTGCTGTTATTTTTGCATTATTTGCAAGACTTTCAGCATTGTTTGAATTTCGCACGGCTAAATTTGCTGTATCTTGTGATGCTGTTGCCGCATTAAACGCATTTTCTGCATTACTTTTTGCGGCATTTGCATCACTTTTCGCTAAGGCAACATCTGCCTGAATATCATTGATCGTACTTAATGCACTGGTTGCTGTATTTAAAGCACGAGTGGCATTTGAGTTAGCTGATTGTGCCAACGCTTTCGCTTCGCTTGCTGCATTGATAGCATTTTGACTAACTTCAGCACTTGAACCTGTATTTAATTTAGCTAATTCTAGTGCTTGGTTTGCGGTTTGTTCAGCTTGCGTGACTCGCCCTGTTAAAGCGGTAACATTTTGATTTACTCTTTCAATTTGGGTGTTTAAGTCGGAGATACCGTTTTTAGCTTCATTTGCCGTATTTGTTGCGGTAGTAATGCGGTCAGATAAACCTGATACACTACCATTGAGTTTGGTAATATCTGCCGTATTTTTAACTACTTGTTTTTCTACTTCACTCACACGAGCAATCGCACTATTCACATTTGAATTGGCGGTTTGAGCTGTTTGTTTGGCTTCGGTGGCTAGGGTGACTGCTTGCTCCGCGACTTTTTTCGTATTTACAGACTGAACCACGCTGGTATAAAGCGTTTGTTCCAACTGAGCAAATTGCCCACCGTTAATTGCCTGCTTAGAACTTGGCGCAATCAAGCCATCTTCAACTAAAGTCGGTGCAGCAAGGGGCTGACGTAGATTAGCCCTAAATTCCACACCAATCCCGCAGAATTTTAAGCTGTTGAGACGGTGTGCCGAAGTTAAACCGAAATTCGCATTCTTTCAAGAACAGCGGGAAGGATTTGCGATCAATTCCGTTGTATTTGCGCAAGACACGTTTTGCCTGATTCCAAAAATTCTCAATGCCGTTAATGTGGTTCTGACGGTCGGCAAATTCCTTGGAATGGTTGATGCGGTAATGGATGAAACCGCTCACATCCAACTTGTCGTAGCTGCTCAGGCTATCCGTGTAAACAATGCAGTCCGGCATGATTTTCTTTTTGATGACAGGGAGTAACGTTTCAGACTTGGCATTATCCACCACAACGGTATAGACCCGTCCGTTGCGTTTCAGAATACCAAAGACAACCACTTTTCCTGCCACGCCGCGACCACGTCTGCCTTTACGCCGTCCGCCGAAATAGCTTTCGTCCAACTCGACAGAGCCCTCAAAAACCTCATCGGCAACCAAGGCCAGATAATGGCTGATAACCATACGAATTTTGCGGTAGAACAGAATAGCGGAGTTGGGCTGAATGCCCAAAATATCGGCAGCGGAGCGGGAGGTAACTTGGAGTACAAAAAATTCAAGTAGTTTCTTTTGAACTCTCTTGCTTAATTTACAATTGGTTATCTGCATTTTCGTAGCCTAGCCTAACTGCTAATCTACGTCAGCCCCTAAAGTAAAGTTAAAACCAATCTATAAATTGATTAAGGGGTTTGGATAACCTAAAAAAACCTGCCAATTTCCTTGTGATTTCTCCTTTTAGTAACACTGAAAGTAACATCGGTAAAGTTTGAATTTAGATACTTCTTTATAATTAGACGGTTTGTGACATGTAATTCAGATGACCCCAGCCCTTGAAAATATTGACTTCAAGGGCTTTTTTATATCCTAAGCGTTCCTATCCAATCCTATAAAATCCTTGAGTTTTAGTTATACTGATAGCCGTATAGCAAAACCGATATAACTAAAATCACACAAAACCTGTTATAAAAAGTGTTAACGATGTTTTAGCTATACCCGATTTTTTAAAAGTCTGAATTACCGTGTCAATGGCATTAAAGGCATTTAAGCAGTATCAAGACGAAGTGCATTTAGAAAAGCTCAAACGAACGATTCAGAAGCATAACGAGATCATGACTTATGCCCTACACCGAGACTTAATCTCTTTTAATCCCACAGCAAATATCGAAAAGGAATTTGACAGTCCGACGGTTGAACATTTTAAAACCCTGAAGCCTAAGGATTTAAGCAAATTTATGTTCACGCTACAAAACGTTTAGATTCACTTACAGATGCGTTATTTGAGTTTATGGCAACCGCTCTCAACCATGACAAGATCTAACGAAGTGGATACAGCGAAATGGGCGGATATTGTAGAGTAATCCTCACTTAGAAAACACAGAGAAGACAGAGAAATCGTTATTGATCATCTAGGCAATGTTAAGAAGAATACTAACGGAAGTCCAATTCATAGATCACGTTGCTTACGCTCTTCCGCCACTCCAACTCTTCCCTCACGCCTAACAGACCAACTCCGGAAAACACCTTTAAAAAAATAAGCTTTTTTATTCCCGACGAAAATTCTCCGCACCATCCTCTTTTCTAAGGTAAGTTAAAACCCATAATAAAATGATGCCGAAAATAGCTGAGGTCAGGAAAGTCGTACTGAACGCACGTTGAAGTTGTTCACCGCTTTCACCAATGAAATGGCGATAAAGATCTAAAATCACAGCAGACACGGCAATACCGATACTGATTCCCACTTGTTGAATCACACTGAGATAAGTAGCACCTGCGCTGGCATTGTGTTCGTCTAAATCACTAATCGTAAGTGTGTTGACTGAAGTAAAAATAATCGACATACAGCTACCATACCACGCCAAAATCAGCACCAAACACCAAATCGGTGTATCTTGTTGCAACAGGCTCATGGCAGCAATAGCAAGCGCCATCGAAAGTGCGGTCAGCATTAATGTCGTTTTATAACCCAAACGCACCAGAATTTTTCCAACAAAGGATTTCGTTAACACGGAACTTAGTGCAATTGGCGCTAACAACCAACCGGCAATATCCGCGCTATAATTAAACACCACCTGCAACATCAGTGGCATTAAAAACGGAATTCCTGAACCACACAAACGGATGAAAATATTCGCCACCATACCCAATCGAAACGTACGCGTAGCAAATAAATTTAACGGTAATAAGGGATTCTGCACCCGTTGAGCATACCAATAATAAAAGGAGAAACACCCCAATCCGATAGCCAAAATCAACGCAGTCAGCCATTGATTGATGCGATCTTCAGACAACAAATCCAAACCAAGTGTCAACCCTACCAGCCCACCACCAAACAGCAAAAAGCCCCACCAATCCAACTTACTAATATTACCTGTACTGTTCGGCATATACCGACCGGCAAATCCAATCCCAAGGATACCAATAGGAATGTTAATTAGGAAAATCCAATGCCAGCTGGCATGTGTCACAAGCCATCCGCCCACAATCGGCCCGAGCACTGGGCCAATCAGCCCCGCCATCGCCATGGCATTCCATGCGGCAACCAATTGATTTTTTGGTACGTGACGAATAATTGCCAAACGCGCTACCGGCATCATCATTGCTCCGCCCAGCCCTTGCAACACGCGCGACCAAATCAATGCATTTAATGAATTAGAGGCGGCACAAGCAACAGAACCAATCACAAAAATCGCTACCGCAACCCGAAACACATTGAGCGTACCGTATTTATCGGCAATCCAACCAGTAAGTGGAATAAATAATGCAACAGTGAGGGAATAACTGATTATCGACATTTGCATTTCTAACGGTGATTCATGCAAATCGGCAGAAATAGCAGGCAATGCCGTATTCAAAATGGTGGCATCAAGGGACTGCATAAATAATGCCATGGCGGCGATTAAGGATAAATGGCGATAATGTTGGAGCTCAGGCATAAAAAACCACGCTTAAATTCGACCGCACTTTTGCTCGTACCAAGCCGTAATAAAATCAGCAATCTGCGCAATATTATTGATATCCAAACAAGACTTATCTGCCGCTAAAGGGTAATCTGTAGCAACGGCCAACACGAGAGCATCAATGTCAGGTAGCGGTTTAGTCATCTCTTTTCGATGCAACAAGATCTTTTCAATCGGCTCTTGTTTGAAGCCTTCTACCAAAATGAGATCCGTTAATTCGTGATCAAATTGTTCACATAAATAAGACAGGGAAATATGTTGTTGGGGTGTTTCCGTCATAAGCGCCCAGCGATGATCACAGGCCATAATCACTTGGCTGGCACCGGCATCTTTCATACGCCAACTGTCTTTGCCCGGTTTATCCACTTGCGCATCATGATGACTATGTTTAATCACCGCCGGGCGCAAGCCTCGTTGTTTTAATTGGGGAAGTAATTTTTCCAACAAGGTGGTTTTGCCACTGCCGCTGTAACCGGTGATGCCAAGCATGGGGAGCATAATATTTCCTTAAAGACGATAATATAAACGGGCTGATTATATACCAGCCCGCCAAAGAAAACGAATGATGCTCAAAGATTTAGAGCACACGTAGCAACACCGGTTGGTAAGCCGATTTGCGATTCAGTTTTCGCGCATACCAACGTACACCAAGAAAGGAAAGTGCGGTGGAAATAAAAATAAAAAATACACTGACGAGTTCGTGACTAAACAACGAATCGAACAATAAGGTGCTGAAGACTAAAGTGAACAACGGTATGCAATACATCAGTAACGCCGATTTGATCAAGGAATGTTCAGACAAACCAATCTCCACCTTCTGCCCAACTTTTAGCGGGGTAATGGTTTCAATGGTGAAAATATGTTCACCTCGCGCACCGCTACCGGTTAATTCCGATAAGGCGGAATTCCCGCAAGCAGCTTTTGCCGCACAACTACCACATGCGCTTTGTGATTGGCATTTTACTTTCGCCTTGCCAGATTCATATTCAATGACGACCGCACTTTCTGTCAACATAATAAGCCTGTTTAGTTTTTCTTAAATTGAATGTCTTGCACGATACGTTTTGCCGTAGAAATCGGCAATTGCCCGATAATCGTCACGTCTTTGTTGTCCACTGTTTCGTTATAAATGGTGTACGCACCTTGTCGCCAAGTGTTATCTCGCTGCGTGTTTTCAGTGATTTTGTCAGACACATATAACGTAAAAGAAAACAATCCATCACTGTAAAGTTGTGATTCAATTTTATCGTCGCCATCACGCTCAATGCTACGATTTACCACTTTAAAACCTTGTGGCAACCAACCTGGAGCCCAATTAAAATCCGGCGTTTGATTTGCGTTTTTATCCATTAATAACGGAGGAAAAGCCACTTGATTGAGATAATCTACCAAACCGGAAATCCCGTCTCCCACATACAAATTGACGACACGAAATTGATCCAATAAATTGCCGTCTCGATCAAGCATATCACTGCGCAACAGCAAGTTATTCTCTTCATCAATAAAAGCAACATATTGATAACGGAAATCGTCTTTCGGCAAAATTCGAATGGTTTGCACCACATGATCCGCTACGCGATTACGCCCAATATTCACAAAATCATAGTATTGTTCCAAGGTATCAAAATTCGCACGAATGAGTAGCGGCAAATTATCGGTAATGCCTTCGCTATTAATGGTGAAAGGTTGATAGTTCGGTTGAAAATAGCTAATTAAATTATCACGTTGCACAATTTCTTGTTGTGCACCATCTAGCGTCACCAATTGCGCAAAAGTTTTGCCATGAGATTTAAAGTGACGGTACCGCAATGAATCCATGTTAGAAGGCGTGGTTTGTACAAAAGAAAATTCATAATTTAGCTGTTCCGTCGCTTTCTTCATATCCTGCAAAAGCTGTTTCGGTGAAAATGTTTCTGCAGCAAGGGAAGAAAATGAGGTGCTTAATAAGAAAAAAAGTGCGGTGGTTTTTAGAAATGTTTTTAACATGATCAAATTCCTAATAAACAAATTCACCACCAAAAAATGGTGGTGAATTATCATAAAAAAACAGTCATACCGGAATACATAGAGTATTATCTATTGCTATGATTCTGTCCTAAATTCATTGAATCAGCATAAACACGACGTTGTAGTTCATAGCTTTGTAACATGGCGCCAATACGTTTATTTTTTTGTTCAAGCTGTTCAGTCGTAATGACATCTTTGCTTGGTGCGTTGTAACTGACTTCCTGCACACCGTTGTTAAAAGGCAATGTTTGCAACACCGGTGTATCCGCTGCATTTTGTACGGTAGATTTTGCATTGAAAGACTGTACACCCAACACTGCCACCAAGCACACACCCGCAGCAACTGCAACTTGCGTCATTGGCATAAACCATGCTTTTAATTTTTGCATAAACGGAGAGTTTTCTACTTCCTGTGGCAATGGTTGAGATTCTGTGACTTCAGCTGCTTGAATTTCTTCTGCTGCAATCAAACTTTCCATTTTTGCAGTAAAATCCGCGCCTAAGAAAACGTTTGTTTCTTGACGCATAACAGAACGAATGGTGTGGAAATTTGCCCAACTCTCTTGCAATTCTGCATTTTGGCATAATTTTTCGGTGAGTTCATAATTGACTTGCTCACCATCAATATATGCTGAAAGTAGTTCTTTTTGCATGTTTGTACTCCGACTAATCGTAGTTGTATTCCTGTTTTTTATTTAACGTTGTAAAAGCGGTTTCACTTTACTTTCAATGATTTCACGCGCTCTAAAAATCCGAGATCTCACAGTACCTACTGGGCAATCCATAATTTCTGCAATTTCTTCGTAACTCAATCCCTCAATTTCGCGTAAAGTAATTGCTGTGCGTAAATCTTCCTGTAAACCTTTAATCGTATCGAATACGATATTCTTCAACTCGTTGGATAACATTTCATTTTCAGGCGTATCCACAACCCGTAAATTTGTTCCTACATCGTAGGATTCTGCATCTTCAGCTAAAATATCTTCGCTTGGCGGGCGACGCCCTTGTGCAGTCAAATAATTTTTTGCAGTGTTCACTGCGATTCTGTATAGCCAAGTATAGAAAGCACTATCACCACGAAAAGAGCCGATGGAACGGTATGCTTTTATAAATGATTCTTGTACAACATCGGGAATATCATTCGGTGAAATATACCGAGTCAGTAATCCAGCTACTTTATTTTGATAACGCGATACCAACAAATTGAAAGCTTTCTTATCTCCCTGCTGCACCCTTTCTACCAAAGCTTGATCTGTTAGCTGTTCAGCCATATAACCTCAAATATCACTTCTAACAAACTTTAATTTCAAAGCCAGCAAGCTATTGTTATGCGTTAGACGAGATGAATAAAAAAAAGTTCAGTTATTTTAGAAAAAACCAATAAAACAATGAAAATCAATGCGTTAAACTTAATTTTTGCTGAATTTCCAGCACCATTTCTCGCAATTCCGGATCATTGATTTCGCCATTATTAAAGAACCATGAAAAAAGCTGTAAATCGGTCGAGGCTAACAAACGAATAAAAACCTCTTTTTTATGCTCACTAAGCCCGTCAAAATACTGTTTATAAAAAGGCATAATGACCTTGTCTAATTCCAACATACCGCGCCGACAATCCCACTCAATGCGCAGCGGATCATACTTTTTCATCCTATTCTCCTTTCCCAAAAATCAACTGGATTATAGCGTTAGTGCGCCGTTTGCGAAAATAAATTAATCACTAACACACCACAGATGATCAATCCCATGCCAATTAATCCGGCAGTATCAATTTTCTGCCCAAAGGCGAAATAAGCCACAATCGCTGTCAACACAATGCCTACGCCAGACCAAATGGCATACACCAAACCAACGGAAAGCGTACGAAAAATAATGGCAACAAAATAGAACGAACAGCTATAAAAAGCCAAAGCGCCAAGCGTCGGCAACGGTTTAGTAAAACCGTCGCTGACTTTCAATAGATTGGTCGCGACAATTTCCAAACAAATAGAAACGGCTAATAAAATCCACGGATTCATGTTTTCCCTATACAAAAGTGCGGTCGGAAATTCAACTAAAAATCCGACCGCACTTTTTATTTCAATTACGCCTTAATTTGGCTTTTTAAGAAGTCAATCAATTGCGCTTTCGCAATCATTTGTTTCTCACCGCTACGACGATTTTTGTATTCGATTTCGCCGTTCGCTAGGTTTTTCTCACCGATGACGACCATGTGCGGCACACCGATAAGCTCCATATCCGCAAACATCACGCCTGGGCGTTCTTTACGGTCATCAAAAATCACTTCCACACCTTGCGCCAATAAAGTGCGGTATAACTCTTCAGCGAATGCTTGCACGCTTTCTGATTTATGCATATTCATCGGCACAATCGCTACCGTAAACGGCGCCATCGCATCGCTCGGCCAAATAATGCCGCGTTCATCATGATGTTGTTCAATCGCGGCTGCCACAACACGCGTCACACCAATACCATAGCAGCCCATGGTGACGACCGTAGGACGACCATCTTCGCCTTGCACAGTCGCATTCATCGCGTTGGAATATTTGTCACCCAATTGGAAAATATGACCGACTTCAATACCACGTTTAATTAATAAGGTACCTTTGCCATCCGGACTTGGGTCGCCTTCCACCACGTTACGAATATCCGCCACTTTCGGCAACGCCACATCGCGCTCCCAGTTAATGTTGAAATAATGTTTACCGTCAATGTTGGCACCGGCACTGAAATCAGACATGATCGCCACGCTGCGGTCAATGATCACCGGAATGTTTAAGTTGACCGGTCCAAGGGAGCCGACGCCTGCGCCAATTTTCGCTTTAATGGCGGCTTCATCAGCAAATTCAAATGGGGAAGCCACTTCAGCCAGTTTTTCTGCTTTAACTTCGTTTAATTCATGATCACCACGAATAATTAACGCCACTAACGGCTGTTCTTCACTAGCACCTTTTACAATCAAGGTTTTAACGGTTTTCTCAATCGGTTGATTAAATTGCTCGACAAGATCCGCAATGGTTTTCGCATTCGGTGTATCCACCAATTCCATCGCTTTAGTTGGTGCGGCACGCTCGCCGACAGCTACGGCTTCAGCAAGTTCGATGTTTGCCGCATAATCGGACTCGGTGGAGAAAATCACATCATCTTCGCCGCTGTTTGCCAATACTTGGAATTCATGAGACGCGCTACCGCCGATAGAACCGGTATCCGCTTGTACGGCACGGAAATCCAACCCTAAACGGGTGAAAATATTGCTATAAGTTTGGTACATCACCTCATAGGTTTGCTGCAAGCTTTCTTTGTCCATGTGGAAAGAATAAGCATCTTTCATAATAAATTCGCGGCTACGCATCACACCGAAACGTGGACGCACTTCGTCACGGAACTTGGTTTGAATATGATATAAATTAAGAGGAAGCTGACGGTAAGAAGTCACTTCACGACGCATTAAATCGGTAATCGCTTCTTCATTGGTCGGGCCGATCACAAAACTCCGTTCGCCACGGTCGGTGAAACGCAATAATTCCGGACCATACTGATCCCAGCGACCGGACTCTTGCCACAATTCCGCCGGTTGCACCACAGGCATTTTGATCTCAATGGCACCACTTTTATTCATTTCTTCGCGAATAATGTTTTCCACTTTTTGTAGCACGCGCCAACCGGTTGGCATCCAGTTATAAAGGCCTGAAGCAAGAGGGCGAATCATGCCCGCACGCAACATGAGTTGATGGCTAACAATCGCCGCTTCTGCCGGGGTTTCTTTTAAGGTGGATAATAAATATTTACTTGTACGCATTGAATTACCTATAATTCCAAAAATTTAAAAATACGAGAAAAAATTGGCGTTAGTGTATCTAATGCGCACGCAAAAGCAAAGAAGAAATCAGGTTTCACGCCTTATAATCCCCGCTAAAAATGCCAATTTAACCCCAGAAAAAGGAATCATCATGTCAGCCCTTTATCAAGCCCTTCCCGCCGTCGATAAATTACTCAAAACCCCGCAAGGAGAACAATTCGTGGCAGAATTTGGTCATAGTGCCACCGTCAATGTTTGCCGAGACTTGTTACAACAAGCACGCGAACATATAAAACACCATGAAAACCTACCGCACTTTTTACAAACGGATGACGCGACCTTTCAGTACATCCGCCAACAATTATTGTTACAACAACAGGTCAATATTAAGAGCGTACATAATTTAACCGGCACGGTATTACACACCAATCTCGGGCGCGCGTTGTGGTCACCGGCGGCACAACAGGCGGCACTAGACGCTATGCAGGGCAACGTGGCATTAGAATATGATTTAGCGGCTGGCGAACGGAGCCATCGGGACAACTACATCAGCGACTTACTGCAACAACTCACGGGCGCCGAAGCAGCCTGTGTGGTGAACAACAACGCAGCGGCGGTATTGCTGATGTTGGCGACTTTCGCGCAGGGTAAAGAGGTGATCATCTCCCGTGGTGAATTGATTGAAATCGGCGGTGCTTTCCGCATTCCCGACATCATGGCGCAGGCAGGTTGTAAACTGGTGGAAGTGGGCACTACCAACCGCACCCATTTAAAAGATTATCGCAACGCAATTAACGAAAATACCGCCTTTTTAATGAAAGTTCACAGCAGTAACTACCAAATTTGCGGTTTCACGCATTCTGTTGACGAACAAGAACTGGCGGAATTAGGTAAAGAATTTGGCATTCCGGTCATCACAGATTTAGGCAGCGGCGCGTTAATTGATCTGAAACAATTCAATTTGCCGGAAGAACCGACGGTGCAAGAAAAATTACAACAGGGTCTGGATTTGATTTCCTTCTCCGGCGACAAACTGCTTGGTGGGCCACAAGCGGGGATTATCGTGGGTAAAAAAGCATTGATTCAACAGCTACAAGCCCATCCGCTCAAACGCGTGTTGCGTTGCGACAAAGTTACTCTTGCCGGTTTGGAAGCCACTTTGCGTTTGTATTTGCAGCCGGAAAAAATTACCGAAAAACTGACCGCACTTCATCTGCTCACTCAGCCTATACCCCAATTACAAGCACAAGCAGAACAACTGAAAGTGCGGTTGGAAAATCGTTTAAATGCAGATTACGTTATTGCGATCGAACCAAGCGAAGCGCAGGTTGGTAGTGGCTCCCAACCGTTGGCACGAATTCCGTCAGTTGCAGTAACCATTGCGCCGGCAACAGAAAAAATGCCGACAAAAACCACCGCACTTTTCGCCCGTTTATTGGCGCTACCGCAACCGGTTATCGGGCGCATTGAACGGGATAAAATTTGGTTGGATTTACGCAGTTTGGCCAATCTCGAACGCTTGCTTAACACGTTGGAGGCATTATGATTATTGTCACATCCGGACACGTTGACCACGGCAAAACCGCGCTATTACAAGCCCTCACCGGCACGCATACGGCGCATTTACCGGAAGAAAAAAAACGCGGCATGACCATTGATTTGGGCTACGCCTATTTGCCGTTAAAAGATCAAATCCTCGGTTTTATCGATGTACCGGGGCACGAACGTTTTCTTGCCAATATGTTGGCGGGCTTGGGCGGCATTCATTACGCCATGCTTATCATTGCCGCAGACGAAGGCGTGCAAGCGCAAACCATCGAGCACTTAAGCATTTTGAGCTTGTTGCAATTGCAGGAAATCATGGTGGTGATCACCAAAGCCGACCGCGCCGATGCGCAACAAATTGACGCATTAGAACAACAGCTACGCCAACAATATGCCATCTTGGCGAACAGTAAATTCTTCGTGACCTCTGCCACCACCGGTCAGGGCATCGAAACGCTACGCGATTATTTGGCGCAGTTGCCGGAATTATCGGACACGGAAAAACCGTTCCGTTATGCCATCGACCGTATTTTTACCATTAAAGGTGCCGGCACCGTGGTGACCGGCACCGCATTTGCGGGCAAGGTTGCCATTGACGACGAATTGTATTTAAGCAATGGACAAAAAGTGCGGGTGAAAAATATCCACGCACAAAATGAACAAAGCACGGAAGGCTTGGCGGGGCAACGACTCGCGTTAAATATTAACTTGGATTTCGACCGCACGTTAATTGAGCGCGGCGATTGGTTGTTCTCCCAACCGCCTACCAAAGCGACAGATCGCATCACCGTTTGGCTAGAAAACCAAATTCCACTGAACGAAAGCCAACCGGTGCATATTTATCACGCCGCCTCACACACCACGGGCAAGTTGACGTTATTGCAACAACCCAAACTCGCGCCTCAGCAACAAGCGCTGGCAGAACTGATTTTAGAACAACCGTTGTTTTTGGCGCATGGCGACAAAATCATCTTACGTAACAGCAACTCGACCGCCGTACTCGGTGGCGCAAAAGTGATTGAAATCCATTCACCGAAACGCCATAAGCGCACAGAAGCCCGTTTCGATTATTTACGCCAACTGATTCAAGCAGAAACAGCCGAAAAACGCACCGCACTTTATCTTCAAAATCATGCAGTGGAAGCCGAGCAGTTGATGTGGATTGAACAACTGACAGACTCACAACTGAATGATATTCTTGAAAAGAACGGCGACATTCGCTTCCAAAGCTGGTGCTTTAATGCCGATTATCGTGCACAACAAACGTCGAAATTATTGACCGCACTTGCGCAATATCACGAACAACATCCCGACCAACTCGGCTTAGGTAAAGCCCGTTTGTATCGCATTGCAGCACTGAATCAGCCGGAAAAACTGATTTATCATTTTATTGATGAATTATTAGCCGAAAATCAGCTACAACAAACCCGTGGTTGGCTACATACCGCCGATCATAAAATTCAATTTAATGAACAAGAACGTGCATTATGGCAGCAAGTTCTAGAACAATTTGAGCAACATAACGGACAAGCGTTGTGGGTACGTGATCTTGCAGGCTTATTAGGACAGGAAGAAAGTGCCATGCGCAACTTCCTCTATAAAGCCGGTAAATTAGGCTATCTCACCGCTGTGGTAAAAGACCGATTCTTCCTGACCGAAAATATTTACGCTACCGCCCGTTTGATTAAACAACTAAGTGCCGGGAAAGAAGGTATATCGGTAAACGAATTGCGTGATGCACTACAATTCGGACGTAAAATGACCGTGCAATTGGTAGAATATTTCGACCGCTGTGGCTTCCTGCGTCGCAAAGGCAATATTCACATATTGCGCGATGCGGACGTATTTGATCTATAAAGTGCGGTCGATTTTCACAACATTTTTATACAAGGAGTTTCTATGAAAAAACTGCTCGTTTCTGCTTTAGCCGTCGCCGGTCTAACGCTTACCGGCTGCAATGATGAAGAAAAAAACATCCTTTCCGAACAAGTGAAAAAACAAACCCAAACCATCGAGCAGCTAAATGCACAAGTGAATACCTTACAAAGACAGGTTTTGGATTTGGCGGAAAATCAAGCCATTCGTGTGGAGCCGGAGGTATTATTTGAAAAATCTGAAACCATCAAGTTTGATAACAAATCGCCTAACAGTCTTGCCCCTGAAGAAGCTGAGGTAAAAATCAGCGTGAAAAGCTTAAAAGCGAATATGGATTGGTTAACGGATTTACTGGTAAATGAGTTAATTCGCCAGTTCACGGCTGAAGGTAAAGTTAAAATTGAGAATAAACAACAATTTGTTGACTACTTACAAACCCTTTATGCCGATAGCGTCAAAGAGGTGAAAGAGTTTGAGCTGATTGGCATAAGTACCAATGTTGACATGGAATACCTTGGGCAACGGGAAAATATCGCAACTTTCACCATAGGTTATCATCATTATTCCGGTGGTGCGCACGGGATGTATTCAACCCATTTTGTGAATGTTGATTTAGACAAAAAAGCCGTCATTCAATTAGACGATGTCTTTACTAAAGCACAACAAAACAAAGTTAAAGCGTTGCTATGGGAGATTTATCAAAATGAATCTCGTGGCGATAACGGTGAACGACAAGAGCCATTCACCGCAAAAGCCGATTTTTACCTCAGTGATAATTTCTATTTTTCACAAGATGGCATTGTGTTTGTCTATCCGCCTTATGCCCTTGGCCCTTATGCAGCAGGTGAAAAGGAACTGCGCCTGTCTTTATATGATGATGAAGTCAAAGCCTTGTTAACACCGGCATTTAAATTTTTAGGAAAAAATTACGTTGGATATGAATAACAAACAAAAATCCCCAAGCGCATACTTGGGGATTTTTTTAATTCTCTAACTCTAAACTCAAGACATCCGGTTCATTCTTTAGCAATAAATACAATTCGTGAATGGTATCTTTGTCATTAATCGTGCAACGAATCGTCAATTTAGTTTCACCGTTTGCCTGATCTTTCATATTAATATTTTCAATCAGATGATTATGGGTATGTAGAAGCTGGATAAACTGCCCAACCGCAGCCGGCGACGCCAATGTGGCAGTAATACGGGTTTTCTTCTTTTTCTCATAACGACGCACCCAAAGATGCACAGACGGGCTCAAACGAATGGCGATTAAAATCATAAAGGTGGCAATAATCGCATCAAAATAGAAGCCCGCGCCGGAAGCAATGCCGATACCCGCAGCCGCCCAGATAATCGCCGCCGTGGTCAAGCCGGAAATAGCATCGTTGTGCTTACGTAAAATCACGCCCGCACCAAGGAAACCGATGCCGCTAATCACCTGTGCTGCCAAACGCATTGGATCGGTACGAATATTTTCCGACACTTGGGCATAATGTTCAGCCGATTGAATGGAAACAATGGTTAATACACAGGTCGTCACCGCAATAATCATGCAGGTTTTTACCCCCACGGGTTTGGCTTTTAATTCGCGTTCCAAACCGATAATGCCACCCAGTACCATGGCAAAGGCCATTTTAACGAAAATAAAGAAATGGCTGTCTCGCGCCAAGCTTTCAAATAAAACAGATAGGTTACTCATAATGCTAAATTGTTAATCCAAGTGATTGATAAAGTTGTTTTAGTTCATCTTGCGTTAAAGTGCGGTAGGTTTTTGGCGCTAAATTTTGGAGCGTAAAACCGGCAAGCTGACAACGAATTAAACGCAATGTCGGAAAGCCAATATGCGCTGTCATTCTGCGTACTTGCCGATTTCGCCCCTCATAAATTTTAATTTCTAACCACGATGTAGGAATATTTTTTCGCTCGCGAATGGGCGGAACGCGTTGCCACAAACAATCAGGTTCGGAAATCAACCGCACTTTTGCCGGTTTTGTCATACCATCTTTTAATTGCACGCCTCGCCGAAGTTGCTCTAACGCGGTTTCATCAGGCACGCCTTCCACCTGCATCCAGTAAGTTTTTTCCATTTTAAACTTAGGTTCCGCCAAGCGATGTTGAATCTCCCCGTTGTTAGTCAACAGCAACAATCCCTCACTATCGCGATCCAACCGCCCGACAGGATAAACCTCAGCGATATCAATAAAATCTTTCAACGTGCTGCGGCCATTTTCATCACTAAATTGGCACAACACATCAAAGGGTTTATTAAACAGGATAACTTGCGTTTGAGAAAACGCGATTTTAGATCTAGAAAAACCACAAAAATGAACCGCACTTTGCGTTGGTTTTCTCCATTTTTGGGGTTTTCGCCGAAAAGATGTTGGCTGCATAAACAAGGTATTCATAAAAATTTTGCATACTTTAGCACCAATTGAAGCAAAATCTAAATTTATGCCCGAAATAAATGCACAAAATAGGGAACTTTTTCATCATTAGCGTTTTATTCGGCATTTTACTCCTTTTTTTAGCAAGTTAACGTTGGTTTTTTATAAATCTCATTTTTTTATTCTAAAAATTAAATTTTAAAACAGAATAAAAAACTATTATTTAAAAATAATTTAATGAAAAATAACGTAAATTTTCATAATTTGTTATTTTTGTCTATTGACTCGCATTTTTATTGATTTATATTGACGCTCTAACATTTTTTTAACTTTAACAGGTTGTTCCATGACTCAAACACATAAACGTGAAACATTCTCCGGACGCAGAGCCTTTATTTTTGCGGCGATCGGTTCGGCAGTCGGCTTGGGAAATATTTGGCGTTTCCCTTATGTTACTTATGAAAACGGCGGCGGCGCCTTTATTTTGCCTTACATTGTGGCGTTATTAACGGCCGGTATTCCTTTGGTCTTTTTAGATTATGCTTTAGGCCACAAATTCCGTGCCTCTCCACCACTAGCTTATCGCAAACTCAAAACCGCCTTTGAAACCTTCGGTTGGTGGCAAGTGATGATCAACGTGATTATTGGTCTTTACTATGCGGTTATTCTTGGCTGGGCTGCGAGCTACGCTTATTATTCCTTCAGCTCCGCTTGGGGTAGCAATCCGGTAGATTTCTTCTTGCACGAACACATTAAGATGGCAAGTGAAGTGGCATTAAGCTTGGATTTTGTTGACACTGTTGTTGGTCCGTTACTTGCCGTGTGGATTATCACGTTGTTGATTCTTTCTTTTGGCGTACAAAAAGGCGTAGCACGTTCTTCCGTTATCTTTATGCCAATTTTGGTGATCATGTTCATCACCTTGGTGCTTTATTCCTTGTTCTTACCAGGTGCAGAAAAAGGTCTTGATGCTTTATTCTCACCAAACTGGGACAAATTAGCTGACCCAAGTGTTTGGATTGCCGCATATGGTCAAATCTTCTTCTCACTTTCCATTTGCTTCGGCATCATGTTGACTTACGCCTCTTACTTGAAAAAAGAATCGGATTTAACCGGTGCAGGTTTAGTAGTTGGCTTTGCTAACAGTAGCTTTGAAGTATTAGCGGGTATCGGCGTATTCTCTGCCTTAGGGTTCATTGCTGTCGCCAACGGACAAGATGTCAGCGAAGTAGCAAAAGGCGGTATCGGCTTAGCCTTCTTTGCCTTCCCAACCATTATTAACCAAGCACCGTTAGGTCAATTATTGGGCGTATTATTCTTCGGTTCTTTAGTTTTCGCCGGGTTAACTTCTTTCATTTCCGTATTAGAAGTAATCATTGCGGCGGTACAAGATAAATTACGCTTACGTCGTGCACACGCCACGTTCTTGGTTGGCTTACCAATGATGGTCGCATCTACCTTATTGTTTGGTACGGCAGCCGGCTTGCCGATGCTTGATACCATGGACAACTTCGTCAACATGTTCGGTATCGTTGCCGTAGCGTTCTTCTCTTTACTCTCCATCATCGTTACCGGCAGATTAAAAGAACTTGGTGAACACTTAAATGAAACCAGTTCTTTCAAAGTTGGCGCAATCTGGAAAGCCTGCATTGTAGTTACCACCGGCGTATTAGCATTCATGCTTTACAAAGAAGCCACTAAAGTATTGGCAAACGGCTACGAAGGCTATCCGGAATGGTTCGTTAATACCTTCGGCTGGGGCATGGCGATCGGCTTAGTCATCATCAGCTTCTTACTTTCCCGTTTACCGTGGAAAAATATCGTACAAAAACAAGGAGAAAAATAAGATGTCAACCAATGCAATTATCATGATGGCTATCGCGCTTATCATTATCTGGGGCGGATTATTGGTTTCCGTCATCAGATTACCAAAAGAATAATTTAGCTTTCAAAAACAAAAATCCCATCAAATCATTGATGGGATTTTTTATATAGGAAAAGTGCGGTGGGTTTTTCTAAACGTTTTAAAATTTTTATTTCCATTTATCATGTTCTCAAACAATAAAATCTCAAAAAAATTCTCCATTACCGTTGTATCTCTAAAAAATGAAATATCACAAAATAAGCCTTGTCCATTAGGACGTTTATTTTAACTCACTTTTTAGGAGAACTAATTATGTCTAAATCATCTATGAACACTACGGCAGCTTCACGCATTCAATCATCTACTGCAAAAGCACATGGTGGATTGGTTGCAGCAAATTCTTTCGCCGCACGCGCTCAATCTGCAGCGGCACGTAATAGCAATGCTAGTGGTAAAAAATAGGTAATGCTTGCGACATAGCAGTTTTAAATTGCTATGTCGCAAAATTTAGGAGAAAATCGTGAAAAACACTCATCTAAATAAATATGTAAATTCTCTTCTTAGTCTTGGTTTCAAAACCAAAAAAGGTAAAAAACATAACATATTAATTGGTCCGAACAATCGTCGTCTTGCTATTCCATCAACACCAAGTGATTATCGAGCTTTTCAAAACTTTATTCATGATGTTAAACGTTATTTAATATGAGCCTAACTATGTTTAATACAAAATCTCTATTCCCAACACCCTTAGAAAATCTACGTTTTTTTACACAGCTATGTGATTTACCAATTAAGGAGAATAAAAAAGAACTTGATGATATTGTTTACAACAAAACAATTCATCCTAATAAGCTAAAGCGAATCGTGAATGAAATATGGCATGACAATGTAAAAGAAGTATTTCCTGATGAAATTGTTAAAACAACAAGTGATGCAATAATCCATCATTTTCGTTCCTATTTAGATCTAGTCGGA
The DNA here is from genome assembly GCF_900476035.1 of Aggregatibacter segnis ATCC 33393. Lineage (GTDB taxonomy): Bacteria > Pseudomonadota > Gammaproteobacteria > Enterobacterales > Pasteurellaceae > Aggregatibacter > Aggregatibacter segnis. The sequence continues at coordinate 450,506 of NZ_LS483443.1, read as the reverse complement.
GAAGTTCCCGTAGATGGATTGGATAGAAAGAAACTTCAGCTTATTTTAATTTTATTTTATTTCTCCGCTGTCACACATCAATTTCTCATACAATGTGTACCTGAAAAATACTTTTTCCCTAATATAGAAAGTTTAATTGATCACAAGAAAAACTCAGTAAAAACCATATTAATTCACCTGAAAGAAAATAATCATCTTTGGCAAGAATATATAAAGACTTTAGATCGAGACGGAAAAAACAAGCTAGGACGTTGGGAAAGAGGTGAATATTTATTTTCTTATCAAGAACTAAAATCACTAGGTGATAAGTCAGAAGAATGGAAAAAAATCAAATTCTGGTTATTCATTGCCCGTATATTTGATGCAATACGTAAAGAAGAACTGTCAGATCTTTTCTTTTTTAGCTTACAAAAATTTCACCAACTATATCAAAACAAAGGGGCCAACACTGCTTCATCAATTTCATATTATTCTTTATTGAGTGCCATCGTTAAAATTCAACAAGTCACTAACCAAAAATTGGCGCAACAAGTGGCTACCGATTATGGACAGCTACGATTTGAACATTTATCTTTAGATAAATTAAAAACATCTGAAGCTAAAGACTTGGCTTGGCGTGAACTGACCGTTTTACGCGCTATAGTGAAAAACTATGGAGAACTTGAAAACCAAAAATATCATTGGGATTGGTTACAAGCCCGATGGCTATTACTGTCAGGTAATTTAGAAAAGGCGGTAGAAATGTATAAACAAGCTGTCGACAATGCTTTATTCCGGGCAGGTAAAACTCTGAAACATATTGTTCAAGAAGCGATCGTCGCCAGTGCATTTTTAGAAAAAAAAGATAAATTATCACAAAGAAAATTACTTTCTCATTTAAAAAATGCAGCCATTCTATTTAACTATGAACTGCCTTCTATAAACTCTGACACAGAGAAAATCAATCATAAAGAAATGATTGCAGATTGGGAAGTTGATATGTGGGCAAGAGCATTTGGACAAGTTTTTCCTAGACAAGGTTGGTTTAACGGAACAGATTATCCATTGCTAAAACCACGATCAATCTCTTTATCTACTTTTGATTACGAAAGCATTAAACCTGATTATAAGAATCCAAACAGAATAGTCTCCATTGCTGATGGTACAAAAAGAATGCCACAATTAGTTTATTTCTGTTGGAGATGGGGCGAAAGAGCGATTAGTAAAGAAAAAGAAAATGATATATTCAAAATTATTAAAAAACTTCTAGATAATAATGCAGATGTAAATGCACTGAGCAGTGAAAATGAATCCGCATTACTATTTGCATTAGAAACATTAAATGTATTAGCTTTACCCTGCGTTAAACAAAATCGGAGATTATTTGATTTATTAATTCAATATTCACATACACCAAAAACAATCAATTCTCAAACATCTAAAAAACAAAAATATCCTTTGCGCCTAGCAGTGGAAACCGGCAGAGCGGATGTTGTACAAAAAATTTTAGAAATGGGAGCTAAACCTGATATGGTCAATTTTGAAAAATTGACACCATTATACTTTTGTATGAGTATGTTTGATCAATTAACTAATCCACAAAAGATTAAAACATTAATAGAAGAAAGTTATCCATTAGATAATCAGCAAGCGCAGCTACAACAAGAGTATTTCCGACGTAATTCAGAAAAGGCTTTCTACTCTTGGCAAAAATCTACAGATAATCTGGAAATTGAAGAAATTATAAAAAGTGTAAGTGTTGAAGTCACTCAAAAACAGTTAGAGAAGTATTCCTCAGAAGAAGAGCTATTAAAAATAGTTCAACTATTGCTTGATGCCGGTGCAGATCCTAACTATAAACATGATGTTCAACATATTCGCGGATACACGCCACTGATGCTAGCGATCGAATTAAATAATAATCTTGTATTTGAAGCAATGAAAAAAGCTGGTGGTGATACATCTATAACGTATGATTATTATGATGGTAAAAAATGGTGTAAAGGATCTTGTGCAGATATTAAATCATATTACTCTAGCCAAGATATTGAACTATAAGATACTTTGTGAATGCTAAAAAAGCCAGTTTATCTAAATTCTATTCAATAACAGCAGTGTAAAAAAATCCCATCAGTTATCTGGTGGGATTTTTGTTTGTATCAAAAGTGCGGTGGATTTTCTCAGCGTTTTAAAACACCATGAAAACCCACCGCACTTTGACGTTCAACAAGCCTTAACTATGACATCCGTCCGTTGGCGATTGGAATAACCTGATCACAAATTGCCATAGTGGAAGCGCGATGGCTCACTAGGATGATCAATTTTTCTGCTTTCACGTTTAGCAAGGATTGCAAAATCATGGCTTCGTTTAAGCTATCCAGATTGCTGGTCGGTTCATCTAACAAAATAATCGGTGCATTGTGCAAGAAGGCGCGGGCAATACCGATACGTTGTTTTTCACCGTCGGAAAGGTTGTTCCCCATTTCAGTGATTTTGGTATCGTAGCCTTCCGGCAAACTCATGATAAATTCATGAATAGAGGCTTTTTTCGCCGCTTCAATCACTTGCTCTTTTGTTGCCTTACGGTTTGCCAACACAATATTTTCATACACCGTTTCATTGAAAATATAGGTTTGTTGGGTGATGTAAGCGATATTGTCGCGCAAATTCACCGTATTAATGTTTTTTAAGTCCGTATCGTTAATGCAAATACGACCTTGTTGCGGATCGTAAAAACGCATCATTAATTTCAAAAGGGTACTTTTCCCGCTACCGCTGCGGCCGTGAATACCGAGAATTTCGCCTTTTTTGATCTGCAAATTCACATCAGACAAAATTTGTTCGTCCGCATAAGCAAAACTGACATTTTCTACGTTAATTTGCTGTATGTCAGTCATATTCACGCCGTTTTCAACATCTTTTAATTCCGGTTGTTCTGCCAATAATGCCAAGACACGTTCACCGCTGGCGAGGGTTTGCAATAAGTTGTTAGACAGGTTACTTAAAGCAATCACCGGACCGTAACTGGACATCAATAAAATCACACCAATGAGCAAGCCGGCAAAATCAATGTAATCGTAAGCAAAGAGCGTTAAGCCCACCAATAAAATCACGATATTGAAGAAAGACACCGCAATTTCCGTGAACGAACGCACGTTGCCTTCTTGTTGTTTGATTTTTAAAAAGGCTTGGTCGATTTTTTCACTGCGTTGGTGAATTTCCTGTAAGCGTTTTTCCTCGTTGCCGAAAAGTTGAATTTCTTTCATGCCACGAATGCTGTCAAGGAAGAAATCGTTCATTTCGCCAACTAAGTCACGGTATTTGCGGCCATCTTCACGCGCCATTTGGGTGGTGACGATAGGCAAAATAATGCCAACGGTCACATAAGCTAAAAATGCCACCAACACGAACCACCAAGAAATATGAGCGAATACCGCCAATAAAATACCAGAGGTTAAAAAGGCAATGGCGATCGGCGCGATGGTGTGGGCATAAAACACTTCCAACAATTCAATGTCGTTGGTAACCAAAGAAAGCAATTGACCGGATTGTTTGTCCTGCAATTTCACAAACGCCAAACGACGCAATGCGCTGAATACTTTGTCGCGCAACAACGCCAATAATTTGAAGGCGATGTAATGGCCCGACATTTGTTCCAAATAACGCAAAATACCACGCGCTACCGCAAGCACAATAAGTGCGGTCAAAATTTGCGATAAATTTAAATGGGAGTGGAAATTAAGCAATTCCGACAACCCCATCGCACCCAGCACCATAATGAAAATAGCACTGAGGAAACCAAGGGTACCCATAATAATGGTGAAACTCATGATATGCGCCAATGGCGTCACCAATTTCATGAGCTGCCACATGACGACAAATCCATTCTTACGCATGATTTGCCCCCGTTCTGATATTTTCTAAATTCTTTTGTTGATTAAACATTTCTGCATAAATTCCGTTTTCAGTCATTAAAGAAGCATGATCGCCCGATTCTGCCAAGTGACCGCTTTGTAACACATAAATTTGATCGGCATTTACCGCATTCGCCAAACGATGAGAAATCATGACGATAGTTTTTTCGTGTTTAAGCTGTTGAATAAATTGCAGAATGATTTCTTCACTTTCTACGTCGATGTTACTGGTGGCTTCATCGAAAACGTATAAGTCGGCATTGTGCAACAACGCTCGCGCCAACGCTAAACGTTGAATTTGACCGCCGGACAAATTAGTTCCGCGACTTAATAAGGTCATATCCAACCCGCCGTTTTCACGGACGAAATTCGCCAAATTCACTTGTTCTAAGCATTGATAAATAGCGTCATCAGAAGCATCGGACAATGCCATCAACATATTTTCTCTGAGGCTACCTTTGAAAATGTAACTGCTGTGGCTCACCAACGAAACATGACGATATAAGGAATGACGGTTAATTTGTTTAATATCGACGCCGTTAAACAAAATTTCTCCTTGCTGCGCTTGGTAAAAGCTCATAAGCAAGGAAACCAGCGTGGATTTACCGCAACCGCTTTTACCCACAAAAACCGTTAATTGCTTCGGCTGAATATTAAGGTTTAAGCCGTTAATAGCCGGTTTTTCTGCAGAATAGGCAAAATGCAAATCCTTAATTTGCACGGTAACTTCATTTTTAGCCGGAAAATCCACCGCACTTTTGTTTTCTTCTACCGGGGTATCTAACAGCGTAAAGATTTTTTCTGAAGCCGCCTTGCCGTTCATCGCCACGTGGAAGAAAGAACCGAGTAAGCGTAACGGAATGAAAAATTCGGAAGAAAGCAAAATAAATAAAATGACACCAAAAATGCTTAAATTACCGTCTTGGTATTGCAAAAGCGCTATCAAAATCCCCAACGCTGCACCGCCGTAAGCCAATAAATCCATTAAAGAAACGGAGTTCAGCTGCATGGTCAACACTTTCATGGTGATGGTACGGAAATTCTCCGCTTCAATATCCATTTGTTTGGCTTTGTAGTCGTCATCTTGATAGATTTTTAAGGTAATCAAGCCTTGTAGGTTATCCAAAAAACTACTGCCTAACCCCACATAAATAGACCAATATTTCGCCAATAAACGTTTCGCGATTTTATTTACCGCAATGATGGACATTGGAATTAACGGCACACAAACCAAAAGAATTAATGAGGTTGGCGCGTTAAAAAAGACCAAGAAAACAAACAATGTGAGCGGTGCAAGCAAACTATAAAACAACTGCGGAAGATAACGACCGAAATAAATTTCCAGTTGCTCCACGCCTTCAGATGCCACTTGGATCACGGAAGAGGTAGATTGTTGGTTAACCTGATTCAGCGGCATGGAAGACAATTTTTGATAAATCAGTGTGCGCAATTTATGCTTCACTTGCGTACTCGCTTTATAGGAGGCTTTCACCGCCATTTTTCCTGCCCAAGCACGCAACGCCAGACAAGCAACCAAAACGACGGTAAAAATGACCGCACTTTGTAGTGTAAGTGTGCGCTCAAACGCCCATTGCAAACAAATGGCAAATACAACCGCACTTATAATCCCGCCGATTAAGGCGACCCAGTTCCATAAGACATTAATAGCAATCCATTTTTTGCTATCTGCGACTGTGTTTATCAGCCGTTTATCAATCATCATAACGTTTATTTTTCCTTAAAAAAATCATATGAGTAAAAAGGGCTACATCATAACATTTTTATAACAAATGATAATTAATTTTATTCTAATTTTTGGTGTTTTTATATTTGACGCTTAATTTTAAAACAAAAAAATAGCACCTTAAGAAAGGTGCTATTTGTATAAAATTCAAATCAGGTTATAGGAAGATATTAGCAAATAACAGACCGAAACCTAAACAGAAAATCATACTTAATAAACCCGGTAGCATGAAACTGTGGTTGAAAATATATTTACCAATTCGTGTAGTACCGGTGGTATCAAAGTCAATTGACGCAATGATTGGACCGTAGTTCGGGATGAAGAAATAGCCGTTTACCGCAACAAACACACCAATCAAGATTGCCGGTGGAATACCAAGAGCAATACCCAATGGGAATAGAGTTGCTACAGTAGCACCTTGGCTGTTAACTAACACTGAAAGTATGAACAAGGCGAAAGCAAATGTCCAAGGTGCGGTTTCGACTAAACCTTTTACTAAACCTTTAACTTCTTCCATATGGGCTTGCATTAAGGTATCACCTAACCATGCAATACCGAAAATAGCGATTACCGCACGCATACCGGCGTGGAATACAGAACCTTTAGTAATTTCAGTGCCATCCGGTTTACAGGTTAAGATAATTAACGCACCGATAGATAGCATGATGATCTCAATGGTATGCGCCATACCCATTGGTTTGCCATCAAATACCGGACGAAGAGAAGGCATTGCTCCCATTAACACAACAAGTAATGCACCAAATAAGAAAAGGGATACGGAGATTTTGGCGGATTTGCTAATTTCAAGCTCTTTACCGACAACAGTTGAATTAAAGGCTTCCGCATATTTTGGATCGTGTAAACGACGTTGATATTCCGGATCATCTTTTAATTCTTTACCCATTTTATTGACAAATAGACAAGCGCAGAAAATTCCCAGAATAGTAGAAGGAATTGTAACGATTAACACATCCCCTAAATGAATGCCTTGCGGTTCAAGATACGCGACAACTGCAACTACAGCGGCAGCAATCGGACTGGCAACAATCGCAAATTGAGAGGCGATAACCGCCATGGACATTGGACGTTCAGGACGGACGCCATTTTGACGACTCACTTCAGCAATTACCGGTAATACAGAATAGGCAACGTGGCCCGTACCGGCTAATAGCGTAAAGGTCCAAGTCACTGCAGGGGCGATAAATGTAATATGTTTTGGATTGCGACGTAAAATATTTGTCGCAATTTTGATCATGTAATCTAAACCACCTGATGCTTGCATTGCTGCTGCCGCAGAAACTACTGCCATAATCATAAACATCACGTCAATTGGCAAACCTGCCGGTTTTAAACCAAAACCGAAAGACAAAATAGCAAGCCCCAAGCCGCCAAAAACACCCAAACCGATACCGCCAACACGTGCACCGACCAAAATACAGAGCAACACGATGGCGAATTGAAGTAAAAACATAGCAGACATACTGCCTCCTTAGAGAATGAAAATAAAATCTGTGTAACGTATAAGAAATTATACTCAGTTATATTTTGATAGAGATGCCTTTCCAAGGCAATCAGGATTTAAAGCCCAAAATTCGGCCTAATTATATAAGAATGTTGCAACACTGAGTATGACTGATTTTGAATGTTCTCATTAAATTATGATCCATATCAGGTTTTAAACAAAAATTTGATGATTATTTCAACAAAATCAACACCCTCCATAGAAACAATAACTTTTGATAAATAGTCAAAGTAAAGTTATACTTGAGCCCTTATTTTTAAACCTAATTATTGAGAAATATATGGAAGAATTTATGCCGATGGCAATTGAATTTGCCAAAAATCATTCTTTAATTGTTATTGCTTGGGTCGCTATTTTTCTAATGGTTATCTACCACTTCATCAAATCAGCCACCAGCAAAACGAAAGTGATTGAAAATACTGAAGCCATTGCGTTAATCAATAATCAAAATGCTGTTGTTATTGATTTACGCTCAATGGATGACTTTAATAAAGGCCATATCATTAACAGTTTAAACCTGCTTCCTACCGAAATTAAAAATCACAATGTTGGTAAAATCGAACAACATAAAGAAACGCCTGTTATTTTAGTTTGTGCCAACGGTGTGACTTCCGCTTCTTCTGCTGAAACTTTGGCAAAACAAGGATTTACTCACGTTTATTCCTTGAAAGAAGGCATTGCAGGCTGGCGAGCAGCAAATTTACCTTTAGTTAAAAAATAAATAAGGACACAAAAATGACCGAAGAAAACAAAGATGTTGTAAACAACGAGGAACAAGAAGTCCAAGCAGTACTTCAAATTCAACGTATCTATGTCAAAGACGTTTCTTTTGAAGCACCTAATTTGCCACACATTTTCAATCAAGAGTGGAAACCAAAACTGGCTTTTGATTTATCTACTGAAACCGTTAAATTAGCCGATGATTTATACGAAGTTTGCCTAAATATTTCCGTTGAAACCACTTTGGAAGATTCCGGCGATGTGGCTTTTATTTGTGAAGTAAAACAAGCCGGTGTATTTACCATTAGCGGTTTAGAAGATATGCAAATGGCACATTGCTTAACTGCTCAATGCCCAAATATGTTATTCCCTTACGCCCGTGAATTGGTTTCCAACTTAGTCAACCGTGGCACTTTCCCTGCATTAAATCTTTCTCCGGTTAACTTCGATGCTTTATTTGTTGAATATTTACAACGTCAACAACAAGAGCAAGAATCTGCCGAGCAAGCAAAAGCAAATTAATCTCAAAAAACCCACTTTTGATAAAGTGGGTTCTATTTTTTCGTTACTCTCATTTTTATCCGTCAAGGAGTCAATGATGAATACGACCTTAACCCATTCTTCTATTACCGTATTAGGCGCCGGTTCTTTTGGTACCGCCTTGGCTATCGCATTTTCCCGCAATGGACATTTAACCCGTCTTTGGGGACATAATCCGACAAAAATGCAAAAACTTGATAGCGAGCGACAAAATACGGAATTTTTACCGGAGATTGTTTTTCCCGATTCGTTACAAATAGAAACGGATTTAGCCAAAGCCATTCAAGCTTCACGCGATTTATTATTAGCCGTTCCCAGTCATTGTTTTGGTGAAATTCTCGATCAAATTCGACCGCACTTACGTCCTGATAGCCGTATTGTTTGGGCTACAAAAGGCTTAGAAAGAGATACCGGTCGTTTGTTGGAAGAGGTTATTAAAGAAAAATTGGGTAGCCACTATCCCTTAGCGGTGCTTTCAGGTCCAACCTTTGCCAAAGAATTGGCTTCAGGTCTCCCGACAGCAATTACCTTAGCTTCCAACGATGAAGAATTTGCATTGCAATTTCAAGCGCGCATTCATTGCAGCAAACATTTTCGCGTTTACATTAATAACGATATGCTTGGTGTACAACTTGGCGGTGCCATTAAAAACGTAATTGCCATTGGCGCAGGGATGTCCGACGGCATGGGATTTGGCGCAAATGCTAGAACAGCACTTATCACCCGCGGTATTGCCGAAATATCTCGTTTAGGTATCGCCCTAGGCGCAAATCCAAATACTTTTATGGGCATGTCCGGCTTAGGTGATCTCGTTTTAACCTGTACGGATAACCAATCCCGTAACCGTCGTTTCGGCATGATGTTAGGACAAGGTTTTTCCGCTCAAACAGCAATGGATAATATCGGTCAAGTAGTAGAAGGTTTCTATAATACTAAGGAAGCCCATTTACTTGCACAACGACACGGCATTGAAATGCCTATCACTGAACAAATTTACCAAGTCCTGTTCTGTGGCAAAAATGCGAAAGAAGCCGCATTGAGTTTATTAGGTAGAGAACGTAAAGAGGAATAATCCATGTCATCAACGGTTTGGCAAAATATTCGTCAGGAAGCAAAAGAGTTAGTGGATAACGAACCTATGCTTGCCAGTTTTTTCCATTCAACGATTTTAAAACATCATAATTTAGGCAGTGCATTAAGTTACATTTTAGCCAACAAATTAGCTAACACGATTATGCCGGCTATTGCACTACGCGAAATTATCGAAGAAACCTATCAGGAAAAACCAAGCATTATTGAATGTGCTGCTTTTGATATTCAAGCCGTTCGTCAACGAGATCCTGCGGTAGAACTTTGGTCAACCCCTTTGCTTTATTTAAAAGGGTTTCACGCTATTCAAAGTTATCGTATTACCCATCATTTATGGCAACAAAACCGCAAAGCACTAGCTATTTATTTGCAAAACCAAATTTCCGTTGCGTTTGACGTAGACATTCACCCTGCTGCCAAAATCGGACACGGTATTATGTTCGACCACGCCACCGGCATTGTTGTCGGCGAAACCTCCGTGATTGAAAATAACGTGTCTATTTTACAGGGCGTCACCCTTGGAGGTACCGGAAAAGAATGTGGTGATCGTCATCCAAAAATTCGTGAAGGCGTCATGATTGGTGCGGGTGCAAAAATTTTGGGCAATATTGAAGTGGGTAAATACGCCAAAATCGGTGCGAATTCTGTTGTATTACAACCTATCCCCGACTATGCCACTGCAGCAGGCGTACCGGCACGAATTATCGGAAAAGATAAAGACGCCAAACCGGCATTTGATATGAACCAAAACTTTATTGATTTGGGGATGGAGCTGAATATTTAGGCTCAACAACGATCTCAAGGTTGAGCCTAAAAACATCTTCAAAAGTGACCGCTCTTTAAAGTTTATTAAGCGCCGATTAAACGTGAAAGTGCGGTGTCTTTTCGGTCTAAATAATGGGTAGATTGAATACGGCGAATTGTTCTGGATTTTCCTCGAATTAATAAGGTTTCCGTGGTTGCCAGATTGCCTTTACGATGAATACCTTTTAATAGGTCACCATTAGTAATTCCGGTGGCCGCAAAAACTAAATTGTCGTCACGCACTAATTGTTCAAGCTGTAATACCGTATTTACTTGAACACCCATTTCTTCACAACGACGAATTTCTTCTGCTGCCAGTGCATTATTTTCTGGTGTTTCCCCTTTAACAACATTTCGAGGTAATAAACAGGATTGCATATCCCCCCCTAAAGCACGAATTGCCGCCGCCGCAATAACCCCTTCCGGTGCACCGCCAATCCCATACACCATATCAATTTCTGCTTCCGGTAAACAACATAATACCGATGCCGCAATATCACCATCTGGAATAGTAAATACGCGTACGCCTAATTGATGCATTTTATCAATGACGTCTTTATGACGTGGTTTATCTAAAATTGTTACCGTTAAGTCAGATAATAATTTACCCAATTTAGAGGCGACTCGACGCAAATTTTGTTCAAGCGGTAAATTTAAATCGATGATACCTTTTGCTTCCGGGCCAACTACCATTTTTTCCATATACATATCAGGCGCTTTTAAAAAAGTATTTTTACCCCCTGCCGCCAATACGGAAATGGCATTAGTTTGTCCCATTGCCGTCATGCGTGTACCATCAATTGGATCAACAGCAATCGATACTAATTCTCCCATGCCGGATCCCACTCTTTCACCAATATACAGCATTGGTGCTTGATCAATTTCCCCTTCACCAATAACAACTTCTGCGTCCATATGCACTAAATTCAACATATAACGCATTGCTTTCACGGCAGCATCATCAGCCGAATTTTTATCACCACGTCCTAACCAAGCAAATCCGGCTAATGCGGCGACTTCTGTTACTCTTGAAAACTCAATGGCTAATGATCTGTTCATGGGAATTCCTTAAAAATGAGAAGTAAAAAATCGGCTTATTTTATCACTAAGCAAACGTTTGCATACCAAAAACATCAAGAAATTTTCTGAAGGGTAATTAATTCAAAGATTATTTGATTCTCCACTTTTATAAAACCAATTAACTAGGTAGAATAAAGCCACTTTTATCCATTTGTTTTAGAGGAAATTACCATGTCATTTGAAGTATTAGATCAATTAGAAAACAAAATTAAGCAAACAGTTGAAACTATTCAATTACTTCAATTAGAAGTTGAAGAATTAAAAGAAAAAAACAACAAATCACAACAAGAAAACGATGCATTACGTGGTGAAAACGAACAGTTAAGAAACGAACAGCAAAATATTCAAGAGCGTTTACGTTCTATCATAGGTATGACTGACGGTATCTAATCGATTAATAAAAAACAAAGGCTTAGTTAATCTAAGCCTTCTTTTTTTGGAGAAAAAAATGCAACCTAAAATTTGCTTAATCACCGGCAGCACCTTAGGCGGTGCCGAATATGTTGCCGAACACTTAGAAAGTCTATTACAACAACAGGGTTTCAGTACCGAATTACATCATGGCCCGGCATTAAATGAAGTTATCAATGAAAAATTATGGTTGGTGGTAACTTCCACCCATGGTGCAGGAGAATTGCCGGATAACCTCAAACCGTTATTTGAAGCACTTGATGCAAGCGATATAGATCTTTCAACATTGAAGTTTGCGGTGATCGGTTTAGGAAATTCCGATTACGACACCTTTTGCTTTGCCGTGGATACGGTAGAACAATGTTTATTGGCAAAAAGTGCGGTCAAAATGACTGATGCTTTGCGCATTGACGTATTAACAGAAACCGACCAAGAACAATGTGCAGAGGACTGGTTGCCTAATTTTACAAATAAAATTTCATCAATTTAGTTTTCATAAAAATCAATTAATAAGAAAAAACACTTGTGGATAAACTTAAAATAAAATTGTTAAAAATCTGTTTTTATAAAATGGGTAAGTTTTTCGAAAGATCATACTGTGGATAAACCACGAAGTTATACACAAGAATTGATGTGTAAGATCAGTAAGATCTTAACAGTTTTAAAAATGATCTATGTTCTTCATTTACAAAATAAAAAAGATCTTATTCAAGCTATTCATCGATCCTTATAATAGTAATAATAAAATAGATCTTTATATAAAGATCTTATTTTTATTAACGAGAGATCCTTTTTACGATCTATCTTTCTCTTTCAATGAAACTGACCTTTTAACAAAACAAGATTTTCAGTAGAATAGCGACCAATTTTTTTAAAGGATCAAAAGATCCGTACCTCATTCAAAATAGAGATCATTCATAATCATGTTTTACACTGAAACCTATGATGTCATCGTGATCGGTGGCGGTCATGCAGGGACTGAAGCCGCATTGGCGCCTGCTCGTATGGGATTAAAAACCCTATTACTTACGCATAATGTCGATACCCTAGGACAAATGTCTTGTAATCCGGCAATTGGCGGAATAGGAAAAGGCCATTTAGTAAGAGAAATTGATGCCATGGGCGGTTTAATGGCAACAGCGGCAGATCAGGCGGGAATTCAATTTCGTACACTGAATAGCAGCAAAGGCCCTGCTGTACGGGCAACACGTGCACAGGCAGATCGTGTGTTGTATCGTCAGGCTGTAAGAATAGCCCTTGAAAACCAACCGAATTTAGATATTTTCCAACAAGAAGTTAGTGATATTTTAGTCGAGCAAGATCGTGCTACCGGTGTCGTGACGAAAATGGGACTGAAATTTCATGCGAAATCAGTAATTTTAACTGCCGGCACGTTCTTAGCCGGTAAGATCCACATTGGTTTAGAAAATTACGAAGGGGGACGTGCGGGGGATCCGGCTTCTGTTACTCTCTCTCATCGTTTAAGAGATCTTGGTTTACGTGTAGATCGTTTAAAAACCGGAACACCACCACGTATTGATGCACGTACTATTGATTTTTCCGTGCTTGCCGAACAGCATGGCGATGCAGAGTTGCCGATATTTTCTTTCATGGGATCCGTTGATCAGCATCCTCGCCAAATTCCGTGTTTTATTACACACACGAATGAAAAAACGCATGAAGTTATCCGTAATAATTTAGATCGCAGCCCAATGTACACGGGAGTGATCGAAGGAATTGGTCCGCGTTATTGCCCATCTATCGAAGATAAAGTGATGCGTTTTGCTGATCGTAATTCGCATCAAATTTATTTAGAACCGGAAGGTTTAACCACAAATGAAATTTATCCAAACGGGATTTCCACCAGTTTACCATTTGACGTACAAATGGGCATTGTGAATTCCATGAAAGGGTTGGAAAATGCGCGCATTATTAAGCCCGGTTATGCCATTGAATATGATTATTTTGACCCGCGTGATTTAAAACCAACGTTAGAAACCAAATCCATTCAAGGTTTATTCTTTGCCGGTCAAATTAACGGGACGACCGGTTATGAAGAGGCTGCTTCTCAAGGTTTGTTAGCAGGAATTAACGCGGGTCTTTATGTGCAAGAAAAAGAGGTTTGGTTCCCACGTCGTGATCAGGCTTACATGGGCGTGTTGGTGGATGATCTTTGCACGCTTGGCACCAAAGAACCTTATCGCGTATTCACCTCCCGAGCGGAATATCGTTTGTTATTGCGTGAAGATAATGCCGACATTCGTTTGACACCGATTGCCCATGAATTAGGGTTAATTGATGAAGCTCGCTGGGCACGTTTCAATCAGAAAATGGAAAATATTGAACAAGAACGTCAGCGTTTACGCAGTATTTGGTTACATCCGCGTTCAGAATATTTAGAAGAAGCCAATCAAGTATTAGGCAGTCCGTTGGTGCGTGAAGCCAGTGGTGAAGATTTATTGCGTCGCCCGGAAATAAATTATCAAATTTTGACCGCACTTACGCCGTTTCAACCGCCGATGGCCGATAAAGAAGCGATTGAACAAGTGGAAATTTCGATTAAATATCAAGGATATATCGAACATCAGCAAGACGAAATCGAAAAACAAAAACGCCACGAAAATACAGCTATACCGCCGAATTTTGATTATTCTAAAGTTGCGGGATTATCTAACGAAGTTCGTATCAAACTGGAACAACACCGCCCGGTATCTATCGGACAAGCTAGCCGTATTTCCGGTATTACGCCGGCGGCGATTTCCATTATTTTGGTGAATTTGAAAAAGCAAGGCATGCTAAAACGTGGTGAATAATGGCTAATTTAGACATTCAGTTGGCGGATAAACTAAAAACGTTATTAAAACAGACCGCACTTTCTGTGACAGAACAACAGCAACAACAATTAGTTAAGTTGGTTTTATTGCTCGATAAATGGAATAAGGCATATAACTTGACTTCTGTGCGTGATCCGCAAGAAATGTTGGTTAAGCATATTTTAGACAGTATTGTAGTTAGCCCTTATTTACAAGGTAACCGTTTTATCGATGTCGGCACCGGCCCGGGCTTACCTGGTTTGCCTTTAGCCATCGTTAATCCGCAAAAACAGTTTGTTCTATTGGATAGTTTAGGTAAACGTATTAGTTTTATTCGTAATGCTATTCGTGAGCTTGGGCTAACTAATGTAGAACCGGTACTAAGCCGAGTAGAAGATTACCATCCCGATCATCAATTTGATGGCGTGTTAAGTCGTGCTTTTGCGTCCTTGAAAGACATGACGGAGTGGTGTCATCATTTACCTAAATCGGATGGATTATTTTATGCGTTAAAGGGGCTTTATCACGAAGAAGAAGTGAAAGAATTAAATCCTCAATTTAAGGTGAAAAATGTCATTAAATTAGAGGTTCCCGAACTAACCGGGGAGCGGCATCTCGTCATTTTGTGATGATTTGTTTAAAGTGTGATTTATTTAACACTTTTTTTACTGTTTTATGTTGAATCTCTTTAGTTCAAAGGTATAATTAGCCAGTTTTTGCATATAAAAAGTAAAATAATGTCCAGAGTTTTAACGCAGACTAAAAATCGTTATAAAAAAACGATGCTAATAGAGATTGGTATCATCCTCGTTTTGAGTGTGTTGTTAGCTTTCTGGAATGGAAAAAGTGCGGTTGATTTTGGTTTAGGATTTCTCTGTGCTTTTTTACCTTTTTGTTTTTTTGTTTATGTGGTTTTTTATCGCAAACAACATTTATCAACAAAACTGACCGCACTTTATCGTGGGGAATTTGTTAAATTTAACTTAACAATTATTCTTATCGCTGTAGCATTTAAATGGTTGGTTATAAAAGAATTTATTCTATTTTTTATAGGTTTTTTTATGGCATTAATGTTGAATAATCTTATTCCATTTTTGCTTAACAGGTCTTAATTTTTTATAAAGGGTTACTATGTCTGGACAAACAACCTCTGAATATATCAGTCACCATTTATCATTTTTAAAAAGTGGTGATGGTTTTTGGAATATTCATGTAGATACCTTATTTTTCTCTATCGTATCAGCCATTATTTTCCTTTTCATCTTTTCACGTGTTGCGAAAAAAGCAACGCTGGGCGTGCCAAGCAAAATGCAATGTTTGGTCGAAATTTTAGTAGAATGGATTAATGGTATCGTAAAAGAAAATTTCCATGGTCCGCGTAATGTTGTTGCGCCACTAGCGTTAACCATTTTTTGTTGGGTATTCATTATGAATGCCATCGACTTAATCCCGGTGGATTTTCTTCCGCAATTTGCAGGTTTATTTGGTATTCACTATTTGAGAGCTGTGCCGACAGCTGATATTAGTGCGACACTAGGTATGTCAATCTGTGTATTCTTCCTGATTCTTTTCTATACAGTAAAATCCAAAGGTTTTGGTGGATTGGTTAAGGAATATACGTTACACCCATTTAATCATTGGGCGTTTATTCCGGTTAACTTTATTCTTGAAACCGTCACTTTACTGGCTAAACCGATTTCTCTGGCTTTCCGTTTGTTCGGTAATATGTATGCAGGGGAATTGATCTTTATTCTTATCGCTGTGATGTATTCTGCGGATATGGCACTTGCAGCATTGGGAATTCCGTTACACCTCGCTTGGGCTATTTTCCATATTTTGGTTATTACGTTACAAGCATTCATCTTTATGATGTTGACGGTTGTTTACTTGAGTATTGCTTATAACAAAGCAGATCATTAATTTTATTTTTTTTATTAACCGGCTCTAGGGCTAAACTTAACTTCTATTGGAGAACATTATGGAAACTGTAATTACAGCTACAATTATCGGTGCATCAATCCTTCTTGCATTTGCTGCATTAGGTACAGCTATCGGCTTTGCTATCTTAGGTGGTAAATTCTTAGAATCTTCTGCCCGTCAACCTGAGCTTGCATCTAGCCTATTAACTAAAATGTTTATTGTTGCAGGTTTATTGGATGCGATTGCGATGATTGCTGTTGGTATTTCTTTACTTTTCATTTTCGCAAACCCATTCATCGGTTTATTACAATAATCACCTTATTTGCTTATCAACGTAAAACAAGCAGATTAAGGAGGACGTTGTGAATTTAAATGCAACATTGATTGGTCAACTTATTGCATTCGCAATTTTCGTGTGGTTCTGCATGAAATTTGTTTGGCCACCAATTATTAATGCAATTGAAAAACGTCAAAGCCAAATTGCGAATGCTTTAGCTTCCGCTGAAGCGGCGAAAAAAGAACAAGCAGATACAAAAATGCTTGTTGAAAAAGAAATTTCTCAAGCAAAAATTCAAGCCCAAGAAATTTTAGATTTAGCCAATAAACGTCGCAATGAAGTTTTAGACGAAGTGAAGGCAGAAGCCGAAGAACTTAAAGCTAAAATTATTGAACAAGGCTATGCAGAAGTTGAGGCTGAGCGCAAACGTGTTCAAGAAGAATTACGTATTAAAGTTGCGTCTTTGGCTATTGCAGGTGCTGAAAAAATTGTTGGGCGTACTGTGGATGAAGCAGCCAACAATGACATTATTGATAAATTAGTTGCAGAACTATAAGAAGGTTGAGCTTATGTCAGAATTAACTACCATAGCTCGCCCTTATGCTAAAGCAGCGTTTGATTTTGCCGTTGAACAAAGTAGATCTGATAAAAGTGCGGTTGAAAAATGGAATGAAATGTTAGGTTTTCTTGCTGAGTTAGTGAAAAACGAAGCAATGCAAAGTTACTTAACAAGTTCTTTTTCAGCTCAAAAACTAGCAGATACGGTGATCTCAATTTGTGGTGAACAATTAGATCAATATGGGCAAAACTTAGTTCGGTTAATGGCTGAAAATAAGCGTTTAACTGTCCTTCCGCAAGTTTTTAAAGAATTTCAACATTATGTTGAAGAGTATAAGGCTATTGCGGAAGTTAAAGTAACATCGGCTCAACCATTAAGCGCCATGCAACAAGAAAAAATTGCTGCCGCAATGGAAAAAAGATTAGCCCAAAAAGTTAAGTTAAATTGCAACGTTGATAGCTCGCTCATTGCTGGCGTTATCATTCGTACAGAAGATTTTGTGATTGACGGAAGTAGTCGTGGACAACTTGCCCGTTTAGCAAATGAGTTGCAATTATAAGAGGATTAGAAAATGCAACTAAATTCAACTGAAATTAGTGAATTAATAAAAAAACGCATTGCTCAGTTTAATGTAGAAAGTGAAGCGCGTAATACGGGTACAATCGTTTCTGTAAGCGATGGTATTATTCGTATTCATGGGTTAAGCGAAGTAATGCAAGGGGAGATGATTGCACTTCCGGGTAATCGTTACGCGATGGCATTAAACTTAGAAAGAGATTCTGTTGGTGCTGTGGTAATGGGACCTTATGCAGATCTTGCTGAAGGAATGGAAGTTCAATGTACTGGCCGTATTCTTGAAGTACCGGTTGGTCGCGGTTTATTAGGTCGTGTTGTAAACACGCTTGGTCAACCAATTGATGGTAAAGGTGAAATTGAAAATGACGGTTTCTCTCCGGTTGAAGTTATCGCCCCAGGTGTAATTGAACGTAAATCCGTTGATCAACCTGTACAAACCGGTTATAAAGCGGTTGACTCCATGGTACCAATCGGTCGTGGTCAACGTGAATTGATTATCGGTGACCGTCAAACCGGTAAAACAGCATTAGCGATTGATGCCATCATTAACCAACGTAACTCAGGTATTAAATGTATCTATGTTGCGATTGGTCAAAAAGCATCAACTATTGCTAACGTAGTACGTAAATTAGAAGAACATGGCGCACTAGCTAACACTATCGTCGTTGCTGCGTCTGCATCTGAATCTGCAGCATTGCAATATTTAGCACCTTATGCCGGCTGTGCAATGGGTGAATATTTCCGTGATCGTGGTGAAGATGCATTAATCGTTTATGATGATCTTTCTAAACAAGCGGTTGCTTATCGTCAAATTTCCTTATTATTACGTCGTCCACCAGGTCGTGAGGCATATCCAGGTGACGTATTCTACTTACACTCACGTTTGCTTGAACGTGCTTCTCGTGTAAATGAAGAATACGTAGAAAAATTCACCAAAGGTGAAGTAAAAGGAAAAACCGGTTCTTTAACTGCTCTTCCAATTATTGAAACTCAAGCGGGTGACGTTTCTGCATTCGTTCCTACTAACGTGATTTCTATTACCGATGGTCAGATTTTCTTAGAATCTAACTTGTTTAACTCAGGTATTCGTCCTGCGGTGAACCCGGGTATTTCTGTTTCTCGTGTAGGTGGTTCTGCACAAACTAAAGTTATTAAGAAACTTGCGGGTGGTATTCGTACTGCACTTGCACAATATCGTGAATTAGCGGCATTTGCTCAGTTTGCTTCAGATCTTGATGATGCAACCCGTAAACAACTTTCTCATGGTGAAAAAGTAACCGAATTGTTGAAACAAAAACAATTTTCTCCGCTTTCTGTTGCTGAGCAAGCAGTAGTGTTATTTGCGGTTGAATTTGGTTATTTAGACGATGTTGAGTTATCTAAAATTGCAAGTTTTGAAACTGCACTTCTAGATTATGCAAATCGTAATTATGCCGAGTTTATGCAAGAGCTTACTAAAACCGGTAACTATAATGATGAAATCAAAGATACATTAAAAGGTATTTTAGATAGTTTCAAAGCTAATAGTGCTTGGTAGTAACGGAGAAATAAGATGGCAGGTGCAAAAGAGATAAAAACCAAAATTGCCAGCGTACAAAGTACGCAGAAAATTACTAAGGCAATGGAAATGGTTGCAACCTCGAAAATGCGTAAAACGCAGGACCGTATGGCGGCATCTCGTCCGTATTCTGAAACTATCCGTAGTGTTATCAGCCATGTGTCTAAAGCAAGTATCGGTTATAAACACCCGTTTTTAGTTGAACGGGATGTAAAAAAAGTTGGTATTTTAGTTATTTCTACTGATCGTGGAATGTGTGGTGGTTTAAACGTGAATTTGTTTAAAACCACACTTAACCAAATTAAAGATTGGAAATCACAAAATGCGACGACTGAGCTTGGCTTGATTGGTTCTAAAGGGATTAGTTTTTTCCGTTCCCTTGGTTTTAAGGTAAAAAGCCAACTTTCCGGTTTGGGCGATAACCCTTCTTTAGAAGAATTAATTGGTGTAGCAAATACCATGTTTGATGCTTATCGTAATGGAGAAATTGATGCAATTTATATTGCATACAACAAATTCATTAATACGATGTCGCAAAAACCGATTGTACAACAATTAGTTCCTTTACCGGAAATGGAAAACGATCACTTAATCGAAAGACAACAGGCATGGGATTATATTTACGAACCTGAACCAAAAGTGTTATTAGACAGCCTTTTAGTTCGTTATTTAGAATCTCAAGTTTATCAAGCGGTTGTAGATAATTTAGCTTCAGAACAAGCGGCTCGAATGGTAGCGATGAAAGCAGCAACAGATAACGCAGGCAATTTAATTAATGACCTGCGGTTGGTGTATAACAAAGCTCGTCAAGCAAGTATCACAAATGAATTAAATGAAATCGTTGCCGGTGCGGCTGCGATTTAATAGAAGAGGAACGGTAATGGCGACAGGTAAAATTGTACAAATCATCGGTGCGGTGATTGACGTCGAATTTCCACAAGATGCAGTACCAAAAGTTTATGATGCATTAAATGTTGAAACAGGTTTGACCCTTGAAGTTCAACAACAATTAGGTGGCGGTGTGGTACGTTGTATCGCATTAGGTGCTTCTGACGGTTTAAAACGTGGTTTGAAAGTAGAAAACACAAATGACCCGATTCAAGTACCGGTAGGAACAAAAACCCTTGGTCGAATTATGAATGTGTTGGGTGACCCAATTGATGAACAAGGTCCGATTGGCGAAGAAGAACGTTGGTCTATTCACCGTTCTGCACCAAGCTACGAAGAACAATCAAACAGTACCGAATTATTAGAAACCGGTATTAAAGTTATCGACTTAATTTGCCCGTTTGCAAAAGGGGGTAAAGTTGGTTTATTCGGTGGTGCAGGTGTAGGTAAAACCGTAAATATGATGGAATTAATTCGTAATATTGCGATTGAACACTCCGGTTATTCTGTATTCGCAGGTGTAGGTGAGCGTACCCGTGAAGGTAACGACTTCTACCACGAAATGAAAGATTCCAACGTATTGGATAAAGTATCTTTGGTTTACGGTCAAATGAATGAGCCACCGGGTAACCGTTTACGTGTTGCGTTAACCGGTTTAACCATGGCGGAAAAATTCCGTGATGAAGGTCGTGATGTATTATTCTTCGTGGATAATATCTATCGTTATACCCTTGCTGGTACGGAAGTATCTGCGTTATTAGGTCGTATGCCATCCGCAGTAGGTTACCAACCAACCTTAGCTGAAGAAATGGGTGTGTTACAAGAACGTATTACTTCAACCAAAACAGGTTCTATCACGTCTGTACAAGCAGTTTATGTGCCTGCGGATGACTTGACTGACCCATCTCCGGCAACAACCTTCGCGCACTTGGACTCAACCGTTGTATTGAGCCGTCAAATTGCGTCTTTAGGTATTTATCCTGCGGTTGACCCATTAGATTCTACATCTCGTCAATTAGACCCATTAGTTGTTGGTCAAGAGCATTATGATGTTGCTCGTGGCGTACAAGGTATCTTACAACGTTATAAAGAATTGAAAGACATTATTGCAATTCTTGGTATGGATGAATTATCTGAAGAAGATAAATTGGTTGTAGCGCGTGCGCGTAAGATCGAACGTTTCTTATCACAACCGTTCTTCGTTGCTGAAGTATTTAACGGCACACCAGGTAAATACGTTCCGTTAAAAGAAACCATTCGTGGCTTTAAAGGTATTTTAAACGGCGAATATGATCATGTTCCGGAACAAGCGTTCTACATGGTTGGTTCAATTGACGAAGCGCTAGAAAAAGCCAAAAATATGTAATCACTTCAAGCTGATGCATATCAAACTTGAAGGAGAAAAACATGGCAACATTTAATTTAACAGTCGTAAGTGCAGAACAAAAAATCTTTTCCGGCAACGTGAAAAGTGTTCAAGCAACAGGTATTGAGGGTGAGCTCGGTGTTTTACCGGGGCATACCCCTTTATTGACAGCAATCAAGCCAGGTATTGTTAAATTTACTTTAGAAAATGATAACGAAGAAGTTATCTATGTTTCCGGCGGCTTTTTAGAAGTTCAACCAACGATTGTGACTGTTCTTGCGGATGTCGCAATTCGTGGTCAAGAGCTTGATAGCGAGCGTATTCTTGCTGCTAAGAAACGTGCGGAAGAAAACATTCATCAACATCACCATGATGCTGATTACGAATTGTTAATGTCTAAACTTTCTAAAGAATTGGCAAAACTTCGTGCTTACGAACTTACTGAGAAGTTAGTGAAATCTAAACGCTAATTTCACCGCACTTTAAAACCTGTATTAAATCTGCATTCTAGAATCGAATTACTTTGTTATTTAGAATGCAGATTTTTTATTTTTACTTAATAACCAGTGTCTGTATCTTTTAATCCGTTTACGATAGCAATACCCGCACTGGCCCCAATACGAGTTGCGCCGGCATTTATCATGGCTAATGCTGTTTGTGTATCACGAATACCGCCGGAGGCTTTAACACCAATATTGCCTACAGTTTGTTTCATTAGTGTAACATCTTCTACGGTAGCTCCACCTTTGTTGAAGCCAGTAGAGGTTTTAACAAAAGCCACTTGCAATGCTTTACAAATTTCACAAGCACGGACAATTTCTTCTTTGGTAAGCAAGCAAGTTTCCAGAATTACTTTTAGTGGTACGCCATGACAGGCATTAAGAACACCTTGAATATCTTCTTGTACCGCTTGCCATTTTCCCGATTTAATCCAGCCAACGTTAATTACCATATCAATTTCATTTGCGCCGGCAGCAATGGCCTGTTCTGTTTCAAACGCTTTTACTGAAGTTAAATTGGCACCCAGCGGAAATCCTACAACGGTACAGATTTTTACATTGGAATGTGCTAATTTTTGTTTTGCTAAAGGAATGTAACCAGAATTAATGCATACAGAAAAGAATTGGTGGGCAATAGCCTCATCACAAAGTTTCAAAATATCTGCTTCGGTTTTTTCCGCGGTTAGTGCGGTATGATCAATATAATGTGCAATTTGTTTTGATTCCATTTGTATTTCCTCCTTAGAAAAATAATCAAATAATTATAACTAAAATAAATTTAATGAACGTGATCCATTTAACGTTTCTAAGGTTTTGCCGTAAGTGAGAATAATCTTTGTGCTTTTTATTATGGATGTTAAGAAGAGAGAGAGAAAGTGCGGTAGGTTTTTACCGTGTTTTTCACTGCAATATTCCGTTAGAATGTGTCGAGAACAGTGGTTTTGCCTGCGTGGCTATTAAAATGTTATATGAGATTGTAATGAAAAAATGGTGGCGATATGCCTTGTTTGTTTTATTTGTGTTAGTGGTTGGGGTGTGCTCTCTGCCATGGTGGTTGACGCCCAAACAGGTAGAACAAATGGCTAACCATTTTTTATTGCCTGAATACCGTTTACAGCTTTCAGATCAATGGTTGATGCAAAGTAGTGAACTACAACTTTCTGAATTACAGTTGGCTACCTCAGAATGCACACTTACTACGTTACAAAATGTTCGTTTGAATTGGTGGCCGCCTCGTCTTGAGGTGGAAAATGCGGTAGTGGATTATGCTTGTTTTGAGCATTTGCCAGTGAGTGAAGAGTCAAAAACACCGTCAAAATTGACCGCACTTTTTGACATTATTCCTGATAGTGAATTGGTTATTGAACATTTACGCATTAAAGGGCTGGATGAAATACAACAGCCAATGTTACATCAATTGATTTCTTCTGATATGTCAGTAACCGCGCATTATGATGCTGAACAACTGAAGCTTCATACAAATGCGAGAACGGATGAGGGACTGATATTAGAACATCATTCTACTCTTGTTCGTCAATATTCCTCCTTTCAATGGCATGGACAAACGGATTTTCAACCCTCTACCACAGAGAACTATCATTTAAATTTCACATTGCAACTTAATGATGAATTATGGCAGCCACCTTCACAGGGAGACATTATTCTGGATTGGCAGAATTCGCAATGGACGGTAGAAAAAGGACATCTTCAATTTGTTTGGAATGGGGATGAGGGGAAAATAACAGCCCAAGATTTGACCCGAAACGCGCCCTTGCTTGATATTCCTTTTACTTTTACGGAGAAGGGATTGGATATTTCTTGGGGGACTTTTTATTGGACGTTTGATGGGTATCAGCCGATAAAAGGCTTCTTGGGTTTGGCTGCTCGTAAGCCACAAGAAGGTTGGTTACCTTTAGGCTTAGATTTAAACGTTATATTGCAAACCTTTGGTGAACAAGGCAAAGGGGAAATTGTTATTTCAGGTAAAAATGGTGAGATTGGTGGCGGTGAAAAGAAGAATGCGTTTTTCTTTGATCTGACGACTCGAGGGGATTTACGTTATAACAATACTGTGGCGCAAACTAACTTGAAATATCACATTGGTGGTGACCTTGATTTACCTTTATTACGTTTTTATCCCGGCTCTATTTTTAAAATGGATAATTTACAACCTGACTCAAAAATTCATGTGAGAGTGCCTTTAGATGATGTTTTAGTTGGACGTTATGGTTTAGAAGGTCGATTACAAGCAACATTACAGGGCTTTACACCGCAATTTGAACAATTGGATTTGAAATTAGATGGGCTGGCACATGAGTTTATTGCCGGTATTAAAACAATTTTTGAATTACGTGATGAACGACAAAAACTTCGTGTAGCTGAATTGCAGGCAGCAAATCGTTGGGATTGGACAATTGAAGGTGATGCGCTGTGGAAATCTTTAAAGACGCCGGTAAATATGAAAGGTATTGGTTTTTGGGAGGGGGATCATATTGAGCTTAACCAACTTTTTGCGCATTCTGGAAAAGTGAGTATTGATGGCGTCAAAATGGCACCTCTTTCTTTAGAGCTGAAAGATCGTTTACGTTGGAATTACGAAAAACAACACATTCGAGGATTGATGCAAGCAAAAACCGACTGGATTGAATTTGCCTATGGTGGACGGTTTGAAAAACCGGTTTTTGGTTTAGGGATTGATGGAAAAAGCATCGATCACTTTAGTGCTGCAGGGGATTTAAAAGCGGGTTCACTTGGTCCGCTAGATTTGCTTGCAACATATGAAAATAATGTGCTTAGCGGAAAAATTAGTTGGAAGGAACAATCTGCGAAAGTTTTCCAATCCTTGTTTCCGCAACAATGGGAATGGATTATCCACCAAGGCAGCATTAAAGGCGAAAGTGATTTTGTTATTAATGGTGGCGGTATTGCCATGACCGGTATATTAAATTTACACCATGGTAAAATCACCATGCCGGATGGTGAAATTGAGGGACTTAATATTTCTTTTCCTTTGAATTATCAAAACCTTAAATTACAGCTTAAATCAAACCACCCGATTAACTTTTCTGTTAAAAATATGAGAATAGGGGCGCTGACAACACATAATGGAACGTTTGATATATTCGGCACTTATCCTTATTCAGAGCATCATCCGTTAACTTTAAGTAAGGTAAAAATAGGTTTGTTTGATGGAGAATTAACAGTAGATAAGTTGAATTTTCCTCAGCGACAAATGGCATTGCTTTCCTTTAAAAATATTGACTTAGCACAAGTGCTAGAAATGGCGCAGTATAATCAGTTGAGTTTAAACGGACGGGCAAATGCAACATTTCCTTTTTGGTTGGGACATAAAACGTGTTTGATTTGTAATGGTACATTAGAGCAAGTGGGTAAATTACACCTTAAAGTGAATGAGAGTGTTGTGGATGGCTTAAAAAAAGGTGGTTGGACAGAAGGTATTTTGGTGGATTTACTTAAAGAATTGGAATTAAACGGTTCTCAGGCTTCCATTGATTTAGCGCCGAATGGGCAAATGACATTACGTGCGACTATCAATGGGTTTAATCCTACTAAGCAAAGCCATCATCCAATAACTTTAAATTATATGCATAGAGAAAATATGTTTGAGTTGTGGGACATGATAGACTACGGCTCGCAATTTGAACAAAAATTACAACATCGACTTTATCGGCAGTTAGAAAAATGAAAAAACACCTGAAAAAATCACCGCACTTTTTTTGCTTATTGCTTTGTTTTGTGCTTGTAGCTTGTACCCCAACGATTCAGCTGGATACGCCTAAAGAAGGTATCACTATCAACATGAATGTGGTAGTAGATCACAATATCAGTGTCAAAATGGATGAAAAAACACAAGCGGCAACAGGTACTAGCGTAAAGTCTTCGGTGAAATAAGGAAATTCCGCATAAGTTCGCTCCATATTATAAGAAATAAAAAGACTTTAAAACTTTTGTTTTAAAGGCTTTTTATTTTAGTTTATTGGGCTAGGTTCATCTGAATTGTTAATTACTGTTATTGCTAGAACTGCATAATTTGATTTTTATTCCATATAACTAAAATCTAAAGTGCCTATAAAAAATGGCGGTAATCGGGAGGTTTCTGAACGCTATAAAAAAGAAGTTTTCAGGAATTATAAAAAAGCAATTTAACCAAAAGATGAGGAGGGTTAGAAATGTGAAAATTATCTTCCAACATCACGGTATAAAACGACAACAGAGAAAATCTACCGTCATCTCTTGCTTGATAAAAATTTGCTAAAAATTCCGCCAACTCGTCAGGCGCTATGGTATTCATGCCTTTTACGCGCAGTTTATCAAATTCCCGTTGAATTTCGGCTAAGTTGTTGCTGGTAATTAATCCACGGTGCAAGGCGAAACACATAACATGATTTACGTTGTTCAATATTTTCCTGATGGTCTCTAATTTCCCCACATGCTCTAATGGCTTGAAGGCATTAATGCCAATAAGCGCCAATATTCTTCACGCTTGGCGCGCACATCAGCAAGGGAAAATTCAGGATAGCTTCCTAAGCCTAATTTATCCCTCTTCTTGGTGTGAGGATGATAGTAACTAAAAAACGATTACTAGTAGCTTATGTAGATTTACAATAAAGCTTTTTAGATATTGGGTTGGTGGGTTGTTTATGTGGATTTATGCGGGATTACATGGATTGGCGGAAGATCGTAGGAGTTGAACCTACCCGAGACTGCTGGCAGCCTCAACAGGATTTGAAGTCCTGCCGCTTCACCGGAAACGACGATCTTCCTTTTCGAAATTGGTGCGAACTTTAGCGCAAAAGTCGGGGCGATTCAAGTTGAGTCGCAAAATAATAGCCTGAATTGATTAAATAAAAAGTGCGGTCAGAAAAATGATTAAATTTCTGACCGCACTTTTAGTTTTATAAGTTGAAATTAACGACGTGGTAAATAACGTGTTGGATCCACAGATTTGCCTTTGTAGCGAATTTCAAAGTGAAGTTTTACATCGTTGGTGCCGGTGTTACCCATTTTGGCGATTTGTTGGCCGGCTTTCACTTCTTGCTGATCTTTCACTAAGATGCTGTCGTTGTGGGCATAGGCACTAAGGAAATCATCGTTATGTTTGATGATGATAAGATTTCCGTAACCGCGGAGTGCATTGCCGGCGTAAACGACACGGCCACCTGCTGCTGCGTTAACGGCTTGACCACGAGAGCCGCCAATATCAATCCCTTTATTGCCACCATCGGAGCTAGAAAAACCTTGAACGACATTACCACTTGTTGGCCAGCGCCAAGCAATGGTGGAGGCGACCGGTGCATTGTCTTGTGGGATTGGTTGGCTTACCACAGGTTGGTTTTGAACTTGTACTGGTTGATTTACCGGTGCGCTATTTACCGGCGGTAAACCGCCTGCGGTGGCTTTTACCGGGCCGGTGATAGTGCCATCAGAACCATATTGTGTGCCATTTGCACCCGGCGTGTAAGTAACGGTTGGCTCAGTGCTCACCGGTTGTTGAACTGGCGCTTGTGGTTGAGGCGCAACAGCAGGTTGTGCCACGCTTTGAGTACGTCCGTTAGACACTTTCAAGGTTTGCCCTACGCTTAAATTGTAAGGTTCCTTCATATTATTTAAAGCCGCT
The DNA here is from genome assembly GCF_900476035.1 of Aggregatibacter segnis ATCC 33393. Taxonomy (GTDB): domain Bacteria; phylum Pseudomonadota; class Gammaproteobacteria; order Enterobacterales; family Pasteurellaceae; genus Aggregatibacter; species Aggregatibacter segnis. The sequence goes on along the minus strand of NZ_LS483443.1, from coordinate 422,608 downwards.
AATTCTTTTACATCTAAACCGGAAATATACGCGATAAGGAACATGGTATCGCCTTTGCGCACGGTGTAGGTGTTACCTTTGTAGAAGCCTTTGTTAATTTGGCTGTAATCCGGTGCGTTGGTGGTTGGATTGCGCGGAATCGTGAAATCCTGCGAGGTTTGTTGTGGTTTATTTTGCACTGCCGGCGCCGCTTGTGGTTTTTGTACCGGTTGAGGTTGATAAGTTGGTTGGAAATTCGGCTGTGGCGCAGATTGTGCCGGCGCTTGAGGCATTGGCGTGTTCATGCTGTTGGGTACGCTACTTTGTTGAATTTGTGGTTCCCAAGTGGCATTACCGCCCATAGATGGGTTGTCAACCGGCTGCATCATGCCCGGTGATAATGTGCCGTCGGCACTTTCTACCGGGGCTGGAGAATCTGAGCTACAAGCTGTAAGAACAGCAAGGGTAATTGGTAAAAGTAAAAAGGATTTTTTCATAGAGGTATTCCTTATTGCATATTTGTTGGCATACGTTGTTGTTGAATTTCCGGCATCCAACTACCGCCTGCGATAGCACCGGTGCCTTCTACCGGTTGCATAATGCCCGGCGGAAGTGAATTTTCGTCTTTGCGAGCATCATCAGAAGAACAGGCTGCGAGAGTTAATACCATAGACAATAATAAAATTGATTTTTTCATTTTATAACCTTGATTAACGTAAAATAAAATAAGCGACAACGGCTAAAATCACCACCGACCAACCGATGACTTCAATGGATTTGCGCAGTTTTGCTGCAAATTTTTCGCCACCCCAAGCCGCTAATTTAGCGACCAATAAGAACCTTGCCGCACGAGAAATAAACGCGGTGATGACAAAGGGTAAAAATGCCATTTGCATCACGCCGGCACAGATGGTGAAAACTTTGTAAGGAATTGGTGAGAAACCTGCCACAAACACCACTAAAATACCCCATTTTTCAAACCATTGAATAGCGGTTTGCCAATGTGCTTGATAGCCCCATTGGTTGATGTAATGTTCTACAAAATCAAACGCATAATAACCCAATGCATAACCGATGATGCCACCCAACACGGAAGCAATCGCCGTAAATAAGGCAAATTTGACCGCACTTTGCGGTTTTGACATGGACATTGGGATAAGCATGACATCCGGCGGAATGGGGAAGAAAATTGCTTCGATAAAACTGACAAACGATAACCAAAATGGGGCGAAACGGTGTTTCGACCAAGCCATGGTTTTATCGTACATTGTGCCAAACAAATTCATTTCGTTTCCTTATCTTGAAGGGTGAAATTATTCACTTTCTAACCAATGTTGTAAAGCCTTCATTGAGTGGTGCGCCGTCATGTCCACTTGAATTGGCGTGATGGAGACATAGCCGTTTTTTACCGCATGAAAATCTGTACCTTCGCCCTCATATTCCGGCAATCCGCTCAGCCCGATCCAATAAATATCTTCGCCACGCGGGCTTTTTTGTTTAATGACTTCGGCGGAAGAAGAACGGTAACCCAAATGGCAGACTTTAATGCCTTTGAGCTCTTCATAAGGCACATCCGGCACATTAATATTAAGAATTTCGTGTTTGCCCAATAATTGAGAATGTAATTTAGGGACGAGTTCACATACCACACGGGCTGCCGTTTCAAAATGTTGACGGCCGTCAAGAGACACCGCAATAGACGGCAAGCCAAGGTGGCGCCCTTCAAAGGCGGCGGCCACGGTACCGGAATACAATACATCGTCCCCCAAGTTTGCGCCGGCGTTAATGCCGGATACCACTAAATCGATGCGCCCGGAAAGAAAACCGTTGAGCGCAATGTGCACGCAATCGGCGGGCGTACCGTTAACGCAATAATCGCCACTTTCTAAATGTAACGGTTGTAATGGTTTCACTAAGGTTAACGAACTTGAGGCGGCACTGCGGTTGCTGTCAGGTGCGACGATGGTGACGTTGGCGATCTTGCGCAAGGCATCTGCCATGGCGCGAATGCCCGGCGCGTGAATGCCGTCGTCGTTACTCAATAAAATATTCATATTCTTCCTGTGTTTTAATTTTCGACATTGACCAATTCGCGAATGAGCGCAGTGGCATAACTGCCCGCCGGTAAGTCAAATTGAAGGCGCAAGCCGTTTGGTTCAAATTGCCATTGGAATTGCTGTGGCTGCATTAATATTGGGCGGCGTGCCGCTTTCATACGTTCTTGGCGCATTAACGCGAATAACGCCTGATGTTGTGCGAAAATTTCATGTTCAAAATCGACCGCACTTTTCTCTTCTTCGCCGATAAGTGGCGCTGTGAGTAAAACATCTTGTTGTGCCAAACGCTGTTGCAGCTGCGCCAAATCTTCCGACTCGTTCACCACAAACCAGCTGTGCGAACCGTTCAGTTGTAAAACATCGCCGACCAAAATCTGCTGTGCCAAGTCTAATTCCATCCGTTTGGACACGATTAAATTAAAAATTTCGCTACGCGCAGCAGAAAGATAGAAGCTACGCTTATTGCGATCTTTGACGTTAATTTCGCCGTTTGCCCAGCGTAACGCCTGCGCTAAGTTATTGCCATCACGGCCAAAACGTTGTTCGGTGAAATAATTTGGGAAGCCGTTTTTTGCCAGAAAATCTAACCGCACTTTGAGTTCGTCGGTTTCTTCAGTGTTGCGGAGCAAAATCTCAAAATGATTGCCTTGTAAGCTGCCGATACGAATTTTGCGTTGGTGGCGGGTGACGTCGAGAATTTCTACCCCTTCGAGAGAAAATTGATTGAAATCCGGTGTCGGTTGTCCGGGCATTTGCAGACTGAACCATTGCTCGGTAACGGCTTTGCGATCTTTCAAACCGGCGTAGCTCATGTTGCGCGCAGAAATGCCGGCGAATTTTGCCAGTTGCTCGCCTACAAACAAGGTGTTGCAATCGGTTTTGCGCACTTTCACGGCAACAAATTCACCATCGCCACTCATGTCGTAGCCGAGCTGTTCTTTCACCACAAAATCCGCATATTCCGCTTTTAAAAGTGCGGTCTGTTTTGGCGGTGTTTTTTGCAAATAGGCTAAATCCATCATGATTTGCGTACCAACAATGCCACTGCTTCGCAGGCAATGCCTTCACCGCGACCGGTAAAGCCAAGCTTTTCTGAGGTGGTGGCTTTGACGTTGACTTGTTCGATGTCGACAGACAAATCCTGTGCGATCAGGGCGCGCATGGCATCAATGTGTGGACGCATTTTTGGCGCTTGGGCGATGATGGTGACATCCACGTTGCCTACGACATAGCCTTTTTCCTGTACTTGACGGTACGCCTCGCGCAATAACACGCGGCTGTCTGCGCCTTTGTATTGCATGTCAGTGTCGGGAAATAATTTGCCGATGTCACCCAAGGCGACTGCGCCGAGTAAGGCATCGGTTAGCGCATGGAGCGCCACATCGCCGTCGGAATGAGCGATAAAGCCTTTGTCAAAGGGAATGGTGACGCCGCCGATAATGAGCGGGTTGTCGGTGCCGAAAGCGTGAACGTCAAAACCATGGCCGATTCGTATCATGTTGTCTTCCTCATTAAATAAAATTCTGCCAGCGCCAAATCTTCCGGGCGGGTGACTTTAATATTATCGCTACGTCCTGCCACTAAGTGCGGTTGAAATCCCGCGAGTTCCATGGCAGAGGCTTCATCAGTCACGGCAAGCTGTTGTCGTTGGGCGTGGATTAACGCATTTCGTAATAACTCTGCGCGGAAAAATTGTGGCGTTTGCGCTAGCCAAAGTTGGCTGCGATCTTCAGTGTGGGCAATTTGTTGTGAAGGTAGGGCACGCTTGATGGTATCCGTCGCCGGAATCGCCAAAATCGCGCCATTGTCATCATTAATTTCAAGCAATTTATCCAAATCGCCGTGGGTTAAACAAGGACGTGCCGCATCATGCACCATTACCCAAACATCCGTGCCGGCATTTTGTATCGCTTTTAATCCGTTTAACACCGAATCAGCACGGGTTTCTCCACCTTCGACTAACGTAATTTTCGGGTTTTGTGTCAGGTTAAGTTGAGCAATGTAAGGATCGTCGGCAGCCACTGCCAACACGATTTGGCTGATGTGTGGATAAGAAAGCAACACGTTTAAGGTGTGCTGCAAAATGGGGTGTCCGTGAATAGGAAGGTATTGTTTCGGTTTGTCCGCCTGCATCCGACTGCCAATGCCGGCCGCCGGCACAACGGCGATAATCTTGCGATTTGAGGTCATTATTTGTGTTCTTTGACGATGTGATAGAAAGTTTCGTTTGGTTTCACCATTTCATGCTGTAAACGGGCGCGCTCTTCAATGGCATCCACCCCTTCTTTTAAGTCTTTAATTTCTGCAGCAATGATTTGATTTCGTTGGGAAAGTTTTTCATTTTCCTGTTGATGGACGGCGATTTCTTTGGTGGTGTTTTTATAATCCCAATAGCCGTTTTTGCCGAACCAAAAATCGTATTGGAACAGCACTAAAACCGCAAATAATAAAGAGAGAAATAAGCGCATAAAAAACCGGTAAATCGAATCGAAAAAAATTGCGCTTAGTTTACCTTGAATTGTACCAAAATGCGATATTGCCCGCCCGGCGCCGAATAATTTCTTAAAAATTGAGGTGTATCGTAGTAAGATAAGGTAATTTTTAATAGCCTGTGAGGTGCCCATGAAACCCTATTTAATTGCTCCTTCCATTCTTTCTGCTGACTTAGCGCGTTTGGGTGAAGATGTGGAAAATGTCTTAAAGTGCGGTGGTGATGTCGTTCATTTTGATGTGATGGATAACCATTATGTCCCGAACTTAACTTTCGGTCCTGCCGTGTGCAAAGCCTTACGCGATTATGGTATTACTGCGCCGATTGACGTGCATTTGATGGTGAAACCGGTGGATCGCATTATCCCGGATTTCGCTAAAGCCGGTGCCAGCTACATTACCTTCCACCCGGAATCCTCTGAACATATCGACCGCACTTTGCAACTTATCCGCGATAACGGTTGTAAATCCGGTTTAGTATTTAACCCGGCAACGCCGTTAAGTTATTTAGATTATGTGATGGACAAAGTGGATATTATTTTATTGATGTCGGTGAATCCGGGCTTTGGCGGACAATCTTTCATTCCGGCAACCTTAGAAAAACTGAAACAGGCGAGAAAACGCATTGATGAGAGCGGATTAGATATTCGTTTGGAAGTCGATGGCGGCGTGAAAGCGAGCAATATTGCAGAAATTGCCCGCGCCGGTGCGGATATGTTTGTTGCCGGTTCGGCGATTTTCGATCAGCCGGACTACAAAAAAGTCATTGATGAAATGCGTCAACAGTTAGCCGCAGTAGGAAAATAAGCATGACAGGACAGTTTAAATTAATCGGTTTCGATTTAGATGGCACCTTGGTGGACAGTCTGCCTGATTTGGCGCTATCTGTGAACTCAGCATTAGCAGAATTCGATTTACCACAAGCGCCTGAAGCGTTGGTGCTCACTTGGATTGGCAACGGCGCGCAGATTTTAATTGCCCGCGCGTTAGAATGGGCAACGGCACAATCGGGCAAAACCTTGACGGAAGGCCAAATTGCCACATTAAAAGAGCGTTTTAATATCTTTTACGGCGAAAATATCTGCAATCGCAGCCGTTTATTCCCTCACGTAAAAGACACCTTGCAGAAACTTAAAGCCAAAGGTTACCGTTTGGCTGTGGTTACCAACAAACCGACCCAACATACCCGCCCTGTGTTAAAGGCTTTCGGCATTGAAGAGTTATTTGATGAAGTGTTGGGCGGACAATCTTTACCGGCCATCAAACCGCACCCGGGCCCGCTATTCTATTTATGCGGTAAATTCGGCTTATACCCGAAACAAGTGCTGTTTGTCGGCGATTCCCGCAATGATATTATTGCTGCCCATAATGCCGGCTGCCCGGTGGTGGGGTTGACTTACGGTTACAACTACAACATTCCAATCTCTGAATCCCATCCGGATTGGGTGTTTGAGGATTTCGCGGCGTTATTGACGCTTGTTTGATTGATTCTTCTGAATGGATAGCGCAAACGCCCACGTTTGTGCCTTTATTTAATTTTGGCTACAGCACAAGCGTGGATGCTTGCGCTATCAATAATAAGATTTAAAAATTAAGGATGTAAAAATGAGCAAACCTATTGTGTTCAGCGGCGTACAGCCATCAGGTGAATTGACTATCGGTAACTACCTCGGTGCGTTGCGTCAGTGGGTGAAAATGCAGGATGACTACGAATGCTTGTTCTGTATTGTGGATCAACATGCCATCACCGTGCGTCAAGACCCGGCAGCATTACGCAAAGCCACTTTGGACGTATTGGCGTTATATTTAGCCTGTGGCATCGACCCGGCAAAATCCACGATTTTCATTCAATCTCATGTGCCGGAACACGCACAGTTGGCTTGGGTATTAAATTGTTACACGTATTTCGGCGAAATGAGTCGCATGACCCAATTTAAAGATAAATCCGCCCGTTATGCGGAAAATATCAACGTCGGCTTGTTCACTTATCCGGTCTTAATGGCGGCAGACATTTTGCTTTACCAAGCCAACCAAGTGCCGGTAGGCGAAGATCAAAAACAACATTTGGAAATCACCCGCGACATCGCGCAACGTTTTAATGCGTTATACGGACCGCACTTTGCCGTGCCGGAAGTGTTTATCCCGAAAGCAGGCGCACGCGTGATGTCCTTGTTGGAGCCTGAAAAGAAAATGTCTAAATCGGACGAAAACCGCAACAACGTTATCGGCTTATTAGAAGACCCGAAAGCGGTTGCGAAGAAAATCAAACGCGCGGTAACCGACTCCGATGAGCCGCCGGTGATTCGTTATGACGTGAAAAATAAAGCGGGCGTGTCCAATCTGCTCGATATTCTCTCCGGCGTGAGCGGCAAAACCATTGCAGAACTTGAGCTGGAATTTGAAGGCAAAATGTATGGTCACTTGAAAGGTGCTGTTGCTGACGAAGTTTCTGCCATGTTGACTACGTTGCAAGAACGCTACCATCATTTCCGCAATAACGAGGAATTACTCCTCCAAATTGCTAAAGACGGTGCGGAAAAAGCCAAAGCACGTGCACAAGAAACGTTAGCGAAAGTGTATGACGCCATTGGGTTTATTGGCGCGAAGTAAGTCATTCCACACAAAAACAAAAGCGGCGTTAAAGCCGCTTTTTTATTTCAAGGGAAAAGCTAAAGGCAAACAAAAAGTGCGGTGAAAATCCACTGTAAATTTTGACCGCACTTTTTCATCGTGATAAAAAAATAGAGAATTTTAGGATGTAATTACGCCATCACCGGATACGACGATATTTCCAACGTAAGAGGATTTTGTAAGGCGTTTGTTCATTGATTAATTCTTAGGAAAATTGTCACAAGCGTGGACGCTTGCGCCATCGGAGGCGTCTTATGTGTTGGCGACAAAGCAGCAGCGGAAAAAAATTCGTCAAGACAGTTTAAAATCAGCCATGTCTATTCAAGATAAACCTGCTGAAATACAAGATGAACCAAAAACAGACGAAGAACCAACCGCACTTATTGCGAAACGTGATTAAAATAAACAACGACGGGGCTGAATAAAGCCCCGTTTTTTCATTCCTAACCACCATTTATTTTATTTAAAACCCTCTGCTTATTACATTTCATTATAGGTAATAACTTTCCATTCTTTTCTCACCGATTCAAAATTTTTTACTATATTGCCACGCAAACGATTAAATCATGAAAAATGAATTGGGATTATATTTTAAGTGCCACACCACGTTTTGTTCATGCCATGCTGATGACACTTCATCTCGCCTTTTGGGGGATTTTATTGTCGCTGGTAATTGGTGTGATTTGTGCGGTGATTACCACCTACAAAGTCAAATCATTAACTTGGCTAGTAAAAGGCTATATCGAGCTTTCTCGCAATACGCCTTTATTAATTCAAGTATTTTTTCTCTATTTTGGGCTTTCTAAAATTGGTCTGAAATTAGATGGGTTTACTTGCGGCATTATCGGCCTGGCATTTTTAGGTGGAAGCTATATGGCAGAAGCTATTCGTGGAGGTCTGGAAGCGGTATCAAAAGGGCAAATTGAATCAGCCTTAAGTATTGGTCTAACCCCTTTTCAAGCTTTTCGCTATGTGATTTTCCCACAGGCCTTTGCGATTGCGACACCTGCAATCGGCGCAAATTGCTTGTTCTTAATGAAAGAAACCTCAGTGATCAGTGCCGTTGCTGTAGCCGAACTGATGTTTGTAGCGAAAGAAGTCATCGGGCTCGATTACAAAACCAATGAGGCCTTATTTTTATTAGTGGTGTTTTATTTGATCATTCTATTACCGATGTCTCTGTTTATCAGTTATTTAGAACGCCGGACTCGGAGAGCAAAATATGGGGCTTGAGTTATTATTCCAAGGTAGCAACATTGAACGCTTGCTTAACGGTTTATGCGTGACGGCTGAAATTGCGTTCATTTCTGTCTTCTTCGCCTGTATTTTAGGCGTGATTTTTGGCGTAATCATGACGAACAGAAACCCAATTATCAAAGCCATTTGCAGCTTTTATTTAGAATTTGTACGCATCATTCCATTATTAGTATTACTTTTTCTCGCTTATTTCGGTTTAGCAAAATGGTTTGATATTCACTTAGATGGCATTTCTGTATGTATTTTGGTGTTTATTTTCTGGGGAACAGCAGAAATGGGGGATTTAGTGCGTGGTGCATTAACTTCCATTGAAAAACATCAAGTGGAATCAGCCTACGCTTTAGGCTTAACGCCGTTTCAAACCTTTGTGTATATTTTACTTCCGCAAAGTTTAAAGCGTGTGACACCAAGTGCTATTAACCTCTTTACTCGTATGGTAAAAACCAGCTCTTTGGCGATGTTAATTGGTGTGGTTGAAGTAATTAAAGTCGGTCAACAAATTATTGAGCATTCATTATTTAGTAATCAATCGGCGGCGCTTTGGATTTACGGTGTCATTTTCGGTTTATATTTTGTGATTTGTTACCCGCTATCCTTATTTTCCCGTTATTTAGAAACCCGTTGGGAAAGTTAATTTTTATTAGGAAAACACATGGCGTTATTAGAAATTAAAAACCTCGTCAAAAATTACGGTGATGTAGAAGCACTCAAAGGCATCAATCTTTCTATAGAGAAAGGCAAAGTTGTCGTTATTTTAGGTCCATCGGGTTGTGGTAAAAGTACTTTTTTACGCTGCCTAAATGGATTAGAAGAAATAAAGAGCGGTCAGATTTTGCTGCAAAATGCTGGAGAGTTAGGTAAAGACATTCCTTGGGTCAAAGCACGTCAACGCATTGGGATGGTATTCCAAAGTTATGAACTCTTCGCTCATTTATCAGTAATTGACAATATTTTACTCGGCCCTTTAAAAGTACAAAAACGCGATCGCGCAGAAGCTGAAAAACAAGCCGATGAGTTACTTAAACGTGTAGGTCTATATGACCGAAAAAATGCCTATCCGCGTGAATTATCAGGTGGGCAAAAACAGCGAATTGCTATTGTGCGTTCACTTTGCATGAACCCTGAAATTATTCTGTTCGATGAAGTCACTGCTGCCCTTGACCCTGAAATGGTACGCGAAGTACTTGATGTGATTTTAGGTCTCGCTAAAGATGGTATGACGATGCTCATCGTTACCCATGAAATGAACTTCGCCCGTCAAGTAGCTAACCGCATTGTGTTTATGGATAAAGGGCAAATCATTGAACAGGCAAAACCGGAAGATTTCTTCACGAATCCAACCACGGATCGTGCGAAAACATTCTTAAATATCTTAAATTATGAACCGAGAGGGACAAACTATGAAGAAAACATTTAAAACATTGACCGCACTTTTAGCCACTGCCACCTTAGCATTTGGCTTAACCGCGTGTAATGATAAAGAACCCGCTAAAGACGGAGCAAAAACAATCTCAAGCCTTGAGCAAATACAAAAAGACGGCAAAGTGCGCATTGGTGTATTTAGCGATAAACCACCATTTGGTTATGTGGATGCGCAAGGTAAAAGCCAAGGCTTTGATGTCGAAATTGGTAAAGCGATCGGTAAAGACTTATTAGGTGACGAAAACAAAGTAGAGTTTGTTTTAGTGGATGCCGCAAACCGTGCTGAATACTTACTTTCTAAGAAAGTTGATATTATCTTAGCTAACTTTACTGTGACACCAGCTCGTAAAGAAGTGGTAGATTTTGCTAATCCATATATGAAAGTGGCACTCGGTGTTGTTTCAAAAGATGGCTCAGTCATTACTGATCTTGAACAATTAAAAGGCAAAACTTTAATTGTAGATAAAGGCACCACGGCTGATATTTTCTTTACCAAAAACTATCCAGATGTGAAGTTATTGAAATTCGAACAAAATACAGAAACCTTTGAAGCCTTACGTGATGGCCGTGGTGATGCCTTATCTAACGACAATACCTTCTTATTCGCTTGGGCAAAACAAAATCCAGGTTATACTGTGGGCGTAAAAAACTTTGGTGATCAAGATGTTATTGCACCAGCTGTTCGCAAAGATGCACCTGAATTGTTAAATTGGTTAAATAACGAAATCCAAACCTTAGGCAAAGATGGTCGTTTAAAACAAGCTTACGAAAAAACTTTATTGCCAGTTTATGGTGATACCGTAAACGAAAGTGATATCGTAGTTGAATATAAATAATTTAACCCCATTCACTTCCCCTGTAATTTCCCCACAGGGGAAGTGAAAACTCCTTTATTTTTGACCACTCTTTGGAAGATGTGGTGTAAATCTCGCCTTTAATGGCATTCTTTCCTGAATACGTTCCCGATTAATCTGTAACGCCGCCTCTGTGGCTTCATAGTCCAACCATAAACTTGGATCATCAGGTAACATTTCATTCCAAATATATTGTACGTTAAAGCCTCGCGCCTTACATTCCGCATGCAATGCATCATACCGTTTCTTTAAAAACGCCAATTTATTAAAGAAAAAACGCACATGCCCTTCACCTAATTTATATTCCGTAGGCTGTCCTTTCAAATGAAATTTACCTTTCGCCACGGCATTAGGAATGCGGGTTAATTCACGATGTTCAGCTAAAAGATGCTGATCACAAAGCTCCTCAGGTGGAACAAGATTAATTCGAGTCATAAGTCATACCAAATAAAAAGGAACATAGTAAGGGGCGTAAAGGTATTTGTTTATGATTTACTTATCTCTTTAAAAGAATAAATATTCAAGCATTTCAGAAAAGATATTTATCTGAGCATTTTAATAAAGTATTGATCTATTCAAAATAAACAGTATGACCTAACCTTAACAACTTATTATGGTCCACAAGAGCAATATTCATAATTTAAAGTGAATAAAGAAGATACTTTGCGATGTTGCTATGGATGGCGAAAGTTGGAGTATTCGGGAAATATTTATTTGATTTGAATGCGCTACAAGGCACCAATTATGATGGCGTGTTCCAAACCTCATCGGTTTATATTTATTTTTTATGCCCATTATTGTTAAGTTTGTTATCCTACCTTTATTGTAAGAAATAAAACAAGTAAACTCATAACTTAGCAATTCAAAAGGGTTTGCAAGCGGTTAAATTTTGTAGGAATTTTACCAATCTCTCCATTCAATAAGGATTCATCATGAAAAAGTTATTTTTATTCGCTTTATGTACTTTCTCTGCTTCTAGCTTTGCCTTAACCCCGCAAATAGAAACAGCATCAAACTCAGACTCTTTTATCAGTTTCCGCACTGCTAATGATACTATTTATTGCTCTGGCGATATTCCTGACCTAAACCCCAAAGTTGAATGTGTTACTAAAATCAAAGGAAAACCGATTTTGCCGCGTCCGAAAGATTGTGAATTAGAATGGGGCGAGCTATTTTCTGTTGGCGCTACAGGAAAAGCCTCACTTGTTTGTGCCAGTGATACCCCCGCTGTACCAGACTCTCAGATCTTAAAAGACGGCGAAACAATTAAAGGCAAAGGTTGGCAATGTACTGCGTCTGGTGATTCAGTTACTTGCTCAAACCAAGAAAAACACGGTTTTAAAATTAGCCAAGCAAAACAAAAATTATTTTAGTTTGTAGCGTATTTGAAAAATACACAATACGTTAATTGCCTTACCACAAGAGCGGTCAAATTTTTCTCACTTTTTACAAGGAATAAAAATGAAAAAATATTGGTTAATCCCATTGATGATACTTATTGGATCCCCCTATGCCAATAGCTGTGGCGGGCAATTTGATCCAGCAACTGGAACGTGTCGAATTATTGGTCCTGACGGAAAAATGATCCTATATAATTCAGCTCCACCTCAAAGTGGATATTCTAGTGGTTATTCGAATGTGCCAGCAGAACCACCACGTTCTGACTACTATGCTGCCATTGCCATCAATAAAGCCACTGGAGATTGGGGATGGTCAAGCGGCTTTTTAGGCGAATCTACGGCTATCATGGATGCAAGATTGCACTGTGAAAAAGCAGAACGAGGAGAATGCGAAGGAGCGGCAACACAATTAAATGGCTGTCTTGCTATGGCATCTTCAAAAGATAAAAAAGGGAATTGGGCTTACTTCTTTTCAAATTCTGGGATTTGCGGCGTAGTTGAAAAGGAAGCATTATTAAATTGCCAAGCAAGCAAAGCTAAAAACTGCCAAATTGAAATCCGTCAATTAGATGCGAATTATCCATACTTTATGTATCAATAAACGCTTAAAATCAATATGGAGCGTATCAGATACGCCCTAACAAAAGGATTATTATGAAAAAATTACTTACATTGGCTTTATGTGCTTTATCCGTTTCAGCTTTTGCAACAACACCTTCAATCGAAGATCAAATCTCGTATCCACCACGACCGCCAATTCTAGAATTTCCTAATTGGTGGAGTGTAATTGCTTATAATCCAAAAAATGGTGCTTTTGGTTATGGCGAGGGAAATATGATAAAGCCTGCTCAAAATAAAGCACTAAAGGATTGTGAGCTTGCTTCAACGGATACAAATAAACAATATTGTCAAATTGTGACAGAAGCTAATCATGCTTGTGTTGCTCTTGCAACGGGAGACTCCCCTGAAAAATATGCCGCAGTTGGCAATTTCGGAATGAAGCGAGAAGAAGTTGAACAAGAAGCCTTGGCAGCCTGTAAAACGAATTCAGCGAATTGCACAATCACCTTCTCTGCTTGCGAAAGATAATCTTAAAAAAGGAACGCTCTATGAAAAAAATCTTACTTTGCCTGTGTCTCTTTTCTTCTGCTGCTTATGCTAACCAATGTGAAATCATTGATACCGAATTAGCCGCAAGTTATTCAGAGATGAAAACCTACGGCAACTATAACGAAAACAATGAAGAAAAATACCAGTCTTCAGAAAAACGTTTTAAAGACGCACTAGCCAAAATTGAAAATTTAGAAGGCAAATTCTGCGCTTGGGAAAAAGCACCTAAAGCGGGGGTTGGTGTGCTCACGTCAAAAGACAATAAGCTTCAGATTCTGACTTGGGATTGGCAATCTGGCGGGACAATGCACGAATATGGCAGCATTTGGCGTTATCAGTTACCTAACGGCACTTGGAAAACGGAATTTAATGAGTTAGACTCTGATTCTGATATAACCAGCCTAACAGCCCCTAAATTGAATGGAAAACCTTACTATTTTGTAGAAACTGCTGACATCTACAGTCAATGTCATCATGCAATCGCAGCGAAATTTTATCAAATTACGGAAAAAGGTTTAGAAGAAGCCAATCTGATTCAAGGTAAAGAACCAACTTCTAATATTGGTGTATCGTATATCTCATATACGAATAATGATTTACCAGAATCGAATGCCTATTTTGATTACGACTTGAAAAATAACCGCTTTAGCTTCCCGTTAGTACATCAATTTGAAGATACATGTGGTAACGGAAAAATGACCTCAGAACGCATTTATTATCGTTTTGATGGCAAACACTTTGTAAAAGAGAAAAAGACTAAAAAATAGATCTATTCCTGTACTCACATAAAAAAGGGGGCTCGAATTCTTATTAAAGGATCCCCCCTTTAAGGAAACAGCCATGTCTGTAAAAACATTTGAAAAATTGACCGCACTTTTAGATAAACATCAAGCTCGCTATCGCGTAGTTGAACACCCCCCCCCACGATGGCGCAAGCGTCCTCGCTTTATACTTACAATAAAATCTGATAACCTGAGCAAATTACTATATTATTATCACGTATCTTTATCTTTTAATAAGGAAATATATCTCATGTTATCTCATAAGATTAAGCTAGTTTGTCTAGTTGCGTTCACACTCTTTTTAACAAGTTGCTCAACAATGTATAACCCATTAGACACTTTATACTGGCATGGTAAAGAAGACTATGAGTTTTTTGCTCGAAAACGTTTGCCAGATGAATCTTATCAATGCTTTAAAGACAATGAAAGAAGTTATATTCACGCTTATCGACTTGCTCTTTATGATTTACAAACCTATGAAGTTGGCAGAAACTCTAGAACAATCTTTCTAACAACAGAAAAAGTATATACTGGTGGTCATACATGGACTTATGTATTTACGGATGCAAGCCATAAAATCACATCTATTAGAGATGCCACAGGGTTTGGAGACATTGAAAAAGAATTTGGTTGTGGTGAGTATCAAGAAGCAGTAAAAATTGCTACACCAGAAGAACTAAAAAAACGCAAAATTAAACCTAGATTATGGGCTGCAATTGTTCGCACTCCAGAAATAAATCAAATGATGTGGGCTTCTGATGCAGCTTATAGTACTCTTGAGCAAGCCAAACAAGATTCACTAAAACAATGTCAAGAGTATGGTGGCAAAGACTGCCAATTAGTGATTGGTATAAGTAATATGTGTTTAGGGTTAGCTAGTGGTCGAGATAGTAGAGGTATGAGAGATTACTTCGGAAATAGTATTATTCCTGAGCACGCTAAAGAAATGGCGGTTGAAAATTGCCAAGCGAAAGGGGGCTCATCTTGTAAGCCTAGCCCAGCCCCTTCGCTTTGCGCCCTACCGTGTGATATGCTTAGAGATAAAACTTGTAACTTTGATAGTCCTCAAGTCATCATACCAGGCATTAAAGGCGGAAAAGCATTTAACGTAGCATTAGATGGTAATGTACTTAAATAGTAAATAATATTTTCAAAGTGCGGTCAAATCTGACCGCACTTTTGATCTGCACCCCAAAACCTGGACACCTAATTTGAGGTGCAGATTATGTCCTACCCTTATCAATTTCGTTTGAAAATTATCAAACTCGTCACCGAACAGGATTATGGTATCCGTGAGGTGGCTAAACTTCATAACATTCCCCATTCTGCCGTCATCTATTGGCTAAAAGCGTTTCGGGAAAGAGGGCTTGATGGCAATCACCTCATACAACCCTTCAAACACCGAAAATAGCGAAGCCAAAGATGAAAAAGAAAGACATTGAAATCCCGGAAACTACAGACTTTTCACCTAAAGCGTTTAAAAAGTTACAACGAGAGCTCGCCTTGGCTCGTGCGGAGATTGCTTACCTAAAGGAGTTGGAGAAGCTCGACCGTCAAAAACAACGACAGAAAAAAGAAAAATCATTGAAAGATTGAAGCCGGACCACGCATTAAATGATTTACTTTATGTGGCTAAAATGCCTCGTTCAAGCTTTTACTATAAAGAGATTAAGCGAAATTATCACGAGGTAAAAGAGACTATCTTATCGCTGTACAAAAAGAACAGAAAACGAGATGGTTATCGCCCCGTGACATTTAAATTACGCCAAATGGGTAACGGATGTAACGGAATTTCATGTTGGGCAAGAAAAGCTTTATTTTTCACCGTTGATGGACTTGGCTAACCGAGAAATTATTGCCTATAACTTTGCAACATGCCCGAAGTTTTCATTGGTGAAAGGTATGCTAGAACAAGGGCTTAGTCGGCTTAAACCGACAGAATGCCCGATTATTCATAGCGACCAAGGCGTATTGTATGGCTCGGCGGAATGGGTAAAGATGTTGGAAGGTAAAGCGGTTCAAAGTATGAGCCGCCGAGGAAATCGCTACGACAATGCGGTGATTAAAAGTTTTTTTGCGATACTAAAATCAGAGTGTTTTTATTCACGGAGCTATCATTCAATCGCTGAATTACAGGCTGAAATTGAAGAATATTTGGTGTATTACAATCAAGAACGAATTAAACTTGATTTAAAAGGATTAAGCCCAGTGCAATACCGAGCTCAATATTTAAGTTAACTAACCTGTCCAACTTTTTGGGGGCAAATCACTTTGTAGAAAATAAATCGATTAACTCATTTGCGTAAAGAAATCGCGAATCCCTACCAACATATTATTAATGGCAACGGCGGCTAAAATTAATCCCATGACTCGACTAATCACTGCTGCGCCGGTGTTACCAATCCAGCGTTGAATACGGTTGGCGGCGAGGAATAAAAGATAGGTAATCAACAACACAGAAAGCATGATTAACGTTGTCATGGTTTGATCGAACAGGCTGAAACGATGGTTGTCTGTGAGTAATACAATGGCCATCATGGCGCCGGGTGAGGCAATAGACGGCACGGCTAACGGATAGACCGCCAGTTCGTTCAGATTGGATGAGAGTCTGATTTCTTGTTCCGGTTTGCCTTCGCCGAAAATCATAGTCAAAGCGAACAGCAATAACACCAAACCACCGGCAATTTGGAAGGCGGTGAGGGGAATTTGCATAGCTTCTAACAAGGCTTGTCCGGCGATGAGGAAGAAAATTAAAATACCGGCGGAAATCATGACTGCTTTTAAGGCGATTTTGCGGCGATCTTCCACTGAAAGGCCCACTGTTTTGGTTAAATAAACGGGAATAGAACCGATCGGATCGATGACCGCCCACAGCACCACGAATTGAACGACGAGAGAATCAAACATTGGCAACTCCGAGAAAAAAGTGGAAAATAACGCGTCTTTTTACAAATCAATATCTTATATTAAATTCATTATAAACCAATGCTTTTTTTCACAAATTTAACCCTAAAACGGGGCTTGACTACGCTCCTCGAAAACGCGAACGCTACCATTAATCCTGGACAAAAAGTTGGCTTAGTCGGCAAAAACGGTTGTGGCAAATCCTCCTTATTTGCGTTGCTTAAAAATGAAATGAGCGCCGAAGGTGGCGAGGTGTCTTTCCCGTCAACCTGGGCGTTGGCGTGGGTGAATCAAGAAACGCCCGCACTGGATTGCCGCGCCATTGATTATGTGATTCAGGGCGACCGTGAATACAGCCGTCTGCAACGGGCGTTGCAACAAGCGAACGCGGACAACGACGGTAATGCGATTGCCACGTTGCATAATCAACTTGATGCCATTGATGCTTGGACGATTGAAGCACGCGCCGGCGAATTGTTGCACGGTTTGGGCTTTTCTCAGGCGGAATTGGAACAGCCGGTGAAGGCATTTTCCGGTGGTTGGCGGATGCGGTTGAATTTGGCCCAAGCCTTGATTTGTCGATCTGATTTATTATTGCTTGACGAACCCACCAACCACTTGGATTTGGACGCGGTGATTTGGTTGGAGCGTTGGTTAAAACAATATCCGGGAACATTGATTTTGATCTCGCACGATCGCGACTTTTTAGATCCGATTGTCGGCAAGATTTTGCATATTGAACAACAAAAACTCAATGAATACACGGGCGATTATTCTTCCTTTGAATTGCAACGGGCAACGAAATTAGCACAACAAAATGCCATGTATCGCCAGCAACAACTGAAAATTGATCACTTACAGCGTTATATTGACCGTTTCAAAGCCAAAGCCACCAAGGCTAAACAGGCGCAAAGCCGTATTAAGGCATTGGAACGCATGGAAAAAATTGCACCGGCGTATGTGGATAATCCGTTTCATTTTGAATTTCGTGAACCGCTTTCCCTGCCAAGTCCTTTATTAATGATGGAAAACGCTTCTGCCGGTTATGGTTCGGGTGAAAGTGCGGTGGAAATTTTAAGTAAAATTAAACTGAATTTGGTGCCCGGTTCACGTATCGGGCTGCTCGGTAAAAATGGTGCAGGGAAATCCACCTTAATTAAATTATTGGCGGGTGAAATCGCACCGACCGGTGGCACGATTCAATTGGCGAAAGGCGTGCAGTTAGGCTATTTCGCACAACATCAATTGGATACGTTACGCGCGGATGAAAGCGCCTTGTGGCATTTACAAAAAATTGCGCCTCAACAAACAGAACAACAACTGCGCGATTATTTAGGTGGCTTTGCTTTTCACGGCGACAAAGTGAATCAGCCGGTGGCGTCTTTTTCCGGTGGTGAAAAAGCGCGTTTGGTGTTGGCGCTTATTGTGTGGCAACGCCCGAACTTACTGTTGCTGGATGAACCGACTAACCACCTGGATTTAGATATGCGTCAGGCGTTGACCGAAGCGTTGGTGGATTATCAAGGTTCTTTGGTGTTGGTATCGCACGATCGCCATTTGTTGCGGAATACCGTGGATGAATTCTATTTGGTGCATGACAAGCAAGTGGAAGAATTTAAAGGGGATTTGGCAGATTATCAGAAGTGGCTAAACGAGCAAAACGCGCAGCCAACGGCGATAAAAGCACAAAATGAGCCCAGTGAAAATGAAAATTCTGCTGCCAACCGTAAAGAGCAAAAACGTAAAGAAGCGGAACTTCGCCAACAACTTGCGCCATTACGTAAACAAGCAACGCAGCTGGAAAATCAAATGGAAAAATTGGGGGCTAAGTTACAGCAGATTGAAACAGATTTGGCGGATCCGAGTTTGTACGACGCAGAAATGAAAGCAAAATTAACCGCACTTTTAGCCGAGCAGGTGCAGGTGAAAAAGCAGCTAGAAGAGGTAGAAGTTGACTGGTTGGCACTCCAAGAAAGCATAGAAGACATCATGTCTCAAGCAGAATAAACGGCAAAATAATCTTGTTTTGGAAGCGACATCACATAAATTTTAAAAAGATCAAAATTTCACTTGATACTGTATATTGATACAGTTATTATAAGCGCGAATTTTGATAATGATTTTCCCGAGGTAAAAAATGGCAACTCAAGAAGAAAAACAAAAAGCGCTCGAAGCCGCGTTAGGTCAAATCGAAAAACAATTTGGTAAAGGCGCTATCATGAAATTAGGCGATAGCCAAAAATTGGATATTGAAGCGATTTCCACCGGTTCCTTTGGTCTTGACTTAGCGTTAGGGATCGGCGGTTTGCCAATGGGACGTATCGTTGAAATTTTTGGCCCGGAATCTTCCGGTAAAACCACCTTGACGCTTTCTGTTATCGCCGAAGCGCAAAAAGCGGGTAAAACCTGTGCCTTTATCGATGCAGAACATGCCTTAGACCCAATTTATGCCTCTAAACTGGGCGTGGATGTGAAAGAGTTGTTGGTTTCTCAACCGGACAACGGTGAGCAAGCGTTAGAAATCTGTGATGCCTTAGTACGTTCCGGCGCGGTGGATGTGATTATTGTTGACTCCGTTGCAGCCTTAACGCCGAAAGCGGAAATTGAAGGCGACATGGGCGATTCTCATGTGGGCTTGCAAGCGCGTCTTATGTCTCAAGCGTTGCGTAAATTAACCGGACAAATTAAAAATGCCAACTGTTTAGTGATTTTCATAAACCAAATCCGTATGAAGATCGGTGTGATGTTTGGTAACCCGGAAACCACTACCGGTGGTAATGCGCTTAAATTCTATGCCTCTGTGCGTTTAGATATTCGTCGTGTCGGGTCAATCAAAGAAGGCGATGAAGTGATTGGTAACGAAACCCGCGTGAAAGTGGTGAAAAACAAAGTGGCACCGCCATTCCGTCAAGTGGATTTCCAAATTCTGTACGGTGAAGGCATTTCTAAAGAAAGCGAATTGATTGATCTTGGCGTAAAACACAAGCTCATCAGCAAAGCCGGTGCATGGTATGCCTATGAAAACGAGAAAATCGGTCAAGGTAAAACCAATGCAATGAAATGGTTAAAAGAGAATCCGGAGCAAGCGAAATTAATTGAAAGCACCTTGCGTGATGAATTGTTAGCGCATCCGGAAACAGCCATTACCGCCGATGTTGAAGACGAAGCCGGTGAAGCTGACTTCGAATAAGATGGGTGATGTCTAAAAGTGCGGTTAAAAATGACCGCACTTTTTCTATCTGTTTTTAACCATAATAACAAGTGACACAATATGTCCTCCCTTGCCCTTAATTATGTGATGAATTTACTTTCTCACCGTGAATACAGCGAATTTGAACTGCGTTGCAAAATGCAGGAAAAAGCCTTTTCCGAGGAAGAAATTGACCAAGCCATTGCCTATTGCCAGCAAAAAAATTGGCAAAGTGATCAGCGTTTTACTGAAAGTTATTTGAACAGTCGTTCTCAACGAGGCTATGGCATCAATCGAATCAAACAAGAATTGCGTCAATTAAAAGGGATTGAAAGCGCAACCATTGAAGCGGTTGTCCGTGAATGCGATATTGATTGGTCGGCATTGGCGTTAAATGTGTTACGCAAAAAGTTTCCTGATTATAAGGAAAAGCAACCGCCGAAAATGCGCCAAAAAATTTGGCAATACATGCTGTCACATGGGTTTCATCAAGAGGATTTTGCGGATTATGTGGGTTCTGACCCGAGCGAGTTTGATTAGTGTTGTATGGTAACTGACATGTTATCGATTTCAACGTAGAATAGCGTTCCACAAAATCATCAGTTAGGAGAAAAAATGACGAAAGTAGTTCATACAGAGAAGGCGCCAGCCGCGATTGGGCCTTATGTACAAGCCGTTGATTTAGGCAATTTAGTGCTGACGTCCGGACAAATTCCGGTCAATCCGGCAACCGGTGAAGTGCCGAAAGACATTGTGGCACAAGCTCGTCAGTCTTTGGAAAATGTGAAAGCGATCATTGAACAAGCCGGACTCACTGTTGCTGATATTGTGAAAACAACGGTATTCGTGAAAGATTTAAATGATTTTGCCGCAGTCAATGGCGAATATGAGCGTTTCTTCAAAGAAAATCATCATCTGAGTTTCCCTGCACGTTCTTGTGTGGAAGTGGCCCGCCTGCCGAAAGATGTTGGCTTAGAAATTGAGGCCATTGCGGTAAGAGCGTAGTTTTGTTCACCGATGTGTTTATAAAAAATCCCGCAAGTGAGTTTGCGGGATTTTTTATGTTTCACCTTGCGTTACGGCAATAAGCTTTCTAATTGCCACAATTCGTTTAAAGCCTCGCGGCGACGAATAAGATACGCTTTATCTCCATCCACCATCACTTCCGCTGTTCTTGGGCGAGAGTTATAGTTGGAAGACATGCTTGCGCCATAGGCACCGGCAGATCGTTGGGCTAAATAATCCCCTTCCGCAATGGCAAGTTTGCGTTGTTTGCCGAGAAAATCGGAGGTTTCGCAAATTGGGCCGACCACATCATAGATTTTTTCTTCACGCGCTAAAGTACGGTCGATTTCGAGAATGTTCATGTAGGCTTGATAAAGTGCCGGGCGAATCATGTCGTTCATACCCGCATCCGCAATGGCAAAATTGCGACTTTCGTTGGATTTTAAATACTCTACTTTGGTTACCAAAATCCCAGCGTTTGCAGTAATGGCGCGTCCGGGTTCGACGATGATTTCCAGTTCGCTAAAGGCACTCAATTTTTCCCACAACGCTTTGGCATATTCTGTCGGATGTGGCGGTGTTTCGTCCGTGTAAGTCACGCCTAAGCCGCCGCCTAAGTCTAAGTGTTTTAAATGAATACCATCTTGATTTAATTGTTCCATGAGCACAATTAAGCGATCTACCGCATCTAAAAAGGGTTGTAATTCCGTGAGTTGTGAGCCGATGTGGCAATCCATGCCGACGATTTTAATATTCGGTAAGGTGGCGGCTAATTTATAGACTTCTCGAGCTTGTTCTACGCTCACGCCGAATTTATTTTCTTTTAACCCTGTGGAAATGTAAGGGTGCGTGTGGGCGTCCACATCCGGATTTACGCGCAATGAAATCGGGGCAATTTTGCCCATTTCACCGGCGATTTGGTTAATGCGCAATAATTCTGCTTCCGACTCCACGTTGAAACAACGAATATTGACTTCTAAGGCGCGGGCGATTTCTTGGCGGGATTTTGCAACGCCGGAAAAGACCACTTTAGCCGCGTCACCGCCGGCGGCAAGGACGCGCTCCAATTCCCCTTGGGACACAATGTCAAAGCCTGAACCTAATTTCGCCATTATGTTTAAAATCGCAATATTCGGGTTCGATTTTACGGCAAAACACACCAAATGCGGATGCTCGCCAAACGCGTTATTAAACGCGTGCCAATGGCGTTCAAGGGTGGCGCGGGAGTAAACATACAACGGCGTACCAAATTGTTCGGCCAATTGTTTGACCGGCAAATTTTCTGCCATGAGTTGATTATTTTTATATTGGAAAAAGTCCATAAGGTCGCCTATAAAAAGTTATTTGGTTGTTTTCTGAGCGCTGTCTTGTTCAGGAAAATATAATGGACCTTTAACGCCACAGCCGGTACTTAGCGCACACAATGTCACGAGTAAAAATACGGAAATCAGTTTTTTCATTGGTTGTTCCTTGTGCTCAAATTTGACTGTTCTTTTTACCACTAAATCCGGCTTTGTGCTATCACAACGCACAGAAAATCTTTATAATTTCCGCCCTACTGTCATTTATTGGAGTGATTTTATGAATATCGTTGAGTTTCATCAGAAAATCGAGCAAATTTGGGATGAAATTGAAGAGCAACTGGAAGCGCAAGATTGTGATGCCGATTGTGAACGCCAAGGTTCCGTGTTCACGATTACGCTTGGTGATCGCAGCCAAATTGTGATCAACAAACAAGAACCGTTGTTAGAATTATGGTTGGCGAGCCACAATGGCGGTTTCCATTTTGCCTATAAAAATGGACGTTGGGTCAGCAACGACGGCTTAGACTTCTGGCAAGCTCTAACCGAAGCGCTTGCTAAACATGGTGAGCAGGTGCAGCTCGGTTAATGAATCACCTGACCTCATCCGAACCCATGAAAAGTGCGGTGGATTTTCTCGATAAATCGTCGGCAAAATCCACCGCACTTTATGCGACGGCAAAGAATGTGTTGCATTCGGTGTTCGGCTATCAAGCGTTTCGCAAAGGGCAAGAGGAAATTATCCAGGCGGCGCTAAATGGGCAAGACTGCTTGGTCATTATGGCGACGGGTACGGGAAAATCCTTGTGCTATCAAATTCCTGCGTTGTGTTTTGACGGGATGACTTTGGTGGTGTCGCCATTGATTTCACTAATGAAAGACCAAGTGGATCAGCTACGCGCCAGTGGCGTAGAAGCGGATTATTTAAACTCCTCGCAAACCTTTGAAGAGCAACAACAGGTGCAAAATAGGGCGATTTCCGGGCAGTTAAAATTGTTGTATTTGTCCCCGGAAAAAGTCATGACCAACAGTTTTTTCCAATTTATTTCCTTATGTCAGGTGAGCTTTATCGCCATTGATGAGGCGCACTGCATTTCCCAATGGGGACACGATTTTCGCCCTGAATATACCCAACTCGGTGGCTTAAAAGGCAGTTTCCCGAATGTGCCGATTATGGCTTTGACAGCCACGGCAGATCCCACAACGCAACAAGATATTCTGCAAAATCTCCGGCTAAATCGACCGCACTTTCATGTGGGCAGTTTCGATCGTCCGAATATTCGTTACACCTTGGTAGAAAAATTTAAGCCGATGGAGCAGCTGTGTCGTTTCGTTGTGGCACAAAAAGGAAAAAGTGGCATTGTTTATTGCAACAGCCGCAACAAAGTGGAGCGCATTGCGGAAACGTTGTGTAACAAAGGCGTGCGGGCGGCAGCGTATCATGCTGGCATGGAAAATAGCTTGCGGGAAAAGGTACAACGGGATTTTCAGCGGGATAACATTCAAGTGGTGGTGGCGACGATCGCCTTCGGTATGGGGATTAATAAATCCAACGTGCGCTTTGTGGCACATTTTGATTTGCCGCGTAGCATTGAATCCTACTATCAAGAAACCGGCCGTGCAGGGCGTGACGATTTGCCGGCTGAGGCGGTGTTGTTTTACGATCCGGCGGATTATGTGTGGTTGAACAAAATGCTCATGGAAAAGCCGGAAACGCCACAACGCCAAATCGAACAGCATAAATTGCAAGCCATCGGTGAATTTGCCGAGAGCCAAACCTGTCGCCGTTTGGTCTTATTGAATTATTTTGGCGAACATCGTCAAACCGCCTGTCAAAATTGCGATATTTGTCTTGATCCGCCGAAAAAATACGATGGGTTGTTGGACGCGCAAAAAATCATGTCGGCAATTTATCGCACCGGTCAATCTTATGGCGCCCATTATGTCATTGCCGTCTTGCGTGGCATGAATAACCAGAAAATTCGTGACCAGCAGCACGACCAACTGAGTGTGTATGGCATCGGCAAAGAACACAGCACGGAATACTGGCAGTCCGTGTTGCGTCAACTCATTCATTTGGGCTTGGTGCGTCAAATGATCGGTGAATATGGCAATACGTTACAGCTCACAGAAAACGCCAAGCCGATTTTGCGGGGAGAGATGCCGTTGGAATTGGCAACGCCACGTCTATCGTCTATCGTCACTACGGCCATGATGCACAAAAGTGCGGTCGGTTCTTACGACAAAGATTTATTTGCACGTTTGCGCTTCCTGCGTAAGCAAATTGCCGATAAGGAAAATATTCCGCCATATATCGTGTTTAACGATGCGACTTTGCAAGAAATGGCGCAATACCAACCGGTCAGCAATATTGAAATGTTGCAAATTAACGGTGTCGGTACGATTAAATTGGAGCGTTTCGGACAAGCGTTTCTGTCTTTAATCCGCGAACATAAAAATGCCCGCGCAACCGAATAAGTCTAAGTACCGTTTAAGTGCAGTTATGTTTAGCTAATTGCGCAAAATTTTGCTATAATCCCGCCCAATTTTTTACGAATTACACAGAGAAGAATTATGTCAACAACTACTCCAGAAACTTATGGTGCAAACAGTATTAAAGTGCTGAAAGGGCTTGATGCGGTGCGTAAACGTCCCGGTATGTATATCGGTGACACAGACGATGGAACAGGTTTACACCATATGGTTTTCGAGGTCGTGGATAACGCTATTGACGAAGCCTTGGCTGGGTATTGTGATGACATCGTGGTGACTATTCATTCCGATAATTCTGTTTCCGTACAGGATGACGGGCGCGGTATTCCGGTAGATATTCACCCGGAAGAAGGTGTTTCTGCCGCAGAAGTGATCATGACGGTTTTGCATGCGGGCGGTAAATTTGACGATAACTCCTATAAAGTCTCCGGCGGTTTGCACGGTGTGGGGGTATCCGTGGTAAACGCGTTGTCCGACAAGTTACAGCTCACCATTCGCCGTCAAGGCAAGGTGCATGAGCAATTTTACAGCCTCGGCGATCCACAAGCACCTCTAGCCGTTATCGGCGAAACCACCCAAACCGGTACCACCGTGCGTTTCTGGCCAAGCCCGACTATCTTCACTAATATTGAATTTGAATACGATATTTTAGCCAAGCGTTTAAGAGAGTTATCTTTCTTAAACTCCGGCGTTTCTATTCGTTTAATTGACGAACGTACCGACAAACAAGACCATTTCCACTACGAAGGTGGTATTCAAGCGTTCGTGGAATATATCAATCGTGGTAAAACGCCAATCCACCCGAAACCGTTCTATTTCTCTGCAGAAAAAGACGGCATTGGCGTGGAAATTGCGTTGCAATGGAACGATGGTTATGCAGAAAACATTTACTGCTTTACCAACAACATTCCACAACGCGATGGTGGTACGCACTTGGCAGGTTTCCGCGGGGCGATGACCCGTACGTTGAATAACTACATGGAAAACGAAGGCTACACCAAGAAATCCAAAGTGGCGACTTCCGGTGATGATGCTCGTGAAGGCTTGGTAGCTGTGATTTCCGTGAAAGTACCGGATCCGAAATTCTCTTCTCAAACCAAAGACAAATTGGTTTCCTCCGAAGTAAAAAGTTCGGTGGAATCTTTGATGAACGAGTATTTGCAAACCTATTTGTTGGAAAATCCAAACGATGTAAAAATCATCGTGACCAAAATTATTGATGCGGCACGTGCCCGTGAAGCGGCACGTAAAGCGCGCGAAATGACTCGTCGTAAAGGCGCACTAGACTTGGGTGGCTTGCCGGGTAAATTAGCGGATTGTCAGGAGCGTGATCCGGCATTATCCGAACTTTATATCGTAGAGGGTGACTCTGCGGGCGGTTCGGCAAAACAAGGGCGTAATCGTAAAAACCAAGCAATTTTGCCGTTAAAAGGGAAAATCCTGAATGTGGAAAAAGCCCGCTTTGACAAAATGTTATCTTCTGCGGAAGTGGGGACATTGATTACGGCGCTAGGTTGCGGTATCGGTCGTGACGAATATAACCCGGATAAATTGCGTTATCACAGCATTATTATCATGACCGATGCGGACGTAGACGGCTCGCACATTCGTACGTTGTTATTGACCTTCTTCTATCGTCAAATGCCGGAACTGATTGAACGCGGTTATGTGTATATTGCCCAACCACCGCTTTATAAAGTGAAAAAAGGCAAACAAGAGCAATACATTAAAGACGATGAAGCCATGGCGGAATTTGAATTGGCGATTGCATTGGAAAAT
Organism: Aggregatibacter segnis ATCC 33393; assembly: GCF_900476035.1. Taxonomy (GTDB): domain Bacteria; phylum Pseudomonadota; class Gammaproteobacteria; order Enterobacterales; family Pasteurellaceae; genus Aggregatibacter; species Aggregatibacter segnis. The sequence continues at coordinate 395,954 of NZ_LS483443.1, read as the reverse complement.
GCGGCGCTTTATGTGAATGAGAATGCGCCGGGTATGCAGGGTGTGGCGTTACAAAATCTCGCTTCCGAATATCTTGCAGTACAAAAAATGACGACCCGCTTGAGTCGTTATTATCCGGAAAGCGTGTTGAAAGAATTGATTTATCAACCGGCGTTGACCACAGCGTTAATGCAACAGGAAAGTGCGGTCAATTCTTGGGCTGATTCTTTGGTTGCTTCTTTAAATGGAAAAGAAACTGACGGCAGACATTATAGCTATCGTTTGCAATTCAATGCTGAACGAAACTTGTATGAAGTGGTATTAACGGTAAGAACGCACGGGATTGATACGGATTATTTCTTAAACTTCCAGTTTGTAACCGGTAATGAATATGCGCGTTTAATTGCATTGGGTGAAAAATTGGTCGGCTTATTAGAAGAAAATGCTTATGTTATGCGTGGTGAACGTAAAGTTGCAGTAACTTCTTTTGAGCAAGCGATTGAATGGTTAATGAAAGAATCTCGCCGTGGTTTGATGATTCAACGCTATAAAGGGTTAGGTGAAATGAACCCGGAACAGCTTTGGGAAACAACAATGGATCCAAACACTCGCCGTATGTTGAAAGTGTCTATCAAAGATGCGGTGGCTGCAGATCAGTTATTCACCACCTTAATGGGGGATGAAGTAGAGCCTCGTCGCGAATTCATTGAAAGTAACGCATTAAGAGCAAATCTGGATATTTAACATTCACTTAAAAAAAGCACCGCACTTTGAATAAAAAGTGCGGTGCTTTTTTTGTTATTTTCTTAAGGTGACCAATTCGACTTCATGGTTTGCGCCTTTCTTTAGAATTAAATCGGCACGTTCTCGCGTAGGTAGAATATTTTCTTTCAGGTTCAATCCGTTAATTTCATCCCAAATTTTTCCCGCCGTGGTAACTGCTTCTTGTTCAGAGAGATTGGCATAATGTTTGAAATATGAGTTCGGATCGGTAAAAGCACTTTGGCGGAATTTCAGAAAGCGGTGAATATACCATTCTTTTAATAAGTCTTCTTCCGCATCAACATAAATAGAGAAATCGACAAAATCAGAAACAAACAGCTCATTGGCTTGATTTCTGTTAGGTTGTAAGACGTTTAACCCTTCTAAAATTAGAATGTCAGGTTGATCGATGACATTAAATTGATCAGGAATAATGTCATAGGTTAGATGAGAATAAATTGGCGCAGTAACATTTGGCTTACCGGATTTTATATCTGCTAAAAAACGAATCAGTTGTGGCGTATTGTAAGAAATTGGAAAGCCTTTTTTATGCAATAAATTGTGTTCCTGAAGATATGCTAACGGGTGTAGGAAGCCATCTGTCGTAATCAAATCGACTTTACGTTGTTTTGGCCAATGGCTTAAGAGCGATTGCAGAATCCGGGCAGAAGTACTTTTTCCTACTGCTACACTGCCAGCAATACTAATAATGTAGGGCACGTTTGTGCTTTTCTCTCCAAGAAAACGGCGCAACACATTTTGGCGACGAATATTTTCATCTATATAGTAGTTAATCAAACGGACTAACGGTAAATAGATAGTACGAACTTCGTCAATGGAAAGCTCTTCATTTATTCCAAGCAGAGGTTTGAGATCCTGTTCGGTTAATGTTAACGGTACTGATTTACGCAATTCCGCCCAACGTTGCCGATCAAATGATAAAAATGGCGTAAGTTGTTCCGACATAGAAGGAGAAACCGAAAAGTCCACGTGCTGAATTACTCTTTTTTAGCCAATGATAGGTTGCAAAATATACCTTATAAATAAGAGATTGAGCAGTAAAATTTTTGCATAATCAGCTAAATTCACCGACGTTAGAGGGTTTTTGCTTGATAATTAAACGAATAACCAAAAAAAACTTTATTTACTAAAAAAAAACTTGTCAGGCATAAAAAAATCCCTATAATACGCCTCACTTGTTTACGACGCCGACTTAGCTCAGTAGGTAGAGCAACTGACTTGTAATCAGTAGGTCATCAGTTCGATTCCGATAGTCGGCACCATTTCTCGTATTCAAGTTCCAACTTAGAGTGGAGGGATTCCCGAGCGGCCAAAGGGAGCAGACTGTAAATCTGCCGGCTCAGCCTTCGAAGGTTCGAATCCTTCTCCCTCCACCATTTCTAAGCGACCGATGGGACAGATGAATTAAGAACGGCGGGCATCGTATAATGGCTATTACCTTAGCCTTCCAAGCTAATGACGCGGGTTCGATTCCCGCTGCCCGCTCCAAGCGCTGATATAGCTCAGTTGGTAGAGCGCACCCTTGGTAAGGGTGAGGTCGGCAGTTCGAATCTGCCTATCAGCACCACTTCTTAATAATCTCTCCATTACAAATTTTAATACTTTGGTTAGTCTGGTAAATTGAACCATCGATAACCGTGTTTGTTTAGAGGGACTCTCAATGTCTAAAGAAAAATTTGAACGTACAAAACCGCACGTTAACGTGGGTACAATCGGCCACGTTGACCATGGTAAAACCACTTTAACTGCAGCTATCACAACCGTATTAGCAAAACACTACGGTGGTGCAGCTCGTGCATTCGACCAAATCGATAACGCGCCGGAAGAAAAAGCGCGTGGTATCACCATCAACACATCCCACGTTGAATACGACACACCAACACGTCACTACGCACACGTTGACTGTCCGGGACACGCCGACTATGTTAAAAACATGATTACCGGTGCGGCACAAATGGATGGTGCTATCTTAGTAGTAGCAGCAACTGATGGTCCTATGCCACAAACTCGTGAGCACATCTTATTAGGTCGCCAAGTAGGTGTTCCTTACATCATCGTATTCTTAAACAAATGCGACATGGTAGATGACGAAGAGTTATTAGAATTAGTTGAAATGGAAGTTCGTGAACTTCTTTCTCAATATGACTTCCCAGGTGATGATACTCCAATCATTCGTGGTTCTGCATTACAAGCGTTAAACGGCGTAGCAGAATGGGAAGAAAAAATCCTTGAATTAGCTCAAGCATTAGATACTTACATTCCTGAACCTGAGCGTGCAATCGACCAACCGTTCCTTCTTCCAATTGAAGACGTGTTCTCAATCTCTGGTCGTGGTACTGTAGTAACAGGTCGTGTAGAGCGTGGTATCATCCGTACCGGTGATGAAGTTGAAATCGTTGGTATCAAACCAACTGCGAAAACAACCGTAACCGGTGTTGAAATGTTCCGTAAATTACTTGACGAAGGTCGTGCAGGTGAAAACATCGGTGCATTATTACGTGGTACTAAACGTGAAGAAATCGAACGTGGTCAAGTATTAGCGAAACCGGGTTCAATCACTCCACACACTGACTTCGAATCTGAAGTGTACGTATTATCTAAAGAAGAAGGTGGTCGTCATACTCCATTCTTCAAAGGTTACCGTCCACAATTCTATTTCCGTACAACTGACGTAACCGGTACTATCGAGTTACCGGAAGGCGTGGAAATGGTTATGCCTGGCGATAACATCAAAATGACCGTATCCTTAATCCACCCAATCGCGATGGACCAAGGTTTACGTTTCGCTATCCGTGAAGGTGGCCGTACAGTAGGTGCTGGTGTGGTAGCTAAAATTATCAAATAATTGATAATAAACCTAATTAGAAAGGCGTATCGAATGGTACGCCTTTTTGTTTTCATCATGTTGATAAAACGAATCTGGTGAAAACACAATAAAAAATGACCGCACTTTAATGAAATAAAGTGCGGTCATTTTTTTCTATTATTTTTTATTTTCTAGCAAGTGGTGGAACGAAACAAATGCCCATATCCCAAGGTTGTTCGATCCATGTGTTTTGTGGGATATCAACTACATAATCATCAACTAATTCAGCGCCGGCTGGTTTTGCGAAAACAGTAACGAAATGAGCATTTGGGTACATCTCACGAATAGCGCGTGCAGTGTTTCCGGTATCTACTAAATCGTCAATGACGATAAATCCTTCTCCACCGTTTTCTAATTGAGCTGCATGTAAGACCTGCAATTCACCTTGTTTATCGTGGTTATAGCTAGCGATACAAATGGTTTCTACATGACGAATACCTAACTCACGGGCAAGTACTGCGCCAGGAAATAAACCGCCACGGCTGACTGCGACGATGCCCTTCCATTGGGAAGCTGGAAGTAAACGTTCGGATAATTTGCGTGCGTGCATATGGAACATATCCCACGTCACAACATATTTTTCACTCATAAACACACCTTTTAAAAATTTTACGGGCATCGCCCTGGAAATAAAAATTGCGTTAGGATAACCCGAAATGGCATTTTATGCTATTATTTTCCCTAATTTTTTAAGGAGGAACTATGTCAGAAATACAACAATTAAGTCCGAATTTATTATGGAAATGGTTTGATCAAATTTGTGCAATCCCACATCCATCCTACCAAGAAAATGAACTTGCGGAATTCATCATCAACTGGGCAAAAGGGAAAGGGTTTTACGCGGAACGTGATGATGTAGGCAATGTATTAATCCGTAAACCGGCAACAAAAGGCATGGAAAATCGTCAAAAAGTTGCTTTACAGGCGCATTTGGATATGGTGCCGCAAGCGAATGAAGGTAGCTCACATAATTTTGCCACCGATCCTATCCGTCCTTATATTGATGGTGAATGGGTGCGTGCTACAGACACGACCTTAGGGGCGGACAACGGTATTGGAATGGCATCGACGTTAGCCATTTTAGACAGTGATGATATTGCCCATCCCGATTTAGAAGTGTTACTCACCATGACAGAAGAACGTGGCATGGAAGGGGCTATCGGATTGCGTCCAAACTGGCTACAAAGCGACATTATGATTAACACCGACACAGAAGAAAACGCAGAAATTTATGTGGGTTGCGCCGGTGGCGAAAATGCGAATGTGACATTGCCGGTGGAATATCAAGACAATGCCTTCTCTCACAGCTATCAAATTATTCTTAAGGGGTTACGTGGCGGACATTCCGGTTGCGATATCCATACTGGACGTGCCAATGCGATTAAAGTGCTTGCGCGTTTCTTAGCAAAACTCACCCAACATCAACCGCACTTTGATTTCCTTTTAAGTGACATTCGCGGCGGTTCTATTCGTAACGCTATTCCGCGTGAAGCGTTTGCAACGTTGAACTTCAACGGTGACGTGGCTCAACTAAAAAGTGCGGTGGAAAATTTTGCTGTTTTATTAAAAGCTGAACTGGCACTAATTGAACCGAATCTTACGTTTGATTTGCAGCCTGTTGAGAAATCTGAGAAAACCTTTACTGTGGCTAGCACACAACGTGTGATTCATTTCTTGAACGTGCTACCGAATGGTGTGATTCGTAATAGCGATGTATTAGAAAACACCGTGGAAACATCCCTCAGTGTTGGCGTATTAAAAACAGAAGAGAATCAAATTAAAGCTACAATTTTAGTACGTTCACTTATTGATAGCGGCAAAGAATATGTTGCCGAGATGTTGACATCGCTTGCTTCATTAAGTGGTGCTTGTGCTGAATTCTCCGGCTCTTATCCGGGCTGGGAGCCACAGGCACATTCACCAATTGTTGATTTAACCCATAAAATCTATGCGGACGTCTTGGGCTATGAGCCAACAATCAAAGTGATTCACGCCGGTCTGGAATGTGGTTTACTGAAGAAAATCTATCCGAATATGGATATGGTATCCATCGGGCCAACAATCAAAAATGCGCACTCACCGGATGAGAAGGTTCATATTCCGGCGGTACAAATTTATTGGTCTTTGATCACGAAATTATTAGCAGAAATTCCGGTGAAATAACTTCGTTGGAAAAAGAAAAACCCGCTCTTGATGGAGCGGGTTTTCTCTTTTTATACGCTTCAAAAATGCATTAAAAACTGACCGCACTTTTTAATTTTTTCAGTGCGTTAGTTTCTAGCTGACGAACACGTTCTGCTGAGATGTTATATTTTGCAGCCAAGTCTTGTAAAGTTGCTTTGGTTTCATCCAACCAGCGGGCTTTGATAATGTCTTGGCTACGTGCATCAAGATTATTTAATGCCACCACAAGTTGATCAGTGGCTTGTGCTTCATAGTTTTCATTTTCTAACTCCGCGGCAAAATTGGAGCCTTTGTCTTCCAAGTACAACGCCGGTGCGTAGGTTTCTTCATCATGATCGTCTGTTGGCAAATCAAACGCCACATCAGCACCGGTCATGCGTGATTCCATTTCCACCACATCTTGTGGAGAAACGCCTAACTCATTTGCCACCATGTCCACTTCGTTTTCATTAAACCAACCTAAGCGTTGTTTGGTTTTGCGTAGATTAAAGAACAACTTACGTTGCGCTTTGGTCGTCGCAACTTTCACAATACGCCAATTACGCAAAACGTATTCGTGAATTTCTGCTTTGATCCAATGCACTGCGAAAGACACTAAGCGAACACCTACTTCCGGGTTAAAACGCTTAACTGCTTTCATTAAACCGATATTGCCCTCTTGAATTAAATCCGCTTGCGGCAAGCCATAACCGGAATAACCACGGGCAACATGGATAACGAAGCGCAAGTGAGATAACACGAGTTTTTTTGCTGCTTCAATATCTTCGTTGTAATACAAACGTTCCGCGAGTTCCTTTTCCTCTTCCGCCGTTAACATCGGGTATTCATTCGCTGCGCGAATATAGGCTTCTAAGCTTCCTTGGGGAACTAACATCATGGTTTGAGTTTCTTTATCCATCATCTTCCTTCTTAGTAAAGTCACCAGGCTTGATTGAGAGAGCCCAGTTATAACACAATTTATGAGAATTTCAATCGGTTTTAGCGATTGGAATTCGTCTTTTCATCGTTTATATGACCAATTTTTTGCCTGAAAGTTCGTTTATTTTACTAAAAAACGACCGCGCATCATGAGGTAAATTGTCCCTAAAATCAATAGTCCAATCATCGTCGAAGCAAACCAAAATAGGGATAGGCCAATAACGCTTAGGATAGGGTCTGATGTACCTTGATAAATATGTAATCCTACGTTTGCCATGGATGCTAGTCCAAACGAGAATGCCCAAAATGAAACCATGAAACCATTTTGGAATAGCCAAGGCAATAAACGGATTAAGAATAACAGTTGCAATACACCATAACCGACGAACAGCTTCACCAATAAATCCACCTCACCACCATTTAACGTTAAGTAAGTGGAACAACCCACAAATGCCGGTGCAAGTTGAATACCTATCGCTGGACGTACGGCAGGTGCAACGGGTTCTAAATTGCGTAAGCGATGCAAAATTGCCGGTTCAAGGCTTAGCCACGAAAACATGCCGGCACCAAAAAAGAGCATTCCCAACTCGCTATACCCCAAATAGCCTAATGCTGTGCCGCTGACAAAATTAGTTGCTACGGTTGGTAAATACATAATCGGTGTTGCGGCTTCTGCTTTGTGAATGCCGCGCCATAACCCAGCAACGCGGAAAGCGGCGAAACCTAACTGCCCTATGATCCCTAATGCGATTAATCCTATGGATAATGGGAAGGCATATGGCAAGACAGCCAAGCCAATTAAAATGGTGGTGATGGGAATTAAACTGATAAAACAGCCCAGAATTAAGTGATGTAATTCTTCTTTGGCTTGTTGAGGGAAACGTAACCATTTCACGCCATAAGCCACAATAAATATCAACCAAATGATAGTCGCTAAACCTAGCAAGGTTTCGCTAATAATCGAAGGTAGTCCTGCAGTATGCGTGCCATAACGCCAAGCCAAGCCTAACGCGGATAAGCCTAAAACAATACTGAAATAATTGACGGGAATAGGAAATGGTTTTTGCTGTTCCATTAGTGAGCCTCAATGTGATAACACAAGTCTTGTTCAATCACGCGCAGTAATAAATCAATATTCGGGTGTTTACCTGGAAACTGACGGGCATCTTCCGTATGCTCAGCGAAGAGTTGCAAGCCTTTCTGTGCAGAAGTGCGGTCTAATTTCCCGTTAAATTCCTCTGCCAGTGCGTTATACACCCGTAATGAACCTAATTTTCCAGGCGCAGCCGGAATTTGATGAATCTGTTTACCGTTTTCTAAAATGTTGATTTCACTCAGATGTTCAATTGTCGGTAATGCGACTAAAATTTCGTTAAATGTCATGGTGTTCCTGTAATTAACTGATGGTTTGTTGACTATCCACTTCACCGTACTTACCGATAAAACGTACTTCCGGTTGTAATTGAATATCGAAGCGAAGTGCTACCAGATGATAAATGTGATGTGCCAATTCAACGATATCAGATGCGGTGGCATTGCCTTTGTTTATAAGAACCAAGGCTTGCTGTTGATGTACCGCTGCGCCGCCGATTTGGTAGCCTTTTAAGTTGCATTGGTCAATAAGCCAACCTGCGGCTAATTTTATGCTGCCGTCTGCTTGTGGGAAATGCGGAATCGTCGCGTATTCTTGTTGTAGACGCTCAAATTGTTGGGCGGAAACAACAGGGTTTTTGAAGAAACTGCCTACATTACCAAATTGTTTCGGATCGGGTAATTTACTTTGGCGAACGGCACAAATTTCTGAAAAAATGTCCGCAGAACTGACCGCACTTTTATCTAGGTTTGCCAAGTTGCCATATTTCAATACCGGTTTCCAATCTTTTGCCAGTTTTAATCCGACGGCTGTCACCACATAACCTTTTACATATTTATGTTTGAATACACTTTCCCGATAACCAAACTCGCATTCGATATTGGTTAAACGGAATTGCTCGCCGGAGGCTAAGTTTAATACCTCTACATAGTCGCACACATCTTTAAATTCAACGCCGTAGGCACCGATATTTTGGATGGGAGCGGAACCAGCGCAACCTGGGATTAAGGCGAGATTTTCCAAGCCGTAAATGCCTTGTTCGATGCTCCATTGCACCAAATTATGCCATACTTCGCCACCATTAACGTGCAGATAATGGAAATGCTGGTCTTCTTTGTGTTGAATGCCGAGCAGGCAGTTAATGAGCACAGCACCGGCAAAATCCTCAATAAATAACACATTGCTACCTTGCCCCAAAAACAACACGGGCAGATTTTCTTGTTGGCACTCGTCCCATACCTGTTTCAGTTGAGGAATGGAGGCAATTTTAATGATTTTTTCGGCATGCGCCGGAATAGCAAAGGTATGAAACGATTGTAAATTCTGCATAATTTCCTCTGAATTAAGATGATGTGTGCGCCAACGTAACTTTTACTTCTGTGCCGCCACTTGCTTGATTAGTAATGGTGAGCTTGGCGTTGAGTTGTGCGCTACGCTCGTGCATGATGTTAAGTCCGTAATGTCCATCCGGTTCTTCTAAACTTGGAATACCAATGCCGTTATCACGCACAATGAGTTCTTGTTCGCCATCTTCGTTGGTACGAGCGATGACTTCAATGAGCGTGGCTTGTGAGTGTTTAATGGCATTGAGTACAGCCTCGCGTACGATTTGCAAGGCGTTGACTAATTGTTGTGCATTAAAACTTTGCGATGGTAGGGAACAATCTACGCTCATTTGAATGTCTGTTTGATTGCGTAAGGAATCAATCACTTGTTCTAGCGCGAGTTTCAAATTGGCTTCCTGAATGGTTAAACGGAAAGTGGCTAACAGTTCGCGTAACTGGCTGTAACCGTCACTCAAGGCTTGTTCAAACTGTTTAATGATCATCAAACTTTTGTGTTTAGAATCTGGTTCGTCTTTATTTAAGTTATGCTTAAGTAGAGTCAGTTGAATTTGTAAAAATGCCAAAACTTGCGCCAACGAATCATGTAATTCACGCGCAATAATAGAACGTTCCTCCATGAGTAATAGCTGTTCTTGTTGACGTTGTGTGCGCTGGAAATATAAGGAGCGGCTTAGCATTTGCGCTAAGTTTTGCATGGTGCGTAAATCAGGGCAAGGAAGCCCTGCTTGCCAATACAACACCGCTAAGGTTTCCCCTTCAATGGTCACTTCTGTTTGTTGTAATTCCAAGTCGTCATTTTTCTCACCTAAGCAAATGTGCCAATGTGCCATATCCAATACATCTAGCTCCAGATAGCGCAAGTGTTCGCTGAGCATGATGTTTTGTAAGACTAATTGCAAAATTTTACTGTCAATTTTATTGGTTGTGACAAGTTGTGAACAGTGATACAGCGTGCTTAAAGAGTGGTTAGTTTGTTGTAATTTTTGGGTTTTTTCATTTACCGTCGCCTCCAAGCTGGAATATAACTTGCTTAAATCCGAGGCCATTTTGGTAAACGTGCGTGCCAAATGGCCTAACTCATCTTCTTTCTTAAGATCTAGCGGAATATGATTGAATTGCCCCATTTGAACTTGAATACTGGCGCGCGTCAGTTGCTCCAATGGTGTCACGACGGCTTTGCGAGTATACCAATTTACATAAGACACCATGGCGACGATGAGTAGCATCGAAAAAATAATGACGCATAATGCCCAAATCCATCTTTCTTCCGCTGAATGTTGTAAGGCGAACACGAACCGATCCACTTGCGCCACATAATTAGCAATATTTTGTTGATACTCAGAAAAGTTGCCTTCTCGTGCAAGACATTCCATGCCTTCCCAGCGTTTAATCAAATTGCGATAGGCATCTTTTACTTCTTGTGAGGCGAAAGGATGATAATTAATTTCTATCAGGGATTTTGAATGCAAACTGACGCGATATTGACGTAGGCTTGTTTCCACCATTTGGGGATTATGTTCGATTTCATAGAGTAAGCGGTAACTCTGCATCCGTAATGAACCAGACACATTAATTGCTTCTGCATAGGAACGATTACCTTCCATTAGTGTTAAACTAAATGCGCTGATAATGCCAACAAAGATAATAATTACGATGAGATAGTTGGCTATGCGGGTAGAAACAGAATGCTTGATTTTCACAATAAAAAACCTTGGTGGAAAATGTGCCGCTAGTTTAACAAAAAGTGCGGTCTCTTTTATAAGAGTTTTTTAGGGAGAATGAGAGCAAACCAATAATAGAGTTTGATCTAAAACAAATTGAAGACAGAAGGTGAGGTAAATACTTATTTGTAGTTATGTTAATTGGCTGTGAAGGAATTAACATACAGGATCTAAAAATAGATTAATAGGTAAAGACGAATGACAACGCCTGATGTTTCACGGCGCCATTTTTTACGTGGTTCTTTCTTGTCATCGTTACAGACAGAACAACAAAAAGTCCAAGGTTTTAATGGTATTCGACCACCTTGGAGCAAAGATAACCAAGTATTTATTCAGCATTGCACCCGTTGTGACGACTGTATTGAAGTGTGTGAAACGCATATTTTGATTAAGGGTGAGGGCGGTTTTCCGCAAGTGCAATTTAGCCAAGGCGAATGTACTTTTTGCCATAAATGCGTGGATGTTTGCAAACAACCGATTTTCCGTTTAATAGAAGAGAAACCTTGGGAACATAAGGTAGAAATCACCTCTTTATGCTTAACGCAACAGAAAATCGAGTGTCGTAGCTGTCAAGATAACTGTCCGGTAAATGCCATTCGATTCCGCTTACAAATAGGTGGTGTGGCACAGCCGATGGTAAACGTGGATAACTGTAATGGGTGTGGCGCCTGTTTAAACAGTTGTCCGGTGAATGCAATAAAAATTACATATCCTAACAACGATGAATGAAACTGAAGTTTTAACCATGGAAGAAGCGAAAGACTGGCACGTCGTCGGTTTGGTGGTGCAAGGAAAACCCCAAAAAATACCCGCGATTCGTACCGCACTTTTAGCGATTCCAAACACAGAAGTGCCAACCTTTGACGAAAAGATTGGTAAGATTGTTGCTGTTATGCAATCTCACGATCAGCATATCTTGCTTAACAACATGGAATCTGTGAAAGATATTGACGGTGTTATTACCGTTTCGCTGATTTATCATCAACAGGATGAACAGCCTGAATAACTCAAAAATCATATAGTGGGGGGAAAACACTATGAATTTAAGTCGTAGAGACTTTATGAAAGCCAATGCTGCTGTTGCTGCAGCTACGGCTGCCGGATTAACTATTCCGGTAAAAAATGTAGAAGCCGCTGAATCCGAAATTAAATGGGATAAAGCCGTTTGTCGTTTCTGTGGTACCGGTTGTGCCGTATTGGTAGGAACCAAAGATGGTCGCGTTGTAGCATCACAAGGTGACCCGGATGCAGAAGTAAACCGTGGTTTAAACTGTATTAAAGGTTATTTCTTACCGAAAATCATGTACGGTAAAGACCGTTTAACCCAGCCGATGCTACGTATGAAAGACGGCAAATACGATAAAAACGGTGATTTTACGCCAGTTAGCTGGGATGTCGCATTTAAAACCATGGCAGAAAAATTCAAAGCTGCTGTGAAAGAATTAGGGCCAAACGGTGTGGGTATGTTCAGTTCCGGTCAAAGCACCATCTTTGAAGGTTATGCTAAAGCTAAACTTTGGAAAGCCGGTTTCCGTTCTAATAATATCGACCCGAATGCGCGCCACTGTATGGCATCCGCAGCAGTAGCCTTTCTGCGTACTTTCGGTATGGATGAACCGATGGGTTGTTATAATGATATTGAGAATGCTGAAGCTTTCGTGCTTTGGGGTTCCAATATGGCGGAAATGCACCCAATTTTGTGGTCTCGTATTACCGACCGTCGCTTATCCAACCCAGATGTGAAAGTCGCCGTACTTTCAACCTATGAACATCGTAGTTTCGAGTTGGCTGACTATAGTCTAGTCTTTAAGCCACATACTGACTTAGTGATTTTAAACTACATTATCAATTACTTAATTCAAAACGATGCGATTAACTGGGATTTCGTCAATAAACACACCAAATTCAAACGTGGTGAAACCGATATCGGTTACGGCTTGCGTGATAATCACCCATTGCAAAAAGCGGCAAAAAATCCGAACAGCGGCAAAATGTATGACAGTAACTTTGAGGAATTAAAAGCCCTAGTTGCTGAATACACCTTAGATAAAGCCCACGAAATGTCCGGCGTACCAAAAGATGTGTTGGAAAACTTGGCGAAATTATATGCTGATCCAAAACGTAAAGTGGTTTCTTATTGGACCATGGGTTTCAACCAACACACTCGCGGTGTGTGGGCAAACCACTTAATCTATAACATCCATCTATTAACCGGAAAAATTTCTATTCCGGGTTGTGGTCCGTTCTCCTTAACCGGTCAACCGTCTGCGTGTGGTACAGCCCGTGAAGTAGGTACCTTTATTAACCGCTTGCCGGCAGACTTAGTGGTTACCAATCCAAAACACCGTGAAATTGCAGAAAAAATCTGGAAATTACCTGCAGGACTTATTACGGATGTATTAGGTTTCCATGCTGTTGCTCAAAGCCGTGCATTAAAAGACGGTAAAATGCGTGTGTTATGGCAAATGTGTACCAACAATATGCAAGGCGGTCCAAATATTAATGAAGAAACTTTCCCGGGCTGGCGTAATCCGGACAACTTTATCGTGGTGTCCGACCCATACCCAACTGTTTCCTGTTTAGCCGCAGACTTAATGCTTCCAACAGCAATGTGGGTAGAAAAAGAAGGTGCTTATGGTAACGCAGAGCGTCGTACTCAATTCTGGCGTCAACAAGTCAAAGCACCGGGTGAAGCGAAGTCTGACGTATGGCAATTAGTGGAGTTCTCTAAATATTTCACCACCGATGAAATGTGGCCGGCAGAAATTCTAGAGAAAAATCCGGAGTACAAAGGCAAAACCTTATATGAAGTGTTGTACCGCAATGGTCAAGTGGATAAATTCCCACTAAGCGAGCTTGCAGAAGGCCAATTAAATGATGAGTCTTACCACTTCGGTTTCTATTTACATAAAGGCTTGTTTGAAGAATACGCATCATTCGGTCGTGGTCATGGTCATGACTTAGCGCCGTTCGATATGTATCACAAGGCACGTGGTTTGCGTTGGCCTGTTGTGGACGGTAAAGAAACCTTATGGCGTTACCGTGAAGGCTTTGACCCGTATGTGAAAGAAGGTGAAGGCGTGGCGTTCTACGGTTACCCGGATAAAAAAGCGATTATTCTTGCTGTGCCTTATGAACCACCTGCAGAGTCACCGGATGCTGAATACGATTTATGGTTATGTACCGGCCGTGTGTTAGAACATTGGCATACAGGTACCATGACCCGCCGTGTACCGGAATTGCACCGTTCTTTCCCGAACAACGTTGTTTGGATGCACCCGAACGATGCACAAAAACGCGGGTTGCGTCATGGCGATAAGATTAAGATCGCTTCACGTCGTGGCGAAATGATTTCTTATTTAGATACTCGTGGTCGTAATAAAGTACCGGAAGGTTTGGTTTATACCACTTTCTTTGATGCAGGACAGTTAGCCAATAAATTAACATTGGATGCAACTGACCCGATTTCCAAAGAAACCGACTTCAAGAAATGTGCGGTAAAAGTGGAAAAAGCTTAAAAAATAATGGGAAAACAGACCGCACTTTATGGTGCGGTCATTAAGACAATGAAAAAACCAACAGTAACACCTGATCGCCGAAAATTCCTCAAAGAAGCAACCCGTACTGCGGGCGGTTTAGTTGGGCTCGGCCTTTTATTAGGTTTACAACAAAAACAAAGCTTAGCCCGTGAAGGTGTGGCGTTACGTCCACCGTTTGCTATTGAGGATGACGAGAAGTTTGCAGCCGCCTGTATTCGTTGTGGTCAATGTGTGCAAGCTTGCCCATATGATATGTTGCATTTGGCATCCTTACTTTCTCCAATGGAAGCCGGTACGCCATACTTTATTGCGCGAGATAAACCTTGTGAAATGTGTCCCGATATTCCTTGCGCTCACGCTTGTCCAAGTGGTGCGTTAGATCGCTATGCACAGGATATTAACGAATCCCGTATGGGGCTTGCTGTATTGCTAGACCACGAAACCTGCCTTAACTGGCAAGGTTTGCGTTGTGATGTATGTTATCGTGTTTGTCCTTTAATCGACAAAGCGATTACATTAGAAAGCCATCGTAACGAGCGTACCGGTAAACACGCCGTGTTTATTCCGACCGTTCATTCTGATGCTTGTACCGGTTGTGGTAAATGTGAAAAAGCTTGCGTATTGGAAGAAGCGGCAATCAAAGTATTACCGATGTCTCTTGCTAAAGGTATGTTGGGTAAACATTATCGTTTAGGTTGGGAAGAAAAATCGAAAGCAGGACATTCTCTTGCACCGGACGATTTGATTTCTATGCCGACCCGATTACCGGACGGAATACCAACACCTGCGGGTGCTATTCCTGCAACAGGTGCTGAACAAATTCCAGAGCCTGTTTTGGCACCGGTATTAGGAGGTAAGTAATGGCTAATGCACCAAAGTTTGCTGGACGAGAAGCCAGAGAAAAACTGGGCTGGTGGTATGCTAATCGTTTCCTATTTTGGCGACGTGTAAGTCAGCTAAGCATTTTGTTGATGTTTTTAAGCGGACCTTATTTGGGTGTTTGGATTTTAAAAGGCAATTATAGCGGAAGTTTGCTTTTCGATGTTATTCCGTTTAGTGATCCGTTAATTACCTTAGAAAGTCTGGCTTCTGGCCATTTACCGGGTATTCTGACTCTCAGCGGTGCATTGATTATTTTTATAATCTATGCGTTGTTAGGTAGTAAGGTTTTCTGTGGCTGGGTTTGTCCGTTAAATGTCGTCACCGATTGTGCGGCTTGGATTCGCCGTAAGTTGGGTATTCGTCAAACGGCAAAAATTCCACGCAGTTTACGCTATGCTATCTTAGTCATGATTTTAGCCGGTAGTGCGGTAAGCGGTTTGTTACTATGGGAATGGGTGAACCCCGTTGCTGCATTAGGAAGGGCTTTAATTTATAGCTTTGGTGCAACAGCGTGGTTAATCTTAGTTGTTTTCTTCTTTGATTTATTCATTGTCGAACACGGATGGTGCGGACACCTTTGCCCAATCGGCGCAACCTATGGTGTTATCGGTGCGAAAAGTCTGCTTCGGATCAAAGTAATTGACCGAGCAAGATGCGATAATTGCATGGATTGTTATAACGTTTGTCCGGAACCACAAGTGTTACGTTCTCCATTACACGGTAAAAATAACGAAAGCCTGCTTGTGCTTTCTCAAGATTGTATCAGTTGCGGACGTTGTATCGATGTTTGCGCTGAAAAAGTATTCACCTTTAGCCATAGGTTTAATAACGATATTCCTGTCGTCAATTTAAACCAATAAAAATAAAAAATTTCCATCATTCGGGGGAGTGATTAAAATGACTAGAAAAAACCTCTTTGCTTTTAGCGGTGCTGTATTCGCGGCATTGTTTGCGACTTCTGTCATGGCAGAACAATCAAACAGTGGTGCCGGAGACTTTTTCAATAATTCACCGGAAAGTGTTGCACCGGCATTCCACGATGCACCGAAACAAAGTGAATTACCTGCATTAAATTATGTTAACCAACCACCAATGGTGCCACATAGCGTAAAAAACTATCAAGTCACCAAAAATGTTAACCAATGTTTGAACTGTCACAGCGTTGAAGCCTCTCGTGTTACCGGGGCAACGCGTATCAGCCCGACACACTTTGCTGATCGCGATGGTAATATCGGCTCCAGTTCATCTCCTCGCCGTTATTTCTGTTTGCAATGTCACGTTTCTCAATCTGATGTTGAGCCAATCGTGCCAAATGAATTCAAACCAATGAAAGGTTACGGTAAGTAATTAAGGGGCGATTATGTCAGATAAAAAAGCAAATATTCTCATTCGGCTTTGGCGCTGGTTTAGATCACCTAGCCGTATAGCGGTTGGTACGATTATCGTTTTATCTTTTATCGGCGGTATTTTATCCTGGGTCGGCTTTAATTACAGTTTGGAACAAACCAACACGGAACAATTCTGTTCAGGTTGCCATACAAATGACGCTTATCCGGAATATTTACACAGCGTACACTATCAAACGCGTACCGGTGTAGGGGCGAGCTGCCCGGATTGTCACGTACCACATGAGTTTGGCCCGAAAATGTGGCGTAAAATGGTGGCGGCAAAAGAAGTGTATGCCCATTACATGGGTTGGACCGATACTATTGAGAAATTCAACGCTCGTCGTCCGCACATGGCGGAAAATGAATGGGCGCGTATGAAAGCTAATGATTCTAAAGAATGTCGTAACTGCCATAAAATGGATCGCATGGATTTCTCTCAACAAAAAACGGTGGCGCAAAAAATGCATAAATTTGCTCAAGAAAACGGCAAAACCTGTATTGACTGCCATAAAGGTATTGCACACAACTTACCGGATATGAGTAAAGTTGCTCCGGGTTGGTTGCAAGGTGCTGAGGTTGAGCCGGCTGAGTCAAAAGACAAAAAATAAACCGGTTCAAAAACGTTGAGTTTTTTGACCGCACTTTAAAGTAAAAATAGGCACCTTGAAGGTGCCTATTTTGATCTCCCCTAAATCTATTTTACCTTCTGTGTAAACGCCTTATCACTTAATATACGCAATGGTTGCATATCGCTATTACCGACAATCACACGGGTTGGATCAGAACGCAGACAGCTGCCGGCATAATGTCCACCTACGGTGAAAGTACACACCTGTACATACTGCTCTTCGACTTTAGGCAAGCACCATAACTGTTGATAAATGTTCTCTTGTTTACCAAAACGCCCATTTGTACTGTCTAGCACGCTTTTACATTCACCAATCAGTTTCACATTATCACCACGTCTCCCGGCAATTGGTTTTTGTGCATAACCGTTGGCAATTAATGCTGGCGTGAGCTCAAACCCTGCCTCCAACAAATAACGATGATTGGGAAACAATGACCACAACACCGGTAAAATAGCTTTGTTACTTGGAATAGCCGTCCACAAGGGTTCATAAACCAATACTTCTGGGCGAAGTAATACATCAATTAACCGCACTTTATCTTCCGGATAACCGGTACGAATCGGTGGGGCAACCTCGCGGCCCGTGGCATCCTCGCGTAATTGTTCCAACACGGTTTCCCACGCCCAGGTTTTCCATACGCTTTGGACTCGCTGATTTTCATCATCTAATAACTGCCCACGAATATCCCAATGTAGCCCTTCTGTGCCGTGAATAATCTTTGTGTTAAAACCGGCTTGGATTAGTGCATCACGCATAAATAGGGCATGGTAATCTTCTTCGGCATCGTAGTCCTGCATAATATGTACGAGTGGTGTAGCACGGCTGTGTTTCCAACTGTCCGCCAACGCATTACGTAATCCTTCGCTCGGGTCATGCCCTGCTGTGATGCCAGCTTGTTTTGCCCATTGTGGCAAAATTGCGCCTGCTTCAGCATGACAAGATGCGGAATCGGCATTGTATTCATACACCTTCAAACCACGCTCATCGAGACAGAAATCTAACCGCCCAGTGATGGTTTGATAACGACGATTTTGCCAAGATAATCGCAGGCGAGGCCAAAGCAGTTTTGGGATATTGAAATATTGCAATAAGTTATCGTCTTTAAGCACTTTGTCGGTGGCGTGTAAATACATGAGGTGTAATTCATTCGTGGCGCGAATCAATTCATGCTGTGCACTTTCTGAAAGCACAAAATAACGATATTGATCACCATGATTCACAATATGCCCTTGCATTGCTTTAACGTAAGCTGCCTCTAGTGGTTTTGTTTGATCAAGCCAGTTTGCTGAAAACTGTCCTTGGTTCTCAATGTGTTCTGCATAAATGTTGAGTTTATTCGGCTCCGGCATAGGTTGTGGTAGGCTGAATTCCTCGTTGTCCGTTTGAATCATCCAACCGAGGATTTCTGTATCATCAAAGGTATCATGTAAGCGATAGCCATCCTCTGTAATCGTCATCGGCAATTCACGGGTCCATTGTTGACCACTCGGCAGGCGGGAATGAATCACATTTTGTTCCGCGATGCGTACTTTATCTGTCAGCACTTCGGTGATAATCGCCACATGGCCGGTATGTTTGAACTCGCCACCTTCCTGCCAGATCAGCAATGCACCACATTCTGGCGCTCGCTTTCCGCCATTGGCAAAGGCTTGTAGTGGTAACAACGCGTCATTAACCACTTGGCGTAGAAAACGCAAAGAAAAAATTTCGTACGCCATGCCAACATCGGTGAAGACCATGCCGTAATTGAGATAAAGATAGCGACGGGCGAATTCCACACATTGCCACTTATAGCCCATGTATTCGCCACCCAGGTAGCTACGAAAAGCGGTGTCGTCAGGGTATTCCTGCGCATCTGCTGTGTTGTAATCTGAAGAGTAAATGGCAACGCCGCCGGGTGCATAACCCAATAAGCTGCCGAAGGGATCATGTGTTGCGATATTAGGAGAACGATCCGGCATAACAACTCCGAAAGAGTAAATTAAAACCGTAGTATAGATCTTTTATTTTTTGCCCCCCAACGAATTTATCAAAAAAAAATCACCGCACTTTGGCGGTGATTTAACTATTTATTCAGTAATGCGGTGAGTTTTTCAAATACGCTTTGTGGTGTAATATCGATCAAACTTTGATGATATCCTTCCGCGCTGTCGGTGCTTTTACGCACTTTAATCAAATCGCCTTCAATTAAACGGATGATTTCCGCTTTATCTGACAGTGGTGGCGTATACGTTGGGCTGGTTGGGCCGTAAAGCGCCACCAATGGGCGATCTGTAGCTGCCGCGATGTGCATTAAACCACTGTCGTTACTCACGATCGCCGTGCAGTGAGCAATTAAATCCACAGCCTGATTCAGATTAGTTTGTCCCGCTAAATTTAAACAAAACGGTTGCAACTCGGCAGGCAATGCATTGCGAATTTGTTCGCCGGCTTCTACGTCTTTCGGGGAGCCAAACAATTCCACGGCATAGCCTTTTTCAATCAGCATTTCCGCTAATTTCGCGTAATGATAATGCGGCCAACGTTTTGCCGGGCCAAATTCGGCCCCCGGACAAAAACCAATAATCGGGCGATTGCCTAAAAGTGCGGTCTGGTTTTCAAATGTTTTTAAGGTTTCTGCCTGTTGTGTTGGCTCAACGGTTAAGTAAGGTTTTAAGACAGGAATATCTGCCGCTTTCGGCACCGCATTTTTTTCAAACGCCAATGCCACATAACGCTGCACCATCATTGGGTAATCCCGTTTGTTGTTACGTAAGTCATTGAGCAGAAAATAACGACTTTCCCCTTTCCAACCACGACGCACGGCAATTTTCGCAAATAAAGGGATAAACGCGGATTTTAAAGAGTTCGGCAAAACAATCGCCATGTCATACTGATGACGTAACGCTTTGCCTAAACGATAACGTTCACATAGCGCAAATTTGCCGTGTCCGAGCGGCATTTCAATGGCGTTACGCACTTCTGGCATGCGTGCCAGCAACGGCTTACACCAGTTCGGCGCCATCACATCAATTAGGCAAGTTGGATATTGCAGTTTAAGTTGTTGATATAAGCTGTGCGACATCATCATATCGCCGACCCAAGAGGGGCCGATAATTAGGATATTCATGTTTTGCCTTATGCTAAAAGTGCGGTTAAAAAACATAATGAATTTTAACCGCACTTTCTTTTTGTTTTGAATGGAGAGGTGTAATTATTTATTCAACCACGCCATATATTCCGCTACGCCTTCTGCCACGGTTTTAAACGGTTTATCGTAGCCGGTAGCACGGAGTTTGGTTAAATCCGCTTGCGTGTATTCTTGGTAGCGGGATTTTAAATGTTCCGGGAATGGAATGGTTTCCACTTCGCCTTTTCCGTGGAATTTAATCACCGCTTTTGCTACTTCAGCAAAAGATTCTGCGTTACCGGAGCCACAGTTGAAAATACCGGAAATGCCGTTTTGCCAGCACCAAATATTCACTGCGGCGACATCGCCCACATACACGAAATCACGGCGGAAGTGTTCGCTACCGGCGAAGAGTTTCGGATTTTCACCTTTGAGAATTTGATTATTTAAGTGGAACGCGACACTTGCCATAGAGCCTTTGTGGCCTTCACGTGGGCCGTACACGTTGAAATAACGGAAGCCGCACACCGGTGATTGCGCTTCAGGTAAAATCGCGCGCACATATTGGTCAAATAAGAATTTGGAATAGCCGTACACATTCAATGGGCCTTCAAATTCGCGTTCTTCGCGGAATTCGGTTTTGTCGCCGTAAGTGGCGGCACTGGACGCGTAGAGGAATGGAATTTGGCGATCTAAGCAGTAATGCAACAACTCTTTGGAATATTCGTAGTTGTTATGCATGATGTATTTGCCGTCCCATTCTGTGGTGGCAGAACATGCACCTTCATGGAAAACGGCATCGATGTCGCCTAAATCATCGCCGGCGATAATGGAGGCGATGAAATCTTCTTTGTCGCAATAATCAGCGATGTCTAAATCCACCAAATTAATGAACTTTGTGCCGTCTTTTAAGTTATCTACCACTAAAATGTCTTTACGACCCATGTCGTTTAATGCTTTGACGATATTGCTGCCAATAAAGCCTGCGCCACCGGTTACGATAATCATAGTTCTGTCCTCTTACTAGATATGAAAGTTGTCGCTCATTGTAATTGATTTGCTCACCAAGGTAAAAGTATTCGCAATCAAGTTAGGCTTGATTGTTCGCCGATTGATGCTGTTAGAAAAGCCAATATTCAAAAAATGTTGGTTTTTGTGTGATAGGTTTTAAATGTGTTTTTTCTTATAAAAACGTCGCTAAAAACAACCGCACTTTTAGTCCCCAATAACTTGTCCAACCGGTTGTCGCCAAATCCATTTTGCCGTGACGTAAAATGATAATGGAGGGAGTAACGCCCACATGCCATTGCGTTGCTAGTTCACCCTGAGGATCGTTAACCGTGGTGAAACCATATTGATGTTCCGTCAGGTAATTCGCTACATCTTGTGCAGAACCTGAACGCAATGCAACGGAAACCACAGGATAGTCTTCTTTTGCCAGATCATTAATTGCTGATGAGGTGTAACGACAGTAGCTACACCAGGTTCCCCAAAAGTAAAGTACCGTAGGCTTGTCTTGATCCAGTTGTGGCAGAAAAAACGGGTTGCCTTGTAAATCGTATAACGCCGTGGCGTTGAGATTATCCGGTACAGTCGGTTTGCGAATAAAATCCAAGATACTGCTCATGATCAGTAAAGTGAGCAATAAAGAAACCGTATTTTTCAATAATTTTTTGATATTAATCGATGTCATGGCGGTCTTTGGCTTCGTGTTTGGTGCCTTTAGCTAACATTCTGAGCTGTAAAATCAACCGCTCTTTTAACTGTTCCCGTTCTGTTTTACTCATGTCCAAGGCGTTGGCGCCGGCAGTAAAGACAATGGTTACCATGCCTTCCGCCTGCACGTAGGCAATGTATTGGGAATAGTTGTTTTTGTGAGCGATGTACTCTGCCAGTTCATCAATGAAATGTTTGATTTCACGGGCGGCTGCGGTACGGAAGGATTGGGATGTGCCGGAACTTTCGCGCAATAACAGGCGGAATACGTTTGGGCTGTTATTAATGAATTCAAAGAAGGTTTCCACCGAAATCACAATGACGCTGCCGCCGTTGGCGATGCGTTTACGTGCCTGTCTCATGAGTTGACGTAGGGTTAGCCCCGCTTCGTCAACCATGGTGAGACCTAATTCGTTCATATCGCGAAAATGTCGATAAAATGAGGTCGGTGCAATGCCGGCTTCGCGAGACACTTCCCGTAGGCTTAAATTGGAAAAACTTTTTTCCGCCGTCAGCTGGTTGAACGCGGCATCAATGAGAGCTCGACGGGTTTTTTCTTTTTGTTGTGCGCGAATACCGACCATGCTTTACTCCATTAATCTAAAAGCGGTTTAATTGATTTAGAAACCGCTTCGGCAATGCGTTCATAACGTACACGCAATGGGGAACCCGGACGGTAAACTAAAATGACATCACGCGCCGGCTGTGGTGTGTGGCATGGCAGGTATTTCACGCCGCCACGAGCGCCCTCACTAAGAACCGCAAGTTGCGGCATTAAAGTCATGCCGGCATTGGCCGCCACCATGTTACGCAAGGTTTCCAAACTGGTTGCTTGGTAATGTGAATTTTCTTTTGCACCGGCAGTGAAACAATAGCCAAGAGCTTGATTCCGCAAACAGTGTCCATCATCTAACATTAACATTTCACGATCTTTTAGCATGCTCATTGGAATGGTCTCTTCCTTCGCCCAAGGATGGGTTTCGGAAACGGCCAGTAGCATTTTTTCGTTAAATAGCGGCACTTCGATGAACGGTTCGGTTTCACGCACAGAGGCAACAATAGCGCAATCGAGTCGGCCGGTTTCTAATTGTTCCAATAATTGATGGGTTTGTGCTTCGTACAAGAATAACTCGAGTTCAGGGAAAGCCTGTTGTAGCGCCGGAACAATGTGCGGCATTAAATAAGGCCCGATGGTTGGAATGACGCCAACGTGCAATGGACCGGTCATTTCTTTGCCTTGGTTGCTTGCCATTTCTTTTAATAATTTCACTTCGCGTAGGATAGTTTTGGCTTGTTCAACCAACAATAAACCTGATTGAGTGAATAAAACTTTACGGCTGGTACGTTCCAATAAAATAATGCCGAGCTCGTCTTCTAATTTACGAATTTGACCGCTTAAGGTAGGTTGACTGACATGACAAGAATCTGCCGCACGACGAAAGTGCTTGTATTCAGCAAGAGCAACAAGGTATTCTAAATCGCGAATATTCATAGGTCCTCATTATAGAAAGTAACAATTAAAAGGATAGAATTAATTGATTGTGACTATATCATAATTTTACCTATAATTCATCGTCATTTAGAATCTGTTTAGGTTTTGTACAGCAGTTTCTAATCCGTTCCACATCATTAATAGGAGAAAAATCATGTCCAATATGGAAGGTAAAAAAGTTCCTCAAGTGACATTCCGCACTCGCCAAGGCGACCAATGGGTTGATGTAACTTCATCCGAATTATTTGATAACAAAACTGTTATCGTTTTCTCTCTACCGGGTGCATTTACCCCAACTTGTTCTTCTTCCCACTTACCACGTTACAACGAATTAGCACCAGTATTCAAAAAATACGGCGTTGATGACATTCTCGTGGTTTCTGTGAACGATACTTTCGTTATGAACGCATGGAAAGAAGACGAAAAAGCCGACAACATCACTTTCGTTCCGGACGGTAATGGTGAATTTACCGAAGGCATGGGTATGTTGGTAGGTAAAGAAGATTTAGGTTTCGGTAAACGTTCATGGCGTTATTCTATGCTCGTGAAAAACGGCGTAGTAGAAAAAATGTTCGTTGAACCAAATGAGCCGGGCGACCCGTTCAAAGTGTCCGATGCTGATACCATGTTGAAATACCTTGCACCACAACACCAAGTTCAAGAATCCATCGCGATCTTTACTAAACCTGGTTGCCCATACTGTGCAAAAGCAAAACAAATGTTACATGACAAAGGCTTAAGCTTTGAAGAAATCGTATTAGGTCATGATGCAACTATCGTGAGCGTGCGTGCGGTTTCCGGTCGTGCGACTGTGCCACAAGTCTTCATCGGTGGTAAACACATCGGTGGTAGCGATGATTTAGAAGCGTATTTCGCGAAATAATCAGCGTATAGACTGAATAAAAAAGGGCGTCAT
This sequence comes from Aggregatibacter segnis ATCC 33393, assembly GCF_900476035.1. Classification (GTDB taxonomy): domain Bacteria; phylum Pseudomonadota; class Gammaproteobacteria; order Enterobacterales; family Pasteurellaceae; genus Aggregatibacter; species Aggregatibacter segnis. Next base: position 371,393 of record NZ_LS483443.1, on the reverse strand, counting down.
GTTGACGTCCTTTTTGTTTTTTAGTTAATAATGCGGTGGCGGGGTTTCTTCCGCTTGGCTGGCGATATTGGAAGGCTGCATGTCTTTCATTTTGTTCACCACATAACGGAGCTGGAGTTGCATTTTGTCTAAAATAAATTGCTGCTCGATTAACGCTTGATTCAATTCTTCAATCACCGTTTCCTGAAAGGTGACTTTCATTTCCAGCTCGGCAATTCGCTGTTCTAAATGTTGTTGTATCGACATAATAATTTCCTAAATAAATGTTGTGAATTTGTTGAATCCGTTTTACCCTATCCTGCGCATCTGTCACTTATTATAAAGGATTGAACACAATGTTAAAAATTCAAAAAGTCTCCGCTTTAGCGCTCATGTTAAGTGCGGTCATTTCCGGCAACGTTTTAGCAGCAGAGCAAAACGATGCTAAATTCAAAGAAGAATCTTCTTATGCCGTTGGTGTGTTATTTGGTACTGATTTACAAGGCCTTATCAATGCCCAAAAAGGCGTTATCGACTATGACAACGCAAAAGTGGTGGCCGGGATTGCCGATGTATTAAACGGCAAAGTTAAGTTGGAAGACAACAAAGACATCGCGACTGCTTTGCAAGGCATTGATGCTAAATTAAAAGCAGAGAGTGAAAAACGTGCCGCTGCCGTGGCACAGAAAGCCGAAGAGGAAGGCAATAAATTTGCCGCGGAATTTGCTAAAAAAGATGGCGTGAAGAAAACGGCTTCCGGTTTGTTATATCGTGTCGAAAAAGCCGGCTCCGGTAATGCGATCAACGCGACAGATGTCGTAAAAGTACACTATACCGGCAAATTACCTGACGGAACGGTGTTTGATAGCTCCGTACAACGCGGTACCCCAGCAGAATTCCCGTTAAATCAAGTAATTAAAGGTTGGACTGAAGGTCTGCAATTAGTGAAAAAAGGTGGCAAAATCGAATTGGTGTTACCACCGGATTTGGCTTATGGCAAAGACGGTGCCGGTGCGAGCATTCCGCCAAACTCAACACTTTATTTTGACGTCGAAGTCTTAGATGTGATTCCTGCGAAAAAATAACGAAAAAAACGACCGCACTTTTCGGTGTTGAACTGATAAGTGCGGTCATTTGTTTGAATAAATACCAACACGCTCTTTCATGCTCACAGATAAACGCCCTTTTACCGACGAAGATCGCACAATTTTAAATTCCTATATTGCCGTGGTTGACGGTGTCAGTGCGCTCATCGGGCAACATTGTGAAATCGTTCTACATTCTTTTGAGGATTTAGAACACTCCGCCATTTACATCGCTAACGGACATAACACCAACCGCCAAGTGGGCTCGCCTATGACGGATCTTGCGTTGCGTTCATTGCACAATATGAAATCGGAAAGCGTCAGCAAACCGTATTTTACCCGCGCCAAGAAAAGCAGTGGCTTGATGAAGTCAGTGACTATCGCGATTCGTAACAGCGCAAAACGTATCATTGGCCTGCTTTGCATCAACATTAATTTAGATGTCCCTATGTCGCAATTCCTACAAAACTTTATTCCGGCATCGGATCACAGTGAAACCTCTGCGGTGAACTTTGCCAGTTCGGTGGAGGAATTGGTGGTTCAAACCGTGGAAAAAACCATTGAGGAAGTGACTTCCGACCGTATGGTGGCAAATAATAATAAAAACCGCCAAATCGTGATTTCGTTGTATGAGAAAGGGATTTTCGACATTAAAGATGCGATCAATTTGGTGGCGGAACGCCTCAATATTTCCCGCCATACCGTGTATTTATACATTCGCCAAATTAAACAGGATCAGGACGAGTAATCATGGATTATGTATTGGTGGTTAAACAATCGGTTTATGGGAGCCAAGGCGCTTTTCTTGCGTATCAGTTAGCACAAGAGTTGGTTCACAAACATCACATCCGCCAAATCTTTTTCTATCAAGACGGTGTTAGCAATGGCAACGCCTTGGTGTATCCCGCCAATGATGAATTTCATTTAGTCAAAGCATGGCAAGCCTTTTCTCGCCAATTTAATGTGCCGTTGCATTTATGTGTTGCCGCAGCGCAACGCCGTGGCGTGGTGGACAGCGAGTCGGCGGCGGATAAAAGTGCGGTCAGTTTGGCGGACGTTTTTCAACTTGCCGGCTTAGGTGAATTTAGCCAAGCCTTGCTTCAAGCTGATCGAGTGATAACCGTATGAGTAAACTTGCCTTTATTTTTCGTCATGCCCCTTACGGCACGGCCAATACACGGGAAGGATTAGATGCGCTGCTTGCCGCGACGGCATTTTGTGCCGAAGAAGACATTGCGGTGTTTTTCCTAGATGACGGTGTGTTGAACTTGCAAAAACAGCAACAAGCGGAAGTCGTCTTGCAAAAAGACACGGCAAGTGCGTTGAAATTATTGGATTTATACGATATTGAACAGCGCTATGTGTGTGCCGATTCACTGCAACAATTTCAGCTGACATCGTCGGATTTCGTCTTGGATTGTGATGTACTACCGCGTCAACAGTTGTTACAAATCCTGCAACAAAGTGAAAAAATTTTGACTTTTTGATTATGCTTTATACTTTTTCTCAAGCCCATTATTCACAAACAGAACTGGAACATTATTTGCTGAATGCCACGGCGCAGGATGCGGTGGTGTTATGGCAAGATGGCGTGTTATTGGCGTTAAAACAGGCGGATGTGTTGGCGCGTTGTCATGCCTCCTGTTTTGCCTTAGAGAACGATATTTTGGCGAGAAATTTAACCGCACTTCTGCCAAATGATGCAAAAGTGCGGTCTATTTCGTTAGCAGATTTTGTTGCGCTCAGCGAACAGTATTTCCCACAAATTGCCCTATAAAAAGAACAGGCTAAATTTCATATTCCACGCAAACGGGAATTTTTGCCTGCAGCAAGAATTGCTTAGTGCGTTCATGTTGTGGATTTTCAAAAAATTCGCGAGCGCTGTTTTGTTCCACCACATTCCCGTCAGCCATCAAAATCACACGATCTGCCACATCACGGGCGAATTGCATTTCATGGGTCACGATAATCATCGTCCAGCCTTCTTGTGCCAGTAACTTTAACGTTTGTAGCACTTCGCCCACTAATTCCGGATCCAACGCCGAGGTGGGTTCATCTAGCAAAATAATATCCGGTTGAACCGCTAACGCACGGGCAATGCCCACCCGTTGTTGCTGACCACCGGAAAGTTGCGATGGATATAAGTGCATTTTGTCTTTTAAGCCCACTTTGGTGAGCAATTCCACGGCACGTTGTTCTGCTTCTACTTTGCTTTTCTTTTGCACTACGACCATCCCTTCCATCACATTTTCAAGTGCGGTGCGATGAGGGAACAAATTGTATTGCTGAAACACCATGGAAGAGCGACGACGTAATTTGAGTTCGTCCGCTTTGCTGATTTTCTTAGCAAAATCTAAGAAAAGGCTGCCATCGGTAAAATGCAACGTGCCTTGTTCAGCGCGTTCCAATAGGTTTAAACAGCGCAAAAAGGTGGTTTTACCCGAGCCGGAAGGACCGAGAATCGCCACGACTTCGCCTTTTTCAATGTGAAAATCGATCCCTTTGAGCACCGAATTGCCATTAAATGTTTTATGAATATTGTTCACTTCTAACATGTGATTTCCTTAGGCCTTGAGATGACGGGATAGGCGTTGTTCCAAGCGATCTTGCGCAAAGGATAAAATCAAACAAATGCACCAGTAAATCAGTGCGGCTTCGCTATAAATCATAATAAATTCATAGTTTTCTGCAGTGATGTTTTGTGCCACGCGAAACATTTCCGTCACTAATACTAACGATGCCAAAGACGTATCTTTTACGTTGCTGATAAAGGTGTTTGCCAATGGCGGCACCGATACGCGCAAGGCTTGCGTCATGATGGTGCGAGTGAAAGTTTGATAATAATTCATGCCGATGGAATAGGAGGCTTCCCACTGCCCTTTCGGAATAGATAAAATCGCTGCGCGAATGGTTTCTGAGGCGTAAGCGCCGATGTTAATGGAAAAGGCGATAATCGCTGTTGGAAACGGATCGAGCTTAATGCCTACTTCCGGCAGACCATAGAAAATAATGAAAATCTGCACCAACATCGGTGTGCCGCGAATGGTGGAAACATAAATGCGGCAAAGTATTTGCAATAAACGCATGCCAAGATTTGGCTTTTCCACAATGCGAATCAACGCCACAATTAATGCAATAGCCACCCCGGCAAAGAAAGAAATCACCGCCAACGGAATGGTTTTATCAATGGCGGCTTCCAACATAGGCCAAAAAGAGCTGATGACTTCATCAGCTCTTTCTGCATTCATAAAGGGAAGTGACGCGAGAAAATTATTGAGTAATGTCATCACCGAACCATTTGATTGAAATTTGTTTCAAGGTGCCGTCTTTTCTTAATTCTTCCAATGCTTGGTTAATTTTTTCGATCAACGGTTCTTCTCCTTTTAACACGGCGAAGCCGGAAGGCACTTTTTCATCACGTTTTACGGCAATTTTCAAACCGGCATTCGGTTGTTTTTTGAAGTAATCCAAAACTGCCAAGTGATCGTTCACTGTCGTTTCGGCGCGATCTTGGGTGATCAATTTCAACGCTTGAGCCAAACCGTCCACCACGATTAATTCTGCACCATTGGCTTTGGCGATTTTGCCGTAGTTACTGGTTAAGGATTGTGCTGCTTTTTTGCCTTTTAAATCTTCAAAGGTTTTAATGCTATTGTCGTCTTCTTTGGTCACGATAACGGCAGTGGAATAGTTATACGGCGCAGTGTAAAGGTATTTTTTCAAACGTTCCGGGCTTGGGTTGGTTTGGTTGGCGATTAAGTCGAAACGTTTGGCGTTCAAGCCTGCGTACATAGAATCCCATTGGGTTTCGTTAAATTGAATGGTTAACCCTAAACGTTGTGCTACGGCTTCAATGACTTCTACGTCAAAACCGGTTAATTTGCCGCTGTCATCGTGGAAGGTGAAGGGCGCATAAGTGCCTTCTGTGCCCACTAATAAGGTTTTGGTTTTTTCTACACGGTCAGAAATTTCACCCGCTATGGTCTGAGTGGCGACACCCAATGCCAAACCGGATAACAGTAATACGTTTGCAAAAATAGATTTTTTCATGAGTCATTCCTCTCTTGAGAATTTGCTTAATAAGACCAAAAGTGCGGTGAATTATTACAGTAAATTTACACCCAATAAAATAATCATTTTCTCTATCGTATAACCAAAAGAAATAAAATGATGTCACCAAATTAACGGTATTTATCCAAGAAACGGTAATAGTTCACGCCGATTTTTAATGCGAGGTTCTTCACTAATTTGCCGCCGAATACTGAAGGCACTTTTAATTTACTGAAGATAGCCAAGCGTTCATCGTTGCCTAAAATGGCTTCTGCGACAACGCGTCCCGCCAAACCAGTGAGCGCCACGCCGTGGCCGGAATAGCCGTGGGCGAAATAAATATGTGGCGAAATGCGTCCGAAATGTGGATTGGAATTGATGGTCATGTCGATAGGGCCGCCCCAACCGTAATCAATTTTAACGTTTTCCAACTGTGGGAAAACGTGCAACATATTGTGGCGCATAACCTCAATCATGTTTTTCTCCGAGCTGGAATCGCTCCCGAATAATAAACGGTTATCGGCGCTTAAACGGTAATAATCCAGCAAATAATTGCTGTCGCACACAGACATGCCGTTATTGATCACGGAATCGGCGGTGGCTTGATCAAGCGGTTCGGTGGCGATGATAAAACTTTCTACCGGTAGAATTTTGCGGGCAATGCCACGGTGAATACTTTTTGGTAGCACATCAATGTAGGCGTTAGTCGCCAACACTACATCTTTGGCAACAACCACGCTTTTATCCGTTATGACTTCAATGTCTGTCGCCTTTTCACGCAAATCTACCACAGGCGATTGCTCATAAATACGCACGCCCAAATCCAAGCACGCTTTTGCCAAACCTAAGCAATAATTAAGCGGATGCAAATGGCCGGAATTGCTATCATACAACGCACCACAATAAATTTTGCTGCCGAGATGTTGTTCCAATTTTGCTTTGTCCCAAAGCTGCATATTTTGATAGCCAAAAATCTCGTGGCTGGCTTTTTCAGCCGCGATTAAATCTTCCATGCGACGCTCGTTGAGCGCCAACGTGGCATAGCCTTTCTTCCAATCGCACTGAATATCGTATTTCGCAATGCGTTCATCAATAATATCAATGGCTTCTAAGGACATTTGCCATAACTTACGGGCAGTTTCCAAGCCTACTTGTTCGATATATTCATCGATGCCGTCTTCAAAACCGTTAATGGCCTGACCGCCACTACGCCCTGATGCGCCAAAGCCTACCCGTGCGCCTTCCAGTACGATCACGCTTTTGCCCTGTTCGGCAAGTTCTAATGCCGTGGATAAACCGAAAAAGCCTGCACCGACAATGCACACGTCAGCCGATTCTTTTTGATTTAACGGCGGTAACTCGAAATGTTGGTTACGGGTGACGGAATAATAGGATTCAATATGTTCTTGATGTGAAAACGCTAGCATAAATAAACGCCTGTAATGAAAAGTGGGTGCATATTACTACGCAAGGGGGAGAAGTCAATATTTGAACAAACACACGAAAAAGTGCGGTTATTTTTCTACCTGAATTTTATATGGCGTAAATCTCGCCTTTGCCGGCATGCGTTCTTGAATGCGTGCGCGGTTGAGCGCGAGGGCTGCTTCTGTGGGTTTGTAATCGAGCCATAAAGTGGGATCTTGCGGCAACTCTTCATTCCAAATGTATTGCACGTTAAAGCCGCGTGCTTTGCATTCGGCATGCAGAAGATCGTAGCGTTTTTTCAAAAAAGCCATTTTGTTGAAGAAGAAACGAACGTGGCCTTCGCCTAGTTTGTACTCTGCCGGTTGTCCTTTTAAATGATATTTGCCTTTGGCGACGGCATTGGGAATGCGGGTGAGCTCGCGGTGTTCGGCGAGTAAATGTTGATCGCACAATTCGGCAGGTGGCACCAGGTTGATTCTAGTCATGTTTTCTCTATAACGTTAAAAACGATGCGTCATACTAGAAGAAATCAGTGATATCGTCCAATGACTTTTTAGGCGGAATCCATCAAGTATAAAGTGCGGTCAAAAATTGATGTGTTTTTTGACCGCACTTCGCGTTTTGTTTATTGCAACGCTTTCAATGCTTTGCGATATTCTTTTGATTGTTGCAATAAAATTTTAGCGGCTTCGCGCAGTTTATCCACGTCAGATTCCGGCAAATAGAAAGAGGTGCCGATGTTGAGTACATCGTTTTTCAGCTGCCCTTCCGGTAGATTTTTCAAACTCAAATTCACAAAATAAATTTTAATTTTTACGTCTTTTTTACGTTTAGCGTAAGCGTTCCATTGTTCGGCAAATTTTTGTGAGTATTTCACCGTAGATTCCGTGGTTTTATCAATCGGTACATTAATGACCGTGTTCACCACTTCTCTGATGCCCGGTACGTCGGCAGACTTATCAATGTGGCTGGTGCGCTCGTTTTGTGCGTTGACGTTGACCACCACAATGTTGCGTAAATTGTAGTGTTTTAGCTCAGCATATAATTTGCGCATGCTGAGTAAATTCGACACATCCAATAAACTGGCTAGGCCAAGATTGTCTGTTAAGCCACCGTCAACCAGATGTAAATATGGTCTTTCTGCACTGTTTTGGTAACGCGCAACACGTTTTTTCATGGCTTCAAAATTGCTCAACAACAGACGATTTTTCGGTAGTGTCAGCATCAGCAAGTCTTTCTTACTTTCCGCATGGCAGGTGCCACCGTGATTGTTTTGTGTGATTGGTGAGAAAATTAACGGCACGGCACTGGAGGCGGCCACTGCTCGGGCGATTTCAACATCATTGAGATCCACGCAAAGCCAATCGAAGAAATCTTGTGTAAAGGAAATTTTTTGTTCTGCGGTCATGTCGGTGGCGTTAATGACGGCAAAGGGCCCTTTACGTTGTTCAAGGTCGGCAAATTTTTTCCCACCGTACAACGCAAGATTCAGCTGCTCTTGCAACAAATCGCTACGCCCGAATTGTGGGGAGGTAAGACGAGGTACGTTGCTCATGGAAAAGACTTCATTAATGACTTTCTTCTGGAAATTCTTTTTCAAAAAGGACTCATTAAATTTCGGAATAATGTCTTGTCCTTCTAACGCAAAATATGCGGCAAGCACAGAGCCGCCTGAGACACCATACACCACGTCAATATTTTGTAATAACGTATCGCCTTTTTCCGTTGGTCGTACGCTGGCGTGTTGGAATTGTTCTAACACACCATAACCCAAAGAAGCTGCCCGTGAGCCACCACCAGAAAAGGCGACAATCACCAAATTTTCTTTTTGTAATGCCTGTTGCATGGCACTTTCTAAGCGATAGCCTTTTTCCGGCTCAATTTGCTCGATAGTTTTGGTGGGGTGATAAATAATGGAATGGCATGCGGTAAGTAAAGCAAGGCTGCCAGCAAGTAAGGTACATTTGAAAGAAATGTGAAGGTGTTTCATAACAATATCCCTTTGCTGTGATTGGATAATTTTTATTCTACAACGCTTATAAGCAAGGGGAAAGGGAGGTTGATCACACATCATGGATTTTGACCGTTGGTTACGTCATTGAGTCAGCCTAAGTGCGGTAAGAATTTGTAACGTTTTACATAAAAACAACCTGAAAACTCACCGCACTTTATGCGGTAAAAATTCATTGTGTTTGCCCGAAAGCACGGGACAAGTATTTAAAATCTGCTATACTGCCAGCCGAGTTTTTACTCAGTTCCTTTATGAAAATTAACCACTCGCTATTGTTAGCTTTGGAGGACAATAAATTGAAAAATTTGTTTGCAAAAACGCTTAAAACCCTCGGCTTGACGCTGACTCTCCTTTCCACCACCGCCTTTGCGCAAGAAAAACTGTACGTTTATAACTGGACCGATTACGTCCCTTCCAACCTCGTTGCCGAATTTACCAAAGAAACCGGTATTGAAGTGATTTATTCCACGTTTGAAAGCAACGAAGAAATGTATGCCAAACTCAAACTGATTTCTGATAACGCTGGCTATGACTTGGTATTCCCGTCCAGCTATTATGTGAACAAAATGGCGAAAGATGGCATGTTGCAAAAGCTTGATCACAGTAAGTTAAGCAATTTCAAACAAATTCCCGACAATTTATTGCATAAAGACTTCGATCCGAACAACGAGTATTCCTTGCCGTATGTTTACGGCTTGACCGGGTTGGCGGTGAATTCCGAAGATATTGATCCAAGCAAAATCACCAGCTGGGCCGATTTATGGAATCCGGAATATAAAGGCAAAGTATTGCTGACCAGTGACTCACGCGAAGTATTTCATGTTGCGTTATTGTTAGATGGTAAATCGCCGAATACCACCAATGAAGAAGAGATTAAAGCGGCTTATGAGCGCTTGGTGAAACTGCTGCCGAATGTGGCGGTGTTTAACTCCGACTCACCGGAAGTGCCTTATGTGCAAGGCGAGGTGTCATTAGGCATGATTTGGAACGGTTCCGGCTATTTGGCGCATAAAGAAAACGATAAAATTGCTTTTGTATATCCGAAAGAAGGCGCGATTTTCTGGATGGATAACTACGCGATTCCAAAAAGCGCAAAAAATGTGGAAAATGCCTATAAATTCATCGATTTCCTATTACGTCCTGAAAATGCCAAAGTGGTGTTGGAACGATTGGGTTATTCCATGCCAAATAATGGGGTGAAAGCCTTGTTGGAACCGGCCATGGCGGAAAATCCAACTTTATTCCCACCGGCTGAAGAAGTGGAAAAAGGCATTATCCAAAGCGATGTAGGCTCCGCGGTGGATATTTATGAAAAATATTGGAATCAATTAAAAACCAATTAATTTCTATTCTGCCAATAAATACATGAAAAACGACCCGCACTTTATATGTAAGTGCGGGTCGTTTTTTATTTAAGCCATCAAATGATAAAAATCCACCGAATTAACATTTATTTTATAAGATGAAACCTATTGATTTCATTACGTAAGAACACGTCTTAAAAGTTGCTTTCTGGGCTAAGTGGGGGTATATTCCTAGTACTTTTTGGCTATGCGCAAAGATAGCTATCTTAACGATTCAACTCGTTTTTCCACCCTCCAAATAAAGGAATACATTATGACTAACCAGTTAGATTCTCTTCGCGAACTTACCGTTGTTGTTGCCGATACCGGTGACATTGATGCCATTCGTCAATATAAACCTGAAGATGCCACGACGAATCCATCTTTGATTCTGAGTGCAGCGGCGCTACCACAATATGCGGCGTTGATTGATGAAGCAATTGCTTATGGTAAACAACAAAGTCAGGACAAAGCACAGCAACTTGTTGATGCGGAAGATAAATTGGCGGTCAACATTGGTTTGGAAATCTTAAAATTAGTGCCGGGCCGTGTTTCTACGGAAGTGGATGCGCGTCTTTCTTATGACACCGAGGCGACCGTTGCAAAAGCAAGAAAATTGATTGCGTTGTATGAAGCGGCAGGCATTAATAAAAATCGTATTTTGATTAAAATCGCCTCTACATGGCAAGGTATCCGTGCTGCGGAAATCTTAGAGAAAGAAGGCATCAACTGTAACCTCACCTTATTATTCTCCGAAGCGCAAGCACGCGCTTGTGCAGAAGCCGGTGTTTATTTGATCTCGCCATTTGTAGGCCGTATTTTAGACTGGTATAAAGCTAACACCGATAAAAAAGAATATGCGCCGGCAGAAGATCCGGGCGTGATTTCTGTGACCAAAATTTACAATTACTACAAACAATATGGCTATAAAACCGTGGTGATGGGCGCCAGTTTCCGTAACGTGGGCGAAATCATTGAATTAGCCGGTTGCGACCGTTTAACCATTGCTCCGCCACTATTAAAAGCCCTACACGAAACACCAAATGCGGTAGTGAGAAAACTGGGTTTCCAAGGCGAAGTACAAGCTAAACCGCAACCATTAACCGAAGCTGAATTCTATTGGCAACATAACAGTGATGCCATGGCCGTGGAAAAACTGGCCGAGGGTATTCGTAAATTTGCCGTTGACCAAGGCAAATTAGAAGAGATGTTACTGTCTAAATGGTAATGGTTTATTAGTTATGTATTAAGCAAAAGTGCGGTAGACATTTTCCGTGTTTAAAAACGCTGAAAAATCTGACCGCATTTTTTTATGAGCACACCCTATTTTGTCAATTTATCTCAATCAGGAGGCACAATGTCAACTCGTCAACAACTCGCCAATGCCATTCGCTTTTTAAGTATGGATGCGGTGCAAAAAGCCAAATCCGGTCACCCGGGTGCACCGATGGGCATGGCAGATATCGCAGAAGTATTATGGCGTGATTTTTTACATCACAACCCAACCAACCCACAATGGGCTAACCGCGACCGTTTCGTGTTATCTAACGGCCACGGTTCTATGCTGATTTACAGCTTGTTACATTTAAGCGGTTACGATGTATCTATTGAAGATTTAAAACAATTCCGTCAATTACATTCCAAAACTCCGGGACACCCTGAATTTGGTTACACACCGGGCGTTGAAACCACTACAGGCCCACTAGGTCAAGGCATCACCAACGCAGTCGGTATGGCGATTGCAGAGAAAACGTTAGCGGGTCAATTTAACCGTGACGGCCATAACATCGTGGATCACCACACCTATGTTTTCTTGGGCGATGGCTGTTTAATGGAAGGGATTTCCCACGAGGCTTGTTCTTTAGCAGGTACCTTGGGCTTAGGTAAATTAATTGCCTTCTACGATGACAATAACATTTCTATTGATGGTCATGTTGACGGTTGGTTTACCGATGACACACAAAAACGCTTTGAAGCTTACGGCTGGCAAGTGGTTCCGGCAATCGACGGTCACAACCCGGCACAAATCATTGAGGCGATTAAACAAGCGCAAGCGGAAACCAATAAACCGACCTTAATTATTTGTAAAACCATTATCGGTTTCGGTTCTCCGAATAAATCCAACTCTCACGATTGCCACGGTGCACCATTAGGTGATGAAGAAATCGCATTAACCCGTAAAGCACTAAACTGGGATTACGCACCGTTTGAGATCCCAGCTGATATTTATGCACAATGGGATGCAAAAGCGAAAGGCGCAGAGCTAGAAAAAGCATGGCATGAAAAATTTGCTGCTTATGCGAAAGCCTATCCGGAATTAGCCGCTGAATTTACCCGTCGCATGGAGAAAAACCTTCCGGCAGATTGGGCAAAAGAATCTCAAGCGTTCATTGACCATTTACAAGCGAACCCGGCAAGCATTGCAAGCCGTAAAGCATCACAAAATGCTATCGAAGCTTATGCAAAAGTGTTACCGGAATTACTTGGTGGTTCTGCCGATTTGGCAAGCTCCAACTTGACCCTTTGGTCCGGCTCTAAACCAATTCGTGCGACTCAAAACGTGGATGGTAACTACCTCAACTATGGCGTACGCGAGTTCGGTATGGCGGCAATCATGAACGGTATCGCGCTTCATGGCGGTTTCATTCCTTATGGCGCAACGTTCCTCATGTTCATGGAATACGCTCACAACGCGATTCGCATGGCAGCCTTAATGAAACAACGCAGCTTGTTCGTGTTCACCCATGATTCCATCGGTTTAGGCGAAGATGGTCCAACCCATCAACCGGTTGAACAAACCTCCGCATTGCGTTTAATCCCGAACTTGAACACATGGCGCCCTTGCGACCAAGTAGAATCTGCCATTGCTTGGAAAGCGGCGATTGAAAGAACCGATGGCCCAAGCGCATTAATTTTCACCCGTCAAAACTTGGCACAAATGGACCGCACTTCTGAGCAATTAGCTAACGTAGCGCGCGGTGCTTATGTATTAAAAGACTGCGCCGGCACGCCGGATCTGATTTTCATTGCGACCGGTTCTGAAGTGGAATTGGCAGTGAAAGCCGCAGAACAATTAACCGCAGAAGGCAAAAAAATCCGTGTGGTTTCTATGCCAAGTACGAACGTGTTCGACAAACAGGACGAGGCTTATCGCGAAGCCGTATTGCCAAGCGCGGTGACTAAACGTGTTGCTGTTGAAGCAGGCATTGCCGATTTCTGGTACAAATACGTTGGCTTCAATGGTCGTATCGTTGGTATGAACAGCTTCGGTGAATCCGCACCGGCAGACCAATTGTTCAAACTCTTTGGTTTCACGGTGGATAACGTGGTCGCTAAAGCGAAAGAAATTCTTTAATTTCAGACCGCACTTTAAATAAAAAACCACCTCTGTATGAGGTGGTTTTTTCTTATAATTCAAATCAATGAAATGAATGACCAGTCGTTTCTTTCAGAATTTTTATCCTAGTTGGATTTTATTCTTTTAAAAGAATGATTAAGACTTTTTCTTGATAGGTAATATGAGGCGAAAGGAATAAAAGAGAGGTGGTATGATAAAACGTTGTGCTTGGTCGGAGGAGTTGCCAATTTATCGAGATTATCACGATAACGAATGGGGCAAACCACAATTTGATGAGCAGAAATTATTTGAAAAACTCTGTTTGGAAGGGCAGCAAGCGGGGTTGTCTTGGATTACGCTTTTGAAAAAGCGAGAAAATTACCGAAACGCTTTTTTTCAATTTGATCCGGAAAAAGTTGCCCAAATGACGGCTGGAGACATTGATCAATGTATGCAAAATCCGGGATTGATTCGTTACCGAGCAAAGCTAGAAGCCATTGTTAAAAATGCGCAGGCATTTCTTGCCATGAAAAAGTGCGGTGAGAATTTCAGTGATTTTATTTGGTCTTTTGTGAATCATCAGCCGCAAATGAATGATGTCCCCGAGCTTTCGGTGGTCCCGGCGCAAACGCCGACGTCTATTGAAATGTCAAAAGCGTTAAAAAAACGTGGTTTTGTGTTTGTCGGTCCAACCACCTGTTATGCCTTTATGCAATCCATGGGATTGGTGAATGATCACTGGAATCAATGCCACTGTAAATCGCCGGATTAAACAGTGCGATCCCCCTTATTTTCCCGTATAATCACGCCATTATTTGGCTAGAAAATGGTTGTCCAATGAAGAAAAATGCTTATACCTTAATTTCACTGTCAATTTTGACCGCACTTTATAGCGCAACAAGTGCCGCCGATTTAGCAAAACAATGTTTATCCGGCGTACCGCACTTTAGTGGTGAGGTGGTGTCCGAAAATCCAAATGATTTGCCGATTTACATCGAGGCGGACAGTGCGGAAATCAACCAATCTAACGGTGGTGTTTATAAAGGCAACGTAGATATCAAGCAAGGCGTTCGCCATTTGCAATCTGCGGAAGTGGAGATTCAACAGACAGGTGAAGGCGATAACATACAACGTTATGCGTTTGCGCGTGGTGGTTTTGATTACCGGGACAACCAAATTAATCTTTTGGGTGATGATGCGAAAGTGCATTTAAACAACAAAGATACGGATATTCAAAATGCCAATTATCAATTAGTGGATCGTCAAGGCCGTGGCGCCGCAGAAAGTGTGGAATTGCGTGATGACTATCGTGTGATGAAAAATGCCACCTTTACCTCTTGTTTGCCGGACGATAATGCTTGGTCTATTTACGCCAATGAAATGCGCCAACATGTCAAAGAAGAATATGCGGAAATGTGGCATGCCCGTTTACGTGTACATGGCGTGCCGGTATTTTATACACCGTATTTACAGTTACCAATTGGCGATCGCCGTCGTTCCGGTTTACTTGTGCCGGTTGTGGGACATTCTAGCCGTGACGGTTATTTCTATGCCCAGCCGGTGTATTGGAATATTGCGCCGAATTTTGATGCCACGATTGCGCCAAAATATATGTCTCGCCGTGGTTGGCAAGTTAACGGTGAGTTTCGTTACCTTAGTGCCTTGGGTGAAGGGCAAATTGCTGGTGAATATTTGAATGATGACCGCTTAAGTGATTATGTCAGCGATAACCGTAAACGTCATTTATTCCATTGGAAACACAATGCGGCGTTTGCACAGGATTGGCGCTTAGATATTGATTACACCAAAGTGAGTGACAAACGTTATTTTACTGATATTGATTCCAACTATGGTAGCAGCACCGATGGCTATACGAATCAAATCGCGCGTTTAGCCTATTATCAACCGAACTACAATATCGCCCTTTCCGCCAAACAATTCCAAATTTTTGATGAAGTAGATGTTGGGCCTTATCGTGCGTTACCGCAAATTGATTTCAATTATTACCAAAATGGTTTGCTTGACGATAAGCTCGATTTTAAACTCTTTTCTCAAGCGGTGCACTTTGATAATGACAGTGCAAGCATGCCAAAAGCGTGGCGTTTCCACCTTGAGCCAAGTTTAAATAGTACGTTGTCGAATCGTTATGGTAGCGCAAATTTTGAAACTAAATTATATGCAACCCATTACCAACAAAAGCGGGGTAATGCAGCGGACGCCGAGGATGTTGAACATCACGTTACTCGCGTGATCCCACAAATTAAAGCGGATTTCCAAACCGTATTGGCTAGCAATAAGAGTTTCTTAGACGGCTACACACAGACCCTTGAGCCGCGTGTGCAATATTTGTATCGCCCTTATAAAAACCAAAGCAATATCGGCTCCAAACGAAATTCAGAGTACCTTGGCTTTGGATACGATTCTTCATTATTGCAACAAGACTATTTCTCTTTGTTCCGCGATCGCCGTTACAGCGGCTTAGACCGAATTGCTTCGGTCAACCAAGTGACGGTTGGCGGAACGATGCGCTTCTTTGATGAAAACAAAGAAGAGCGTTTTAATGTTGCCGCCGGACAAACCTATTATTTGGAATCTTCACGCATTGACGATGATCCACGTAATAAAACCTCCGGTTTATCTTCTTCCTGGGCGGTTGAGTCTAACTGGAAGATTGATGAACAATGGCACTGGCGTGCGAGTTTTCAATACGACCAACAGTTAAAACAAATTTCTTTAGCAAATACCGGCATCGAATTTAACCCAATGAACCATAATGTCATTCAGTTAAATTATCGTTATGTGAGTCAAGAATATATCGATCAAAACTTAACGTCTAATGCTCAAGGCTATAACCAAGACATTAATCAGTTAGGGATTCAATTCGGTTGGGAATTAACGGATAACTGGGCAATCGTTGGGCGTTATTACCAAGATCTTTCTTTGCAAAAACCGGTAGAACAATACCTTGGTCTGCAATATAACACGTGTTGCTGGAGTGTTGGTGTGGGAGCAAGACGTTATGTCACAAACCGTCAAAATCAAAGAAATGATGAGATTTTTTATGATAATGCCATCGGCGTGACCTTTGAATTACGTGGTTTCGGCAATGATCACCAAAGCGGTATCGAAAATATGATGAGACGCGGAAAATTGCCTTATCTACAAGCGTTCAGCTTATATTAACCGTATGAGATAAATGAAAAACGTGAGCCATAAGCTCACGTTTTTTATTTTTATATGGTATTAAAGTGCGGTCGTTTTTCTCTGCATTTTTACGCTACTAACGCGTCCTGTAATCGCCCTTTGTTCTGTGCTAAAACTGCTTCTGCCTGCGCTTTATCTAATCTGCTCAACAACATCATGATGGCTAATTTAGCGTTGCCATTGGTGGTGTGTAAGGTTTGTTCGGCGGTGGTTTGGTCACAATCAGTCGCTTGCATGACGATGCGAATGGCGCGTGCTTTGAGTTTTTGATTGGTGGCTTGCACATCCACCATCAGATTTTGATAGCACTTGCCGAGACGAATCATGGCAGCGGTAGTGAGCATGTTCAGCACCATTTTTTGCGCCGTGCCGGATTTTAAACGGCTGGAACCGGTGAGGGCTTCGGGACCGACTGCGGTGGTGATGGCAATGTCCGCGATTTCGCTCATGATAGCGTTCGGGTTGCTGACTAGAGAAACCGTGGTGGCGCCGAGTTGTTTGGCATACCGCAATCCGCCGATGACATAAGGCGTACGCCCACTGGCTGCAATCCCAACCAACACATCTTTGCGACTAAAATGAATATGACGTAAATCCTGTTCGCCTGCTTCACGATTGTCTTCCGCACCCTCTACCGCGTTACGCAATGCGGTTTCTCCACCGGCAATTAATCCAACCACCATGCTTGACGACACGCCAAACGTTGGCGGACATTCGGACGCATCCAGTACCCCAAGGCGACCGCTGGTGCCGGCGCCCATGTAAACCAAGCGTCCGCCAGACTGAAATGCCACCACGATGTGTTCTACCGCCTGTGCGATTTGTGGCAGATTTTTCTCCACGGCGAAAGCCACTTGTTTGTCTTCATTATTTAACAACGTGACAACCTCTAACGATGACAAAGCATCAATGTGCAAGGTGTTTGGATTGCGTTGTTCGCTTAACATCGTTTCAAGCGTTTTTAATAAATTGTGTTCACTCATGCCTGTTTCTCCGCAGGAAAAATTGCACCTAAACTGACCGCACGTTTGGCGCCGGTCACACTTGGCAAATTAGACGGTTGGTTGTGTATGCGGCGATAAGCCAGCCAAGCAAAGGCGGCAGCTTCCACGTAGTCTGCATCCAATCCTTCATCATTAGTCGGGCGGCATTGCCATTGTGGTAATAGCGATTGTAATCGCGCCATCAGTAAGCCATTTTTTGCACCACCGCCGCAGACCAATAAACGGCGGGGTAATGGCGTTTCAAGTTGATTTAATGCGAGTGCAATGCTTTGTGCGGTAAATTCCAATAAGGTCGCCTGTACATCTTGTGGCGGGATCTCACCTAAAAGTGCGGTGGTTTTTTCTAATGTTTTTTCAAGCCATACCAGATTGAACAATTCGCGCCCGGTGCTTTTCGGTGGTGGCTGTTGGAAATAAGGTTCTTTCAACATTTCCGTCAATAATTCTGCTCGCACGTTACCGCTACCTGCCCATTGCCCGTCAGCGTCATAAGATTTTCCGAGATGGCGTTCAATCCAACCATCCATCAGCGCATTGCCTGTGCCGGTGTCGTAGCCAATAATCGGTTGATGAGGAAACAGGACGGAAATATTGCTGATACCACCGATGTTCAGTACCACCGTTGCCCAATTCTCATCATAAAACCACGCTTGATGAAACGCAGGCACTAACGGGGCGCCTTGTCCACCAAATGCCATATCTTTACGACGAAAATCCCCAACCACATCAATGCCGGTGCGCGTAGCAAGCAGATTCATGTCACCTAATTGCATGGTGAACGGAAAATTGCCTTGCGGTGCATGCCAAACAGTTTGCCCGTGACAGCCAATAGCGCGAATTTGCTGCGGTTGCAGTTGATGGCTCGTGAGAAAATGGTTGACCGTATTAGCGTATAGCAAGGCTAAGCGCTGATCCAATTCGCCCAGTCGCTGCAATGTGCTGTTGCCTTGCGAAATTAATTGCAATAAATCTTGGCGCAAATCTGCCGGCATCGGCGTGAATTGTGATGCGATAAATTGCGTTTTTTCGCCAAATGCCATTAGCGCAATGTCCACGCCGTCCAAACTAGTGCCGGACATGATGCCGAGATAATATTCTTGTTGCATGGCGGCTTATCCTTAACTTAACTCGAAATGGCAAGAATGATATACTAGCGCGCAATTTTTAGCGAACAAAAGAGACATTTTTATGACAACTCAAGCACTCAGCGTCGTCATTTTGGCGGCCGGCAAAGGCACCCGCATGTATTCCGATTTACCCAAAGTATTACATCCGATTGCGGGAAAACCGATGGTGAAACACGTTATTGACACAGCGAAACAACTTGGCGCGCGCAATATTCATTTGGTTTACGGACACGGTGGCGATTTAATGCAACAGCGTTTGGCGGCTGAACCGGTGAATTGGGTTTTGCAAACAGAACAGCTCGGCACAGGCCATGCCATGCAACAGGCTGCTCCGTTTTTTGCTGATGATGAAAATATTTTGATGGTGTACGGCGATGGACCGATGATCACCCCTGAAACCTTGCAAAAGTTGATTGATGCCAAGCCTGAAAATGGCGTTGCTGTTTTAACGGTGGTATTGGATAACCCAACAGGATATGGCCGAATTTTACGTGAAAACGGTAAAGTCGTTGGTATTGTGGAGCAAAAAGATGCCTCACCGGAACAACGGGAGATTCGGGAGATCAATACGGGGGTTTTAGTTGCTGACGGCGCGAGTTTTAAAAAATGGCTTGCTCAGTTAGACAATAATAATGCGCAAGGCGAGTATTACATTACAGATGTCATTGGTTTAGCAAATCGTGATGGACGCGCTGTTGTTGCAGTACAAGCTGAGGATTTTATGGAAGTTGAAGGTATCAATAACCGTCAACAATTAGCGCGTATGGAACGTTATTTTCAGCGTAAACAAGCGGATAAACTGATGTTGGCAGGCGTGATGTTGTTAGATCCTGAGCGTTTTGATTTGCGTGGCAACTTGACTCACGGTAAGGATGTTGAAATTGATGTTAACGTGATTTTAAACGGCGAAGTGCGGTTGGGAAATCGCGTGAAAATCGGTGCCGGTTGCGTGCTGACAAACTGTGACATCGGCGATGATGTAGAAATTAAACCGTATTCCGTACTGGAAGATGCTATCGTGGGCGCCAATGCGGCTATCGGCCCATTCTCCCGCTTGCGTCCGGGCGCCGAACTGGCAGAAAACACCCATGTCGGCAACTTTGTGGAAATTAAAAAAGCACAAATCGGCAAAGGTTCTAAAGTGAACCACTTAACCTATGTGGGCGATGCGGAAATTGGTCAAAATTGTAATATCGGCGCGGGCGTGATTACCTGTAACTACGATGGTGCCAATAAATTTAAAACCACTATCGGCGATAACGTCTTTGTCGGCTCCGACAGCCAACTTATCGCGCCGGTGACCATTGAAAGCGGTGCGACGATTGGTGCCGGCTCCACTATTCGCCGTAACGTGAAACAAGATGAACTGGTGACCACACGCGTGCCACAAAAACACGTGCAAGGCTGGGAAAGACCGAAGAAGAAATAAGTCGAATTGATTTCACGCTTCAAAGGGCAACAGGCTTGGGCAATGTTGCTCTTTTTTTATAGTATTGGATAAAAAAGTGCGGTTAAAAACGTTGATGTTTCCAACCGCACTTTGCCCTCGGGATGTGACCCATTGCATGGCAGACATTCATCTTCTCATGCACCGCTATTAAAACATTGGCAACCCATTGTTTTAGGCTGTCACCGAAATCCCCAGTAGAGAGTTTGTCGCTCCTTTGACATATCTTTAGTGTACAAAAATGATATTGAAAAACAGGGAAGCAGATCACATTTTTAAACATTAATGCCTAAAAAAACAGCATTAAATGTTAATTTTATCTACATTGCCCCTTTCTTGTTGTACAAAATTTGACGGTCTTATTTAGGGTGTTATACTCCCGCCACCTTAATTACAGAGAATAAAATTATGATCAAAAAAGCAACGTTGACAGGTTTACTGTTATTTGGAATGTTTTTCGGTGCGGGAAATTTGATTTTTCCACCAAGTCTAGGCGCCTTGTCCGGAGAGAATTTTTGGCAAGCGATTAGTGGATTTGTGTTGTCCGGCGTGGGCATTGCCATTCTCACCTTGGTGATTGGTACGCTTAACCCGAAAGGTTATGTGTATGAAATTTCGATAAAAATCGCTCCTTGGTTTGCCACCTTATATTTAGTCGCGCTTTACCTTTCCATCGGGCCGTTCTTTGCGATTCCGCGTACGGCAACGGTGGCCTATGAAGTGGGTGTAGCACCTATGCTGCCTGCATCGTTTAGTGCTACCGGGTTGATTATTTTTACGGTTATTTATTTTATTGCAGCCTATTTGATCGCGTTAAATCCGTCTAAAATTCTCGACAGCATCGGCCGTATTTTGACCCCGATCTTTGCTCTACTTATCGTATTGTTAGTCACATTAGGCTTTTTCCAATACGGTGATACAACGCCATCTTCTGCCCTTGGCGACTATGCGACCTCTGCCTTTGGTACCGGATTCATTGAAGGGTATAACACCCTTGATGCTTTGGCTTCCGTAGCATTTAGCGTGGTGGCGGTACAAACCTTGAAGCAGCTCGGTTTCCGAAATAAACAAGAATATGTTTCTACGGTGTGGCTAGTGAGTCTTGTGGTGGCGTTAGGCTTTAGTCTGCTGTATATCGGTTTGGCGTATTTGGGCAACCATTTCCCTGTGCCTGCGGATGTGATGGCATCTGACACAAACAAAGGCGTGTATATTCTTTCTCAAGCAACACAAGTCATTTTCGGGGCTAATGCGCAAATTTTCTTGGCTGTGATGGTGACCATGACTTGTTTTACCACGACAGCCGGTTTAATTGTTGCCGTTTCCGAGTTTTTCCGTGAGCGTTTCCCTCAGTTGGGTTACAAAACCTATGCTACGCTGTTTACCTTGATTGGGTTCGGTATCGCAAATTTAGGCTTGGGCGCAATTATTCAGTATTCTATTCCGGTGTTGTTGGTGCTCTATCCGATCACGATTGCCATTGTGTTGCTGATTATCGTGAATAAATTTGTTGCGTTATCCAAAATTGGTATGCAACTTACCATTGCGTTGGTGACGGCAATTTCTCTTGCTGGGGTCATTGCAGATCACTATCAATTAGCGTGGTTAACGGATTTCCTTCACCATCTGCCGTTTGCTGAGTACTCGCTTTCTTGGCTTACCCCGGCACTGGTTGGTATCGGTTTATCTCTTGTGTTGCCTCAGCGACAACGTAGTGAAACTTTTGAGATGGAATAATATAGTGACGGCGAATCTAAAAGGTTCGCCGTTTTTTTCTAAAAAACATTTTTAAAACTGACCGCACTTTAGGCTATGACTGAAAGTGCGGTCAGTTTTTTCTGTGTTTTTTATTTTGCTTTTACTGCTGCAAATGTTGGGAAGTGTTCTGTTTGCGCTTCCCAACTGAATTTTTAATGCGGTTAATTTCTCGTCCGCACTCATTGCTGCAGTAACTCTGTGCTATGATAGCGCCATTCAAACTCAATGTTTTGGTATGACAGAAAACGTCTTTTAGATACGATGAAAAGGGGAAAGTAAACACTTTCTAGTAACGTTTATGATGAAAAAGAAAAATCAAATTTTAGTGACATTATCCGTGGTAGCGCTGTTGGGTGGCTGCTCGGAAGATGAAGTGCAACGCGATGTGTACAACAGTCTGGACGATTGCATTGCGGACTGGATTAGACCGGAATTATGCGAACAGGATAAATCTCAAAGCACAAACACGAGTCCTGTGGCAAATAATAATGGCAGTGTGGCGAGTAGCGAAAATAACGCGGTTGCCGGCGACAATAATGCCACGCCAACTACCACAGCCAGTGGTGATGAAGGCCCTTCTATCGGCAGCGCCATTGCCGGTGCGGCGGCAGGTTATATGATCGCCAAAGCCATGAGTGGTTTTCTAGGCCCGAGTTACAATCCAAATAATCGCGCCGTTTCGACACCAACCGGGCAAATTATTCGACCGCAAGGCAACCATTCTGTGGGTAAGCCGGTGTTGGTTAAGGGCGGTGCCGGCAGCGCAAACAGCAAACCTGTTTCACGCGGTGGGTTTAGTAGCAGTAACACCAATAAAAGTGGCGGTGGTTAATCATGAAACGTATCACCGGCATTCCAACCCGTCCCGACATGGTGCAACAGCTGCTTGAGGTGGGCTTTGATTATTACAATCTGCCTTCTACCGATGGCTCGCATTATTGGTCGGACAATGTTGCCTACGAATTTACGTTGGCAGAAATCGACAAAATTGAAGATGCCGCTAACGAATTGCATGCCATGTGCATGGATTTTGTCGCCGATGAAGTAAAACAAGGCGATTACGAACATTATCGCTTTACCGATTTACAAAAAAATCTAATTGAGCAATCTTGGCGTGAAAACGCACCGTACTTATATGGCCGTTTTGATTTCGGTTATGACGGTGACAATCTCAAAATGTTTGAATATAACGCCGATACGCCGACCTCTTTATTGGAAGCCGCGGTGGTGCAATGGCAGTGGTTGGAGCAAGCGGAAGGTTTACCAAATCGTGATCAATTCAACTGGATTCATGAAGAATTGATTACCCGTTTTTCCGTGTTGCAACAGCAAAGCGGCAAAACCGGTTTCCATTTTGCTGCGATGGCGGATGCCGGACGGGAAGATTGGGGCAATTTGGATTATCTTGCGGATGTGGCGTATAACGCCGGTTGGCATATTCACCGCTTGACCATTGAAGACATCGGCTACGATAACGACACGCAACAATTTGTCGATCTCAACAATCAACCCATTGAAGCATTGTTCAAATTGTATCCGTTAGAATGGATGACGACTACTGAATACGCACCGCACATGTTAAACAGTGCAACGCAATTTTTTGAACCGGCATGGAAATTGTTACTGAGCAATAAAGCGCTGCTTGCTAAACTCTGGCAAAAACACCCGAACCATCCGTATTTATTGCCAACCTATTTCAATCGACACGACATTACGGATCGCAATGTTATTTGGGTGAAAAAGCCGTTATTAGGTCGCGAAGGGGCTAACGTGTTTTATTATGAAAAAAGCAACGGCTTGGAATTTGCCGCCAAAGGCAGTGAACATTCAAATTTCTATGCCAATGCAGGCTATATTTATCAGCAGAAATTTGAGTTACCGAATTTTGATGGGATGTATCCGGTCATTGGTTCTTGGGTGGTGGGCGATGTGGCATGCGGCATGGGCTTGCGGGAAGATTTCACCGCCGTCACCGGCAACGACAGCCATTTTATTCCTCATTATTTCGTGGAATAAAATGGCTTAGTTGTGTTTCACATACACATCAAAGCGATGATTCTTCGTTTCGCGTGAAAAGTGCGGTGCTTTTTGCGCGAGAAAATCGGCATAGTCAGGACGTTTCACCACAACGCGCTGACGAGCCAATTGAAGTGCTGGCGTAAGCAGTTCATCGGCGTCTAAATCGGCACCGACCAAATGTTGAAACACACGCATTTCTTTCTTCACCAAGGCGCTTTTGGCTTTGTGTGGGTACATCGGGTCGAGATACACTACATCCGCGAAATCCGTGTCAGGATTCAGTTGATTGATGTGTTGATAAGGCAAAAGTTGCATATTTTGTTGCATCCACGGACCGATTTCTTCGTCAGCATAAGCACGTTGTAAGCCATCTTGTAACAACAAACGTACGACCGGGTGGCGTTCAACCAGTTTCACTTGGCAGCCAAGTGACGCTAATACAAAGGCATCACGCCCTAAGCCTGCCGTCGCGTCAATCACCGTCGGCAAATTATCTTGTTTAATACCTAGCGCTTTTGCCACCGCCTCACCGCGTCCACCGCCAAATTTGCGGCGATGTGCCATGGTGCCGCCGACAAAATCCACAAATACTGCGCCTAATTTTGGCTCGTCTAATTTGCGTAATTCCAAGCGTTCTGTGCCTTCCGCTTCTGTCCATACTAACGCCAACGGGCTATTCGGATCGTGTGTTAAGCCGGCTTCGGCAAAAAGTGTGGTGGATTTTTGCGGTGTTTTGGTTTCGCAGAGCAGTTGGATGTTCATGTTTATCCCTTTCTCACTAACCAAACGCCCGCTTCCATGTGTTCCGTGTAAGGAAACTGATCGAACAAGGCGGCTTTTTCAATGCGATGGGTTTGGCTGAGTGTTTTCAGGTTGTCGCATAGCGTATGCGGATTGCAGGAAATATACAAAATGCGCTCATATTGTTGCACCAGTTTAACGGTCTCCGCATCTAAGCCGGCGCGTGGCGGATCGACGAAAATGGTGTTGCATTCATAGGCTTTCAAATCAATGCCTTTTAGTCGATTAAATTCGCGTACGCCCTGCATGGCTTGGGTAAATTCTTCGGCAGACATACGAATAATTTGTAAATTCTCTACTTCGTTGGCTGCGATGTTAAATTGCGCGGCGGCGACCGAAGGTTTGGCAATTTCTGTGGCCAACACTTTGCGGAAATTTTGCGCCAGCGCGATAGAAAAATTGCCGTTGCCACAATAAAGCTCCAATAAATCCCCGTGACTATTGCGAGTGCAATCTACCGCCCATTCCAACATTTTGCTGTTTACTGCCGCGTTTGGTTGTGTGAAGCTGTTTTCCACTTGGCGATAAATGTAGTCTTTGCCCTGTACCTGTAGGATCTCATCTACATAATCTTGTTCCAGACAAATTTTCTGCTTGCTGGCACGTCCGACAATTTGCACGTTAAAACCTTGCTGTTGGAGTTGTGAACGCAAGGTTTGCGCAGCGGTTTGCCAATTTTCATCCAAGGCTTTGTGATACAACAAACTGACGATAATCTGTTGGCTTTGCGTGCTTAAATAATCGATTTGGAACAGTCTGTGGTGTAATACCATTTGCTGTTTTAACAACGGTAACAATGCCGTCATCATGCGATTAATCAGTTCGCTGGTGATAGGGAAATTATCCACCCGATAACGTTGTTTGCTCTGTTGATCGAACATGATGTGATAGAAATCATCGCCTTCGTGCCAAATTCGAAACTCTGCCCGCATGCGGAAATGCTGCGTTGGCGAGGCGAACACCTGTAAATCAGGTGCATCAAATGGCGATAAAAGTGCGGTCAGTTTTTGTTGCTTTTCTTCGAGCAATTTGGCGTAACGATCAACGGGTAAATTAAGCATAGCATTCATGGAATTGGCGGTCGTAAAAACAAAAGGCTCGGAATCCCAAGCCTTCTGATTGTTGTTTAAGTGATTAGTCTGCCGAGTAGTCGTCCAGATTGTCCACGCCAACCACACCGGATAAGGTGTAAAGGCGTTTGTTGGTGGAGATACGGCTACGATATTTCTGCCAGGTTTTTTCGAAGAAAGTTTCCG
Source organism: Aggregatibacter segnis ATCC 33393 (assembly GCF_900476035.1). Lineage (GTDB taxonomy): Bacteria > Pseudomonadota > Gammaproteobacteria > Enterobacterales > Pasteurellaceae > Aggregatibacter > Aggregatibacter segnis. The sequence goes on along the minus strand of NZ_LS483443.1, from coordinate 345,547 downwards.
CAGCACGTTCACCACGACAGAATGCAACAAAGCTTTTTTCTTCTTTGGTTACCGGCTTACGTTCGCCTGAATCTAATGAGCGGAAGGCTTGTCCGTATTGTTCTAAAGCTTGTGCTTCTTTGATGGTGTAATCACCGTGACGGGCAAAGCCGCGCGGGTAGTTTTTGTCGTCAAAAAAACGACGGGTTACGCTAAAACTCTCAGCCATATAATCCTCTAAAATAGGTATCGAAAATAAAATCGGCAGGCATTAAACCAATTTTTGTTTATTTTTGCAATAAACCTTTTACGGTTTCGACGTATTCGATCACAAAAGTGTTTTCATCATGCGCCAAGCCTTCCATGTTTACACGATATTTACCGTTTACATAGAAATCGGGTACACCACGCACTTGGTATTTTTCCACTAACTGTTGCTGTTTGGAGACTAAACCGTTTACCGCGAAGCTATTGATACCGCCGTCAAATTGTTCGGCAGAGATGCCGTTATCAATAAAGATTTGGCGAATGTCGTTCATCGAACTCAATGTATTGGCTTGTGCTGCTTTAAATAATGGCAGTTTGACTTTTTCTTCCGCTTTAATCGCAATGGCCAACGCCCACGCGCGCGTGAGGTTTTCAGATTGGCGACCTAAAAAATTCACGTGATATTGCTTGAATGGCGTGCCTTCCGGCAGGCTCTCGCTAATTTTTTGTGGAATGTGAAATTGGGTTTCAAAGTGATAACAATGCGGGCAATAAAAAGAGAAAAACTCTAATACTTCCGGTTGTGCACTCTGTTGTTGCCCTTCTACCACCACATATTGTTTACCTTCCGTTAAGTTAGCTGCTTGAACAGAAACAGATAGCGCTGCTGTCAGCGCTAAAAATAACCATTTTTTCATTTGTTATCCTTAATAATCGATTTATTTAATAATACCGCGCGCTTTTAATAACGCGGTTTTAAAGTCTTCTTCGTAATCTTTTTTAATGCCGGGAATTGGCTCGAATTTATCTTTGCCGTCCATTTTTAAGTGGTAAATGATGACTTCATCAGATAGTTCTGCGAGAGGTTTATCAAATCCGGTTTCGTCAGCAATTTTTTGCATAATTTGCATTAATGATAAATCGGGGTCTTTAGACCAGTAAGGTTGTAAAAGTTCCAACACTTCATTCAGGCGATGACATTTCATACGCATTTCCTTATTATTGTGAGATAAACGAGCGGGATCATACTTGAATTAACTTCATAAGAAAACAAAGAAGCATGACAATTTCAATTAGCGCAGTCATTTTAGCCGGTGGGCAAGCAAAACGCATGGGCGGTGTGGATAAAGGCTTGCAGCCCCTGCAGGGAAAACCGTTATTTCAATTTATTTACGATCGCCTGCATTCGCAGGTGGAACATATTTCTGTTAACGCCAATCGCAATCAGGCCATTTATGCTGTCGCCGGATTGCCGGTGTTTGGCGATAATATCGAAGGCTTTCAAGGGCCGTTAAGTGGGATTTTGACCGCGCTGGAACGATCTGAGACAGATTTTGTCTTATTTGTGCCTTGTGATAGCCCCTTCTTCCCGGACAATTTACTGGAAAAATTGAAAAGTGCGGTGGTTTTTCACGGCGTTTCTATTGCGTATGTGCATGATGGTGAGCGTGAACATCCGACCTTCTGTTTAATGGCGCGTAGCTTAAAAGAGAAACTTGCGGCTTATTTGGCTACTGGCGAGCGCAGAATGTTGCAGTTTATGCGCCAAAACGGGGCGGTGAGTGTGGATTTCTCAGAAAATAAGGCAGCGTTTACCAATATCAACACATTGGATGAGTTACTGCAGTTTAACGTGCAATCCTCGTGAGCTATTTATTGCGCACCGTAGAAACAGTATAATGAGCGCCACGCTTGAGTTAGTTTGTTTTCTTCCACCGAAATTCAAGGATTTTTATGATTAAGAAACTTTCCATTCTTTTCCTAGCCTCTTTATTGAGCGCTTGTTCCCTTTCCTCGTATGTGCCTTTCATGGGTGACAAAAAAACGGTCATTGACTTAGACGAAGATAAAATTGACCAAAAATCTTACGCCACCGCGTATGAGGCTACGGTCGCAACCTACCAAGGGCGCGTGCACAGCGATTTTAATGTGAATTCTTTCGCCAGTGGTGCCAATGATTGGTATTTAGGCCGAATTCTTGTGCCTGTTGAACAAATCAAAGAAAAATTGTATAGCCCACAAGGACAGGATTCCGATGTTTATGCCTACTACAGCGGCGTTGTACATGCCTCGGCGTTGCAAAATAATTTTGGCAAACTGAATGCCAAATGCTGGAGTCTTATCGATACGCCGAGCGCGACCCAAGGTATTTATGACGCCATGTTAGATTTGAAAAAAGACAAAGTGCGGTCTGAAAATGACGAATATATCGTGCAAGGTTCCGAGCAATTACTCAAATTGTGTACCGGAAAATAATTTACAAAACTGTCGGTTTTTACCGGCAGTTTTTTGTATTTTTAAAACCAAGCTGAAAGGTTTTTGCAATATTCAGCACCCAATTTATACCCTCGTAGAAACAAGGAGACAGAATGTTTAATTTACCCGAAAGCAACATTCATTTGGCGGCGAGTGCCGATAATAAACAGCAAGCCATTACGCTGGCGGCAAATGCCCTTGAACAGGCTGGTTATGTGGAAGGCGGTTATTTACAAGGCATGTTAGGGCGGGAACAACAAACATCGACCTTTTTAGGGAATGGTATCGCCATTCCGCACGGCACGTTAGAAACCCGTAGTATGGTAAAAAACACCGGTGTGCAGATTTTCCAGTTTCCACAAGGGATTGAATGGGGCGAAGGTAATATCGCCTATGTGGTGATCGGCATTGCGGCCCGTTCTGACGAACATTTGGCACTGCTACGTCAACTGACTCATGTTCTCGGCGATGAAGACACCGCTGCAAGATTAGCCACTCTCACCGATGTGAAAAAATTCCGCGCCATTTTAATGGGCGAAGCGGACGAATTTAATGTGGTTGATGAAAACATTAGCTTAGATGTGGACACCAGCAGTTTGCTCACTTTAATCGCCATTAACGCCGGCAAATTAGAACAACAAAGTGCGGTCAATCATCAGTACGTTTCGGAAGTCATTGCCAATCCGGCATTGCCGTTGGCGCAAGGCCTATGGGTAACCGATGCCGCCGTAGGAAACCAAAAGAATGGGTTGGCGTTCAGTCGCGCAAAACAGGCGTTTAATTTGAATAATAAAATTGTGCATGGCGTGGTAACGGTGGCTTATGCCAACGAGCAAATTGACGAAGCTTTAGCCCGTCTGTTAGATGCCAAGGTACAGCAAATCTTGTTAAACGGCGATAGCGCACAGATTGCTGCAGCATTAAAAGGCAGGGCAATTCCGCAAGCGACGACACAGACGACTTCAACTGCTTCCGCCGCGCCGTCTGTGGCTGCCGGCAGCGTTGTCGGTACCTTTACTATTCGTAATGAACATGGTTTACATGCCCGACCAAGCGCCATTTTGGTTAATGAAGTGAAAAAATTCACCTCTAAGATTACCGTGGAAAATCTTACCCGAGCCAGCGCACCGGTGAGCGCCAAGAGCTTGATAAAAATTGTCGCCTTGGGGGTGACTCAGGGGCATCGTTTACGTTTTGTGGCAGAAGGCGATGATGCACAAGCTGCAGTTGAAGCTATTGGTAAAGTGATTGCGTCAGGGCTTGGCGAAACTATTTCTGCGATACCACCAAGCGAACCGGACACCATTGAAGTGATGGAGAAAGTTGCGTCGGCAATTTCTGCGCCAAGTGGTGAAAGTGCGGTGGAAAATCCGAGTGAATCCGTGGAAGGCATTTTTGAAGTAAAAAATGAACATGGATTGCATGCCCGTCCAGCGGCGATTTTAGTCAGTGAAGTAAAAAAATATAACGCCAATATTGCCGTACAAAATCTCGATCGCGATACGCCGTTGGTCAGCGCAAAAAGTCTGATGAAAGTGGTGGCGTTAGGTGTAGTGAAAGGCCATCGTTTACGTTTTTTGGCCACCGGGGAGCAAGCACAACAAGCTATTGAGGGTATCGGTGCAGCAATTAACGCAGGATTAGGGGAATAATGATGGCAAACGTCGCAACTATCACCTTAAACGCCGCTTATGACTTGGTCGGGCGTTTAAAACGTATCGAATTGGGCGAAGTCAACACCGTGGAAACCCTCGGGCTTTTTCCTGCGGGTAAAGGCATTAACGTAGCGAAAGTGTTAAAAGATTTGGGTATTGACGTCACGGTGGGCGGTTTTCTCGGTGAAGACAACCAAGGAGATTTTGTTGCCTTATTCGACAAACTGGGATTACAAGATAAATTCCAACGCGTGCCGGGCAAAACTCGTATCAACGTGAAAATTACCGAAACCGACGCGGATGTTACCGATTTAAACTTTTTAGGCTATGAAATCAGTGAAAGTGCGTGGCAACAATTTGTGGCGGATTCTCTTGCGTATTGCAAATTCTTCGACATTGTTGCCGTGTGCGGTAGCTTACCGCGAGGCGTGACGCCGGACTTGTTTGCTGATTGGCTAAAACAACTCCATCAGGCAGGCGTAAAAGTGGTGTTGGATAGCAGCCACGCCGCGTTAACCGCAGGTTTAAGCGCACGGCCTTGGTTGGTGAAACCCAACCACCGCGAATTAGAAGCCTGGGTGGGTTATACCTTAAATTCACTGGAAGAAATTGTGTCTGCCGCCAAAAAATTAAAAGCACAGGGCATTGCTCATGTGATTATTTCCATGGGGGCGAATGGTTCTTTATGGTTGAGTGATGAGGCAATTATGCAGGCACAACCACCGAGATGTGAACATGTGGTGAGTACCGTGGGTGCGGGCGATTCTATGGTGGCGGGCTTGATTTACGGTTTAATTAACGACCTTCCGCAAAAAGACACCCTTGCCTTTGCCAGTGCGGTGTCCGCTTTTGCCGTGTCGCAAAGTAACGTGGGCATTTCTGACCGCACTTTGCTTGAACCAATTTTAAACAATGTCAACATTACTGTCATTGAGGGATAATCTTATGCATATTTATTTAACCCCAACCGCCAACTTCGGTCATGCAAAGGCCTTTTTATTGCGTGAAATGCTAAGCAAAGCCGCGCAAGCGCAACATCAAATTGTGGACAGTGCCGAGGCGGCGGATCTGATCATCGTTTTGGGGAATGTTTTACCCAATAATGCTCAATTCAGTGGCAAAAAAGTGTTTTTGGCAAAAATTGACGAACATTTCAACGCACCCGAAAACTTGTTAGACCAGGCTATTCAACAGGCGCAGGATTATGTTCCGCCTGCTGAAAGTGCGGTCGTTTCTAACGGTAAAATGAAAAATATTGTGGCGGTGACTGCTTGCCCGACAGGCGTCGCACATACGTTCATGTCTGCCGAGGCTATCGAAACCTACGCCAAACAACAAGGTTGGCAGGTGAAAGTGGAAACCCGCGGACAAGTGGGGGCGGGCAATGAAATCACGGCAGAAGAAGTGGCTACAGCGGATTTGGTGTTTGTGGCGGCGGATATTGACGTACCGTTGGACAAATTCAAAGGCAAATTAATGTATCGCACCTCCACCGGACTTGCGTTGAAGAAAACCGCGCAAGAATTCGATAAAGCCTTTAAAGACGCCAAAATTTACGAAGGCGGCGCAACATCCGCGGCGAAAGCCGAAGAGCGCGGCGAGAAGAAAGGCGTCTATAAGCACCTAATGACAGGCGTATCGCATATGTTGCCATTGGTGGTGGCAGGCGGTTTGCTTATCGCCATTTCCTTCATGTTCGGTATTGAAGCGTTCAAAGACGAAAACATCGCGGGTGGCTTGCCGAAAGCCTTAATGGATATCGGCGGTGGAGCAGCGTTCCACTTAATGATTGCGGTGTTCGCAGGTTATGTGGCGTTCTCCATCGCCGACCGTCCGGGACTTGCCGTGGGGTTAATCGGCGGGATGTTGGCGACGACCGCAGGCGCGGGGATTTTAGGCGGAATTATCGCCGGCTTCCTTGCGGGTTATGTGGTGAAAGGGCTTAATAATGTGATTAAATTACCACCAAGCCTGATGTCCCTTAAACCGATCTTAATTTTGCCGTTATTGGGGTCTTTCATTGTCGGCTTAGCCATGATTTATCTCATTAACCCGCCTGTTGCGAAAATCATGACGGCGTTGAGTGAATGGCTCAAATCCATGGGCGATGTGAATGCCATGGTGCTTGGCGTGATTATCGGCACCATGATGTGTATCGACATGGGAGGGCCGGTAAACAAAGCGGCTTATACCTTCTCCGTGGGCATGATCGCCTCTCAGGTTTACACCCCAATGGCAGCGGCAATGGCAGCAGGCATGGTGCCGCCAATCGGCATGGCGATTGCCACTTGGTTAGCGCGCAGTAAATTCACTTCCAATCAACGTGATGCGGGTAAAGCCTCTTTCGTGCTTGGCTTCTGTTTTATTTCCGAAGGGGCATTGCCATTTGTGGCGGCAGATCCACTACGCGTGATTATCAGCAGTGTGCTAGGTGGTGCAACTGCGGGGGCGATTTCCATGAGTTTAGGCATTACCTTACAAGCGCCACACGGCGGCTTATTTGTGATTCCGTTCGTCTCCGAACCGCTTATGTACCTTGGCGCCATCGCCATTGGTTCTGTGTTGACCGGCGTAGTTTATGCGATGATTAAACCAAAGGTGGAAGCCTAATCATTCCCCATCGGGGAATTTAAAATCGGCCCCAAGGGGGCTGAAGGATGTGTAACCGTGGGTAATTTATTACCCACGGCAGAACCTAAAAAAACATTTTCAAAATCCACCGCACTTTTACCTCACAAGGAAGATAATATGCCATTTAGTGAAGTTGAAAAACACGACCTTCTGTCGCAAAAAGGCATTGGCCCAACGATCTTAAAACGTTTGATGGAAATGGGGTTGGATGACGTCAAAATATTGGCAGCTACCAGCCCGGATTTCATTCTTCAACGCGGTGCAGAAATCACCGGTTCAACCTGTTGGCGCAACAGCCCACAAGCCCGAAACGCTATTGAAACGGCAGTGAATTGGGCAAAAAGCAAGGTTTAGCCCTAAGATAGTGGCTTACTCTGATGGCGCGCGTCTTCTTATGCGTGCCAACCAGGGTAATGTATTACTCACGGTAGAGTCTCAAAAACGTTTTCAAAACCCACCGCACTTTTTATCCCTAATCCTGCCAATTCCTGCTATGATTTTCGCCGTTCATCAATACATTATTTCCTGAGGACCAATATGAAAAAATACGTTGTTTTAACCGCGCTCTGTTTCGCTTTTACTGCACAAGCCAACGATAGCATGGGGTTTGTGTCCACTGGTGGCGTGGAATACCTCAAAAATGACAATATTGCCATGCAAAAAGAAAATCTGTTTATCAGCCTCGATAAAATTAAGGTGGACTACGAATATCAAAATCTCACCGACAAAGACATTACGGAAACTGTGCTATTCCCATTACCTGAGGTTTCTCTTTATGATTACGGAGACTTTGCGGATACAGCAGGGTTAATTAACACCTTTAAAATCTACGCTAATGGTAAGGAAATTAAACCGCAAGTGCATGTGCGGGCGTTTCTTTATAAAACAGAAAAAGAAGGGACAGAGGAACAAAAATTGGTGCCTCATGATGTGACGGCGATTTTCAGAGATTGTGGTTTAACTGAGGAAGAATTGATGGAACCTTGGTTGCGCAAATCTGCATCGGCAGATAATAAAATTTTGAAGTGTAAAGATCCTCGTTTAGCCAAATTTGAATTGGAAAAATATGAAGGTGAACTGTTTTGGGGCGGGCAAATTATTTATAGTTGGCAGCAAACCTTTAAAGCCTCCGACACGACTTACATCAGCCATGAATATGCCCCTTTGGTCGGTGGTGGCGTGTCTATTTCGTCTATATTAGAACTCGGTGAGGAGACACCGTTTACCGAGCAATATTGTATTGGTCCTGAATTTAAACATGCCATTAGAAAATTAATTCCTGAGGGCGGTGGTTCTTATCGTCAGTTGGGCTATATTTTAAAAACCGGGGCCAACTGGGCAAAACCAATCGCCGATTTCACCTTAACCATCGAGCGACCAAAAGATCAGTTGGTGTCATTTTGCTGGAAAGGCAAAGGAGAAGTGAAGAAAGTCTTGCAAAACGACAAGGTGGTACAATTCCAAGTACAGGAAAAAGATTTCCTGCCACAACAGGATTTAGATGTGTTGTATGCACCGTAAAACAGTGAATGCGGAGTAAAAAGCTGGGCAAATTCATGTTCATGGGGAAAATTGTTCCGTGGTACTGTCTGCTTGTGGTAAATAAAAGGAGCAATCATGCCTCAACTCAATATAGAAAATGCGCAATTTCGACTGCATGAAAAACGTTTGCTAAATCTACCGCACTTTTTTGTCAAGGCTCGGGATTATTGGGTCGTGGTGGGCAGTAACGGCAGCGGAAAAACGGCGTTTTCATTAGCATTACAAGGGGCATTGCCTCTTGAGGCGGGCGAATATCACAGTGATTTTGAACGCATTGGGTTGTTTTCTTTTGAACGGCAACAACAAATTCTGGAACAAACGTTTAAAGATCGTAACAACGATACGGTGAGTCCAGACGATTTCGGCAAAACCGCACGTCAGACCATTTTGAACAGTAGTGATAAGGAAACCTTGTGTGACTCTTATGCGGCGCTGTTGCATATTACGTCGTTGTTGGATCGTCCGTTTATGTTGCTTTCTACCGGCGAGAGCCGCAAAGTGTTGTTGGCGCAGGCATTGGTTTCCGAACCGCAATTATTAATTTTAGATGAGCCTTTTGAAGGGCTAGATCAACAGTCTGTGTCGGATTGGCAACAATTGCTACAACAGCTCAATGAAAAAATGGCGTTGGTGTTGATCGTCAATCGCTTTTCCGACATTCCTTCTGCCGCTGATCATGTGGCGTTGTTAGATCACAACCAGTTAATTTTGCAGGGAGGGCGGACGGAGGTTGAGCAACAAAGTCTATTTCAACAAGTACAATATGCGGAACAAAACGTTGATGTGCCGTTGCCGGAAAGTGCTGTATCGCCGATTAAATTACCGCCGAATCAATCCCCTTTTGAACTGAAAAACGTTACTGTTCAATATGGTGAGAATGTCATTTTAAATCGGCTTGATTGGACAGTGGCGCCTGAGCAAAATTGGTGGATTAAAGGGCAGAATGGTGCGGGAAAATCTACGCTATTGTCGCTTATTTGCGGCGATCATCCGCAATCTTATGCTAATCATGTGGTTTTATTCGGTAAACAGCGGGGAAGTGGCGAAACCATTTGGGAGATTAAACGCAACATCGGTTATGTCAGCAGTCAGTTACACATGGATTATCGGGTCAACTGTTCTGCGTTAGAGGTGATTCTTTCGGGCTTTTTTGACAGCATCGGCGTATACCAAAGCGTTCCCGGCGCACTGCGGATCAAGGCGATGCAATGGCTTACGCGCTTGAATATGGAGGCGTTGGCAAATCGTCCGTTTCGTTCCCTTTCTTGGGGACAACAGCGCCTGTTGTTGATTACCCGCGCGATGGTGAAACACCCGCCCATATTGATTTTAGATGAACCGTTGCAAGGCCTCGACGGCATGAATCGCAAACTGGTAAAGCACTTTATCGAACAACTGGTGAACAATAGTCAAACCCAACTACTCTTCGTGTCCCACCAAGATCAGGACGCGCCGAATTGCATTACGCATGTGTTTGAATTTATCCCGCAAGGCGATGGATACGTTTATAAACAAAGTGCGGTGTGATTTTTAATTATTTTGACGAAGAACAACTATGGATATCGCATTCATTCTCGGCACGAAAATCGTTGAACTGACCCTTATTGTGTTGATGGGCTATGGGTTGGTGAAAAGCAAATTGCTTAAATCGGAAGACAGTAAGCCGCTGTCTATTATCGGGTTATATATCATCAGTCCCGCCGTGATGATTGAAGCTTTTCAGATTTCGTATACGCCGGAAATTCTAGAGGGATTAATGCTGTCTTTTGGGATGGCGGTGTTTTTACATGGCATGCTGGTGATTATCGGTACGGTGTTAAAGAGAACGCTGAAATTGGATCCTATCGAGCATGCGGCATCGATTTATGCTAATTCAGGTAATTTGATTATTCCGTTGGTGATGGGATTGTTCGGTAAAGAATGGGTGGTTTACGCCAGTTGTTTTATTATCGTGCAAACGTTCATGTTTTGGACGCACTGTCGTCTGATTATTGCCGGAAAGGGCAATTTAACGCTGAAAACGGTGCTAAAAAATATCAACATTTGGTCGATCATGATGGGTTTAGTGATGTTTGCCTTACAAATTAAACTGCCTGATACCATCAATGGTACGTTGTCTTCCGTCGGGATGTTTATTGGTCCGAATGCGATGTTGATTGCCGGCATGCTGATTGCTTCTATTCCACTGCGGGATCTTTTCTCCTCTAAACGTATTTATTTGGTGACGTTTCTGCGTTTGTTAGTGATTCCGCTGTTTTTAATGGTTGTCGTTAAACTTTGCGGCTTTTCAGGTTGGGTACAAAACGGTGAAACGATCGCTTTGATTAGTTTCCTTGCGACAACGAGCCCAGCGGCTTCGACGGTCACGCAAATGGCGTTAATTTTTGGGAATAATCCGCAAAAAGCCAGTGCCATTTATGGGGTCACCACCCTCCTTTGCATGTTTAGCATGCCCTTCATTATTGCACTGTATCAGTTGTGGTAAAAAGTGCGGTGGATTTTGAGAATGTTTAGAAACACGCTGAAAAACGACCGCACTTGTGTAAATGCATAATTTTTAATTGTGAAACTGGAAAATTAGCTGCTATAATCCTGCGTTCGAAAAAGGATCCCTGTTTTTTAAAGTTACATAATGGATAAATTTTTATGGCATTAGAGATTGAGAAAAAGAAAAATGAATCTGAGGCTTCCGTTGAAAAGTCTAAAGGATTAAACATTTTTTTATGGTTGTTAACCGTTGCAATCATTGCGGCGAGTGCATTTGGTAATATCTATTTCCAAGATCAATATTCCACCCCAATTCGCGTTGTTGCGGTTATCGTGTTGTTGTTGATCTCTTTAGGGGTTGCAGCGACAACCAATCAAGGCAGAAAAGCCCTTGGTTTCTTTCAAGATGCCCGTACTGAATTACGTCGAATTGTTTGGCCAAGCCGTCCGGAAGCAACGCAAACAACTTTTATCGTTGTTGGTGTGACCGTATTTGTGTCTTTAATCCTTTGGGGCTTGGATTCAATCATCGTTAGCATCATTACCTTCTTAACCGACTGGAGATTCTAAAATGACCGAAACCGCAAATAAAAAACGTTGGTATGTGTTGCAAGCGTTCTCCGGTTTTGAAGCGCGCGTAGCGACCACATTGCGTGAATACATCAAACTTCACAATATGGAAGAACAGTTCGGTGAAGTGTTAGTGCCGACAGAAGAAGTTGTCGAAAATGTGGCGGGTAAACGTCGCAAAAGTGAACGTAAATATTTCCCAGGTTATGTATTAGTACAAATGGAAATGAACGATGACACTTGGCACTTGGTGCGTAGCGTACCACGCGTGATGGGTTTCATTGGTGGCACACCGGACAAACCGGCGCCAATTAGCAATCGTGAAGCGGATATCATTTTAAATCGCTTGGAACAAAATAGCGATAAACCGAAACCAAGAACGACTTTCCAACCTGGGGAAGAAGTACGAGTAACCGAAGGTCCATTTATGGATTTCAATGGTACAGTAGAAGAAATCGACTACGAAAAAGGCCGCTTGAAAGTGTCTGTGTCTATTTTTGGTCGTGCTACGCCGGTTGAACTTGAGTTCGGACAAGTAGAAAAGAATAACTAGTAAAATGGTTGAATTTTCCACCGCACTTTTTTAAGTGCGGTGCATTTTTTCGACGTTTTACTTGAAAAACCGGTTGCGTTTGATTAGAATGCAGCCCTTTTTAACAACAGGGGAGCTAGCAATAGCGTTATCACCCATTTAGAGGAAACTAAAATGGCAAAAAAAGTCCAAGCCTACGTTAAGTTGCAAGTTGCAGCTGGTATGGCAAACCCATCACCACCGGTTGGTCCTGCGTTAGGTCAACAAGGTGTAAACATCATGGAATTCTGTAAAGCATTCAACGCTCGTACTGAGAGCTTAGAAAAAGGTTTACCAATTCCGGTTGTTATCACCGTTTATGCAGACCGTTCATTCACTTTCGTGACTAAAACTCCACCGGCAGCAGTATTGTTGAAAAAAGCAGCTGGTGTGAAATCTGGTTCTGCTAAACCGAACAAAGATAAAGTAGGTAAAGTGACTTTAGAACAAGTTCGTCAAATCGCTGAAACTAAAGCAGCGGATATGACTGGTGCGACTATCGAAGACAAAATGCAATCAATCGCTGGTACTGCTCGTTCAATGGGCTTAGTGGTAGAGGAGTAATACGATGGCTAAATTGACTAAAAAAATGAAAGCAATCAAAGCTGGCGTAGATTCTACTAAAGCATACGAAATCAACGAAGCAATCGCAGTATTGAAACAATTCGCAACGGCTAAATTCGTTGAAAGTGTTGATGTTGCAGTAAACTTGGGTATCGACCCTCGTAAATCTGACCAAAACGTTCGTGGTGCAACAGTATTACCACACGGTACTGGTCGTGAAGTTCGTGTTGCTGTGTTCACCCAAGGTGCAAACGCAGAAGCAGCTAAAGAAGCTGGTGCTGATTTAGTAGGTATGGAAGACTTAGCAGAGCAAGTTAAGAAAGGCGAAATGAACTTTGACGTTGTTATCGCTTCTCCTGATGCAATGCGTGTTGTTGGTCAATTAGGTCAAGTATTAGGCCCACGTGGTTTAATGCCAAACCCGAAAGTGGGTACTGTCACACCAAACGTTGCTGAAGCAGTGAAAAATGCTAAATCCGGTCAGATCCGTTATCGCAACGATAAAAACGGTATCATCCACACTACTATCGGTAAAGCAAACTTCTCTGAAGTACAATTGAAAGAAAACCTTCAAGCGTTGTTAGCCGCTTTAACTAAAGCGAAACCTGCAACATCTAAAGGTATCTTCATTAAGAAAGTAAGTCTTTCTACTACAATGGGTGCCGGTGTAGCAATCGATCAAGCTTCACTGTAATCCGTAGAAATACGATGAAATATGACCGCACTTTTACAAGTGCGGTTATTTTTTTCGACATTTATCGTTGTCGAATTGGTGATTTTTTATCATCAGGCATTTACAAATGTTATTTCGATCGTTATAATCTGCGTCCTTTTAGACCGTATTTTATTTGCGGTTTAGCATTTCTGGTTGGTGCTTGACCTCATTCAAGCCCCGTCCAAGACCGTAGGGGAGCAATCTTAATCATCCTACGTAGATGGTGAACAGAATAAGAATTTTCTTGCTTCTGTGCACCGAATTCGTCCTAATAGTCGTTTTATTAGGTATTTAAATTCCGAGCAATCGGAGTGTATTCAGGAGCTAACAGCCAATGGCATTAAATCTTCAAGACAAACAAGCAATTGTTGCCGAAGTAAATGAAGCAGCCAAAGGTGCCCTTTCTGCTGTGATCGCGGATTCCCGTGGTGTGACAGTAGACAAAATGACCGAATTGCGTAAATCTGCACGTGAAGCCGGTGTTTCTATGCGCGTTGTTCGTAATACTTTATTACGTCGTGCGGTAGAAGGTACTGAATTCGAGTGTTTGAAAGACACATTTACCGGTCCAACACTTATCGCATTCTCTACTGAACATCCAGGTGCTGCAGCACGTTTGTTCAAAGAATTTGCGAAAGCAAACGATAAGTTTGAACTTAAAGGTGCAGCCTTTGAAGGTAAGATCCAAGATGTTGAATTCTTAGCAACATTACCGACTTACGACGAAGCAATTGCACGTTTAATGGGCACAATGAAAGAAGCTGCGGCAGGCAAACTTGTTCGCACTTTTGCGGCATTACGCGACAAATTACAAGAAGCGGCTTAATCAAGCGTTTCTTCATCCAATTAACTTTATTTACTTTAGGAATTGATTGTTATGTCATTAACTAACGAACAAATCATTGAAGCGATTGCTTCTAAATCTGTAACTGAAATCGTTGAATTAATCGCAGCGATGGAAGAAAAATTCGGTGTTTCCGCAGCGGCAGCAGTAGCAGCAGCTCCAGCAGGTGGTGCAGCAGCAGCGGCAGAAGAAAAAACTGAATTCGACGTAGTTCTTGCTGAAGCTGGTGCTAACAAAGTAGCAGTAATCAAAGCAGTACGTGGTGCAACCGGTTTAGGCTTGAAAGAAGCTAAAGACTTAGTTGAATCTGCACCGGCTGTATTGAAAGAAGGCATTGCTAAAGCAGAAGCAGAAGCACTTAAGAAAGAATTAGAAGAAGCTGGCGCGAAAGTAGAAATCAAATAATTTTGATTTTATTTCGTCCTGTTTCTCAGGCTAAATGGCTGGTGGGTGACCATCAGCCATTTTGTGCTATCAAAAACAGAAGTAAATTTGCCGTTTGATTACTTTTGTTTCCTCAAGTTAAACAAAGCATTTTAATTTGAGCTACCCACTCAAGAAGTAAGGTTCATAGTGCGGTCATCTAAAAACGGTATCTAATACATTATCACCAATATTTGTCGCAAATATTGCGTGTTGATTGTGGGTCACTGAACAGCAAGCAGAGGAACCCTATGGTTTACTCCTATACCGAGAAAAAAAGAATTCGTAAAGACTTCGGCAAACGTCCGCAAGTTTTAAATATTCCCTATTTATTAACAATCCAGCTTGATTCTTTTGAAAAATTTATTCAAAGAGATCCGGATGGTCAACAAGGCTTAGAAGCCGCTTTCCGCTCTGTATTCCCAATTGTCAGTACCAATGGAAATACCGAATTACAATATGTTAGCTATAGGCTAGGTGAGCCGGTGTTTGATGTGCGTGAGTGTCAAATCCGTGGTACCACTTATGCGGCACCGTTACGTGTGAAATTACGCTTGGTTAGCTATGACAAAGATGCCGCACCTGGCACGATCAAAGATATTAAAGAACAAGAAGTTTATATGGGTGAGATCCCATTAATGACCGATAATGGTACTTTCGTGATTAACGGTACCGAGCGTGTTATCGTGTCTCAATTACATCGTAGTCCGGGTGTATTCTTTGATAGTGACAAAGGTAAAACTCACTCTTCAGGTAAAGTGCTGTATAACGCACGTATTATTCCTTACCGTGGTTCATGGTTGGATTTTGAATTTGATCCGAAAGATAACTTATATGCACGTATCGACCGTCGTCGTAAATTACCATCAACGATTATCTTGCGCGCGTTGGGTTACACCACTGAACAAATCTTAGATCTTTTCTTTGATAAAGTTGTCTTCGAAATTAAAGATAATAAATTGCTGATGAATTTAATGCCTGAACGTTTACGTGGTGAAACGGCGGCATTTGATATTGAAGCAAATGGCAAAGTGTATGTGGAACGTGGTCGTCGCATCACTGCTCGTCATATTAAAGCATTAGAAAAAGATAATATTAAACAAGTAGACGTACCAACTGAATATATTGTGGGTAAAGTTGCTGCGAAAGACTATGTCAATTTAGATACCGGCGAATTAGTTTGTGCGGCGAATATGGAGCTTTCTCTTGAGGTATTGGCGAAATTAGCACAAGCAGGCTATACCACAGTTGAAACCTTATTCACCAATGACTTGGATTACGGCCCATATATTTCCGAAACATTACGTGTTGATCCGTCTAGCGATCGTTTAAGCGCGTTAGTGGAAATTTACCGTATGATGCGTCCGGGTGAGCCACCGACAAAAGAAGCGGCAGAAGCGTTATTTGAGAATTTATTCTTCTCTTCCGACCGTTATGACTTGTCTGCGGTAGGCCGTATGAAATTCAACCGCTCTTTAGGGATTGAAGAAACCACCGGCAGTGGCACATTAAGTAACGAAGATATCGTAAGTGTCATGAAGAAATTGATCGAAATTCGTAACGGTCGTGGTGAAGTGGATGATATTGACCACTTAGGTAACCGTCGTATTCGTTCTGTGGGTGAGATGGCAGAAAACCAATTCCGTATTGGCTTAGTGCGTGTTGAGCGTGCAGTGAAAGAGCGCTTGTCTTTAGGTGATCTGGAAGCTGTGACACCACAAGATTTAATTAATGCGAAACCAATTTCTGCTGCGGTGAAAGAATTCTTTGGTTCATCTCAATTATCTCAATTTATGGACCAAAACAACCCATTATCAGAAGTTACACACAAACGCCGTATTTCTGCATTGGGACCGGGCGGTTTAACTCGTGAACGTGCAGGCTTTGAAGTGCGTGACGTCCATGCGACTCACTATGGTCGCGTGTGTCCGATTGAAACCCCTGAAGGTCCAAACATCGGTTTGATTAACTCTCTTTCCGTTTATGCGCGTACCAACGACTACGGTTTCTTAGAAACACCGTATCGTAAAGTCGTCAATGGCCAAGTGACTGAAGAAATCGAATACCTTTCTGCGATTGAAGAAGGTAAATACGTTATCGCACAGGCGAACTCAAATCTTGATGACGAGTTCCGCTTTACCGATGCGTTTGTTACCTGTCGTGGTGAACATGGTGAATCAGGTCTTTATAAACCTGAAGAAATTCACTATATGGACGTTTCTACTCAACAAGTGGTTTCTGTGGCGGCAGCTTTGATTCCATTCTTAGAGCATGACGATGCGAACCGTGCCTTGATGGGGGCGAACATGCAACGTCAAGCCGTACCAACATTACGCGCAGACAAACCATTAGTCGGTACTGGTATTGAGAAAGCAGTAGCGCTTGACTCCGGTGTTGCGGTTGTTGCAAAACGCGGTGGTACGATTCAATACGTGGACGCTTCCCGTATTGTGGTGAAAGTCAATGAAGACGAAACCGTTGCGGGCGAAGCCGGTATTGATATTTATAACTTAATCAAATATACCCGTTCTAACCAAAACACCTGTATCAACCAAATTCCTTGTGTGGAATTAGGTGAGCCGGTTGAGCGTGGTGAAATTTTGGCAGATGGTCCTTCTACCGATTTAGGTGAATTGGCGCTTGGTCAAAATATTCGCGTGGCGTTCATGCCGTGGAACGGTTATAACTTCGAAGACTCCATGTTAGTTTCCGAACGTGTGGTACAACAAGATCGTTTCACCACTATTCACATTCAAGAGCTTTCTTGTGTGGCACGTGATACCAAATTAGGTGCGGAAGAAATTACCGCAGATATTCCTAACGTCGGTGAAGCCGCATTAAGCAAATTGGACGAATCCGGTATCGTGTATATCGGTGCGGAAGTGAAGGGCGGCGATATTCTGGTCGGTAAAGTGACACCAAAAGGTGAAACCCAATTAACCCCGGAAGAAAAATTATTACGCGCGATCTTCGGTGAAAAAGCGTCTGATGTGAAAGACTCTTCTTTACGCGTACCAAACAGCGTTTCCGGTACCGTTATTGACGTACAAGTGTTTACCCGTGATGGCGTAGAAAAAGACAAACGTGCGTTAGAAATCGAAGAAATGCAATTAAAACAAGCGAAAAAAGACTTGAGCGAAGAGTTTGAGATCTTAGAAGCCGGCTTGTTTATGCGTGTCCGCAACCTCTTGTTATCCGGCGGTTTCGATGCGAAATCCTTAGATAAATTAGACCGCACTAAATGGTTGGAACAAACCTTAGATAACGAGGAAAAACAACACCAGTTAGAGCAGTTAGCGGAACAACACGAAGAATTACGCAAAGAATTTGAACGTAAATTAGAAGTTCAACGCAACAAGATTATCCAAGGCGACGATTTGGCACCGGGCGTGTTGAAAGTCGTTAAAGTGTACTTGGCGGTGAAACGTCAAATTCAACCGGGTGATAAAATGGCGGGTCGTCACGGTAACAAAGGGGTTATCTCCAAAATTAACCCTGTGGAAGACATGCCATACGATGAAAACGGTCAACCTGTTGAAATCGTATTGAACCCGCTGGGCGTTCCGTCCCGTATGAATATTGGTCAGATCTTAGAAACTCACTTAGGTTTGGCGGCAAAAGGTATCGGTGATCAAATTAATGCGATGATTAAACAACAACAATCTATCGCGAAATTGCGTGAATACATGCAGAAAGCCTATGACCTTGGCGGCGGTTCACAAAAAGTGGATCTCAGCACCTTTACAGACGAAGAAGTGATGCGTTTAGCACAAAACTTGCGTAAAGGTTTGCCGATTGCGACACCGGTATTTGACGGTGCTCATGAAAAAGAAATTAAAGGCTTATTAGAGCTTGGTGGTTTACCGACTTCCGGTCAAATTACCCTTTATGATGGTCGTACAGGTGAGAAATTCGAGCGTCCGGTAACGGTAGGTTACATGTATATGCTCAAATTGAACCACTTGGTTGATGACAAAATGCACGCGCGTTCAACCGGTTCTTATAGTCTTGTTACTCAACAACCGTTGGGTGGTAAGGCGCAATTCGGTGGTCAACGTTTCGGTGAGATGGAGGTGTGGGCACTTGAAGCTTATGGTGCGGCTTATACCTTACAAGAAATGTTAACCGTGAAATCCGATGACGTGAACGGTCGTACGAAGATGTATAAAAACATCGTCAGCGGCAACCAACAAATGGATCCGGGCACACCGGAATCTTTCAACGTAATTATGAAAGAAATCCGTTCACTTGGTATTAACATCGACTTGGACGAAGAATAAGTCAGGGTATTGACCCCCTATTGAGCCCAAGTGCGGTCGATTTTAAAAACGTTTTGAAAAACGACCGCACTTGAATAAGTTTAACTCCGACAGGAGCAAATCTGTGAAAGACTTAGTTAAGTTTTTAAAAGCACAATCAAAAACCGCTGAAGATTTTGATGTGATTAAAATCGGTTTAGCCTCACCTGACATGATCCGTTCTTGGTCATACGGTGAAGTTAAAAAGCCTGAAACAATCAACTATCGTACCTTTAAACCAGAGCGTGACGGTCTTTTCTGTGCCCGTATCTTCGGACCGGTAAAAGATTACGAATGTTTGTGCGGTAAGTACAAACGCTTAAAACACCGCGGTGTGATTTGTGAAAAATGTGGCGTAGAAGTCACTCAAACTAAAGTTCGTCGTGAACGTATGGGGCACATTGAATTGGCCTCACCGGTGGCGCACATTTGGTTCTTAAAATCCCTGCCGTCCCGTATCGGTTTATTGTTAGACATGCCGTTGCGTGATATTGAACGCGTGCTTTATTTTGAATCTTACATTGTGATCGAACCGGGTATGACCGATCTCGAGCGTGGTCAGTTGTTAACCGAAGAACAATATCTTGACGCGGAAGATCGTTGGCAAGATGAGTTCGATGCCAAAATGGGTGCAGAAGCCATTCAAGCCTTATTACGCGGTATCGATTTGGAAGCGGAATGCGAAAATTTACGCGAAGAATTACAAGAAACCAATTCCGAAACCAAACGTAAGAAAATCACTAAACGCTTAAAATTATTGGAAGCCTTCTTACAATCCGGCAACAAACCAGAATGGATGGTGATGACCGTATTACCGGTGCTTCCACCGGATTTACGTCCGTTAGTGCCGTTAGACGGCGGTCGTTTTGCGACTTCCGACTTGAACGATTTATACCGTCGTGTCATCAACCGTAACAACCGCTTAAAACGTTTATTAGATTTAATCGCACCGGATATTATCGTGCGTAACGAAAAACGTATGTTACAAGAATCCGTTGATGCGTTGTTAGACAACGGTCGTCGCGGTCGTGCAATCACCGGTTCTAACCGTCGTCCGTTAAAATCATTAGCGGATATGATTAAAGGTAAACAAGGCCGTTTCCGTCAAAACTTGTTGGGTAAACGTGTTGACTACTCCGGTCGTTCCGTAATTACCGTAGGTCCATACTTACGTTTACACCAATGTGGTTTGCCGAAGAAAATGGCATTGGAATTATTCCGTCCGTTTATCTATGCGAAATTAGAAAGCCGTGGTTATGCAACGACAATTAAAGCTGCGAAGAAAATGGTGGAGCGTGAAGACGCCATCGTTTGGGATATCTTGGCTGAAGTGATTCGTGAACACCCGATTCTATTGAACCGTGCGCCAACATTGCACCGTTTGGGTATTCAAGCATTTGAGCCGATCTTAATCGAAGGTAAAGCGATTCAATTACACCCACTTGTTTGTGCGGCGTTCAACGCGGACTTCGATGGTGACCAAATGGCGGTACACGTACCGTTAACGTTGGAAGCGCAATTAGAAGCGCGTGCGTTAATGATGTCTACGAACAACATCCTTTCTCCAGCAAACGGTGATCCGATTATCGTTCCATCACAAGACGTGGTGTTAGGTCTTTACTACATGACCCGCGAAAAAGTGAACGGTAAAGGTGAAGGCATGTTATTGCAAGACCCGCGCGAAGCAGAAAAAGCCTATCGTACCGGTCAAGCAGAATTACATTCTCGTGTGAAAGTGCGTATTACTGAGTATGTGAAAAACGAAGCCGGTGAGTTTGAATCAAAAACCACATTAACAGATACGACTATCGGTCGTGCGATTTTATGGATGATTGCACCGAAAGGTATGCCATTTAGCTTGTTTAACCAAACACTCGGTAAAAAAGCGATTTCTAAGTTAATTAACGAAAGCTATCGTCGTTTAGGTTTGAAAGCCAGTGTTATGTTTGCTGACCACATTATGTATACCGGTTTTGCTTATGCTGCCCGTTCTGGTTCTTCCGTTGGTATTGACGATATGGTCATTCCGGCGAAGAAATATGAAATTATTTCTGCAGCGGAAGAAGAAGTGGCTGAAATTCAGGAACAATTCCAATCCGGTCTTGTGACCGCCGGCGAACGTTATAACAAAGTAATCGATATTTGGGCTGCTGCCAACGAGCGTGTTGCTAAAGCCATGATGGAAAACCTTTCTACGGAAGAAGTGATTAACCGTGAAGGGAAACCGGAAAAACAAGCGTCCTTCAACAGCATCTTTATGATGGCGGATTCCGGTGCACGTGGTTCTGCAGCACAGATTCGTCAGTTAGCGGGTATGCGTGGCTTGATGGCACGTCCGGATGGTTCCATTATCGAAACCCCGATTACGGCAAACTTCCGTGAAGGTTTGAACGTTTTGCAATACTTTATTTCTACCCACGGTGCGCGTAAAGGTTTGGCGGATACCGCGTTGAAAACAGCGAACTCCGGTTACTTAACTCGTCGTTTGGTTGACGTCGCACAAGACCTCGTTATCGTAGAAGATGACTGTGGTACACACGAAGGTATCGTGATGACCCCGTTAATTGAGGGTGGCGATGAAAAAGTGCCTCTACGCGAACAAGTTTTAGGTCGTGTTGCGGCAGAAGACATCTTAAAACCAGGTACAGAAGAAGTATTAATTCCACGCAATACCTTATTAGATGAAAAATTGTGTGACGTATTAGATGCAAATTCTGTGGACAGCGTGAAGGTACGTTCTGTTGTAACCTGTAATACCGACTTTGGTGTGTGTGCAAAATGTTACGGTCGTGATTTAGCGCGCGGTCACTTGATTAACCAAGGTGAAGCCGTGGGCGTTATTGCGGCACAATCTATCGGTGAGCCGGGAACACAGTTAACCATGCGTACGTTCCACATCGGTGGTGCGGCATCTGCAGCAGCCAAAGAGTCTAGCGTACAAGTGAAAAACAACGGTACATTGCGTTTGGCCAATGCGAAATTCGTGACCAATAACGAAGGTAAATTAGTATTAACTTCTCGTAACACGGAATTAACCGTTGTGGATACCTTCGGTCGTACCAAAGAGCACTATAAAGTGCCTTACGGTGCTATTTTGAACAAAGGCGATCAGCAAGAGGTGAATGCCGGTGAAACCATTGCGAACTGGGATCCGCATACTATGCCGGTTATCTCTGAAGTGAGCGGTTTCGTAAAATTCGTGGATATCGTGGATGGTTTAACTGTTACTCGTCAAACCGACGAATTAACCGGTCTTTCTTCTATCGTGGTGCAAGACGTGGGTGAACGTGCAACAGCAGGTAAAGACTTACGTCCGGCGATTAAACTGGTTGATGACAAAGGTAACGATATTTTCGTGCCGGGTACCGATGTTGTAGCGCAATACTTCTTACCAAGTAAAGCTATCGTGACCCTAGATGACGGCGCAGAAGTGCATATCGGTGATCCGTTAGCACGTATTCCGCAAGAATCTGTGGGAACGAAAGATATTACCGGTGGTCTTCCTCGCGTGGCAGACTTGTTTGAAGCGCGTAAACCGAAAGAGCCTGCGATTTTAGCGGAAATCTCCGGTATCGTGTCCTTCGGTAAAGAAACCAAAGGTAAACGTCGCTTGTTGATTACCCCGGCAGAAGGCGAAGTGTACGAAGAAATGATTCCAAAATGGCGTCAATTGAACGTATTCGAAGGTGAAATGGTAGAACGCGGTGATTTAATCTCCGATGGCGCAGAAACGCCACATGACATCTTACGTTTACGCGGTGTACACGCGGTAACCGAATATATCGTTAACGAAGTCCAAGAAGTTTACCGCTTACAAGGGGTAAAAATTAACGATAAACACATCGAAGTTATCGTTCGCCAAATGTTGCGTAAAGCGATTGTTACCAAAGCTTATGACTCAGAATTCCTTGAAGGGGAACAAGTGGAAGTAGCTCGCGTGAAAATCGTTAACCGTAAACGTGAAGCGGAAGGCAAGCCACCGGTGGAATTTGAACGTGAATTATTGGGTATTACCAAAGCGTCCTTGGCAACTGAGTCCTTCATCTCTGCGGCATCCTTCCAAGAAACCACTCGTGTGTTAACGGAAGCAGCAGTAGCAGGTAAACGCGATGAATTACGCGGCTTGAAAGAAAACGTCATCGTGGGTCGTCTGATCCCGGCTGGTACCGGTTTTGCGTATCACCAAAATCGTCACAAAAACCCGGCAGTTATCGCTGATGAAGAGGTGCCGGTAAGATTATCGGCTGCGGATGAAGAAGAAATTGCTTCTGAATTCGTTATGACCTCTGAAGATGCTTCCGCCAGCTTAACTGAAATGTTAAACATGGTAGAAGATGACGAGCACGCGGAATAATATTCCCTCGTATAAAAACCCGAGCTAAACCTCGGGTTTTTTTATGGGCATGATTCGCTAAATAAAAAAATACCTTTTATAATGACCGCACTTTTTTCTTCTCAGAACAACAAAGTGCGGTGGAAAATTTAAGTGTTTTTCACGTATTTAAACGGGTGTCAAAAAATGAAATTAATTCAAGCTGAAGACAAGGGTTTTTGGCTTTTTACACAGGGTTCCACCATACATCTTGTTGATGGCAATCTTCCTTTTGGTTCTGCGGCTGAATTAGGTTTAACAGGGCATCATGCACTTTTTCTTGGCGAGTGGTTAGCGCAACCGTTATATCTCGTGGTGCCTCAACCGAACGATGCACGGGCGTATTTTCCCTTGCGCGATCAGCTGTCATTACCACAGGAACAATTTAATCTGCTTGCTCGTGGCGTAGAATTAAATCATTTTTACCAAACGCATCAATTTTGTGGCAAGTGCGGTGGCAAAACCGAACAAAAATCGGATGAGTGGGCAGTACAATGTCAAGTTTGCGGCTTTCGTACTTATCCTGTAATCTGCCCTTGTGTGATTGTTGCCGTTCGGCGCGGTTCGCAAATTTTGTTAGCAAATCATATGCGCCACAAAGGCGGTATGTACACGACGCTGGCAGGTTTTGTGGAAGTGGGTGAAACCTTTGAAGAGGCTGTACACCGTGAAATTTGGGAAGAAACACAGATTGAAGTGAAAAATTTACGCTATGTTGGCAATCAGCCGTGGGCATTTCCTAATTCGCAAATGGTGGGCTTTTTGGCTGATTACGCAGCAGGAGAAATTCACGTCCAACCGGAAGAAATCTATGATGCGCAGTGGTTTGATTGCGAACAGCCTTTGCCTGAATTGCCGCCACATGGCACTATTGCGCGTAAATTAATTGAAGCAACGCTTGTTTTATGTCAACAAGATAAAAATAAATCATGAGGTTTTATGAGCACATTAAAAAATGACCGTTATTTAAGAGCCCTTTTACGTCAGCCTGTGGATATGACGCCGATTTGGATGATGCGCCAAGCGGGGCGGTATTTGCCTGAATACAAAGCCACTCGTGCGCAAGCCGGTGATTTTATGTCCTTGTGTCGTAATGCGGATTTAGCTTGTGAGGTGACATTACAACCGTTGCGCCGTTATGCTTTGGATGCCGCGATTTTATTTTCCGATATTTTAACGATTCCTGATGCCATGGGGCTCGGGTTAAGCTTTGGCGCCGGTGAAGGGCCGAAATTTGAACGGGTTATCGACAGCAAAAGTGCGGTGGAAAATTTACCTATTCCGGATCCGGAACAAGAACTGCAATATGTGATGAATGCGGTGCGCACGATTCGTCGTGAATTAAATGGAGAAGTGCCCCTTATCGGCTTTTCCGGGAGTCCGTGGACATTGGCCACTTATATGGTAGAAGGCGGATCTTCGAAAGCCTTTACGAAAATTAAAAAAATGCTGTATAGCGAACCGCACTTATTACACGCCTTGTTAGATAAACTGGCAGACAGCGTGATTCTTTACTTAAATGCGCAAATTAAAGCCGGCGCCCAGGCGGTCATGGTGTTTGATACGTGGGGCGGCGTGTTGGCGCATCGTGAATATCCGGAGTTTTCCTTGCGTTATATGCACAAAATCGTAGATGGTTTGATTCGCGAGCATGAGGGGCGTCGTGTGCCGGTCACCTTATTTACCAAAGGTGGCGGATTATGGTTAGAAGCCATTGCCGACACCGGTTGTGATGCGGTAGGCTTGGATTGGACGGTGGATATCGCTAAGGCACGCCACCGTATTGGGCATAAAGTAGCATTGCAAGGCAACATGGATCCGAGCGTGCTCTATGCGCCTGCTGGCCGAATTGAAGACGAAGTGCGGTCAATTTTAGCGGCGTTTGGTGAAGGGAGCGGCCATGTATTTAACCTTGGGCATGGCATTCATCAGGACGTGCCGGAAGAAAGTCCGAAAGTGTTGGTGGATGCGGTACACCAGCTATCCAAGCCTTATCATCTCTAAAGTGCGGTAAAAATAATATGCGAAATCCGATTCATAAACGTTTAGAAAATCTCGCCACTTGGCAGCATTTAACTTTTATGGCGTGCTTGTGTGAGCGAATGTATCCCAACTACCATTTATTCTGCCAAATCACAGAACAGCCACAAAATGCCAAGGTATATCACAATATTTTGAATTTAGTGTGGGAATATTTAACGGTTAAAGATGCCAATATTAATTTTGAAAATCAGTTAGAGAAGTTAGAAAACATTATTCCCGATGTGAATGACTATGATTTTTATGGTGTCGTACCTGCGTTGGATGCCTGTGAGGGGCTTGCTGAAGTGTTGCATACGGTCATCGCCGTCGATTCATGTGTGCAAGCGGTTAAATTGAGTGAACTTTCTCTGCAAACGGTAGCCGATTTATTAGTTGAGCAAAATGGTCGTGAATTATCCGAAGCAGAATTAAAGGAAACGGAAGAAATTCAGCAGGAATTAGACGTGCAATGGCAGATTTATCGTGCATTGAAAGAAGCTGAAAAACACAACGTTGAGTTGATTTCTGATTTAAAAAATGAGTTACGCGAGGTGGGAGTTTCAAATATTTGTGTAAAAATTGACCAATAATGTGATTTTTTCCACAAATTTTAAAAATCCTGCTTTGTTTTCAAGGCAACTTAGATTAAGCTTTGCCTGCACTGACTGCAGTGATTCTGGTTTATTGAATAAGGTATCTTAAAATACTTATTCAGCCACTGTTAAATTTCTTAAAAAGAAGGTACTAATCCATGAACAAAACAGACTTAATTGATGCTATTGCAAGCGCCGCTGAGTTAAATAAAAAACAAGCTAAAGCAGCTTTAGAAGCAACTTTAGACGCAATCACCGGTAGTTTGAAAAAAGGTGAAGCTGTACAATTAATCGGTTTCGGTACATTTAAAGTAAACGCGCGTAAAGCTCGTACTGGTCGTAACCCACAAACCGGTGCAGAAATTAAAATTGCGGCTTCTAAAGTGCCTGCATTCGTTTCTGGTAAAGCATTAAAAGATGCTGTTAAATAATTAGTTCTGATATTTAATCTTCAAACCCTGTTTCTAGTGAACAGGGTTTTTTGTTGCCTATCTTTTTATTTACATCCTTTCTAAATGGCTATAAACTTTCGAACCGAAATTTAACCGGAACTATTTTGGTTTGGAAATGACTAAACGACACATTCAGCCTCGTAATACCCAACAGCGTCGCCATGGCATCATGCAATTATTGCTTGAGCGTGGAGAAGTTAGTGTTGATCAGCTTGTTCAGCTGTTTGATACCTCAGAAGTAACAATTCGTAAAGACTTAACGGTGTTAGAAAACAATGGTTTCTTAGTGCGCCGTTACGGTGGCGCGATCTTGATGCCGCAAGAACTTATTGAGGATGAACAGGAGGACTTTCTTTCGGAACGAAAGTTGTCCATTGCTAAATTGGCAGCCGAACGTATTTTAGATCACAATCGCATTATTATTGATAGCGGCACCACCACGGCAGCGTTGATTAAACAGTTGAACAACAAGCAAGGATTGGTAGTGATGACCAATTCTATGTATGTGGCGAACGAACTGCGTTCTCTAGAAAATGAACCCACCTTATTAATGACGGGGGGAACATGGGATAAGGCTTCAGAGTCTTTTCAAGGGAAAGTGGCGGAGCAAGTATTGCGTTCTTATAACTTTGACCAGCTATTTATCGGTGCTGATGGAATTGATTTTGAACGGGGAACGACAACGTTCAACGAGTTAGTTGGCTTGAGCCAAGTGATGGCAGAGGTGGCTCGCGAAGTGATTGTGATGGTGGAATCACAAAAAATAGGGCGAAAGATGCCTAACGTTGAATTGGTATGGCAACAAATTGATGTATTGATTACGGACAATTTGTTGTCGGAAGAGAGTAAAAAACGTATAGAGGCACATGGCGTGGAAGTCATTTGTGCTTAAAAGTGCGGTCGTTTTTATGAGTGTTTTTTTAATTGAATTTAGGAGAGCAAAATTTATGTGTGGAATTGTTGGTGCAGTCGCTCAACGTGATGTGGCAGAAATTTTAATTAACGGATTACATCGTCTTGAGTATCGCGGTTATGACTCTGCCGGTTTAGCGGTGGTGGATGCACAGCACGAATTACGACGTATTCGTTGTTTAGGTAAAGTTAAAGCGCTTGATGAGGCGGTAGAAAAATCGCCGATTATTGGGGGCACCGGCATTGCGCATACCCGTTGGGCAACCCATGGTGCGCCTTCAGAAGATAACGCCCATCCGCACGTTTCCGGTAATTTCGCCGTAGTGCATAACGGCATTATCGAAAATTATGAAGAATTACGGACATTGCTAAAATCCCGTGGTTATATTTTTACTTCTCAAACCGACACAGAGGTGATTGCGCATTTGGTGGAATGGGAAATGCGCAGTACAGAAAGTTTATTGGCTGCCGTACAAAATGTGGTGAAGCAACTGACCGGCGCGTATGGTATGGTCGTGATGGATCGCATGCATCCGGAACATTTAGTGGCGGCTCGTTCCGGTAGCCCATTGGTGATTGGTTTAGGGATCGGTGAAAATTTCCTTGCCTCTGATCAACTGGCATTATTGAGTGTCACCCGCCGTTTTATTTATTTAGAAGAAGGGGATATTGCGGAAATTACCCGCCGTTCTGTGGATATTTACGATCGCGATGGTAATAAAGTGGAACGGGGCATGAACGATTCCAACGCCGAAAATGATGCGGCAGAGAAAGGAAAATTCCGTCACTACATGCAAAAAGAAATTTACGAACAACCGACCGCACTGGTAAACACCATGCAAGGGCGTTTGACACATGATAATTTAGTCATTGAATCCATTGGCAATGGGGCAAAAGCGATTTTAGAAAATGTAGAACACATCCAAATCGTGGCCTGTGGTACCTCGTATAATTCTGGTATGGTGGCACGTTATTGGTTTGAAAGCTTAGCCGGCATCAGTTGCGATGTGGAAATTGCCTCCGAATTTCGCTATCGCAAGTTTGTGACCCGTCCGAACAGTTTATTGGTCACCATTTCTCAATCCGGTGAGACCGCTGATACCTTAGCGGCATTGCGCTTAGCAAAACAAAAAGGCTACATGGCTGCGATGACCATTTGTAACGTTGCCAGTTCCTCGTTGGTGCGTGAATCGGATCTTGCCTTCATGACCCGCGCCGGTGTGGAAATCGGTGTGGCGTCCACCAAAGCCTTTACGACACAGTTAGCCGCATTATTAATGTTGGTGGTCGCGGTTGGTAAAGCGAAAGGCTCGCTCTCGGCTGAGAAAGAACAGGAGATCGTGAAAGCGTTAGAAGCATTACCGGCAGAAATTGAAAAAGCACTGGCTTTTGATCAACACATTGAACAGCTTGCGGAAGATTTTGCTGAAAAGAACCATGCACTATTTTTAGGCCGAGGCGCGTTTTACCCGATAGCCATGGAAGCATCGCTAAAATTAAAAGAAATTTCTTACATTCATGCGGAAGCCTATGCCGCCGGCGAATTGAAACACGGTCCGTTAGCATTAATTGACGCCGATATGCCGGTGATTGTGGTGGCACCAAACAATGAATTACTGGAGAAAATCAAATCCAATATTGAGGAAGTTCGCGCACGCGGTGGTCAGTTGTATGTTTTTGCGGATAAAGAGGCTGGCTTTAGTGAAGCGGAAGGTATGAAAATCATCACTATGCCGACAGTAAATGATATTACTGCACCGATTTATTACACTGTGCCGATGCAATTATTGGCCTACCATATTGCCTTAATCAAAGGCACCGATGTGGATCAGCCTCGTAACTTGGCGAAAGCGGTAACAGTGGAATAATCCCGAAAAACGTTTGAAATTCTGACCGCACTTTGAATGACAAAATCAAAGTGCGGTCTTTTTTTACCTCAAATTTTAGGTAATTCTATAGCGCAGGAAACGGTAGGATTTGCGGATTGTCGGAACGAGCCACATGATGACTGCTTTTAGCAAACCGACACGTTTCCAAGCCGGAAAATCGGGCATATATTTTGCCGATATGAGTTGTAGATTATTTGCCCAGTGCTCCATTTCATGATCGTCATCACAGCCGTAATCAAATTGGGCTCGCATATGTTTTATTACGTCATGATGTTTTTTCGAATTGCGGCTCATCCAAGTGCTACCGATATCAAAAACGATTTCTCCGCCGCTAAAACGGGCGGCTAAATCTTTAAACAGTTTTTTTACCTGCGACTTAGTGAAATACATCAACACCCCTTCAATCACAAATAAAAACGAAGCGTGCGGGTATTGCGTTTGTAATGTGTCCATCCAATCCGTTTCAAAGGCTGACGCAGGCAATAAAATTTCGTTTTCCGCCGGCGGCATCATTTGCTTGCGTAATGCAATGACATCAGGCAAATCCAGTTCATAGAAAGGAATGTTTTTGCCGATATCACCAACACGCTCATGACGTGCATCCAACCCGCAGCCGACCATCACGATAATCGGTTGTTGATGGCGTTGAATAAAGTCTTTAGTCACGTTATCCAAATATGTGGCGCGAATCGCCGAACCTACGGAACTGTGTACGGCGGTATCAAATTTACTGAAATCATAATCGATTTGTGGAATCAGGCGCAGCGCCGATTCATCATGAATAATCGGATTGGGTTTTAATGATTCTCGATAACGCATATATAGCGGAATAAGCAGGGTTTCGCTGACCGCATCTTGAATTTGAAACATAGTTACTCCTTATGTTTATCCTGCTTGTTTGCAGTGGAATAAAGCTATGGCGGGCAGTACGGCGTAAACTGCCGTCGTGGGAAAGTGATTTCTCTTATTAATAGGGGTGATTATAGATGAGAATTATTCTTGATTAAAGACTGAGTAATGAAGAGTGAAAAACATTAAAAAAAAATGACCGCACTTTTTAGAGAATATCGTCAGTGAATATCCAAAAGTGCGGTGCATTTTTCGGATAAATTTTATTTTTTAAACGCGCCCAAAATTCCCCGCATAATTTGTTTGGTGATTTGGCTGCGGATGTTGCGTCCTACGGCTTTGGCGACGCCGCTGACCAGCTCTTCCGTTACGGTCAGTTGTTCACCGCGTTTTTTCGTACCGAAGATCATGCGGCTGAGGCTACCCATAATGCCGTTTTCTTTTTCTTGCTTGGCTTGTTCCGCTTGTTTTTGCGCCACGGCGGCTAAATCTGCTTGTTGGTTTAACACCTCAAAAGCAGATTCGTTATCCACATAATCTTTATAGAAGGCATACAAATCGTCGTCTTTCACCCAAGCGGTGCGTTGTTCGGCGGTAATCGGCGCTAATTGGCTTTTCGGTGGGAAAATGTAAGCAATTTCCACCGGTGTCGGCATGCCTTTTTCATCTAAGAATGAGACTAATGCCTGACCTACGCCGAGTGTTGAAATCGTTTCAACCACGTTTATGTTCGGGTTGGAACGGAAGGTTTCCGCGGCTGATTTCACAGCCTTTTGATCGCGTGGCGTAAAGGCGCGCAAGGCGTGTTGCACGCGGTTGCCTAATTGACCGAGCACGGTATCCGGCAAATCCAACGGATTTTGGGTCACGAAATAAATGCCCACACCTTTGGAACGAATCAAACGCACGACCTGTTCCACTTTATCCACCAATACGCTTGGTGCGCCGTCAAACAGCAAATGCGCTTCGTCAAAGAACATCACGAATTTCGGTTTGTCGGGATCGCCTACTTCCGGTAGCTGTTCAAATAATTCCGCCATTAACCAAAGCAAGAACGCGCTGTACATGCGTGGAGAGTTAATTAATTTTTCCGAATTAAGCACATTGATTACACCGCGACCATCACGGGTTTGTAGCCAGTCATCTAAGTTAAGCGCCGGTTCGCCGAATAAATTTGCCGCACCTTCGTTTTCTAAGGTTAATAAGGCGCGTTGAATGGCGCCTACGCTGGCGGCAGACACATTGCCATATTCCACTTGGAAGGTTTTGGCGTTTTCCGCTACATATTTCAACATGGCACGCAGGTCTTTTAGGTCGATAAGCAATAAGCCTTTGTCATCCGCCACACGGAACACGAGGTTGAGCAAGCCTTCTTGCGTCGCGTTGAGGTTTAATAAACGGGAGAGCAATAACGGCCCCATTTCGGAAATGGTGGTGCGAAGCGGAATGCCGGTTTCGCCGAACACGTCCCAGAAAGAAACAGGATAACCGCTCAAATAGCTTTCGCCGCCTAAATTGAATTGTTCAATACGCTCGGCGATTTTGCCTTGCATCGCGCCCGGCTGCACTAAGCCGGAAAGGTCGCCTTTCACATCCACTAAAAACACTGGCACGCCATCGTCACTAAAGGCTTCCGCCATTTTGCGTAACGTGACGGTTTTCCCTGTGCCGGTGGCGCCGGCGATTAAACCGTGGCGGTTCGCCATTTTCGCGGTGATACCAAGTTGTTGGTTTTGGCTAGTTTGGGCGAGTAAATATTGCATATTTTGTTGTTCCTAATTGATTGCGTATTAAGCGAGGCATGATATTTAAAAAACACAGTGCGGTCAAAAATTTCAGTGTTTTTACGTTATAATCTGCCACATTTTATTAGTTTATTAATTTATTAGTGTGATTTGGAGTGAGGTATGTCAAAAGCAGAAGTTTTAATCATAAAAATTGGGGAAGTTGCACAATTGACCTTTGCCGATGGATCGCAATATGAAAGTGCGATTCGTAAGCAGCCGGTCGCGTCGG
This sequence comes from Aggregatibacter segnis ATCC 33393, assembly GCF_900476035.1. Classification (GTDB taxonomy): domain Bacteria; phylum Pseudomonadota; class Gammaproteobacteria; order Enterobacterales; family Pasteurellaceae; genus Aggregatibacter; species Aggregatibacter segnis. The sequence goes on along the minus strand of NZ_LS483443.1, from coordinate 313,700 downwards.
TGAAAATTCATGCGTTGGGGGCGGAAGGCAATGATGTTGGGTTAAAAGCGCATCACGGCGGTCCGGATAAAGCCTTATTTTTTATGTCTGACGTATCTTTTCCGGCATTAAATGCCTTGTTAGGTGAAAATTTTACTTACGATAATACGGCAATTTATGGCGAAAATTTTGTGGTATCGGGATTTAATGAAGATTCTGTGTGCGTGGGCGATCGATTTAAAATCGGTTCGGTGCTATTAGAGGTATCTCAACCGCGTAAACCTTGCGAACGGTTGTCGAAAAATACCGAAAATGAAAATACGCAGAAAATTGTGCATCAATCAGGTTGGACGGGCTGGTATGTCCGCGTAATTGAAACCGGTGAGATTCACAAGGGCGATGAGATAATTTTGCAACAGCGTCCGTATCCGCAATTTACTATTCGTTATTTAAATCGTTTATTATCCGATAAACCGAGCATGGCGGAATTGAAACAAGCTCTGGCTATTGAAGAATTAGCCCCGGCATTTAAGCGTTCGTTAAATTCACAACTGATGAAATTACAAGAAAAACAGAGTTAAACATGACCGCACTTTTAGATTCAGCTTGCCCTTGTCAATCGAATAAATCTTACGGGGATTGTTGTGGACGTTTTCATACACATGCCCAATTCCCTGAAACTGCTGAGCAACTCATGCGTTCCCGCTATGCCGCTTATGTGTTGAAAAATGTGCCTTATATTGTGGAAACCACCGTGCTGAGCCAACAGAAGTTACTCAACGTACAAGCCATTCAAGCATGGGCGGAGGAAACACAATGGTTGGGATTGCAAATTTTGAACACGGAAAGCTTAACGAAAATCCAAAGTGCGGTGGAATTTAACGCCGTTTTTCAAGGTGAGGAGGGGGAACAATCTCATCATGAGCGGTCGATTTTTGTGAAAATTGACGGGCGTTGGTATTTTGTGGATCCAACGGTGCCACTGCCAACGATGAAACAACCTTGCGTGTGCGGTTCCGGCAAAAAATTTAAGCATTGTTGCGGAGGCTTTTTATGAGTGAGTGGAAAACGTTTGGTGCGATCTTTTGGCAGCGTTTTAATCAGAATAAATTAACCCAAGCCGCCGGTTATTTAACTTACAGCACCATGCTTGCCATTGTGCCGTTGATTATGGTGGTGTTTTCTATTTTCTCGGCATTTCCGGTATTTAATGAAGTAACGGGTGCGTTGAAAGAATTTATTTTCACCAATTTTGCCCCGTCAGCAAGTGACATGGTGGGTCAGTACATTGATGAATTTGTGAATAATTCCAAAAAAATGAGTGCGGTGGGGATTATCAGCTTAATTGTTGTGGCATTGATGTTGATTAATTCTATCGATCGCACGTTAAACAGTATTTGGCATGATACCGGCACGCGGCCGATTTTTACGTCTTTTGCGATTTATTGGTTGATTCTGACACTTGGCCCGCTGTTAGTCGGCGCCAGTATTGCCGCCAGCACCTATGTAAAGACCATGTTTGAGAGCGCGTCAAACTTTTCTTTTAGTTTGAAGTTGTTGAGTTTTGTGCCGTTTTTATCCACGTGGTTTATTTTTACCCTGATTTACATGGTGGTGCCGAATCAAAAAGTCAGTATTAAACATTCTGCCGCCGGTGCGCTGATTGCTGCTGTATTCTTTACCTTAGGTAAGCAAGCCTTTGCTTGGTATATCGTGACGTTCCCGTCTTATCAATTAATTTATGGCGCCATGGCCACCTTGCCCATTATGTTGTTATGGATTCAGTTAAGCTGGACGGTGGTGTTGCTCGGCGCGCAATTAGCCGCAGTGTTGGCAGAATTGCGGTCGAAAAAAATGATGAATTTAGAACAAAGTGAGGAAACAAAATGATCGCATTAATTCAGCGTGTCTCCAGTGCAAAAGTGGAAGTTGACGGTGAAATCGTTGGGCAAATTGGCAAAGGGTTGTTGGTCCTGTTAGGCGTAGAAAAGGATGATGACCGACAAAAGGCAGATAAGTTGTCGGAGAAAGTCCTGAATTATCGTGTTTTCAGCGATGCAGATGACAAAATGAATTTGAACGTACAACAAGTGGCTGGCGAAGTCTTGGTTGTGTCGCAATTTACGTTGGTGGCGGATACACAAAAAGGGCTTCGTCCGAGCTTTTCCAAAGGCGCAACACCATCGTTAGCAAACGAACTCTATGAATATTTTGCCGAAAAGTGCGGTGAAAAAGTGGAGGTGGAATGCGGCCGATTTGCAGCGGACATGCAAGTCAGTCTAGTAAATGAGGGACCGGTCACATTTTGGTTAAATAGTTAGAAATTGAGAAAATCTTTTTGAGTTTTTTGTAGAAGCGATGTTTTTTTTCTGTTAAATTGAAATTCCTTTTGTGATTAATAGAAATTTTTATTCTTCGCATAAATTTATTTTATATCAAATCATCAACGATGATTTCGTATAAATAATCATCAGAAAGAGGCTATTCTATGAATTTTAATACCTATGAAACTCTTGCTTTAGCAGGCTTTGTGCTCTTGCTAGGATACTTTTTAGTAAAACGTATTTCCCTATTAAAAAACTACAATATTCCGGAACCTGTTGTTGGCGGCTTTCTTGTCGCGATCATCTTAACGGTATTATATCAAGGTTGGGGCGTTTCTTTTACATTCGATGACAATTTGCGTTCTTCTATGATGTTAGTGTTCTTTTCATCTATTGGTTTGAGTGCTAACTTTGCCCGATTGATTAAAGGTGGAAAACCCTTAATTATTTTTGTGGTTGCCGCAGGGATTTTGATTGCATTACAAAATACAGTAGGCGTTGCCGGTTCTTTATTGCTTGGTATTGATCCTGCTTACGGTTTGATTGCCGGTTCTGTTACCTTAACCGGTGGTCATGGTACAGGTGCAGCGTGGGCCAAAACCTTCACTGAAACATTTGGCTTACAAGGTGCGACAGAGCTTGCTATGGCCTGTGCGACATTTGGTTTGGTGTCCGGTGGTATTATCGGTGGGCCGGTAGCGCGTCATTTATTGAAAAAAATGCACCGTGATGAAAGCCCGGAAAATGAAGACAATAGCGACATTCAAGAAGCGTTTGAACACCCGACTTTCCAACGTAAAATTAATACCCGTTCATTAATTGAAACCATCACTATGTTGGCGTGTTGTTTGCTTATCGGACAATTCTTAGATGCGCAAACAAAAGGCACCGCACTTGCATTACCTACTTTCGTATGGTGTTTGTTCACCGGGGTGATCATTCGTAACACCTTAACGCACATCTTCAAATTTAATGTGGCGGATGCGGCCGTTGATGTGTTAGGTAACGTTGGGTTGTCTCTATTCTTGGCTATTGCATTAATGTCTTTGAAATTATGGCAATTGGCCGGCTTGGCATTACCGGTAATGGTAATCTTAGCGGTTCAAGTTGTTTTAATGGCCGCATTTGCAATCTATGTGACTTATCGCATGATGGGGAAAGACTATGATGCGGTTGTGTTAAGTGCCGGTCACTGTGGTTTCGGTCTTGGTGCGACACCAACTGCTGTTGCAAATATGCAAGCAATTACGAGCCGTTTTGGACCATCACACAAAGCATTCTTAATCGTACCAATGGTTGGTGCATTCTTTATTGACCTGGTGAATGCCGCCGTATTGAAAGGCTTTATGGTTGTGGTGACATCCCTGCATTAATTGCTAGGTATTTAGTCATAAAAAAGAACCCTATTGAGAAATCAATGGGGTTTTTCTTTGATGGAAATTTTTTAAGTGCGGTCTATTTGAGCGAAGTTTTAGTTATCTTTAAGCAGAATATATCCTTTGCCTCTGACGGTTTTAAACCAAGGTAAGCCATTTTCTCGGCTAGGCAATTTTTTGCGTAAATTGGACATATGCATATCTATAGCACGATCAAAAGGCGTTAACAGCTTATTGAGGATCGCCACACTTAATTCTTCACGAGTCATCAATATATTCGGGCGTTTAACGAATTGGAGAAGCAACGTAAATTCAGTATGGGTTAATTCAATTGGGGTGCTACCAAAAAAAAGTTGCTGGGTTTCCGGATGGAGCGTCAATAAATCAAATTTAATTTGTTCTGATGTTGCGGAATACGGTTCGATAAAGTTGGCTTGTTGCCCGCTCCGACGCAAAAGCATTTTTATTCTGATAATCAGCTCATGAGCGTTAAAGGGTTTTACCAAATAATCATCAGCACCCAGCTCTAAGTACAGGATTCGACTCATCGCATCATTTTGGGCGTTTAAGATGATAATCGGTGTGGAATAGTGTTTCCGGATTTGTTTGAGAGTTGCGATGCCGTTCCATGTGGGAGCAATAACATCTAATAAGATAAGATCGTAAGACAGATCAAGTTGCTGTGCTATTTGATCTGTCTTTGTGATAGTGACCCGGAAACCTTCCAATGTCAGGAAGTTGGCGAGCAATTCAGATAATTCAGTATCATCATCGACAAGTAAGATTTTGGGCATAAAGAAAACCGTGTTTATGTCAATCTATATGATGAAACTTTAAGACTATTACCAGAATTTCCACCAGCTCTTTGAGGGAGCACTTGGTCCGTTGATAATCGTATTATTGACTTCTGCTTGGCCGCTATTTGGTAATGGTTTATCTAAATCGACATTAGTCACAATACCACGTTGGTCAAAGTTGACGACCAATGTATGTTGTTCCGGTGTTTCATAGGCTTTTTGTTGTAGGAAAACGTAGTACCAAGTTTGGTTGCTGTATGGATCGATGAGCACCGGTGTACCTAACAAGTACTGAACTTGCTGTGCTGTCATGCCGGTCTTAACTTGAGCCACAGTTTCTGCTTGCAAGTAGTTGCCTTGCGGCACGTCAATACGATAAACAATTTTGTTAACGCTGGAGCAGGCAGTTACGCTGAGTGCCAAAATGAGTGTGGTGAGAACAGATTTGAATTGCATTTTTGCTTTTTATCCTCTGTAAATAGTTGCAATGATCATACTGAAAGTTTAGTGCATTGCCAAATTAATTCAATGCTTTTAACCGGCGCTGTAATTGATCCCGTAAATTCGGTGGAAGCCCTTTGATGGTTAAAGTATCGGCTGCCTCATCCCAAATGATTCGCTGATCAATTAATTCGGCATCAAAGCTAATGGTAACGCCTTTGCCGGAGCCGGAAAATTTGGTCAACGATTTAAGTGCGGTGCGTACCGGCGGAATATTTTCTTCCAGGCCGTAGTTTTGTTCTTGGGTAAACGCCATAAAAGGTTGCTGGTTTAGAGTCGGCAGCTCATTGGAAAGTTCCGCTAATTCAATTTCTTCTCCACTGTTTAATTGACCTTTGCAATATTCAAATACTTGTTTTTTCACCGCTTGCGTTTGTTCTCGGTTTAATTCGCCTTGGACACAATAATCATCAACCGCTTGTAATAAGCATTGGTTTTGTACTTGCGGATTTAATCCTTCCTCCGCCCCAAGAAAATCCATAAAAAAGTCAGCGATTTTCCGTCCAACGCGACCTTTAATGAAGGTTAAATAGCGGTTTGAATTGGCATTCAGTTGTAAATCCGTCAAGTTAATCCGGGCGGCAATGTCGAATTGAGTAATATCAAGATATTCTGTACGTTGAATTTCTAACTGTTCGTTAACTAGCATACTGATTCTGCTGTCTAGTAATGCGATAAATAAATAGTCGGTGGCTAAAAAGTTGTACTGGCACAGCACCAATGTACCGTTATCGGCAAAGTTATACTTGCTTAATTCGTTGATGAGTAAATGTGTTGATTCATGACTAAAAGGCAGAAAGTCTGTTTCGTTTTCCAGTAAGCGATTTAAACTTTGTGCAAAAATAGATGATTCCTGAAAGATGCCATAGCCTTTAGCTTTATTTTGATAGCCTTGATGAAGTTGTAACATCATTTGTTCCACTTCCGGCGTGATAGCAAGTAATTGTTCCCGCAAAACAGCGGTTAATTGAGGAGAATTTTCAGCTTCTTCATTGGACTTAACGAGTTGATGAAGAATGATTTGTTTAACGGTAATGCTCATAAATTTGCCTCTAAAAAATTTCCGCTATTATAACCGCACTTTTTAACAGAACTAACAAAATATGTTAGGATTAGCGCAATTATCAGTTAATATAAACGGCATTTTAAACCGGTAAATTATCACTATGGCAATCCAATCTAAATATCAAGATAAACAAATCGATGCGATCTTAAATGACATGATTGCAGTGCTTGAGAAACATCAGGCTCCTCTAGACTTATCCTTAATTGTTCTCGGGAACATGACCACAAATTTACTTACCGGCAGCGTAGGCAAACAGCAGCAACACGTCTTAGCGCAAGCATTTTCTGACGCCTTACTCAACTCTATTAAAACAGCAAAATAATTAGCGTATGTGGACATTTAAAAGCAGGCAATATCGTGAAGAAACCTCACAGAAAATTTCTTGGGGTCACTGGTTTGCTTTTTTTAATATTCTTTGGGCTGTTTTTATTGGTGCCCGTTATGCGTTTATCATTGACTGGCCGGATACGCTATTCGGCAAAATTTACTTCTTTATCAGCTTACTTGGGCATTTTAGTTTTATTGTTTTCGCCTTTTATTTGCTGGTCATTTTCCCGCTCAGTTTCATTGTTAAAAACCACCGCACTTTTCGTGGACTGACGGTTATTCTTGCAACTATCGGCAACACTTTGTTGTTGGTGGACAGCGAAGTATTCTTGCGTTTTAACTTGCACTTGTCGTCATTAGTCTGGAATCTCTTAGTTAACCCGGAGAACGGAGAATTATCACGCAACTGGCAAAGTTTCTTTGTGCCGATGCCATTGATTTTATTGGTGCAAATGCTGTTTTCCCGCTGGTCTTGGCAAAAACTGCGTAGCTTAGAACGCCAAAAATGGCTAAAAGCAGTGGGCGTCTTTTTTGTTTGCACCTTTAGTGCAACTCACCTAATTTATGCATGGGCGGATGCCTATTTATACCGTCCAATCACCATGCAACGTTCTAATTTTCCTTTGTCTTATCCGATGACAGCACGTTCCTTTTTAGAGAAACACGGTTTCTTAGATAAAGCAGAATATGCACAACGTCTCGCACAAGAGGGGCGATTAGATGCCTTAGCCATCGACTATCCGAAAAATCCGTTAGTCTTTGCTGAGCAACAGGAAAATACCAATATTCTATTAATCACGCTGTCAGGCTTGCGCCATGATGTGATTGATGCGGAAAAAATGCCGAATTTGGCACAATTTGCAGAGAATTCGACACAATTTATCAATCATTACAGCAGTGGTAATAACAATAATACAGGGTTAGTCGGGTTGTTTTATGGTCTAAATGGAAGTTATACCGACAGCTTGCTCAGCAATAAAACGCCTTCTGTGTTAGTGGAACGTTTAACACAACAACAATATGCGCAAGGCGTGTTTTTTTCTAAAAAGATGGATGCGGGTATTTTCCGTCGTGCCATTTATCCAAAAACGAAGCTTGTTGCGGAGAATGGTAATCAGGCCGCGATTCGTTCTTTCACGCGTTGGTTGGATACCGCAAAAACGCAGAATAAACCGTTTTGGGGGCATTTAAGCTTGAATATCGAACCCAATCTTACGCAAGAGAAATATGAGCAGCAACTGGCAGATATTGATGCGTCATTGGGACAGTTGTTGCCCGAGTTAGATTTGCCAAATACCCTTGTGATTATTACTGCTGAGCATGGCTATACATTCAAAAAATTATCAGAAAAAGAAGAAACAAATTATTTTTCGCGTGATGAAGTGCAAGTACCAATGATTGTTCATTGGAATGGTTTGGCAACAGGGAAAATCTCCAAGTTAACTTCACATGTGGATTTAGTGCCGGCTTTAATGAAGCATATTTTTAAGGTAAAAAATCCAATTGCCGATTATGCTCAAGGACGAGATTTGTTTGATCTTACTTCTAGTTCGGATTGGGTTTTGGTTTCTAATTATCGTTGGAATGTGATTGTTCAACCGGATGGTACGCAATATCATATTGATAACCGCGGAAATTATGAAAAATACGACCGCACTTATCAAAAAATGTCATCCGAAAGACCGCCTTTAGGATTGTTTTTAGAAGCCTTTAGTCAGGAGCGTTCTTTTTTAGAAAAATAATGAAATAGGCGCTGACCGATAGCTAAAATCAATTATATTTTTGTAGCAGCGAGTTTTATACTAGCGCGCAATTCCATCAGGACAAATAAGATGTTATTAATTAAAAATCTGAGAATTTTTCATAACATTGTTCGTTATTTCAATGCATTATCATTGAACCTCTTTCTATTTTCAATTAATAAGCCATCCTCTTCCATGAGGATTTTTTTCTATTTGCTCCCTGCCCGTTTCCAAAACTTACTCATTACGGAGTCGTTATGACCAAAAATCACGTTCGTAGTTTTAAAACTTATATTCGGGATGAAATCATTAAAAAAGGGGGCTGGGTAAATGCTCATGCCCACGCGGATCGTGCTTTTACCATGACGCCGGAAAAAATTGGCATTTACCAAAGTTGCAATTTACAACAAAAATGGGACTTGGTAGATGAAGTAAAACGTACGTCTTCCGTGGATGATTACTATGCCCGTTTCTGCCAATCTATCGAATTAATGATTTCTCAAGGGGTAACGGCTTTCGGAACCTTTGTTGATATCGACCCGGTGTGTGAAGATCGTGCAATTATCGCGGCACATAAAGCCCGTGAAGTTTATAAACATGACATCGTATTGAAATTCGCTAACCAAACCTTAAAAGGCGTGATTGAGCCAACAGCACGTAAATGGTTTGATATTGGTTCGGAAATGGTGGATATGATTGGTGGTTTGCCGTATCGCGACGAGCTAGATTATGGTCGCGGTTTGGAAGCCATGGATATTTTGTTGGATAAGGCGAAATCTTTAGGGATTATGTGTCATGTGCATGTGGATCAATTTAACTCGCCAACCGAAATTGAAACCGAACAACTATGTGACAAAACCATTGAACATGGGATGCAAGGACGTGTCGTGGCGATTCACGGGATTTCTATCGGTTCACATTCTAAAGAGTATCGTTATCGTTTATATGAGAAAATGCGCCAAGCGCAAATGATGATGATTGCTTGCCCTATGGCGTGGATTGATAGTAATCGTAAAGAAGAACTTATGCCTTTCCATAATGCGTTAACGCCGGCTGATGAAATGATTCCGGAAGGGATTACGGTGGCGATTGGTACGGATAATATTTGTGACTACATGGTGCCCTTGTGCGAAGGGGATATGTGGCAAGAATTAAGTTTACTGGCTGCAGGTTGCCGCTTCCCTGATTTAGATGCCATGGTAAATATCGCCAGTATCAACGGTCGTAAAGTATTGGGCTTGGACTAGTTCTTCTCTGATCTCATACAAAAAATACCGAGCAATTGCTCGGTATTTTTTCTGAAAGTGCGGTCATTTTTAGCAGTGTTTTTCTTCTTTCTTCACTTCATCCCAAAGCACATCCATTTCTACTAAGCTTGCATCTTCAAGGCGACGGTTTTGTTGTTTTAACCTCTCTTCGACTTTACGGAAGCGTTGTTCAAACTTTTGGTTAGCTTTACGTAGGCTTTCTTCTGCTTGACAGTGTATATGACGACTTAGATTTACTGTTGCAAAGAGCAAATCACCCATCTCTTCTTCAATTTTTACTTGGTCTTGTGGCTGACGTGCGAGTTCTTGTTTGACCTCTTGTAATTCCTCTTCTACCTTAGAAAAGACCGGCGCGATATTATCCCAATCGAATCCGATTTTTGAGCAGCGTTTTTGTAGTTTTTCCGCCCGCATTAAGGCGGGAAAGGACTGTGGAATATTGTCTAAAATTGACGTATGCCCAAGTGTTTTGTGTTCTTCGGCTTTCATCGCATTCCAATTTTGTAAAGCTTCTTGCTCATTTTTAGCCTGTTTATCACCAAACACATGAGGGTGGCGCCGAACGATCTTTTCGGCTACGTTTTGTACGACGTGGTCAAACGTAAATTTATTTTCTTCCGTCGCAAGTTGACTCAGAAATACCACTTGGAGCAATAAATCGCCCAGTTCTTCTTTTAGATTTTCAACATCATTTTTTTCAATCGCCTCAATGACTTCGTAGGTTTCTTCTTTTAAACAAGAAATCATGGAATGGTAGTTTTGTTTAATATCCCACGGACAGCCATTTATAGGATCGCGTAATTGGGCAATTAATTTTAAAAAGTCGTTTATTGAATAGGTCATATTTTTTGAAAATAGAGAGAAAAAGGAGACAAAATAATAACATAAAAGACATTTAGGATCTTTTTTCTAAAATGTGATCTTGCACATATTTTTTCTTGAAACCTAGTGATACTATACTGATGAAGATTAATTAACCCTGATCGGATAAGGAGTCGATTATGTATAAACATGTATTAGTTGCAGTAGATCTTTCAGAAGAAAGTCCAATTCTCTTGAAAAAAGCGGTGGGGGTTGCAAAACGCCACGATGCGAAATTATCTATTATCCATGTTGATGTAAATTTTTCGGATCTTTATACAGGGCTGATTGATGTAAATATGGTGTCAATGCAGGATCGTATTTCCAGTGAAACGCAACAAGCGTTATTACAATTAGCAGAACAAGCCGGTTATCCGATCAATGAAAAACTTAGCGGTAGCGGCGACTTAGGTCAAGTGTTGACAGATGCTATCGAACAATATGATGTTGATTTATTGGTAACGGGACACCATCAAGATTTCTGGAGTAAATTGATGTCTTCTACTCGCCAGGTGATGAACTCAATTACCATTGATATGCTCGTAGTTCCTCTTCGTGAAGAATGATTACAAAGCGTAGCCAGTTATTAAAAATATTATAAAAACCGACCGCACTTTCACGAATTTAGAGCGTAAGTGCGGTTTTATTTTCTCTATTATTAGAAAATAAAGTGTGCGGTATAAAAAGTTTTTTTATAAATTTCAAAAATATGTAAGAATACAGAGTTACTCCGTGAATTGACGGTATTTAATAAGATTTAAAAGCTAAGGCGTGTACATGAAAACAACAGCACAAATTCGACAGTCGTACCTTGATTTTTTCCATAGTAAAGGGCATCAAGTTGTAGCAAGTAGTTCTTTGGTTCCAGACAATGATCCGACGTTATTATTTACCAACGCAGGAATGAACCAATTTAAAAATGTTTTTTTAGGATTAGAAAAACGCCCTTATACCCGAGCAACTACAGCACAACGCTGTGTACGCGCGGGGGGAAAACATAACGATTTAGAAAATGTGGGTTATACCGCCAGACACCATACTTTCTTTGAAATGTTAGGTAATTTCAGCTTTGGTGATTATTTTAAACAAGATGCAATTCATTACGGTTGGGAATTTTTAACTTCACCACAATGGTTGGGCTTACCGAAAGAAAGATTATGGGTGACCGTGTACGAAACCGATGATGAAGCCTACAACATTTGGCATAAAGAAATCGGTATTCCTGCAGAGCGTATTATTCGTATTGGCGACAACAAAGGAGCGCCTTATGCGTCGGATAACTTCTGGCAAATGGGCGATACCGGTCCTTGCGGTCCTTGTACTGAAATTTTCTACGATCATGGTGATCATATTTGGGGTGGCCCTCCGGGTTCTCCTGAGGAGGATGGTGACCGCTATATTGAAATCTGGAACATCGTGTTCATGCAATTTAACCGCCATGCTGACGGCACAATGGAGAAACTTCCAAAACCGTCTGTGGATACCGGTATGGGGTTGGAACGAATCAGTGCCGTATTGCAACACGTCAACTCCAACTATGATATTGATATTTTTAAAACCTTAATTGCCAAAGTGGCAGAGTTAACCGGCGAGAAAGATTTAGCCAATAAATCATTACGTGTTATTGCCGACCATATTCGTTCTTGCGCTTATTTAATTGCTGACGGTGTGGTTCCTTCCAATGAAGGGCGTGGTTATGTCCTTCGTCGTATTATTCGTCGCGCAGTACGTCATGGGCATTTACTCGGTGCAACAGAAGCATTCTTCTACAAACTCGTCCCAACACTGATTGATGTGATGGCAGAGGCCGGTGAAGAAGTGAAAAAACAGCAAGCGACAGTGGAAAAATTCTTGCGCTTGGAAGAAGAACAATTTGCTCGCACATTAGAACGTGGTTTGACTTTGTTGGATGAAGCGTTAGCCAATGTAAAAGAGAATGTTTTATCCGGTGAAGTGGCCTTTAAGTTATATGATACCTATGGTTTCCCATTAGATTTAACCGCAGATGTTTGCCGTGAGCGTGGTATTGCCATTGATGAAGTAGGTTTCGAGCGTGAAATGGAATTGCAACGAGTTCGCGCACAATCTGCAAGTCAATTCGGCATGGACTATAACAGTGTAATCCGTGTTGACGGGACAACCCGTTTTGAAGGATATACCGAGTCAGAAACACTGGCAAAAGTGACCGCACTTTTCCATGAGGGAAATCCGGTGGAATCGATTTCAGCCGGTCAAAGTGCAGTGGTTATTTTAGATAATACGCCATTCTATGCGGAATCAGGTGGTCAAATTGGTGATATCGGCCGTTTAGAAGGCAATGGTTTTTGTTTTGACGTAAAAGACACTCAAAAATATGGTCAAGTGTTTGGTCATATTGGTGAGCTTACCCAAGGTAGTTTATCTGTTGGGCAGTCTGTAAATGCAGTGGTTGACGATGTTCGCCGTCAACGTATTTCGTTAAATCACTCCGCAACACACTTGTTGCATGCTGCATTACGTCAAGTATTAGGTGAACATGTCGCGCAAAAAGGCTCACTTGTTTCCGATACGTTGTTACGTTTTGACTTTGCTCAACATGAAGCAATTAGCAAAGCACAATTAGCTGAAGTTGAACGTATTGTGAACCAGCAAGTGAGAGCAAATAATCCAATCCAAACTGACATTATGGAGTTGGAAGCCGCAAAAGCAAAAGGTGCTATGGCGTTATTCGGTGAGAAGTATTCCGAACAAGTTCGTGTCTTAACGATGGGTGATTTCTCTATTGAGTTGTGTGGTGGTATTCATGCAAAACGTACGGGAGATATCGGATTATTTAAAATCGTCACAGAAACTGCTGTGGCAGCAGGTATTCGTCGAATTGAAGCGATTACCGGTGAAACTGCGATTGAATGGTTACAACATCAACAAACTTTATTGAATCAAAGCGCTGAATTACTGAAATCGGACGTTAATTCCGTTACGGATAAGATTTCTCTGTTGCAAGATAAATATAAGAAAGTTGAAAAAGAGTTACAAACATTAAAAGAAAAAGCTGCACTTCAGGCTGGTAATGACTTGGCGAAAAGTGCGGTCGAAATTAATGGTGTTTCTGTGATTGTGCAGCAGCTTGATGGTATTGAAGCGAAGTCTTTACGCGCAATGGTTGATAGCCTGAAAAATCAGTTAGGCTCTGCCGTCGTGGTGTTTGCTTCCGCGTTGGATGAAAAAGTTAACTTAATTGTTGGCGTAACTCAGGATCTAACCGCCAAAGTAAAAGCCGGTGAGCTCGTGAATTTAATGGCTCAACAAGTCGGTGGTAAAGGCGGTGGTCGCCCGGATATGGCGATGGCCGGTGGTACTGAACCACAAAATATCAACAAAGCATTATCTGTTTGCTCTGATTGGTTAAAAGCAAATTTGTAATCTTTGTTTCTTGTTAATTAATTATGGGTACTTATGATTTCATGAGTGCCAAAGTACAAAGTATTGTTTAATGTTTGATAGGGATGTTGGAAGCAAAATAGGGAAGTTGGAAATAAACTATAAAAGGTGAGGAGTTTATATGCTGATCTTAACCCGTAAAGTTGGCGAGAGCTTGCTCATCGGCGATGATGTTTCTATCACGATTCTCAATATACGAGGCAACCAAGTAAAAATTGGCGTGCAAGCCCCCAAGGATGTTTCTGTTCATAGAGAAGAAATTTACCAGCGTATTCATCAAGCGAAGGATGAAAACAAAGCATAGTAGCAAATTTCATTTTATGGACAATTAAAATGGAGTAGTTATGAGTAAATTGACTTGCTTTAAAGCTTACGATATCCGTGGTCGCTTAGGCGAAGAGTTAAACGTGGATATTGTTTATCGTATAGGTCGTGCATTTGGGCAGTTTTTGAAGCCTAAAACCATTGTCGTTGGTGGAGATGTTCGTTTAACGAGCAAAGAACTAAAAAGTGCGGTAACAAATGGATTATTGGATTCCGGAGTTAATGTAATTGATTTAGGTGAAACGGGGACAGAGGAAGTCTATTTTGCTACGTCATTTTTGAAAACCGATGGCGGTATTGAAGTTACCGCAAGCCACAATCCAATGGATTACAACGGACTTAAATTAGTACGTGAAGGTTCCCGTCCGATTAGTGCAGATACTGGCTTGGCGGATATTCAACGTTTGGCAGAAGAGAATAATTTTCCACCAGTGATTCAACGTGGTGAATATAAACAGCTTTCCGTGCTAGGCGATTACGTTGAACACTTGTTGTCCTACATTAATTTGGCACAGTTGAAGCCTTTAAAGTTAGTGATTAACGCCGGTAATGGCGCGGCAGGACACGTTATTGACGCAATTGAAGCTCAATTTAAAGCAAAACAAGTGCCGGTCGAGTTTATTAAGGTTCATAACAATCCGGATGGGACATTCCCACATGGTATTCCTAATCCTTTATTGCCGGAAAACCGCCAAGATACGATTGATGCTGTTTTGGCAAATCAAGCGGATATGGGAATTGCCTTTGATGGTGATTTTGACCGTTGTTTCCTATTTGATGAACACGCGAATTTTATCGAAGGCTACTATATTGTCGGCTTGTTAAGCCAAGCGTTCCTGCAAAAAAATAAAGGCGCGAAAATTATTTATGATCCGCGTTTAATTTGGAATACGGTGAAATTAGTAGAAGAAAATGGCGGCGAGGCTGTTATGTCTAAATCAGGTCATTCTTTCATTAAAGAGAAAATGCGTGCAGTAGACGCAATTTACGGCGGTGAAATGAGCGCACACCATTATTTCCGTGATTTCTTCTATTGTGATAGTGGTATGATCCCATGGTTGCTTGTGATGGAACTTGTTTCTGTTACCGGTAAATCATTAGGTGAGCTAGTGAACAATAGCGTGAATACCTTCCCGTCTCCAGGCGAAATTAACAGCAAATTAGCCGATGCGAAAAGCGCCATTGCACGTGTACGTGCTGCGTATGAAAAAAACGCTGTTCGCGTTGATGATATTGACGGTATTAGTATTGAATATCCAAATTGGCGTTTTAACCTGCGTTCATCAAATACCGAGCCGGTGGTTCGTTTGAACCTAGAAACCCGTGGTGATAAACAACTGATGGCGGAAAAAACCGAAGAGATTTTGGCATTACTTCGCCAGTAAAAACACATAAAAAACTTACCGCACTTTTCCGAAGAGAGAAGTGCGGTCTTTTTATATAAGGAAAATAGACATGAAAGCAATTATTCCTGTTGCCGGCTTAGGCACACGTATGTTGCCTGCAACAAAGGCGATTCCAAAGGAAATGTTAACGCTGGTGGATAAACCACTTATTCAGTACGTTGTAAATGAATGTGTTGCCGCGGGCATCAAAGAAATTGTGTTGGTTACCCACTCTTCCAAAAATGCTATCGAAAACCATTTTGATACCTCTTTCGAATTGGAAACGATGTTAGAAAAACGGGTAAAACGTCAGCTCTTGGAAGAAGTTCGTTCTATTGTGCCAAAAGATGTCACCATCATGCATGTTCGCCAAGGGAATGCGAAAGGCTTGGGTCACGCCGTATTATGTGGTCGTCCGTTAGTTGGAGATGAGTCTTTTGCGGTGATCTTGCCAGATGTGTTATTAGCGGAATTTTCTGCGAACCAGAAAAAAGAAAATTTAGCAGCAATGTTAAAACGTTTCAATCAAACGAAAGCCAGCCAAATCATGGTAAGTCCTGTTGCAGCGGAAGCTGTCAGCAGCTACGGTATTGCTGACTGCGGCGGTGTTGAAATTCCACCGGGAGAAAGTGCGAAAATTAATAGCATTGTGGAAAAACCAAGTGTTGATGAAGCGCCATCTAATCTAGCAGTTGTGGGACGTTATGTGTTCTCTGTGGCTATTTGGGATTTGTTGGAAAGAACACCGATTGGTGTTGGTGATGAAATTCAATTAACCGATGCGATTGATATGTTAATTGAAAAAGAAACTGTCGAAGCGTTCCATATGACCGGCGTTTCTTACGATTGCGGTGATAAAATTGGTTATATGAAAGCCTTCGTAGAATATGGTTTGCATCACAATAAACTGGGTGGTGAATTTAAATCTTATTTAAAAGATTTAGTAAAAACATTTTAATTTTGTTGAATAAAAAGGCATCGATAAGATGCCTTTATTTTTTCTATTTTTAGCGCTGGAAATCTAGCAGTCTTCACGGCTAGATTGTTATTTTTATTATTTTTTATTAGAATATCTCGACAATTAATAAGGTTATTTTAGGAATCAATTATGGCGGATTGGAACGGACAATATATCAGTCCTTATGCGGAACACGGTAAAAAAAGCGAACAAGTTAAAAAGATTACAGTATCTATTCCGATTAAAGTGCTTGAAATTTTGACCAATGAACGTACCCGTCGCCAAATTCGTAATTTGCGTCACGCCACCAACAGTGAACTGTTATGCGAAGCATTTTTACATGCTTTTACAGGTCAACCTTTGCCAACAGATGAAGACCTGTTAAAAGAACGTAGTGACGAAATTCCGGAAGAAGCGAAAAAAATTATGCGCGAGTTGGGCATTGATCCGACACAGTGGGAATATTAATTTTTTCACTTCGCATTTTTCGTTTTGCCATCTGCTTTTCTGCTATGATAGAACAAATTATTTTTACTTATTTGTTCTATTATGCGAATACCTCGAATTTATCATCCAACTTCTCTTAATTCACTTACCTCCTGCGCACTTTCTGAAGATGGTGCCAACCATGTCGCTCGTGTTTTGCGTATGCAACCGGGCGATCAACTTGAACTTTTTGATGGCAGTAACCATATCTATCAAGCTGTCATCAATGCGATCACGAAAAAATCCGTTGATGTCGATATTTTGAGTCGTCAGTTAGATGATCGTGAAAGTCCACTTGCGATCCATTTAGGACAAGTGATTTCCCGTGGGGAACGCATGGAATTTACTATTCAGAAATCCGTTGAACTGGGTGTGAATGTCATTACGCCTCTGTGGTCGGAACGTTGTGGCGTGAAATTAGACGGTGAACGCATGGAGAAAAAAATTCAGCAATGGCAAAAAATTGCGATTGCTGCCTGCGAACAGTGCGGACGGAATACCATCCCGGAAATTCGTCCGTTAATGAAATTACAACAATGGTGTGCCGAACCGGATGACGCACTCAAATTAAATTTACATCCAAGAGCCAGTTATTCCATTCGTACTCTGCCGGCAATCTCTAAGGCGGGGGTTCGCTTATTAATCGGTTCGGAAGGCGGTTTGTCCCCACAAGAAATTGCACAAACCGAGGAACATGGCTTTGTGGAAGTCTTATTAGGAAAACGTGTATTACGCACTGAAACCGCAGCGATGGCGGCAATTACCGCCTTGCAAGTGTGTTTTGGTGATTTAGGATAGAGAAAAACGAAATATGATGGATTTACAAGATCATCTCTTGATTGCAATGCCGAATTTAGATGACAGTTATTTTTACCGCTCGGTGATTTATATCTGTGAACATAATGAAAAAGGTTCTATGGGATTAGTGTTAAATCAACCGACAGATTTAAGTATTGCGGAGCTGGGCGCCAAGATGAATTTCATGATGGTCAGCAACCGCACTTATAGCGATAAGTTGGTGCTTGCCGGTGGACCGGTCAATGTCGATCGTGGTTTTATTTTGCATACTAATACTCATGAGCCTTTTGATCACAGTTATCGGGTGAACGACAACCTCATGCTGACGACTTCAGCGGATGTCGTGGATACTTTCGGCACGCTATTGGAGCCGGAAAAATATTTGGTAGCACTTGGTTGTGCGAGTTGGGAACCGAATCAGTTGGAACGGGAAATTATGAATAACTCTTGGTTAGTTGTACCAGCAACCGAGCAGATTTTATTTGATTTGCCGTACGAAGAGCGCTGGCTTGCAGCAAACCAATTGTTAGGTATTGATTCCCATAATTTTGCCGGTCAGGTAGGGCACAGTTAATGGGCATTACGGTTATCGCCTTTGATTTCGGCACAAAAAGTATCGGTTGTGCGGTCGGGCAAAGTATTACCGGCACGGCGCAATCCTTACCCGCATTCAAGGCGCAAGACGGTATTCCAAACTGGGAAGCCATTGAAAAGTGTATTCAAGATTGGCAACCTGAACGACTTGTGGTGGGGTTACCATTGAACATGGACGGTACGGAACAGCCGTTAACTTTACGGGCAAAAAAATTTGCTAACCGCCTTCATGGGCGTTTCAATTTGCCGGTGGAGTTACAGGACGAACGCTTAACTACCACAGAAGCCCGTAGCGAAATTTTTGGGCGGGGCGGTTATCGAGCTTTGAATAAAAGTAAAGTGGACGGTATTTCTGCTTGTTTAATATTGGAAAGTTGGTTTGAGCAATACTGTGAATAAATTGCTTTAAAAAAACACATAAAAAAATCACCGCACTTTTTATCTTTCAACAAAAAGTGCGGTGTTCTTTTAGCGCGTTTTAATAACCGCGATGGTTATTAATTAAGCTTGACCTTTAACCGCTTTCAAGCCTGGGAACGGAGCAGGTGTACCTGCGCGTTCTAATGCTTCTTCGATACGGATTAATTGGTTGTATTTCGCAATACGGTCAGAACGGCTCATAGAACCGGTTTTGATTTGACCTGCTGCGGTACCCACGGCTAAGTCAGCAATAGTCGCATCTTCGGTTTCACCTGAACGGTGAGAGATCACAGCAGTGTAACCAGCATCTTTCGCCATTTTAATCGCAGCCAAGGTTTCGGTTAAAGAACCGATTTGGTTGAATTTGATTAAGATGGAGTTTGCGATACCTTTTTCGATACCTTCTTTTAAAATTTTAGTGTTAGTTACGAATAAGTCGTCGCCCACTAATTGAACGCGGTCGCCTAACACTTTAGTTTGATATGCAAAACCTTCCCAGTCTGATTCATCTTGACCGTCTTCGATAGACACGATTGGGTATTGTTTGGTTAATTCTTCAAGATAGTGTGTGAACTCTTGAGAAGTGAATGAACGGCCTTCGCCTTTCATTTCATATTTGCCGGTTTCTTTGTTGTAGAACTCAGAAGATGCGCAGTCCATTGCTAAAGTCACGTCTTTACCTAATACATAACCTGCTTTTTCTACCGCTTCTTTGATACAGGCTAACGCGTCTGCGTTAGAGGCTAAGTTAGGTGCGAAACCACCTTCATCACCAACTGCGGTGCTCATGCCTTTAGATTTTAATACTTTCGCTAAGTTGTGGAATACTTCCGCACCGATACGAAGTGCTTCACGTAAGGTTTTCGCACCAACCGGTTGAATCATGAATTCTTGGATATCAACGTTGTTGTCTGCGTGCTCACCACCGTTGATGATGTTCATCATTGGTAATGGCATAGCGTAAACGCCTGGTGTGCCGTTAAGTTCAGCGATGTAAGCGTAAAGTGGTAAACCTTTAGACGCTGCGGCTGCTTTTGCGTTTGCTAAGGATACCGCTAAGATGGCGTTTGCACCGAAGTTAGATTTGTTGTCAGTGCCATCTAAATCGATCATGATTTGGTCGATTTCAGCTTGGTTAGACGCATCTTTACCAAGAATTGCTTCGGCAATTGGTCCGTTTACTGCGGCAACCGCTTTTAATACGCCTTTACCTAAAAAACGGGATTTGTCGCCGTCACGTAATTCTAACGCTTCGCGAGAACCGGTAGATGCTCCTGATGGCGCTGCTGCAAGACCGACGAATCCGCCTTCTAAATGGACTTCGGCTTCCACTGTTGGGTTACCACGGGAGTCGATAATTTCACGACCAATGACTTTAACGATTTTTGCCATTTTATTTTCCTCATTAAGTTAATTAAAACGGGTTAGTTTGCTCTAAAAATGTCGGTATCATAAAGCTATTTTGTTCCTTTGTCTTGCAAAAACTACAGACAATTTGATTTTGCTCTATGTTTTACTGCGTCTGAAGTGCGGTTCAATTTTAAGATGAATTTTTCGAGATGGTGCGCCATAAATTTGAACGAAAATAGCCCGTTATTCGACAAAATATTGCTGTAAATTTTTCACCGCACGTTGCCAGTCTTGCGCTTTGGTTACAGCAGAAATCACGGCAATGCTACCGACTCCTGTGGCCAAAATATCGGGGAAATGTGAGGCACTAATACCGCCGATTGCGACAGTCGGCATTTTACCTAAGTTTTTTACCTGTGCAGCTAAATTGGTAATACCTTGAGGGGCGGAAGGCATGTCTTTCGTTTGCGTCGGGAAAATATGCCCGAGGGCAACATAGGAAGGGCGCAACGGTAACACCAGATCGACTTCTTCTTGATTGTGGGTGGAAACACCGAGACGCAGTCCTGCTTGTTGGATGGCGTTTAAATCCGCTGTGAGCAAATCCTCCTGCCCAAGATGGACGCCATAAGCCTGATATTTAATCGCTAACGACCAAAAATCATCTACAAATAACCGCACTTGATGTTGTTTGGCTAAGGCAATGCAACGGGCGATTTCCTCTTCTGCTTGTTCCGGCGAGCGATCTTTAATGCGAATTTGCAAGGTTTTCACGCCGGCATGAATGAGCCGTTCAATCCATTCGTAACTGTCCACGATGACATACAATCCCAACTTAAATTCGGTGGGCGCAAAAGGCGCTTTAGGCGGGATGATTTCTGATAAATGAGACACAGCTTCCGACATGGCAATCTCCGGTAAGGTAAATAAAAGGTAGCTTGTGCGGAAGGTGTGATGAAATGCAAATTGCTAATAACTTGTTCCCTGCGCGGGGATTAATCCACAGGTTCCACGGATCTCGCGTTCATTGCGATCTCAGCCTTCCGGCACTCCGACAAGAGGGTTCTCAATATAGTGAAAGGCAAGAGGCAGAACAAGAGCAAAGGCCATTTTTTGTGAAGTGGATCACGGCGAGAAAATAAAAAAGTGCGGTCAAAAATCCAAGTGTTTTTCTGACCGCACTTTCATTTCAATTTTTCAGAAAGCCGTTAGTCGGATTTTTTCTGATTGGTTTTTGCCGCTTTCACAAAGCCTTCGAATAACGGGTGACCATCACGTGGCGTAGAGGTGAATTCCGGGTGGAATTGGCAAGCGACAAACCAAGGGTGGTTCGGCACTTCAATGATTTCCACCAGTTTCTTATCGGCGGATAAACCGGTCACTTTTAAGCCTGCTTTTTCGATTTGCGGAAGCAATACGTTATTGACTTCGTAACGGTGACGATGGCGTTCTTCAATGGTTTCAGCCCCGTATAATTGACGTGCTAAGCTGCCTTCAATTAAATGGCATTTTTGTGCGCCAAGACGCATGGTGCCACCTAAATCGGATTCATCACTGCGGACTTCCGTATTGCCTTCTGCATTTTGCCATTCGGTGATTAAACCTACCACCGGTTGAGGACAAGTGCGGTCGAATTCGGAAGAGTTTGCCTGGGTCATGCCGGCAACATTACGGGCGAATTCGATGAGCGCCACTTGCATCCCTAAGCAAATACCTAAATAGGGAATGTTGTTTTCGCGGGCATATTTGGCGGTGAGGATTTTGCCTTCCACACCACGATAGCCGAAGCCGCCTGGTACTAAAATACCGTCTAAGCCTTTTAAGATGTCGACGCCTTTGGTTTCTACATCTTGTGAGTCGATGTATTTAATATTTACGCTCAAGCGATTTTTCAAACCGGCGTGTTTTAAGGCTTCGTTTACGGATTTATACGCATCCGGCAATTCAGTGTATTTGCCCACCATACCAATGGTGACTTCGCCTGTCGGATTGGCTTGTTGATACAACACTTGTTCCCATTCGGACAAATCTGCTTCCGGGCAAGTTAGGTGGAAGCGATTGCAAATGAAATCGTCCAATCCTTGAGATTTTAAAAGTGCCGGGATTTGGTAAATAGAAGACACATCTTTCAGGGAAACCACCGCGCGTTCCGGTACGTTACAGAATAACGCAATTTTGGCGCGTTCATTTGGTGGAATCATGCGGTCGGAACGGCAAATCAGCACGTCCGGTTGAATCCCGATGGACAACAATTCTTTCACGGAATGTTGTGTTGGTTTGGTTTTGACTTCGCCGGCGGTCGGAATATAAGGAACAAGCGTTAAGTGCATGAAAATCGTGCGTTCACGTCCCACTTGTACGGCAAGTTGGCGCAAGGCTTCCAAGAATGGGAGGGATTCAATATCGCCCACTGTGCCACCTACTTCTACGATGGCCACATCATGCCCCGCTGCGCCATCAATCACGCGTGCTTTAATTTCGTTGGTAATGTGTGGAATCACTTGAATGGTCGCGCCTAAATAATCTCCGCGACGCTCTTTGCGTAACACTTCGGAATAGATTTTACCGGTCGTGAAGTTGTTACGTTTGGTCATTTTGGTACGAATAAAACGTTCGTAGTGACCTAAATCTAAATCGGTTTCCGCGCCGTCTTGGGTCACGAAAACTTCACCGTGCTGGGTCGGGCTCATGGTGCCCGGATCGACGTTGATATAAGGGTCGAGTTTCATGATCGTGACGTTCAAGCCACGCGCTTCTAAGATTGCCGCAAGGGACGCTGCTGCAATACCTTTACCAAGCGAAGAAACCACGCCGCCTGTGACGAAAATATAATTGGTAGCCATAAGAAACCTGTTTGTTGCTATTGGAATGAATGGAAAAATTAGAATAAAGATAATCTATCAAGACGGGAGCCTAGTTTACAACAAAGGTCCGATGAACTCAATCGCCGCGCTTGCGGATTTGACAGAAAGTGCGGTGGAAAAATATCACACTTTTTTTATGTTTTATTACGAAATTCGCTATTTTTGGTGTAAAATCCGCCGACTTTTTATAACAAAAGAGAAATTTATTATGTTTTCACGTAAAGATATTGTTGTTTTAGGTATGATGATTTTTGCCCTGTTTTTAGGTGCAGGAAACATCATTTTCCCACCTATGGAAGGCTACACTGCTGGGCAACATTGGGCAACAGCGGCATTAGGTTTTGTTGTGACCGGTGTGTTAATGCCATTTATCACCTTAGTGATTGTGTCTGTTTTAGGACGTGGCGAAGAACTTACTCGCGACCTACCAAAATGGGCGGAAATTTTATTTTTAGCCACCTTATATTTAGTGATTGGTTCTACGTTTGCGATGCCGCGAATTACCAACGTAGCCTATGAAATGGCGTTGGTGCCGTTAGAGATTGTCTCGGATACACCGGCAAATCACCTGATTTTTGCCGTAGTCTTTAACATTATTGCTATGTTATTCATGCTAAAACCAAACACCATTATTTCCAGCGTAGGCAAATTTATGACCCCGGCGTTATTGGTGTTATTGGTGGTGGTCACTGTGACAGTCTTTATGTCGCCATTGTCTGACATTGCCGCACCAAGCAAAAGTTATGCGGACAGCTCCGCGTTGACCACCGGTTTAATTAGCGGTTATCAAACCATGGATGTCTTAGCGGCAATTGCTTTCGGCGGCATTGTTGCACGTGCGTTAAGTGCGAAAAACGTCACTGAACCGCAAAAAATCATGCGTTACACCATTTCTGCGGGCTGCATTTCAGTGGTTTTATTAGCCGCACTTTATTTTTCCCTTTTCTATCTTGGTGCGACCAGTGACCAAGTGGCGCAAGGCGCTAGCAACGGCGGTCAAATTTTCTCTCGTTATGTAAACGTGTTATTTGGCAAAGAAGGTTCTTGGATTATGTCCGGTATCATCTTCTTGGCAAGTTTAACCACCTTAGTGGGCGTGACCAGTGCTTGTGCTTACTATTTCGCTAAATTCTCCAACCGCTTACCGTACGCCTTTTGGGTGGTGGTATTTACTATCATGACGACCATCATTTCCGAAAACGGCTTAACGAAATTATTACAAGTAACTATTCCTGCATTGTTATTAATTTATCCGGTGGCAATCATGTTGGTGGTATTGCAATTCGTCCGTGCTAAATTGCCACGTGTGAAATTAACCTATAACGCCACGATTGCGGTCACCGTGTGTTTTAGTCTGTGCGACAGCTTAAATAACGTGGGATTATTGTCTGACAGCGTGAAACAATTCCTTGGCAATTTCCCATTATATGATAATGGCTTGGCGTGGTTAATTCCGGCGTTAGGCGTGATGTTCTTGACCATGTTGGTTGGTAAACGTGCAAAATAGTTTTCAAAGACAACAAAAAACCACCTTTTCGGTGGTTTTTTGTTTGGGTTTAATAATAAGAATGTTCGCCGCGTTGGTGTTCCGTCACATCTTTTGCGCCTTTTAATTCATCCGGGAAGAGGCTGATTAATTGTTTTTCTACGCCGTCTTTCAAGGTGACATCCACCATGGAGCAACCGTTGCAACCGCCTCCGAATTGTAGAATCGCATAGCCGTCATCGGTGATTTCTAATAAGGTGATTTTACCGCCGTGACTTGCTAATTGAGGGTTGATTTGAGTTTGAATGACGTATTCCACGCGTTCGATTAACGGCGCGTCGTCTGCCACTTTGCGCATTTTAGCGTTTGGTGCTTTTAAGGTGAGTTGTGCGCCTAATTCTTCCGTGACATAGTCGATTTCTGCATCTTCCAAAAATGGCAGACTGATGTCATCCACAAAGGCAGAAAAGGTGTCGTATTTCATTTCGGTATCGCTTGCTTCCACCGAATTGGGTGGGCAGTAAGACACACCGCACTCGGCACTTGGCGTACCGGGATTGACAACGAAAATACGAATGTTAGTGCCTTCTTCTTGCTGATCTAATAAACGGCGGAAATGTGCTTGTGCTTCCGCTGAAATGGTAATTTGTTGCATAACGCTCCCACAATAAAACCTAATTAAATTTGTCGGATATGATACGCTTCATGCGGTTTTTTTTCCACCTTTTGGTGTAATAAAAAATACCGCTGCCTTATCATGCGTTTTATGTTCGCGCCAATCCCCACACTTGAATATGTGTAACATTCGCTTTGCGTAATAGCTTGGCGATTTCGTTTAACGTCGCGCCGGTGGTGATCACATCGTCTATTAAGGCAACGTGACGATAAGGAAAATCTCGGGCTTTAGCGGAAAGTTGAAACGCATTTTTGAGATTTTGTCGTCGATCTTTAGCACTAAGGCCTCGTTGAGTCGGTGTACGTTTGGCACGGATGATTAAGTCGTTTTTGGCGGGTATCTTAAGCCATGAGCTCAGTTGGTGCGCCAATAAATCTGCTTGGTTATATCCCCGTTGCCATTGTCGAACATGATGTAACGGCACGGGCAGGATCACCTCAGGCAAAGGCAATTGATGATTTCGTCGAGCTTCGCGGATGGCCAAATACAACAGGCGTGCTAAAGTGCGGTCGAGTTGAAATTGTTTTTGAAATTTAAAGCGATGAATCAGCGTGGAAAGCGGTTCGTTGTAACGACCTATAATCACCATGCGATCCCACGCCGGTTCCTGCTGTAAACAGTTGCCACAATGCAAGGCATTTTCCATCAGCTCTGAGCCACAGCAACCGCAATAAGGAAAACGCCGAATCGTTCGATTACAACGGCTACATAAGCCATGTTTGGCTAGTTTAAGAGGCGCATGGCAATGCACGCAGCTGGATCGAAAAACGTTCATAAAAGCGACCGCACTTGATTAAGAAAACCGGCACATCATAAAGTGCGGTGCTTTTTTTCGTTGTTTTTTTGCCCGATTTTAGGATCTGCCTCGCAAAAATGCTAAAATCAGGCAACATTTCTGCCAGACACTGAATTTAATAGAAGAGAAAAAACATGAGCATTCCGAATTATCGAGACCAAATCAAAGTGGTCTTTTTTGATATCGATGACACGTTGTTTATGAAACAACGTGATTTTCTGCCGGCAACGGTGCCTGTGTTTATGCGTAAATTGAAAGAAAACGGCATTATTCCTGCCATTGCCACAGGGCGTACTCGTTGTGCTTTCCCGCATAAATTAAATCAGGTGATTGAGCAGGAAGGCATTGATTTATTTGTGACCATGAACGGGCAGATGGCAAGTTATCGTGGGCAAGTGATTGAGAAACATGTGATTCCAACGGAAAAAATTCGCCGTTTGGTGCATTTTTTTGAGCAACATAATATGCCTTATGCGTTTGTCGCGGATCATACGGTGGCAGTTTCAGAGCGGAATTCAGTGGTGCAGTTCGCGATGGATCCGATCTTGAAAGATTATATTGTGGATAAAACCTTTTTTGAAACAAATGATATTGGCCAAGTTCTGCCGTTTTATCGCGCAGAGCATGATGAATTGGTGCAAAATTCAGGCGTATTAGATGGCTTGCGCGTGGTGCGTTGGCATGAAGATTCTGTGGATTTATTCGATGCAGAAGGTTCAAAGGCTCGCGGTATTCAAGCGGTGGTCAAACACTTGGGACTACAAATGGACAATGTCATGGCGTTCGGCGATCAGTTAAACGATTTGGAAATGTTAAGCACCGTGGGCGTAGGTGTGGCGATGGGCAATGGCAATGAAAAACTCAAAGCGATTGCCGATCATGTGGCGGAACCGCTTGATCAAGACGGCATTTATCGATTCCTTATCAAAGCCGGATTAATTAACGAATAAAAAATAACGCGCTGAAAAGCGCGTTTTTTATATCTTTAGTCAATCGCATAACCTTGCGGTGGTAAGCGGTTGCCGTCTAAATAGGCATGATTGTCGATTAACCTGAGTCTTCCCTCAGCAAACCATTTTATTGCCAACGGATAAAAACGAATTTCTTGTTCTTTGACCCGTTGCTCAATATCTGCAATATCATCTTCGGCAAAAATAGGCACTTTGGCTTGTAACACAATGGCGCCGCCATCAACTTCTTCATTGACAAAATGAATGGTCATGCCGTGTTCCGTCTCACCGGCTTCGATTGCCCGTTGGTAGGTATGCAGCCCAGGATATTTGGGCAATAAAGAAGGGTGAATGTTGAGAATTTTTCCCGCAAAGCGTTGGGTAAATTCCGCCGTGAGGATTTTCATGTAGCCGGCCAGCACGATTAAATCCGCGCCGAGATTGTCGATTTCATCGGCGATATGGCGATCCATGGCGAGGTTGTCGGCATAATCGCTACGTAAAAAAGTGCGGTGAAAAATACCCGCACTTTTTGCCCGTTGCAGTCCAAAGGCATCCGCTCGATTGCTGAATACGCCAACGACTTCACCGTCAATATAGCGCGATTCACAAGCATCAATAATCGCCTGTAAATTCGCACCATAACCGGAAATAAGAACAACGATTTTTTTCATTAACGAATAACAACTTGCGGTTCGTTTTCATCAGCGAGATGTTGAATATCCCCGACGACCCAAGCGTTTTCACCAGCCTGTTGTAGCAGACCTAGTGCGGTTTCCACGTCTTCTTGCGGCAATGCAATCACCATACCCACGCCACAGTTAAACGTGCGATACATTTCGTAGTCGGTGATATTGCCTTGTTGTTGCAACCAATCAAACACCGCAGGCCATTGCCAGCTGTTTTCATTGATCACCGCTTTGACGCTGTTTGGTAACACGCGCGGGATATTTTCCCAGAAACCACCACCGGTTAAGTGAGCGATAGCGTGAACATTTACGTGTTTGATTAATTGCAGAATGGATTTCACATAGATTTTTGTCGGTGCCAGTACATGGTCGGCTAATGGACTGCCCTCTAACTGTGCTTCAGCTGGATTCACACCGGCAACATCAATCACTTTGCGAATTAAAGAATAGCCGTTAGAGTGTGGGCCACTAGAAGCGAGGGCGATTAACGCATCGCCAACTTTGACTTGACTGCCATCAATGATTTCCGATTTTTCCACCACGCCGACGCAGAAACCGGCAAGGTCGTAATCGCCTTCGTGGTACATGCCCGGCATTTCAGCCGTTTCGCCGCCCACTAAAGCACAGCCGGATTGTTCACAACCATTTGCAATGCCTTTAATGACGTTGGCGGCAACATCTACATCCAATTTGCCTGTGGCATAATAATCCAGGAAGAATAACGGTTCGGCACCTTGTACCACCAAATCGTTTACGCACATTGCCACCAAATCGATACCGATACTGTCGTGACGATTTAAATCAATGGCTAAACGCAATTTTGTGCCGACACCGTCAGTACCTGATACCAAAATCGGCTCTTTATATTTAGACGGAATGGCACAAAGTGCGCCGAAACCGCCTAAACCGCCCATCACTTCAGGACGAGTGGTGCGTTTCACTTCTGGTTTAATGCGTTCAACTAATTCATTACCTGCATGAATATCCACGCCGGCATCTTTATAACTTAAGGATTGTGTACTCACGATGGCTTCCCGTTAATGATGACTAAATTAATTAGGGCGCCATTGTACACGCTTACGCAAACGTTTGCGATACGTGTAAAGAATTTTTCTCCGAAAGCCGGCTTTCAATTAGCTATTGAATAAGAATTGTGCCAAAATGAAAGGCATAGGAATAGTGCCCTTTGGCGTGAATAAGGAGTCTAATATGAAAAAAACGTTTGTATTTTTAACCGCACTTTTATTGGCTGCTTGCTCTTCCTCGCCTTCAACCAAGCCGGCGTTAAATTCACAAGTCAATGCGAAAGCGCAGGGCGATGTGCCGCTTGTTCCGCCAAAAGAAACGAAAAACGGCTTTTTACAACTTGTGCCGGGTATTTTTTATTATGTGGACACCAATTCCGTTTGGGTGGATAACAAGGACAAACGCCTGATTCATTTTGATGTGGTGATTAACTTGGACAAAGGGTTATATGTATTCAAAGATCATCCGACGCTTTATGCCAAATCCATGCGCCAATATAAAATTTTAAATTGTGAGAGTCACTATTTCACCCACGTGCGCAGCGATTTCTACGCTGATTTTTGGGGTGACGGTATTCGCACCGCGCCGAAACGCCAATCTCAACATACTATCGCGTTACAGCCACAATCTTCCCTTTATACGTTAGGGCAAGTGATGTGTGCGAACATGTACCGTCGGAAATAAGAAAAGAAAAAGTGCGGTGGATTTTGACCGCACTTTCTGTCATCGAGATAACAAAAAAGCCATTTAGCGTTCACTAAATGGCTTTTGTTTTTTTATGTTTTATTGTTTTGCTACAATTTTGCCGTCAACATAATCCACGCTAATCGGTTTTTCCGGTAATAAACTACCGGAAAGGATTTGTTGCGCTAACGGGTTCTCAATTTCTTGCTGAATCGCACGTTTTAACGGACGCGCGCCGTAAATCGGGTCATAGCCGATTTCGCTAATGAAATTGAGGGTGGCATCCGTAAAGTGCAACACATAGCCACGGCTTTCCATGCGGTTGATTAAGCGTTTTAACTGAATTTCCGCAATGGCGCGAATGTTGTCTTTATTCAACGGATGGAACACCACGGTTTCGTCAATTCGGTTAATAAATTCCGGACGGAAATGTTGGCTCACCACAGACATCACTAACGTCTTCATGTCGTCGTAGCTTTCTTCTTGGTTGCCTTGAATCAAATCGGAACCCAAGTTAGACGTCATGATTACCACCGTATTGCGGAAATCCACGGTTCTGCCTTGTCCGTCGGTTAAACGGCCGTCATCCAACACTTGCAACAAGATGTTGAACACATCGTGGTGCGCTTTTTCCACTTCGTCGAGCAAAATCACAGAATACGGGCGACGACGTACGGCTTCGGTTAAATAGCCGCCTTCTTCATAGCCCACATAACCCGGAGGTGCGCCGACCAAGCGGGACACGCTGTGTTTTTCCATGAATTCGGACATATCAATACGCACCATGGCATCTTCGCTGTCGAATAAGAATTTCGCCAAGGTTTTACACAATTCGGTTTTACCCACACCGGTTGGCCCTAAGAACAAGAAGGAACCAATTGGGCGATTTGGATCGGAAAGACCGGCACGACTACGACGAATGGCGTTCGCCACGGCATCCACGGCTTCGTTTTGCCCGATAACGCGTTTGTGCAATTCTTCTTCCATGCGCAAGAGTTTTTCTTTTTCACCTTCCATCATTTTGGAGACCGGAATGCCGGTGGCGCGGGAAAGCACTTCAGCAATTTCCTCGTCGGTAACACGATAGCGTAATAGGCTCATTTCTTTGCCTTCCGCACCTTCTGCTGCCGCTAATTGTTTTTCCAATTCCGGAATTTTACCGTATTGCAATTCGGACATTTTGCTCAAATCACCAGCACGACGGGCTTGTTCCATTTGGGTACGGGCGTTTTCCAATTCAGCTTTAATGTGTTGGGTGCCCGAAAGCGCGGCTTTTTCAGATTTCCACACTTCTTCTAATTCAGCGTATTCCCGTTCTTTTTCCGATAATTCTTTTTCTAACATCTCCAAGCGTTTGCGGCTGGCATCGTCATCTTCTTTTTGTAACGCCTGTTGTTCCAATTTGAGTTGGATAATACGGCGATCCAAGCGATCCAACGGCTGTGGTTTGGAGTCGATTTCCATCCGAATGCTGGATGCGGCTTCGTCGATCAAGTCGATGGCTTTATCCGGTAACTGGCGATCGGAAATGTAACGATGGGACAATGTTGCCGCTGCCACAATAGCCGGGTCGGTAATTTGCACGTGGTGATGGATTTCATAACGTTCTTTTAAGCCACGCAAAATAGCAATGGTATCTTCCACGCTTGGTTCGCCCACAAACACTTTTTGGAAACGACGTTCAAGAGCCGCGTCTTTTTCAATGTATTGGCGATATTCGTCTAACGTAGTCGCGCCTACACAATGCAATTCACCGCGTGCCAAACTTGGTTTTAACAAGTTGCCCGCATCCATGGCACCATCGGTTTTACCCGCACCCACCATGGTGTGAATTTCATCAATAAATAAAATGACACGGCCTTCTTCCTGCGCCAATTCTTTCAAAACGGCTTTCAAGCGTTCTTCAAATTCACCGCGATATTTTGCGCCGGCGATTAACGCGCCCATATCAAGTGAAAGTACGCGTTTATTTTTTAAACCTTCCGGCACTTCGCCGTTCACAATACGTTGTGCCAACCCTTCCACAATGGCGGTTTTACCCACGCCAGGTTCACCGATAAGTACCGGGTTATTTTTAGTACGGCGTTGCAACACTTGGATGGTGCGACGGATTTCTTCATCACGCCCAATCACCGGATCCAATTTGCCGCTTTCCGCGCGGGCAGTTAAGTCGATAGTATATTTTTCTAAGGCTTGGCGGCTTTCTTCCGCATTTTGGTCATTCACGTTTTGTCCTCCACGAATATGATCGATGGCTTGTAAAATTTGGTCTTTTTTCGCACCGCACTTTTTCAGTATTTCGCTGACGGCGCCTTTTTCTTCTAAGGCGGCAAGTAAAAAGAGTTCGGAGGAAATAAATTTATCCTGCCGTTGTTGCGCCAATTTATCGCATAAATTCAAAAGGTTAAGCAACTGACGGGAAAGTTGTACATCACCGCCATTGCCGGACACTTGCGGAAGTTTGGCAAGTTCGTTGTTGAGTTCGTTGCGCAACGCGGCAACATTCACACCGCTTGCGGTTAGAATCGGTGCCACCGAACCGTCTTGTTGATTTAACAAGGCACTCAATAAATGCACCGGTTCAATAAATTGATTATCCTTGCCAATCGCTAAAGATTGCGCTTCAGCAATGGCTTGTTGGAATTTGGTCGTAAATTTTTCAATATTCATAAGTATTTCCTTCTTCGTTCCATGGATGTTCTGTTGAACATTTGTTCGCCAAATTTAAATAAGATCGTTTTGAGGGATTTCAAGAGAAAAAATGAAAAAATTTAGTCTTGCCGATTAATTAGTAGAAACTTGATTGGCGTGATTTATTTAAAAAACACACCGCACTTTGGTGATTGATGGAGAATCCCTTTGGAGCAGGGCGGGGTCTTTCGACATATAAAAGAATGGCAATCAAATACCACCCAGAGTTTCAATCCCTTTGGAGCAGGGTGAGGTCTTTCGACAGGTTTAAATCGTATTTTAGCGCCCATTAAACGCATTTCAATCCCTTTGGAGCAGGGCGGGGCTTTCGACAAATGAACGAAATTAATATCAATATCCCATATTCGTTTCAATCCCTTTGGAACAGGGCGGTGTCTTTCGACTGCAAATGCTTGATAGCCGGCAAAGCGGTGATAAGTCTTAATCCCTTTCGAACAGGGCGGTGTCTTTCGACACAATAATGGATAAGGTTTATTTAGCACTTTACAAGTCTTAATCCCTTTGGAACAGGGCAAGGTCTTTCGACTGATTTCTGAAATCGAAGCGAAATTAAAGGAGAAGTCTTAATCCCTTTGGAACAGGGCAAGGTCTTTCGACGGTGAACCTGCTAGACTCGAGAAGCTTGAGTAGTCTTAATCCCTTTGGAACAGGGCAAGGTCTTTCGACTGCGGGGGTGGTTTAGTGCCTTGATGGATAAGGCTTGGGAGGATCGGTTCCCAATTTTTTCCCTCACGCGAAAAGTAGGGTATGAATTTGATTAAATGTTGAACGTTTTTACTCATTTTCTTTTTAATCTTTGTTCAAAGTGCGGTGATAAAAAACGACGTTTTTTATATGACTTTTGTTCGCTATTTTACCTCAGTTTCTCCACATTTTCACCTCTGTTATAACGTTAAACTGATGGGTAATGCTGTCCAAATAATGCCTTGGGGCAGGCTCGCTTTTCCTAAGCGCCATTGAGAGCACTTATGGGGTAAGGGGTAAATTCGGAGATCATCTTCTTTTTTATGGAAAATCTGCATAACCTCCGTTAAGCATTGTGTTAACAATTTTTCTGAACCTTCAAATAAGAAAATACTGTATTGAATTGGGGTGGCATATTTGGTCATGCGGCGATGAATACGCTGGAGACGTTTGGGGTCGGCAATGTCGTAACCAATAAGGTATTGCATTATTGTTCCCTCCTAAAATTGGAAAATCACGTCTTGTAGCATGGTTTGTTGATTAAAATAATAGCGTCCTAACAGACCTTGCCATTGTCGTTCGTTAATGCCGGAAAAGGTTTGCCATTCACTTTCACGGCGTTGTGGTGAGCTGATAAAATCAGCTTGTTTAATGAGATTAACAATGTCTAAACTGTTCTCTGTGAGCATTTTGCGCCAATTTCCGACCGCACTTTCATAGCTTTTATAAAATTCTACACGCCCTGCTTTCCCTAAAAAGCAGCCCTCTTGTGTTGTAGAGAAAGACTCTTCGCGTAAAATGTTTTGGCGAAATAAGCCTAAACACCAGTTATCAATTAAAGGACGTAACGGTTCAATGAGATCACAGGCGAGGGATTCTCGACCAAAATCAAGGGCGTGATAAAAGCCGATATATGGATCAAGCCCTGCGCCATAGGCTGCGAGTACGGCTTCTGAATGGATGAGTGTGTAGGTGAGGGATAAGCCGGCATTGAACGGATCCCGTGGTGGACGGCGGTTTCTGCCTTGAAAGCGTAATGCCGGAGGAAGATAAAGACTTAATGCGGTGAAATAAACGGAGGCGGCTCTGCCTTCAATACCACGCAATGAGGCGAGGGTTGTCTGTTCATTGATTTTGCCAATCAGTTGATCCAATTCGCCGGCTTTTTCTGCCAATTGGCTTTTTTTATCCGCGCGAGCATTACTTGCCTGCCAAAGCCAATTTTTTTGTGTGACTAATTTGAGTTGCATGAGTTTTTTCGCAAACGCTAAACAGAAAGATTCATTTTTTGCCAGTTCATATTGGTTTAAACGACGGGTGGCATCATTGTGCGGTTGAGCCAAAAAGAGTGTGGGGGTATTTTTTCTGCCGGAAAGAAAAATAATGCCAATGCCCTTTTCTCCCAATTTTGCCAACAATGAGGCTTGTACGGTGACATAGCTTTTTAAATAAATGCGTTCTATTGGCGCAAGGGGAATGGTGCCGACGCGTTCACCATTTTCATAACACACTAAGGCTTCGCCATTTAATTTGATTTCGGTGCCTTTTCTATCAATATATAAGCTCGACATAATGCCTCCTAAACGAGTAAAAATGGGGAATTTGATTGCAATGTAGCTTTGCCGAATAGCAAAGGTTCGATGTTATTTGGAATTCTAAAAATAAATACACGATCGTCAGAGGCGTCAATTAATGCATTTACGTCTTGTTGGAATGCGATCATTTCATGTTCTGTTAGCCAACATTCATAGAAAGATTTTTGTCCGCCAATGGCATAGGCCTCGACGTGTTTATGCATTTGATAAAGTCGATGAGAATCAGCAATATCATAGGCGATCAGGTAGCGACTCCGACGAGTATCCATAACCCTTCTCCGATTTTAGAATGGAATAATATGCTTACAGCAATTTGGGCAAGCCTGAAATCCAAGCATTTCTAATAGGTTTTCCGAAATATTAAACCCTTCTTTTTCAAAGTGCTGAAAATGAAATGCGAGAATACGGGCGCAGATTCTTCTTTTTTGTTCATATACTTTCTGCATAGATTCACGTTCCGTCTCAGAAAGTTCAGAATCATCTTTAGTACTCAACCATGAGCGACGGGACAATAAGCCTGAAATCTGTTCTTTTTTAATGAAATTCTTAAAAATATCAATGAGTTCATTGATTTCATCAATAAGCTGTTCAACAGTGATGTTTACGCACTCTACACCGCTATTTTCACGGATTTCCGGTAAAATGTGATTTTCTAGCAATTCATCAAGCTCTTCGCTTAAGTTAAATTTCTCTTTTAACTTACGTGCGAAAACTTTCGGTTCAATAAGACCGGCTTTATTACCATAACGATCCTTATTATCAATAAAAAATTGACGATATTCCTTGCATAGAGAAGGCTCAAGAGAATATGGAATTCTGATGTTATTGAATTCTTTTGTTAAATTCGGGCAATGACGATCCGCATGATATGCAGGCACACTAAGTTTATACACCCAGTTATTTTCTTTGTGTTTGATTTGTTTAAAAATCACATTCTTATTAATATTAGAAATATTGCGGAATAAATGATCGCTGATGATGAGCATTTCACGCTCATTTTTTGCAAAATAGCTAAGATCAAGATCAAATAGATCGAGTTTGTAACTTGAGAAAAAGCCTGTTTTTTCAATAGTAGGAATATCAATATCTAACTTACAGATAATGTTTTTATAATAATTATGTTTAGTGATATAGAACATTTTTATTTATACCTTTCGTGTTTCAATGATTGATTAAATAATAAATTATCTTGAGTGTTAAATATTGAAATACAAATTTGCACTCAAGCTAATGCTTAATACAAACCTTCTCCAGTATCGTACGAAAACGAGTTGAAAACTCATTGTGAGTTGATGATGTTGAGTTATATAAATAATAGGTTTTAATGTCGTAACCAAACCCTTCAGGTGCCGGTGAAGACAGTTCCTCATCATCAATATAACGACCATATTTAGTATTTAATTTCTTGCGTAAAGCTTCTAAATTATGAATCCATTTTTTACCATTTTTAATGAAATAACGTCCGTTATAAGCACGTTCGTCTCTTACTTCAACAAAACCTGCAGCAATAGCGTTAATTTCACTTTCAGCATAGGAAGGATTAAATATTACTTGTGTTGCTTTATGATGCATTCTTAAGTTCAACATATTTCCTCCTTACTTATTCTTTATGAATACATCATAAATGAGAAAATAATGTAAAAAATAAAATGCAAATTTGTATATAAAAGAGATTAAGCGGTGATTTTATTTAGATGGGATTATTTATTTTGAATTGAGGGTTGAGAATAGATAAGAAAAATTTGTATTTTGAAAATACACATTTTAAAAAATGCTAAAAGTGCGGTTAATTTTAGATATGTTTTTAATCTCTTTGAAACGGGAAGGGTTCTTTCGATGTATGGATTGAGTTTTATACCATTCATCTAAAAAAGCTAATATAAATTCCATGTTTCCTCCTGCTTTGTTTATCCTATTTAGATAGGAGCAGATTTTCGGCTCTGCATACCGCCAAGTTAATCCTTGGTTGTGTTTTCCACCACTCTTTCTACAGCTGCAGCGATGGCTACGACGACTAAGCGTTCAAACATATTTTTTCCTCTTTTTGGTATTATTGGGTATTTGCACTTTGAGTCTGCCGACTGTCCATTTTCTGCTGTGACACACGGTGTGACATTTATTTTTTCCAAATAATCACGATTTTGATTAGCTCAGAAATCATTTTTTCCTCCTTTCTGTTATTGAAGATAAATAAAGTATGGCAATTTTACGGTCTTGCCAACCGAGAGGTTAATCCTCGTCCATAACGTAATCGACGACCTCCTTTGCAATGGTTGTTACAACGATTTCAGCAACGACTGTCCACATAATTTTTTCTCCTCTTGTTTATTGTTTGGTTAAAGATAATAACGGTATTTTTTGGTTTGTTTTGATTTTGCAAATTTGTATCAGATTTGCTAGATGACCGTGATAACCGCCACGGTGAGCGGGTAGTTTGACTACTTGTTTTTTTTGAGTTCATCAATTACAGCCTCAGCAATACGAATAATGACATCAAGCATATTTTTCTCCTTTTCAACATAATTATACGAATGTATAGATTTTCGGCTCTATATACCGGCGCATTTTCCGCTGCGGCTCACGGTCGTATTAAAAACGAGCGGGAGGTAATAATACGAAATCGTAGAAATGTTCAGATGTTGTCATGGTGTTTCTCCTGTGTAATTTAATGGTATTAGTTTAGTAATAATTTAAGGACGTTGAGGGTTTTGCAAGTTTGTATGTTTAAGGCTTTTGGTTTTCATCATCATATTGTTTTGATGAAAACAGCATGGTGAATAAAGGAGAGATGGGAGTGGAATGCTGGTTTGTAGAAAAGAAAACCGCCACAAGGGCGGTTGATTTTAGATGATGAGTTTCAATCCCTTTGGAGCAGGGCGGGGTCTTTCGACTGTGTGTTAAAACATCACTACTGAACAAGTAGCTTAGTTTCAATCCCTTTGGAACAGGGCGGTGTCTTTCGACATATAAAAGAATGGCAATCAAATACCACCCAGAGTTTCAATCCCTTTGGAGCAGGGCGAGGTCTTTCGACATATGACATCCGTGTTTACAAAAACGGTGCGCTGTACTTTCAATCCCTTTAGAACAGGGCGGGGTCTTTCGACCACGAGACGCAAGTCAATTTAAAAGAGCGGCAAATGTTTTAATCCCTTTGGAACAGGGCGGGGTCTTTCGACATCCTGCGTGTGAAGCTTTTCAAGAACCGTCTGGGTTTTAATCCCTTTGGAACAGGGCGGGGTCTTTCGACCACGAGTATAATGGCGATGAATTTTATTCGCTGTTTTAATCCCTTTGGAACAGGGCGGGGTCTTTCGACCATTCAAGTCTCTTATATTCATCAAATATCCTTTGTTTTAATCCCTTTGGAACAGGGCGGGGTCTTTCGACTGCGGGGGTGGTTTGGTGCCTTGATGGATAAGGCTTGGGAGGATCGCTTCCCAACTTTTCCCCTCATGCGAAAAGTAAGGTATGGGTTTGATTAAATATTGAACGATTTCATCCATTTTCTTTTTAATGTTTGTTATAAGTGCGGTGATAAAAAACGATATTTTTTATGTGATTTTTGTGCGCCATTTTACCTCACTTTCTCCACATTTTCATCTCTGTTTATAGGGTGCATTCATCGGTCCGTTTGGATAATGCTTTGGGGTAGGCTTTCTTTTTCTAAGAGTTATTGGATTTTTTGTTGCGTGATATTATAGGTGATAAGGTATTTTTGAGGTGGGTTTGCATACAGTTCTTTTGTAAAATAACATTAAGAGCTGATAGTACTTTTCGCAATTTCCGGCTTGCGATACCGCCATGTTTATCGCATGGATTGAGTTTTATACCACTCATCTAAAAAAGCTAATATAAATTCCATGTTTCCTCTTTCTTTGTTTATCTTATTTAGATAGGAGCAGATTTTCGGCTCTGCATACCGCCAAGTTAATCCTTGGTTGTGTTTTCCACCACTCTTTCTACAGCTGCAGCGATGGCTACGACGACTAAGCGTTCAAACATATTTTTTCCTCTTTTTGGTATTATTGGGTATTTGCACTTTGAGTCTGCCGACTGTCCATTTTCTGCTGTGACACACGGTGTGACATTTATTTTTTCCAAATAATCACGATTTTGATTAGCTCAGAAATCATTTTTTCCTCCTTTCTGTTATTGAAGATAAATAAAGTATGGCAATTTTACGGTCTTGCCAACCGAGAGGTTAATCCTCGTCCATAACGTAATCGACGACCTCCTTTGCAATGGTTGTTACAACGATTTCAGCAACGACTGTCCACATAATTTTTTCTCCTCTTGTTTATTGTTTGGTTAAAGATAATAACGGTATTTTTTGGTTTGTTTTGATTTTGCAAATTTGTATCAGATTTGCTAGATGACCGTGATAACCGCCACGGTGAGCGGGTAGTTTGACTACTTGTTTTTTTTGAGTTCATCAATTACAGCCTCAGCAATACGAATAATGACATCAAGCATATTTTTCTCCTTTTCAACATAATTATACGAATGTATAGATTTTCGGCTCTATATACCGGCGCATTTTCCGCTGCGGCTCACGGTCGTATTAAAAACGAGCGGGAGGTAATAATACGAAATCGTAGAAATGTTCAGATGTTGTCATGATGTTTCTCCTGTGTAATTCGATGGTATTAGTTTAGTGATAATTAAAGGTTGTTGAGGATTTTACAAATTTGTATGTTTAAAGTTTTTGGTTTTCAACATCACATTATTTTTTATGAAAACAGCATGCTGAAGAAAAAGGGTGGGGGAGTGAAATTTAAATTTCTAGAAAAGAAAACCGCCACAAGGGCGGTTGATTTTAGATAAGTTTTAGTCGTTTAAGATCGGATTCTATTTTCGATACATCAATATTATCTAAGTGAATATTGAGTTCATAATTGCCTGTTTTACGGTTAGAAGATGGAATATAAGCACTCTTTGCACCCTTTCCTAAAGAAAAACTTGCCATCACTTTTTTATTAATATCGGTACGAGATTCCGATAAAACATTTTTTAAATCGTTGTTAGCACCTTTCAAGCGATTCTCCATTTCAACGTCATTTTTCATTTGGCTGTAAATGTTCAAATAAGTCGCTATGGTTCGAGCTTCTTCACGATTCCCCGTTCCAACGTTCCAGCCTTGCTTTTTCGCAATAACAAGACTTAAGAACAAGGCATAGCCTCTTGGTGCAAGTTTGATTGTTTTTGAACCGAATGTAACAAGGCAATCTTCTATGGGTGAAAGAAATGTGAGCGAAGGTGCTTCTAACAATGCCTGTGCATTTTTTACCGAATCACTATAAGAAATAGCTTGTTGTTTGAGATCTTCAGGCACACCTAAACCTAAACGAACCCAAGGGATTTCGGCTAACATAATATTAGCTTGTGATGCGTCTAGCTCCTTGCCATTTCGGTCATTCACGATACGATATTCTTTAGGTTTGCGATAATAGAAATTTGACAACGTTTCAAATTCTTCATCCACTAAAACATGAGAAAGACTATCCTGTTCACGCCCATAGAGTGACAGCGCATAACCCATAAAAAAGCCCATGGTTTTCCGCCCACCAGCAATAGAAACGTGTAGTTGAGTTTCGTCATCTTGGCACAATTTACCGACTAACTGCACAATGCTATTTGCGGCCTGTTCGTTTTCTTTTGGTGTGCGAATATCCGGTAATTGTTCACCGTTCGTATCTTTAATAATATGTACGCAGTCTTCATTAAAATGAATATGATCAAAACCATATTGGCTGCCATAATCTTCAATAAACTCTTGCAAAGCTCCTTTTCGTTTGCCCTCAATGCCAAGTAATGCGGAAAGTAATTCATTTCTTCCTTCAATTGTTGTAATTACTTGAATTTCCGTTGGAATAAAGTTTTTTTCTGTTACTAAAGCATAAAGTGTTTCGGTGACAACTGCAGGGGACTTTCCTGTGACAGAGAGTAAAATGCGTTTGTTGTAGGTTTTCATTATTTTTTAATCCAGCTTTGAATTCTTTCTTTTAAATTTTTAATACGATAATCATCAATGATCTCAATATTATCTTTTTCTGCCCGACGTTTTATATTTTGGGGTATTGCATAGAAACTCACTAAACAAACTTTTGTTAATGAACCGCCATAGCCTTTTAAGGAATTTAATTTATCTAAATAGCTCTGTAATTTATCCTTATTTTCTGTATTTTCAAAATTTATCGTTTTACACTCAATGATATGACACTTATTTTTTGCCATAAAGATAACGTCTAATTCATTATTCACACCAACTTTGTTTTTCTCATATTTTGAATTTACTACTTCTACATTCCAATCAGCATCAATAACATCTGCAATGCTGTTAGCTTGTTTATAAGTAAAATATTCCAACCAGTTTCCATTCAAAAAGCTTCTTGTCTGTTCATTCTTAAAATCTACGATATCACCATTCAATCTTACTAGATCTTCATCTGCAAGATCTTCCAGAATTAATTTAAGATCAT
This sequence comes from Aggregatibacter segnis ATCC 33393, assembly GCF_900476035.1. Classification (GTDB taxonomy): domain Bacteria; phylum Pseudomonadota; class Gammaproteobacteria; order Enterobacterales; family Pasteurellaceae; genus Aggregatibacter; species Aggregatibacter segnis. The sequence goes on along the minus strand of NZ_LS483443.1, from coordinate 273,080 downwards.
TACTGTAGTTTGTGAAATTTGTTTCTAGTTTGCTATTAGAAGCATTAAAAGCTAATAAATTCAATTTTGAAATAATATCTTTATAATCTTCTTGTCTTCTTACAAAGCGTTCGGTAAATACACCTAGTTTATAGAAGTTAAAATCATCTTTGTTTTTTAATACACTGACTCCATAACTTGAAAGATAAGTATTAATTAAGGTTTTGGTGTTTAACTTTTGTACAGGTATATGTTTATCATTTTCTTTAGAAATAAAAATAATTTCTTCTTTATTTGTATTTATATAAAAAATAGGCTTAACACCAGAGAAAACATTTTGAGCAGCGATTGCCATTAATTTTGTTCCGCCAGTTACATTCAATGCAATGTTTTCATTTTCATAGCTTGATAACAAATCAAATAGTTCAGTTTCCATACTTTGGAAATCAAATTCATTAGAAAGCTCTAAAATATCTACGTCAATGTCGTTTTGCTTAAATGCTAGTTTAAGAGAATTTGCCTTTTCTTTAATTTCATCTTTTGTAGAAACAACAAAAACAGCTTTTTGAGGTTTAAATTCACTATCCAAAATAGGTAATAAGTTTGGTGCGGCTTGATCTGACACTAAACACACATGAATATCATATTTTTGCATAAAAACGCCTATAATTTTTCAATTCTAAATGGTTGAATTGAGCATTGTTGCTCAGTTAATTGTTTGCAAGTTAATTCTATACCACGTTGTTCAGGTGTCACATTAATAGAAAGAAAATAAAATTTTGCCCCTTTTTGGCACACTTCTGCTGCTAAATGAATCGGAAGCGTGCCAATCACTACATCGTTGGCTTGCACCAGTGATGTATCTAAATGGCTTTCAAATCGATTAATCTGAATGTTTTGCTGCTTCACCCACTCAATCGCGCCGGGGTGTCTTGAAATAAACCATGTTGTCATATCATTCTCCTTAAATAATTAAAACCATATTTTAACAAGTAGTTTATTTCTGATTGGAAATTACAAATTTGTAATCCGATATTTGCCTAATCCAAAAGTGGCATTTTTCCCACAATGTAGCCATTGCCCGATGTAAAGTAATTTGGCTAATTCAGGGGATAAATTGTTGAATTGCCACAGACCGATGACGCCTCCTAATTTCATTTTATGATCTTGGCGGGAGGAATAGCGCGTCCAATCTTGCCATTTTAAATGTTTATTATCTTGAATTTGTTCGATTTGGTTTTTTAGCAATCCAAAATCTAGATTCAAGGGTTCAGAATGAAATTCGCTTAATAAGGAAAGGCGCTTGGCTAAAGAAATAAAAAATCGTTCTGCCGTAATCTCATTTACTCGCAAAGGCTTGCCATTTTCTTGCAGCCTTAAAGGCGTATCAATTTTGATTTGTGCCACGCTATCAAGTGCGGTCGGAATTTCGATTGTTTTTTGATGTTCGATGATATTTCCGTTTTGTAAAATGGATTGTCGGGTGGTTAAATTTGACTCAACTTTTGCTATATCAAGTAAATTTGCCTTTCCCCGCCCGACGTTATATTCAAAAGCCCGTTTGAAAGCAAAAGCAATGAGGGGGAGCTGTTCAATCAACCGTCCAAATAGCACAAGCGAAAATGTTAATGTTTCACCTTCGGCATAAAGTCGCTCTCCCCATGCTGGCGGTTCAATAATATAGCCGTTCGGCACTTGACTGAACTTTTGTAATTCATGCTCTGTCGGTGCGGGCGTTTCAAAAATGTTGGTGTAAGGGCAGGTGCGATAAAGTGGGCAACCTTTGCAATCCTCTTGTTTTGTCATGCAGGAAATTTTCCGCAAAGCACGACCAAAGGCTCCACGCAAGGTGGAGCCTGAATATTCCGGTAATAAAATCGGCTCGCTCACAACAAAATCAAATTGATAGCGGGCTATGGGGAAAGAATTTGGAATCATTCTGCCACCAGTTTGTTACGCAATTTTTTAAATTCTACGGCTGATTTTGCTTTTAAATTGCTGAAACCACTTAAGCCATCAACATATTTTTGTAACCCTTCATTTGATTTTGTTGGATCAAGTTTTTCATAAAGATAATGACGATCTTCTTTATTCCATTGTTGAGCATCTTCCAACAATTTTTTGGCTTCACTAAAAATAGGTGAAACCGTAAATGGTTTTCTTTCCTGAGAATTCCATTCAACCAACTTGGCTTCTACTAAACGTTGATTGTCCGAAAGCGAATCTAACAATGCTAGCTTTTCTTTTTCTGCTTGTTGTTCCGCTAAGCGTTTTGCTTCAGCTTCTGCTTGCAAGCGTGCTTGTTCCGCTTTTTGAGCTTCGCGTTTCGCCAAAATTTCAGAACGATCAAATTTTGATTTTGGTTGAGCTTCACACCACGTTTTTAAGGCTTCATTTTCCGTAGTGGGATCAACTTCAATTAATGCCCAACCGAAGGGAAGAAGATTATTCTTTTGTGTTTTTGAGTCCGCAGAAAGCCAATAAGTTGTAGCTTTGTCTTGATAATAAACCTCTTGATTTTTCTTAGGCTTAATCTCTATTTGGGCGACATTTTTTCCTTTAAGAACTTTACTATCTGATCCATTTTTACCTAATCTAATTAAAAATCCAGCTTTATTAATTATATTTAATATACCATTGAGATAATTTTGAGAAACAAAACCTTTAGCAACTAGGTCTTCCATTTCTTCAATGAATATTTTTTTATAGTATGAATCATTTATAGTTAAGTATTCATTCAATGAAAGTAATTTATTAACTTTATCATCTAATATGCTTAAATTAGCTGAAAATGCTCTATATTGACCTGGTAGGATGCTCTCTCTTCTCTGTACAATTTTTGTATTAAATGTTTTCTCCCCATTTTTTAGTTCACGATTAAAATTTAAGCAGTAAAAGATCTTGGTTTGTACATTATTTAGAGGAGAAAAATCACTGAATTTTATACTTCTAAATTCATTATGTGCAAAATTCTCTTTTACTTCATCGAAGCTCTTAAGATTATTTATATTATATAGATAATCTTCATTTATTTTTTGTGATATAAGACTTAACGCTGTTTTAGACGTTTTCTTTTCTCGTTTAATCAGAGGATTGCCGCCATTGTCAATATGTCTTTTTGATAACACTGGAGTAGTAAAAGCACCTTTAAAACTGCTTCCTGGAATAAATGCCAAACCTTGGTAAGGTAGATATGCAGTTCTTTCAATTTGTAGTTGATTGAAAACTTTATTTCCATTTTTCTCTTTGTGAGCAGGGTTCTCTATATTTTTATTATACTCAGATACAAATCCTTTAGTTATAGCACTAAAATACTGAGATAAGGGGATAATTTTACTCTTGTTACTAGAGAAAAAATTATGAATAGCGAGAATATCTTTATTTACTGCATTTAACAAATTCGTTCTCTCCCTCTCATTTAACATTAAATGGCTAGGTTCAAAATTAAATAAAGTTTCATTATCAATGACATAATTCGTCGGCTCAAAATCTTCCCCGCAGCCAATATGTATTGGGCTTAATGGGGTTAAATAAACGTTGTGGATTTGTATAAATGGTTTCATTTGTGATCCTTATGTTCAAAATCGACAAATAAATTTAAGACGGGAGCATAGCTTTGATGCACGGCTTCTGGTTGAGCATAAGACACATTGCCTAATCCATTACCTAAAAATAAACGGGGTTGATAGTTTTCAGGTGTAAAAATGGCTGCTGGTTTTGCCAAAATAATCGGCTTTTTAAATGGGTTGGAGCTTAACGCTTGAATGTCACCGTGGCGACCAAATCTTGTCGTAATTTGGTAGTAGCAATACTCCTTGTTTAAACCTAAACCTTGCGGGGCACAATTGGCTAGCGTTAAATAGCAATTTGCATTCGGTTGAGCAAAATCGAAGGCTTGTGGATTTTCACAACGGAATTTGCCTAGCCCGATAGAGGCATCACGTCCAAAACCAATATTTCCGACATCTTGAAGTACTATTTGTAACGCTTCCAATGAAAAGCGATTTTCATCTAACACAACATAGAGCTCGAATTTTTGTTGTGCGCCAAACCAGGTTAGTTCTGTGGAATAAGGCGCAAATTGTCCATCACCCGTGGTATTTGTTTGGCGATCAATAGTGTTGTGAAACTGATCTTGAGTTTCTTTTTTGAATTGAAAATTCGCTTGTAAAGCACATTCTTGCCAAAATTTCACCGCGCTTTTTTCTGTATCGGTGATTTTGACCCATTGGGCTTTTTTTAAGCTTTTGCGATCGGTTTCTGTTTTGGTTTCCCAAAACGTTGATGGCAAAGTCGGTAAAGGCAAAAAACTTTCTGGAAAAGCATCCGATACCACCATAAATGGGCGTTGTGTGGTATAACCTTTAAGTAATTCACTTAAGCGTGCTTCACCAAAACGATTTCTCACTGCCCAACAAAGCTGACCAAATAAGGTATCGCCCACCAAAGGCGTTCCCATCGCACTTTGTGGTGTGAGTGTAAAACGATATAACTTCATAAAATCACCTTATTCGAAAGGTTTAATGTCGTCTAAATTACGAGCTTCGCCATCAACCGTTAATTCAGTAAATTTCACTTTACCGTAACCACGAGAACCGGAGCCGCCAAGACTGTCAAGTTCTAACAGTTTTAAGCCTTTTAACACTAAATCGAGAAGTTCCGGTTTATCGCCTTCAAATTGGCGTAACATCAATTTGAAATCAAATTCTGCACCAGCTGGCACACGTTCGGTTTGGCGCACACCACCACCTGTAGTAACCGATGTGATTCGGTCTATTGTATTTTCACTTTTCGTTTCCGTAATAATAAAGCCATCTTCACTATATTCATTTTTCCATTTTTTACTTAGAGAACAGTCCCAAAAAGAAAGACGAGATGCTTTTAATTCTACGCATAGCTCCTTATTATTTTCTGAATGACCTGCAAATCCAAATAAACGCAAAATATCTTTTACCGTTTCTTTGTTATGTATATCTTTTATGTTTCCTAAACTTAACGGTTCATTTTTTACCTCTCCTGAGAGCCATTCTAACAAAGTTCTGATTTTCCCTTTTAAACTTGAACCAGGAATATATGGCTCTCGAGTAATAGGGTTTCTTACAACTTGACTGTCAATTCCGCCAATTTGCATTTCACTATTTCCACTACCTATATGTAATCCAGTTTGTAAAACTAGTTTTGCTTTAATTTCAATAATTTTATTAAGTTTCATATTCAACCCCTTATTTTTCTAATTCTCTAGAATAACCTGTTACAGCTTCCATAAATAATTTTGCGTGTTGTAATGTTTTGGCATCTTTAATTTGGTCTATACAATGATTGAAAATACTTTGAAATTTTTCATCAATATGTCCTCTCCCTTTTGCATAGGTAACTTTTGCTTTTAACATTTTGATAAATGGTTCTAATTCTATATATTTTTCTTCTTTTGAAATTTTAGAGTGCTGAACACGTTCATTCCACATAATTAATTCATCATAGAATTTTCTAATCTGTGTTTTTTTGTTAACTTTACTATCTCTGATTTCTTTTGCTGCATTTTCTGCTACAGAATCAAAAATACCTGAGCCGGCTTCTGCTGGAAATTTAATTTTAGAAAGATCCATAATTTCTCCTAAATATTGCGTTTTTTATAAAAGTAGTTAAATAATGGAATAGAAAAATTAATTTTATATAATTCAATTCCATTTTTCCCTAATGTTTCAGAAAGTACTTTTAAAGCATCTTTTCGATCTTCTTCTCTTTTTATTTTATCAAGCACATATCGGACTGTTTTATAATAAAAACGACTGCGCCACATGGTGCTTTCAATATTTTCTGTATTTGCGGCTTGTTCACATAAACGAATTAATGAATAAAGATAAGAAGTCGAAATTTTATAAGTGTCTGCCAAGCGGTGAATTTCTTCCTCTAAACCACAAAGTTGTTTCCAATCCGCCCACTTCACCGACCGATTAAAAATTGTCACGGCATTTTTACCTTCCGCTGTAGAAACAGTTTTGCCTTTATCAATACCTTTCGCTTTCTCCAATGCCTCTTCCGCTAAATCGCCTAAACGTGGCACTGGAATATTGGATTTGCTCATGACCATTCCCACTGAAAAATGAATTTCTGGATTTTCTGCCACATAATGTGCAAAGGCTTGTTGCATTGCATGCGCCACTTTTTGTGTAGAATACCAAGGACCGATTAAGAAGAAATCATCGCCCCCCGCAAACACGGTGTACATATTTTGGCTTTGTTCCGAGCAATAGGCCGGCAACCAAAGACTAAAAAATTGGTTCATTTGGCGAGATAGCGCCGCCATTTTTGCGATGTTGGCAGGCTGAATGCCTTTTTGGAAAATCGTACCAAGATTATCCACATCACCTTTTAAGGTCATTAATGCTTTTTGTCCTTCATCTCTAGCTTGAATATCCTCAAAAGTAACAATCTTTCCTTCATCATCAAAAGGAACATAGGCGTTGATATAACGGCGGGCATATCCATTCCAAATGGTACTGTTTGTATTTTTTGGTAATGAGAAATCCCAAAAGCGATGAATCTTATGTACATGCAAACCGAATTTTCCGGTTTCTTCTTCCTCTTCGGTAAAAATTACATTAAAACCAAAAATTGGTAATTTCAGAATTTTAGTATCACTATCGCTATGAATTTTACTTTCATTATCTGTAATGATAATTCTGTCTTTTTTAGATAGCCATTTACCAATATTAATTTGATCTTCAGAGATAACAGAGTAGTTAACTTTTTTACCATCGATTGTAGGACAATCTTCTTCTTTTTGAGATGGGAAAAAGCTATTCATTTCACAAACACCATTTGGATATTCAACTTCTTGCACGCTTTGCGTGGTATCCGTTAAATCTAACCGCTTGAGTTTTTGTTCTTCTAAATTCTCAAATAATTTTTTAACTAATGTTTCGTAGTGATTTTGTTCAAAATCACTGTATTTTGCCGATTGAACTGCGATACCCAGCCCGATTAATCCGTAGGTTTCTTTAATAAACCATTGATTTAGTTCCGCTTGAACTTGTTTGATTGCCTCTTTTACTGCCTTGGTGTTTGGGGCAACAATTAAAAATTTCCCTGCGGCATTCATCATTTGAGAAGTGGTTGGCAGTTGACAGGCGTTTAGTACTTTTAGTGCGGCTAATTCGGTGAAAAGAGACACTTGGAAAGAACGCCCGCGTAAGATTTTTGCAGCGCCTTTGTTGGAAGCACTGCCTCCGGAAAAAATAAAATCTTGAATGCCGAAAAAGTCGCCTTGAATCAATAAAAATGGCTCTTCTTTATTGATTTCTTGATCTGCGAGTGCGACCACAAACGCTGCGACTGCTTTAGTGAAATCATAGAAAGAAATGTCATCACTATAAGGACTTGGCAAATTGCAAGTGAAGCATTGCATTGCGGTATCAAAATGATCTAGCCATAAACTTGGGTTATCACAATGAGATTTAGGAATCTTTGCGATCGCTTGAACAAACTTATCCCAATGTGTTGAAAGTGCGGTGTTGTTTTCTTCTTTTTTCGGGAAAATAGTATTCGGCGAAAGTGGTTGAAAATCATAAGAAAATTGTGTTTTTTTATTTTCTTGATTGATATTTTCAAACAAACTAAACAGTTTATTGCTTTCTTTTAATTCAGGTTGTTTACCTAAAACAAGGTGTTCAGCTTGTGATAAGAAAGGAGATATATCAACCTGTTTGAATTGGGACGGAAAAGAGGGAAGAGGCAAATGAGGTTCTTGTTTTTCAGCGAATAGCTTTAAATAATGGTGCAATACTGAAAAAGCGAGAGAAATTGTATGATCTGACATAATTACTCCATGTATCGAAATATTAAGTGAAGTATAAGCGAACCTTTAAAAATTATCACTAAATACAAATTTGTAAATATAATTAATATTATTAATTTATTTTAGCCGTTTTGATTTTTTCTTTATTTGAACTTTTAATACATCTTTGGCTCTAACAAAAGTGTTTATTATAGAAAAGTGCGGTGTTTTTTCGCCGTCTTTTTATTTAGTAAAAAAGGAAGAAAACATGAAATCATTAAAATCTTTGTTGGCGTTAGCAGTTGCTATTGCTGTTTCCTCCACTGCATTGGCGGAAGAAAGTGTTTTATCTGAAGTGAAAGAAGGCGCAAAATCTGCATGGCAAACTGTGAAAGAAGACAGTAAAGTGGCTGGTACTAAAATAAAGAATGGTGCAGTGAAAGTAAAAGAGACGACGAAAGAAAAATTCGGCGAAGCTAAGGATGCAACCAAAGAGAAATTTAGCGAAGCTAAAGATGCAACAAAAGAAAAGTTGACTGAGGCGAAAGAGGTTACTCAAGAAAAAGTTGCAGAAGGTAAGAAAGCGATAAAAGACAAATTACGCAATGACAAACCAGCACAGGTGGAAGATAAATCCACCGCGAAAGAAAAAAGTGCAGTGGAAAATAAAGCCCAAATGACGCAAGGTAAAAAAGTGGATGTTAATACAGCAGATGTGGCGGCATTAGAAAGTTTGTCCGGTATTGGTGAAGCGAAAGCCAAAGCGATTATTGAATATCGCGAGAAAAATGGCAAGTTTAAAAATCTCAGTGATTTATCCAAAGTTCCGGGTATTGGCGATGCGACATTAGAAAAAATGAAATCCCATGTGCGTTTTAATTAATTTCCCAAGATAAAAAGAAGGGCTGTATTGAACAGCCCTTTGTTTTTAGAAAATAGAGATTATTTTACTAATTGCACCAAGATACGGCGAATTGGTTCTGCTGCACCCCATAATAATTGGTCGCCGACAGTGAATGCCGCCAAATATTCCGGCCCTAAGTTGAGCTTGCGTAAACGTCCTACCGGAACGCTTAATGTGCCGGTGACTTTAGTCGGCGTGAGTTCACGCAAGGTGCTTTCTTTGTCGTTTGGAATGACTTTCACCCACTCGTTGTGTGATGCCAAAATTTGCTCGATTTCTGCCAGTGGAATGTCGCGTTTTAATTTGATGGTGAACGCTTGGCTGTGGCAGCGTAATGCACCGATACGTACACATAAACCGTCAACCGGAATCGGGTCGTCGCTTAAGCCTAAAATCTTATTGGTTTCCGCATAGCCTTTCCATTCTTCTTTGGTTTGACCGCTTTCTAATAATTTGTCGATCCAAGGGATCAAGCTGCCTGCAAGAGGCGCACCAAAATTATCAATAGGGAAATTGTTGTCGCGCATTTTCGCGGTAACAGCGCGTTCAATATCTAAAATAGAGGAATTCGGATCTGCTAATAAGCCTTTCACTTCACCGTTTAATTCGCCCATTTGCACGAGTAATTCACGCATGTTTTTCGCACCGGCACCACTGGCGGCTTGGTAAGTCGCAACGGAGATCCATTCCACTAAATCTTTCTCGAATAAACCGCCTAATGCCATTAACATTAAACTTACGGTACAGTTACCGCCCACATAGGTTTTTACACCGTTTTTCAAGCCTTCGCTGATGACATGTTGGTTTACTGGATCCAACACGATAATCGCATCTTTTTCCATACGTAGTGCAGATGCTGCATCGACCCAGTAGCCGTTCCAACCGGTGGCTTTTAATTTCGGATAAACTTCGTTGGTGTAATCGCCGCCTTGGCAGGTCACGATAATGTCCAGTTTTTTCAGCTCTTCAATATCGAATGCATTTTTTAAGGTACCGGCATCTTTTCCACTGAAAGTCGGTGCAGGCTGTCCAGCTTGAGAGGTCGTAAAGAAAACCGGATTGATATTTGCAAAATCATTTTCTTGTTGCATGCGATCCATTAAAACGGAACCAACCATTCCGCGCCAACCGATAAAACCAACGTTTTTCATAAGTTTGTCCTTCTAAATAAGATTGAAAATATGTTGTGTAAGCGCGTAATTAATAGCAAGAGAACATAAATAAAAGCAAGTATTTTTCCGATATTTTTTTACTTTTTAAAATAATCCCAAAACTGACCGCACTTTTTCTTTTATTTATCTTAATGTTAAGGTCAGAAAATGGGGAGTTGATATGAGCAAAGCGATGGAATTTATGCTATGTTAAATATCATTTTTATTGTTTTAATGGGTGGCTTTAATTTTATGGAAAAAATCATTATTGATGAAAATCAGTTTTTTAGAACGATTTCTCGTATTTCGCATGAAATAATTGAAAAACATCATACGTTAGATAATTTGGTCATTGTCGGTATTAAACGACGGGGCGCGGAAATTGCGGCGTTAATTAAACATAAAATTAAAGAATTAACGCAAGTTGAACTTCCTTCTTTTGATTTGGATATCACCTTTTATCGCGATGATCTTGAGCCGACCCAAGAAGAACAGGTGCCGATTTATAGTGGTGCGTCTGATTTTATTAACATCCAACATAAAGAAGTGATTTTAGTGGACGATGTGCTGTTTACCGGTCGCACGATTCGTGCTGCGTTGGATGCGTTAGTGGATTTCGGACGTGCAGCAAAAGTGGAATTGGTGATTTTTGTGGATAGAGGGCATCGTGAATTACCGATCCGTGCCGATTATGTAGGGAAAAACGTACCAACCAGTCGTAGTGAAAATATTCAGGTGCGCACCATGAAGTTTGACCAATGTTACGAAGTGGCGTTATTAACGAAATAAATTTGTGAACCTTTATTAAAATTGATAATCTAACCAACAATTTCAACCCTATAACGGAATATTAACGAAGATGAATTTGAAGTCTGTTTTGTTTGTCGCACTTGGTTTTTTGGCATTTATTGCAAATGCGCAAGCTGAGGAAAAAGTGGTTGCGACAGTAAACGGCGTTCCTGTGTTGGAAAGCCAAGTAAAAAGTGCTTTAACGAAGAAAAGTAATCGCCAAGCGGCTTTAGATAAAGTGATTGACGATATTTTGGTTGCGCAGGCAGTAAAAGAATCCGGTGTCTCCGTTAATAATGCGCAAGTGGATCAAATTATTGAAGGCATCGCAGCGCAAAACGGTTTAACTTTCGGTCAGTTGCTTGATGCTCTTGATTATCAAGGCATTAGTTATGCGGCATATCGTCAACAAATTGCACAACAACTGATGATGTCGGAAGTACGTAATCGCGCAATTAGCCAAAGTGTTGACGTCTCTCGTGAACAGGTTGAAGCATTAGCAAAAAAAATGTTGGCGGAGGCTAAGGCAAAAGGTAACGTGGCGAAACTGACGGATACCCAATACGAAGTGCGTCATATTTTGTTAAAACTCAATCCGTTATTAAACGATGCACAGGCCAAAGCACAGCTTGAACAAATCCGTGCGGATATTCTTGCCGGCAAAACAACGTTTGCCGATGCTGCATTAAAATATTCGAAAGATTATTTATCCGGTGCTAACGGCGGTAGCTTAGGCTATGCTTTTCCTGAAATGTACGTGGGTCCGTTTAATAAAGCGGTACGTACAACAAAACAAGGCGTGATTAGTGCGCCGTTTAAAACTGAATTTGGGTGGCATATTTTGGAAGTGACCAATACCCGTCAGGCTGACCGCACAGAAGATGCTTATCGTCAAAAAGCCTACGAGCAAATCGTCAATCAGCAATTGCAAGATTCGGCACGTGACTGGGTACAAGCATTGCGTAAACGAGCCAACATTAAATACATAAATTAACGGAAATCCCGACCCAATGGTCGGGATTTTGCTTTATAATACACCGCACTTTTCGTTATTTTTATAAGATCTTATTCAATGAATTCAAAAAAGCATTTAGGCCATACGGCGCGTAAACGGTTCGGGCAAAATTTCTTGCACGATAACAATGTGATTCAAAATATCGTGGCAGCGATCTATCCGCAAGCCAATCAATTTTTAGTGGAAATCGGACCTGGCTTGGGGGCACTGACAGAACCTGTTGCGGAGCAGGTGGAGCATTTGACTGTATTAGAGCTTGACCGTGATTTGGCAGAACGCTTACGTCATCACCCGTTTTTACATCAAAAACTCAATGTCATCGAAACCGATGCCATGCAGTTTGATTTTTCCTCCCTTTATGAACAAGAGCATTTGGCAGAGAAAGGGCAAAAATTGCGCGTCTTTGGTAACTTGCCGTATAACATTTCTACGCCGTTAATGTTCCATTTGTTTAAATATCATCACATTATTCAAGACATGCATTTCATGTTGCAAAAAGAAGTGGTGAAACGCCTATGTGCTTCCCCAAACAGCAAGGCTTACGGAAGATTGACTATCATGGCGCAATATTTCTGCCAAGTGATGCCGGTGTTGGAAGTGCCACCGAGTGCCTTCAAGCCTGCGCCGAAAGTCGATTCTGCGGTAGTTCGTTTAATCCCGCATACCACATTGCCGCATCCGGTGAAAGATTTATATTGGCTTAATCGCGTTTGTTCGCAAGCATTTAATCAACGCCGCAAAACCTTGCGTAATGCCTTGTCCGGCTTATTTTTACCGGAAAATCTGACCGCACTTAATATCGATTTAAATGCACGTGCAGAAAATCTCAGCATTGCTGATTATGCCCGTTTAGCGAACTGGTTGGCGGATAACCCACCGGCAGAGGTGAGCAAAGAGGATGTGGTGGATTCGGAAGACTAAAAAGAGCGGTCAAAAATGGCGACATATTTAGTGGGCGACCTACAAGGTTGTTATGACGAATTGCAGATGTTATTGGATCGAGTGAAATTCGACCCAACACAAGATACACTTTATTTAACCGGTGATTTGGTGGCACGGGGCGATAAATCGCTGGAATGTCTGCATTTCGTTAAATCCTTGGGAACTGCCGCTTACACCGTCTTAGGTAATCATGATTTACATTTAATTTCCACCGCACTTGGCATTAAAAAAATCAAACCTCGTGATCGTGTTGCACCGATTTTTGCCGCGCCGGATTTTTTTGAATTAATTCACTGGCTGCGCCAACAACCTTTGTTGATTCACCACGAACAGTTGAATTTCGTCATGACGCACGCCGGTATTTCGCCCGATTGGAATTTGGCAACCGCCAAAGCCTGCGCCAATGAAGTGGAAAATGTGCTGCGCTATGGTGATTATCGCTATCTCATTGAAAATATGTATTCGGAACAGCCTGATCGTTGGTCGCCAAATTTAAAAGGACTGGATCGTCTGCGTTACATTATTAATGCTTTTACTCGCATGCGTTTTTGCTATCGGGATCATCGTCTCGATTTTGCGTGTAAACAGCCCATCAAGGATGCACCGAAGAACCTTGCACCCTGGTTTGCTTTAGACAATCCGCTGTATCAAACCGAAAATATTGTTTTTGGTCATTGGGCGAGCTTAGTGGATGAAATCACGCCACCGAATATTTATGCCCTCGATACCGGTTGCGTTTGGAACAATCGTCTCACTCTGTTGCGCTGGGAAGATAAGCGCTATTTCACCCAAAGTGCGGTCAAAAATTACAGTGATTTTTAGGAAGAATCATGAATTTCATTAATGCCGATGCGTGCGATCTCTTCAACATTCCCTTCTTTCAATTCGCCCAAATGAAGAAATTTTGTCCGCAGGACATTCCTCGTATTAAGGCGGATTACAAGGCCCATTGGGATCGGTGGAAAGCCACCATTTTGCAGGTGGCTGCCGAACTCGGTACGCCCTTTGCCAAGCCGCATATTGAAAGTTGGACGAACGGTTGGCAAGTACGAGGCCATTTCTTTGCCTATTTTAAATATGAATATAACCTCAATTCCGCCGCGATTTTGTCGGTGTTGCTGAATCGTCGTCGTTTATCGGTGAGTTTAGATTGGCATTGTTATCGCGCTGATCGCTCACAAATTAACGTGCAGCAATATAATCAATGGCTCGAACATGTTGATTTTGCTCGCTTTGCCGAATTCGATATTTGGCGTGGTGATGAAAGCGAATACGATGATTTCCGTAAAGTCAGCCAGTTGAGCCCAAAAGACTTAACTTTGCGTTCTGAGGCGGATTTTTGGTGCATTGGGCGAAATGTAGAAAAAGCGGAATTGGATAAATTAGATGTGACGCAATTTATTGTGGAAAGCATTCGTGATTTATTGCCATTATATGAGGCTTGCCACCAAGTTAAGCCGTAAAAAATATCCGAAATTCCCACCGCACTTCCTGTTATTTTTCCCCATTTTACGCTATTCTATGGCGTATTTTCTAAGTTAAAACCCGCTAAAGTGCGGTCTATTTTTAAGGTGATTTTTTATGCAAGAACAATATCGTCCTGATTTGCTTGAGCCGGAAGTGCAAAAATTCTGGCAGGACAATAAAACTTTCAAAGCGGTACAAGATAACAACAAAGAAAAATATTACTGCCTTTCCATGTTGCCGTATCCATCCGGTCGTTTGCACATGGGACATGTGCGTAATTACACTATCGGCGATGTGGTCTCCCGCTATCAACGTATGATTGGCAAAAACGTGTTGCAGCCTATGGGGTGGGATGCGTTTGGTTTGCCGGCGGAAGGTGCTGCGGTAAAAAATAATACTGCCCCGGCAAAATGGACTTACGAAAATATTGAATACATGAAAAACCAGTTACAATTGTTGGGCTTCAGTTATGACTGGGATCGCGAAGTGACCACTTGCCGTCCAGAATATTACAAATGGGAGCAATGGTTCTTTACCGAGTTATACAAAAAAGGCTTGGTGTATAAGAAAACCTCTACGGTGAACTGGTGCCCGAACGATAAAACCGTCTTGGCAAACGAGCAGGTGCATGAAGGTTGTTGCTGGCGCTGCGATACGCCGGTGGAACAAAAAGAAATTCCGCAATGGTTTATTAAAATTACCGACTATGCCGAGCAATTATTGAACTGCTTGGATGACTTGCCACAATGGCCGGATCAAGTCAAAACCATGCAACGTAACTGGATTGGTCGTTCTGAAGGCGTGGAAATCACCTTTGATATTAAAGATACCAACGAAAAATTAGTCGTTTATACCACCCGTCCGGACACGTTCTACGGCGTGAGTTATGTGGCGGTAGCGGCAGCTCATCCATTGGCGACACTTGCGGCGCAAAATAATCCTGAATTAGCAGAGTTTATTCAAGAAGCGAAAAACACTAAAGTTGCGGAAGCGGACATTGCCACCATGGAGAAAAAAGGTATGGCTACCGGTTTGTATGCAGTGCATCCGTTAACCGGTGAACAAGTGCCTGTGTGGGTGGCGAACTTTGTATTAATGCACTACGGTACTGGCGCGGTGATGGCTGTACCGGCGCACGATCAGCGAGACTATGAATTCGCACAAAAATACGGTTTGGCGGTGAAACAAGTGATCGAACCGATGAACGGTGAAGAAATTGATTTAACTAAACAAGCCTTTACCGAACACGGCAAACTGATTCATTCCGCTGAGTTTAATGGCTTGCCATTTGATGCGGCATTTAATGGCATCGCCGACAAATTAGAAAAATTAGGCGTGGGCAAACGCCAAGTGAATTACCGTTTACGCGACTGGGGCGTCTCCCGTCAACGTTATTGGGGCGCGCCGATTCCAATGTTAACCTTGGAAAACGGTGATGTAGTGCCGGTGCCAATGGAAGATTTACCCATCATTCTGCCGGAAGATGTAGTGATGAACGGTGTGAACAGCCCGATTAAAGCGGATCCTGAATGGGCGAAAACGACCTATCAAGGCAAACCCGCATTAAAAGAAACGGATACCTTCGATACTTTCATGGAATCTTCTTGGTACTACGCCCGCTATACTTGCCCGCAATATCAACAAGGCATGTTAAACAGTGAAGAAGCGAACTACTGGTTGCCGGTGGATCAATATATCGGCGGTATTGAGCATGCGACTATGCATTTATTGTATTTCCGTTTCTTCCATAAATTATTGCGTGATGCTGGCTTGGTGAGCAGTGATGAACCGGCAAATAAATTACTGTGCCAAGGCATGGTGTTAGCGGATGCGTTCTATTACACCAGCCCAACTAACGAACGTATTTGGGTTTCACCAACCAAAGTGACTTTAGAGCGTGACGACAAAGGTCGTATCGTGAAAGCGGTGGATGATGAAGGCCATGAGTTGGTACACGCCGGTATGACGAAAATGTCGAAATCCAAAAACAACGGTATTGACCCACAAGAAATGGTGGAAAAATACGGCGCGGATACCGTGCGCTTGTTCATGATGTTTGCCTCGCCTGCAGAAATGACCTTGGAATGGCAAGAATCCGGTGTGGAAGGCGCGAAACGTTTCTTAGCGCGTGTATGGAATTTGGTGTTTGAATACAGCAAACATCCGACAAAAGCAGCCGTTAATCCGACCGCACTTTCTAGCGCTCAAAAAGCCTTACGTCGTGATGTCCACAAAACCATTGCGAAAGTAAGCGATGACATTGGTCGTCGTCAAACGTTCAATACAGCGATTGCGGCAATCATGGAATTAATGAATAAACTCACCCGCGCGCCGTTGGATGATGAGCAAGACCGTGCAGTGATGGCAGAAGCTTTGAGCGCTGTCGTGCGTATGCTTTATCCAATTACACCGCACATTTGTTTCCGTTTATGGCAAGAACTGGGCAATCAAGACATTATCGACTTTGCTCCTTGGGTGGAAGCGGATCCTGATGCGATGATTGAAGATGAAAAATTGATTGTTATTCAAGTGAACGGAAAAGTGCGTGGTAAAGTCACTGTGGCTGCGGATGCAGACGAAGAAAGTGTGAAAGCGATCGCCTTTGCCGATGAAAACGTCAAACGCTTTACCGACGGAACGCAAATCGTTAAGGTGATTTATGTTGCCGGCAAGTTGCTTAATGTTGTGGTGAAACCGCAGTAATCTAATCAAAAACGTGACCGCACTTGAAGCAAAGTGCGGTCGATTTTTAAGGTGATTTTTATGTTTAAACAGCTCAAATCCTTACTGCTTACCGCCAGTGTTTTGGCTTTATCCGCTTGCGGATTTCATTTCCAAAACGGTGAATTGATTCCGCAAGAATTGCAAACCTTACACTTGGAAAGTAGCGATCCTTATAGTGATATGGCGGTGTCGATGCGTCGTCAATTACAGTTGAATAACGTTAATTTGGTGGAAGCTAAGGCGGGTGTGCCGGTTTTACGTTTGAATAAGACAACGACATCTGAGCATGTGGTTTCTATTTTTAAGCAAGGTCGTGAAGCAGAAAAACTCTTAGTTTTAGATGTGGAAGCTAGTGTGAAATTGCCAAATAAAGAGGCTTTCTCAATTTCGACTAAAGTGAATCGTACGTTCTTTGATTATTCTCGAGCAGCCTTGGCGAAATCTTCGGAAAAAGAGGTGATTTGGCAAGACATGCGTGAGCAAGCGGCTCGTCAGTTAATGAATAAAATGGTTGCCTTGCAACATCAAATCCAACCGAAATAATGAACCGTTTATTTCCTGAGCAACTTATCCCTTCGTTAGAGCGCAAATTAGCTGCGCTCTATTTTTTAGTGGGGGAAGATCCGTTATTAATTGAAGAAAGCCTGGATGCTATTCAACAAGCGGCAATGAAAGCGCTATTTGATGAAAAAATCCAGTTGGAAATTAATGCCTCCACCGATTGGAATGACTTGTTCGAGCAGGTGCAATCTATGGGCTTATTTTTCAATAAGCAGATTATCGTATTAGATTTACCTGAAAATTTGACCGCACTTTTACAAAACAAACTATCAGAGTTTATCTCTTTACTGACGCCTGATGTGTTGCCGGTGTTTCGTTTTGCTAAGTTGACCAAAACTATGGAAAAACAAGCATGGTTCGTAGCGGCTAACCAATATGAACCGCAAGCTATCGTCATTAATTGCCAAACACCAAATGCGGAACAACTGCCTCGCTGGGTGGTTAATCGGGCAAAATCGTTGGGGTTAAGTATTGAGCAGGAAGCGGTACAGTTGCTTTGTTATAGTTATGAAAATAATCTCTTAGCACTCAAACAAACGCTGCAATTACTGGATTTATTGTATCCTGATCATAAATTGACGTTTGCTCGTGTTAATAGCGTGGTGGAGCAGTCCTCGGTATTTACGCCGTTTCAATGGGTGGATGCCATGCTGGCAGGGAAAGCAAGTCGCGCTTGCCGGATTTTAAATGGTTTAAAAGAGGAAGATGTTCAGCCGATTGTTTTATTACGCACGTTGCAGCGGGATTTAATGACATTATTGGAACTTAGCAAAACTGGGCAACGGCCATCGCTTGATTCGTTATTACCTACTTCTCAGCTGCGTGAACACTTTGATCGTTTAAAAGTATGGCAGAACCGCCGGGCGTTGTTTACGCAAGCCGTCCAACGTTTAACTTACCGTAAACTTTATCTTTTCTGTCAACAGCTTGCGGAAGTTGAGCGTAGCGCAAAACAAGAATTTAATGATGATATTTGGCAGCAACTGGAAGTGTTGTCCATTGAGTTTTGTGCTACCTCATAATGCCTAATGGTTATTATTGTTTCTCTTTTATCGCTAAAATTCGTATAATAGGCTGTCGCCTGACTTGAGGCGATATTTTCAAACCATTATGGAGAAAAAAATGAAAAAACTATTAGTTGCAGTATTATTATCCGGTTTTGCAATGTCCGCATCTGCTGGCTTATCTAAAAGCTGCGAAGCATATTTTGCTGAAATCGATTCTTTTGTGAGTGCAGCACCTGCAGCACAACAAGCGATGTTGAAACAACAATATGACGCAAGCAAACAACAATTATCTGCTTTGCCAGAAGCTGCACAAGAGCAAGCTTGCTCCCAAGCAACTGAACAATTAAAACAAGTTAAAGCGGCAATGGGCAAATAATCCAGCTTTTTGTTTTTTTCAAAGACCCGACATATGTTGGGTCTTTTTTATGGGTGAGAGTTAAGATTCGGCTAATAAACGTTGAATGAGTTTGGCATTTGCCGGAGGGAATTGGCCGGCATCCAGTTCGTTTTGTGCCAACCAGAAACCTTCTTGTCCCTCACGCCCAAAAGGCTCGCCAACCCATTCTTCTACCAGATAAAAAAAGAAAGAAATTACTTTGGTTGGGTATTCAAATTCAAAACGCTCAAACAGCTGTGCATTGAGTACCACAATACCGATTTCTTCTTCTAGTTCCCGTTTTAATGCCTGTTCCGGTGTTTCCCCTTTATCAACTTTACCGCCAGGAAACTCTAGGGACTGAGCAAAGTCTTGTCCTTCTAAGCGTTGGGTTAAATAAATTTGACCGAATTCGTTTCGAATAATCCCAGCTGCAACCTGTACAAGCGGCTTCCTCATTTTTTTATCCTTCACTGAATATTCATGAAAAAAGTGCGGTTAAAAATTTAATTGTTTTTCTAACCGCACTTTTATTTATTTCCAATTAATGTCTGGCACGACTGCCGTGGCAATGTTTGTATTTTTTACCGGAACCACATGGACAAGGTTCATTACGCCCGATTTTATGGTGTTCTTCTACCGCATTTTGAGCGCCTTGTTCATCCTGTGATTCTTCATTGTGATACTGCATTGCTGCCGCCTCACGTTGCGCCAATTCTTGACGTAAACGTTCTGCTTCTTCCATTTCCTCTTGTGTGCGAACTTGAACGCGACTTAAGGTGGTGACCACGCTTAATTTCAAGGCATCCAACATTTCGGTAAACATTTGGAAAGACTCTTTTTTGTACTCTTGTTTCGGATCTTTTTGTGCATAACCTCGTAAATGAATACCACGGCGTAGGTGATCCATCGCAGATAAATGTTCTTTCCAAAGTTCATCTAGGGTTTGCAACATTACGCCTTTTTCAAAATTGCGCATGGTTTGTGCACCGGCCAATTCTTCTTTGCGTTTATATTCATCAGTAGCCGCTTGAATAATACGCTCACGCAAGGTTTCTTCATGCAGATGATTGTCTTCATCCAGCCATTTGGTGATAGGTAAATCCAGCGCGAAATCTTGTTTTAAACGTTGTTCCAATGCCGGCACATCCCATTGTTCTTCAAGTGATTGTGGCGGAATGTATTGATCGATAACGCTGTTGAATACGTCCTGACGAATCACATCGATGGTTTCAGAAATATCGTCATTTTCTAACAATTCATTGCGTTGTTCATAAATCGCATGGCGTTGGTCATTTGCCACATCATCAAATTCAAGTAAGTTTTTACGCCCATCGAAGTTGTGTGCTTCCACTTTAGCTTGTGCGGAGGCAATGACTTTTGCCAACAGCTTGGATTCCATGGCCTCGCCAGGTTGGCTGAAGGCTTTGCGCATCATGTTAAGTTTGCCTTCATTGAGGTAAATACGCATTAACGCATCGTCCAAGGATAAATAGAAACGGGAAGAACCCGGGTCCCCTTGACGACCGGAACGACCGCGCAACTGGTTGTCGATGCGACGGGATTCGTGGCGTTCAGTACCGA
Organism: Aggregatibacter segnis ATCC 33393; assembly: GCF_900476035.1. Lineage (GTDB taxonomy): Bacteria > Pseudomonadota > Gammaproteobacteria > Enterobacterales > Pasteurellaceae > Aggregatibacter > Aggregatibacter segnis. The sequence goes on along the minus strand of NZ_LS483443.1, from coordinate 252,804 downwards.
TAATGTGTAGGCCACCGGCTTGTTTTACAATGTTATGGCGTTCTTGCCATGCGGCTTTGATTGCCTCAATTTGTTCCGGCGTTGGATTTTCTAGTTTATCCACTTCCGCTTTCCAGTTACCTCCCAACACGATATCGGTACCACGACCCGCCATGTTGGTGGCGATAGTGACGGCTCCCGGATACCCTGCATTAGCGACGATTTCCGCTTCTTGTGCGTGGAACTTGGCGTTCAACACATTATGTTTAATGCCAGCTTTATTCAACGCATTAGAGAGTAATTCGGATTTTTCAATAGAGATTGTTCCCACTAACACCGGTTGGTTACGGGCCACACAATCTTTGATGTCCTCAATAATGGCGTTGAATTTGTATTCTTCTGTTTCAAACATCACATCAGTGCGATCGTCACGGATCATCGGACGATTGGTCGGAATGACCACGGTTTCTAAGCCATAAATTTTTTGGAATTCAAAGGCTTCCGTATCCGCCGTACCGGTCATTCCCGCTAATTTCTCGTATAAACGGAAGTAGTTTTGGTAAGTGATAGAGGCGACAGTTTGGTTTTCGCTTTGAATGCGAACCCCTTCTTTGGCTTCGATGGCTTGGTGTAAGCCGTCCGACCAACGACGACCTGCCATCGTACGACCGGTGTGTTCATCTACGATAACAATCTCGCCATCTTTTACAATGTAATCCACATCACGTTCAAATAAGGTATGAGCGCGCAATGCCGCCATCACATGGTGTAACAAAGAAATTTTAGACGGTGAATAAAGGGATTCGGTGTCTTTCATGAACCCATGTTCAATTAACCATTGTTCGCATTTTTCTTGCCCACGTTCGGTCAAATAAGCTTGTTTGGTTTTTAAATCCAACGTGTAATCGCCGGTACCTTGATATTCTTCGGTATCTTCCTTGTCTTGTTTAATTAAGACAGGAATCAACTTGTCGATAGCAATATACAGTTCGGAGCTGTCTTCTGCCTGACCGGAAATGATTAACGGCGTACGCGCTTCGTCAATTAAGATGGAGTCCACCTCATCCACTAAAGCATAGTAGAGATCTTTTTGAAAACGCTCTTGTGGGGCGTGTGCCAAGTTGTCACGCAAATAGTCAAAGCCTAGCTCACTGTTGGTGGCATAAGTAATGTCCGCTGCGTATGCTGCGCGTTTTTCTTCCGGTGACATGCCCGGCACGTTTACGCCGACAGTCAGGCCTAAAAATTCGAATAATGGACGGTTGGTTTCCGCATCTCGGCGGGCAAGATAGTCATTCACGGTAACCACATGCACGGCTTTGCCCGGTAACGCGTTCAAATAGCATGGCAACGTCGCGGTTAAGGTTTTCCCTTCACCGGTACGCATTTCCGCGATACAGCGGCTGTTAAGCACCATACCGCCGATAAGTTGCACGTCGAAATGACGCATGCCAAGCACACGTTTACTGGCTTCACGCACGGTCGCGAATGCTTCCGGCATTAAACTTTCCAAGGTTGCGCCTTGTGCTAAACGGTCACGGAATTCCGCTGTTTTGGCTTTGAGTTGTTCATCGCTTAGCGCTTCGTATTCCGGTTCAAGTTTATTAATTTTAACGACGATTTTATTGAGGCGACGTAAAACACGATCATTACGGCTGCCAAAAATTTTAGTTGCAATAGTTCTAAGCATAATTCTTTCTTTTTTAAAAACAGATAAATGAAATCGTTTAATGACATTAAACGACGGAATAAATAAGACAATCGAGGTTAAATGAATACCGGCCCTGCACGAATTGGTGCATGAGGAATAAACGGTGAACGCGAAAAGTGCGGTTCGTTTTGGGAGAGAATTTCAACTGCCGGTAAGGCATGTTGCGGTTGAAATTGTTGCTGGCGGGTTTGTTGTAATAAAGACACCGCTGTTAAAATTTGAGGCGCATTTTGCTGTTGCGTATTTTGATAGTTTTCATTACCAACAGCGGCGGGATAATTCAGTTCCTGCGTAGCGGGCAAAACAAAAATCGCCAGCATGCCGAGGAGCAGTCGCGACCAAAAATTGTGTTTGCTTTTGTTGGAAATAATCATAAGGATTTCACTATCAAAAAATTGTCGGTATTGTAGCGGAATTTCGCTACAATGTCATAAATATTAGGGCGGAGAAGCGGAAAACAAGGCAATGCGTTATCAAAAACCGATCAATATTCACACCTTATTGCAAGATTCGCCATTGGCGAAAATGATGCAAAAAGGCGTTCGACTGAATGAACTAAATCAGCAAATGAAAGCGTTCTTTCCCGTGGAATTTGCCGGGTTGTATCGTATTGCCAATATTGAACAACAGAGTTTGCGTATTGAGGTGGCCAATGCCATGGTTCGCCAAAGTTTTTTGTTTCGCCAACAGGCATTATTGGGCGTTATTCAGCAGCATTTGCCGGAAATTACCGAGTTAATTTTTTACATTAACCCAGAATTTCTTCCTGAGTCATAAAAGTGCGGTGTCTTTTTCAGGCGTTTTTACGGAGATGAGATGAAAATAGGGAAGTTAGCCAAAGCGGTTGGTTGTAGTGTGGATGCCATTCGATTTTATGAACAAAAAGGCATCATGCCACGCCCGTTGCGTTCTGCGGGTGGTTTCCGTTTATACACGGACGAACATGTGCAGCGCTTGTCATTTATTTGTTACTGCCGTTCTTTGGACATGTCCCTGGAAGAAATCAAATTGCTCTTGAGTTTGGGCACTGCATCGGAACAACAAAAAACAGAAATTAATCAATTACTCGATCGACATATTCAAGACATCGCTAAGCATATTCACCGATTACAGCATTTACGCATGAATTTGTTGCAATTAAAACAGCAATGTGGCGAGTCGGAACAGCAGAATTTACTGCAGATCTTACAGCGTAGCCATGCGAAGTTCAGACCGATAAAATAATTTGAAACGCCATAAAAAAGCACCGCACTTTTTCACTAAGTGCGGTGCTTTTTTTATTTGTTTTTTAGCCGATAACTTGCGGTAGGAGGCCTGCTTGAATTAGGAATGGGATGACAATAATTAAAATTCCAATAAGCAAAGCAACGACCAACGTGATGTTTCCACCGGCAACACGATAAGGTAAATTTTTATAGTGTTTTCTTGTGCGCCATGCTAATCCGATAGGTAAAATGAGACAGTAGAAAGCACACAATAAACCGGCATAACCTAGAGCTGCCAAGAACCCATTTGGATAGAACAGGGCGAACAGCAACGGCGGAATAAAGGTGGTGATGGTTAAGCTGATTCTGTTTGCCGGCATTTTGGCACGTTTGAATAAATCGTTGAGTCCTTCAAATAAACCTAATGCCACGCCCAAGAAAGAGGTGATTAAGGCAAGAGAGTAAAAGACGCTTAATACATTACTCAAACTGCCGGTAAGGGCTTTAGTGGCGTTGATTAAGCCGGTGAGCGTTGGGTTGTCTTTTAACACGGCAACAAATTCACGTTGGCTTAAAATGCCGTGAGTCGCGAGCTGCCATAATAAGTAGGCAACTAATGGAATGGATGTGCCGATAATAATGGCGTTTTTAAAACGTTTTACATCGCCATCTAAGTAGCTATTGATGCTGCCCATGACCACGTGGAAACCGAAAGAGGTAAAGAAAATCGGGGCGGCGGATAAAATCAATGCATAATCCAATGGTTTTTCCATGAGGTTTTCAAGGCTGATGCGTGGCAACATCATGGCTAATACAAGAATGAAGATGATGATTTTACCGGAAAAGAGTAAACGGGTAATGCCATCAACGCCGCTAGTACCAATAACCACGAAGGCACCAAGAAGCACAGTGAAAGCAAGAATCGAGATTTTTAGCGTGTTGTCATTTGAACCGAATAAATCTGCCGGTAACACGTTAGCTAATAATGAACCACCGCCGGTCATATAGGCAGCCGATAAGGCGTAAAGGAGAACAAACAAAGAGACCGTAGAAATGACGCGCCCTGGCATGCCGAAGTATTTTTCTGCTAAGGTGGCGACACCGTCATCTTTACGTTGTGCGGTTTGATACACTTCTACAAACAACAATCCGCTGTAAGCGAGAAGTAACCAAAGCCCGAACAACAAGGCGGCAGTAAAGCCGAAGCCAATGCCGGCAGAGGTTAATGGCATGGCTAACATGCCGGCGCCAATAGAGGTTCCTGCGATAATTAAGGCACTGCCTAAGGTTTTATTTTTTAACAACATAAAAAATCCTAAAAAGTAAACGAGTAGGTAACATAAAATAACCCTATACGACCTATAAATAAATAGCTTTTATGCAAAGTGCGGTCAGATTTTGGGGGATTTTTGCCAAAATTATAAATTTCGGTCATCAACGCCGATATGAAGGTAGTTTCCTTGTATATCACATAAGCTGCGAAATCCTACGTTGATAATTTGATAACCTTGTTGTGCCGGTGTTGTATATTGAAAATTTTCGTGGTGATGGCCGTGATAAATTTGTGTGACGCCCATTTTTTCAGCCAGTTGATTGATGATGGCAAAACCTGATGGATGCGGTTTTGGTGCTTCATGACAAATCAATATGTCGGCTTGTTGTTGCTCTAACACTTCAATATCTGAAGGGAAAATCGAGGTGCGGTGACGTAACGGCACACCGCCGCGCCAGATTTTTTCTTGTGGACAATATTGGCAATAATGAATTGGGTCAAAGAAAAGCGGTTTGTTTGGTGGCATCCAGATTTGCCCACGAAACACGCCGCCAAGTCCTGCGATGCGTTTCCCTTGAATTTCTTGTACCCGACCATGTAGGCTGCGCGTATGCCATTCTGTTCCCCAAAGGGATTCAAAGGCAGCAACGGTTTTACTGTCATGGTTGCCGTGAATAAACCAAAGATCCGCATATTGCGCCAGTTTCTCCAACGGTTCCGGGGTGGTGAGTTGTAAATCGCCAAGAATGACCAATGCCACATCCTTATGTTCTTTGATGAACGGATAAAGGTGGTCAAAACTGCCATGGGGATCGCCTGCAAATAAAATCATAGTCTCTCTAATTTAAAAAATGGAATGCCCATGCTCGCTATTGAGTTCAGGGAGTTCTTCTTCGTTAAGTATCTTTTCAACGATGGCTTTCACTTGATTGTAACGGTCTAAATAACTCGGTGATTCAATTTCAATGTAAGGCACTTTGTATTTATCTAACAATTTTTTGAGTAAATGTTGAAAACGTTGTCGTTGTTTTTGGCTGCCTAAACTGCGTAAACCATCGTCCACCCATTGGGTATTATTGTTAAGTAAAATAGTCACGTCAAAAGGGTATTCTTTAATCATGGAATCCAAAAATGGATGCGCTTTACCTTCATACTGAATACAAAATGCCTGTGTTGTAATAAAGTCTGTATCAATAATCGCCACTTTATGCGCATGACGCACAGCATAGTCAATGTAGCGTTGATGCCCTAAGGCCATTTGTGGATAGTCGGAATATTGCATCGCTTGTTCGTCACCGCCCAGTTGTTCAAAGACGAATTCGCGACCATATTCCCACGCAGACGTGGTGTTAAATACGGTGGCCAGTTTGCTCACCAATACGCTTTTCCCGCTGCTTTCGCCGCCCAAAATTGCAATGGTTTTAGAGAAGAATGGGCGTACTTCTTTCGGAATGAATTTCCAATAATGGAAGGGTTTATTACGAATTTTTGTAGCGGAAATATTAAAGAATTCTCGTTGAGGATCCACTAAAGAAACCTCGAGGTTTAAATACTTTTCATAAGGTGCTTTGTCTTGAATTTCACTACTGAATACAACACTCGGTTCAAATCCTTTCTCTTTAAATAAGTCTTTGACGCGTTCAGCCCAAGCCGGCCAACCATTTGGATAGCTTGGTAAACCGTCTTCAATTAAATGATGAATGAAAATCTGGTTCTTTTGATACTTAAAAATTTGTTGCATCCAACGCAAGCGATCTTGCACTGTTGGCATACGTTTCATTTTGCTGTCGTAAAAGAGTTTCAAATCGCGTTCGGTGTCGCTACACACAATCACATGTACTTCATCAACTTTACTGAACGCTTCATAAATCATATTAATATGACCAGTATGCACGGGATAAAACTTACCGAAAATAACACCGACTTTTTTATGATTCGGCTCGGTAATTTGTAGTGCACGATGAATCGCACTAAGCTTGTGTGCGCTTGGGTTTTTAATTTTTCCGCTCACTAACTGATTGAAATAAGCGCGGGTGATATTGGCGCGTTGGCAAATATCATTGACCTTGAGGTTCAGTTGTTTACGTTTTTCTTGTAAATAATAAAAAGCGGACATACTCATCTCCTTATGAAAGAAAGCATGGGCAAAAGTGCGGTCGAGAGTTATCGTGTTTTTACGCAAGTAGTTTAATGATGAAGATGCGTTAATACAGGAATATGTTGTATAACATGCACTATTTTTGAGGAATCTAGCATAGATGCCTCAATTTGGTGAATGATTTGCGCTATTGTATGCAAATCAGCTCTAAATAAAAACATTTTTTCTTCATTTGCTTTGCGCTATACTGTGCCCGCATTCTCAGGGCAGGGCGAAATTCCCTACCGGTGGTAAATATGTTTAGACATAAAGCCCACGAGCGTTTGCCTTTATAGGCAAAGTCAGCAGATTTGGTGTAATTCCAAAGCCGACAGTTAAAGTCTGGATGAAAGAGAATTTTAGTGACTTAATTTATTAGGTCGCTCTTGTTGTTATATGCAATTTGTATTGGCAGCACTCCCTCATCAGCCCTGGTTCTGGTATCTCAAGTTTTAACGAAGGAATTTACTATGAATCAGTCATTATTATCCCAATTCGGCACTGCAGAAGAACGTGTTATTAACGCGATCAATACCTTTAAACAAGGTCATGGCGTGCTTGTTCTTGATGATGAAGATCGTGAAAATGAAGGCGATCTGATTTTCCCGGCAGAAACCATTACTCCCGAACAAATGACGATGTTAATTCGTTATGGTAGCGGTATTGTGTGTTTATGTATCACGGATGAATTGTGCCAACAATTAGCCTTGCCACCGATGGTGTCTGATAACACCAGCGTGAATAAGACGGCGTTTACGGTGACGATTGAAGCGGCGAAAGGCGTGTCCACCGGTGTTTCGGCAGCAGATCGCGTGACAACGATTAAAACAGCGATTGCCGATGGCGCAAAACCGGCAGATTTACACCGTCCGGGTCATGTGTTTCCATTACGTGCGGCAAATGGTGGTCTGCTAGAACGTCGCGGGCATACAGAAGCGTCAGTTGAATTAGCTCGTCTTGCCGGCTTTAAACCTGCCGGGGTGATTTGTGAAATCACGAATGATGACGGCACTATGGCAAGAGCACCACAGATTGTTGAATTTGCGAAAAAGTTTGGCTACGCAGTGGTGACAATTGAAGATTTAGTTGAGTATAAATTACAACAAAATTTGTGATGAATCTTTGATGGAAAGTGCGGTGGGTTTTAGAAATGTTTTTAAAATCAACCGCACTTTTGTTTTGGGTTATTTTCCTTTTTTCACCCAATAGCGATAAGGCATTTGATCGGTTTCACTATGTAGCAAAGTATGATCCATAAATTGGCAGAAACTAGGAATATCCCGAGTCGTTGCCGGATCATCAGCAAGCATTAGCAGTACGTCGCCTTCTTGTAAATGGCGAATATGTTTGCGTATCAACATGACCGGTTCCGGGCAACGTAAGCCAATCGTATCAAGTGTTTGGGTGATTTTGATATTATCCATCTTTGTTGTTTATTAGGAAAAATTACGGGATATAATACAGAAAGTATGATACAAAATCAGCAAAATTCCTTAAGCGCATCAAACGTATGATTGAATACCGAATTCCCAAAAGTGCGGTAGATTTTTCCGAAGAAATTAAAAAAAGCCGTTTTATTACTTATTTGCAACATACGGAAGGTTTAGAGCAAGCAAAAGCGTTCTGGACGGAAATTAAGGCATTGCATCCAAGTGCGCGTCATTGGTGTTGGGCAGCTGTTGCCGGTAGTCCGAATGATTCTCAACAATTTGGATTTTCTGATGATGGCGAACCGAGCGGTACTGCCGGAAAACCGATGTTAGCCGCGTTGCAAGGGAGTGGATTGGGTGAAATCAGTGCGGTGACGGTGCGTTATTATGGCGGTATTTTGTTGGGCACCGGCGGATTGGTTCGCGCTTATAGTAGTGGGGTTCAACAAGCATTAAAATTGTTGGAAACTGACATGAAAGTGAACTATGCACATTATGAAGTGCGGTGCGATTATCCACAGATTAGCGGACTGCAGGCGTTATGTGAGCACCATGCGGTGTTGATTTTGGAACAAGATTTTCAGGCTCAGGTTAGGTTACGTTTGGCGATTCGCCCCGATAAATTCGCATTTTTTCAGCAAGCATTAACGGAACGATTCGCAGGGCAGTTAGGTTTAGTAAAAATAGAATAAGAGAGATTTTTAGTGCATTTTTTATCCATTTTACGCATCGTCGGAATTTTAGTGATGTGCTTTTCCTGCACTATGTTATTGCCTGCATTTGTTGCGTTATTATACGGTGACGGCGGCGGTAAAGCCTTTATTCAATCCTTTGTGATGAGTGCGATTGCCGGTGCGATTCTTTGGTGGGCCTGTCATGAACATAAGGAAGAATTGCGTTCGCGGGAAGGTTTTTTAATTGTTGTGGCTTTTTGGGTTGTTATGGGAAGCCTCGGTGCCATTCCTTTTATTCTCTCTGATAATCCGGATTTAACGGTATCTTCCGCCTTTTTTGAAGCTTTTTCCGGTTTAACAACCACCGGCGCAACAAATATTGTTGGGTTAGATAATCTGCCGAAAGCGATTTTGTTCTATCGCCAGTTATTACAATGGCTTGGTGGAATGGGGATCATTGTATTAGCGGTGGCGATCATTCCTTTATTAGGCATCGGTGGTATGTCTCTTTATCGGGCGGAAATTTCAGGGCCGCTTAAAGAAAACAAAATGCGTCCACGTATTGCCGAAACAGCTAAAACTTTGTGGCTTATTTATGCTTCTTTAACTCTACTTTGTGCCTTTGCCTACTGGCTCGCGGGCATGTCACCTTTTGATGCGATTACCCACAGCTTCTCTACCGTTTCTATCGGTGGTTTTTCGACACATGATAGCAGTATGGCGTATTTTAATAGTCCGGCCGTCAACCTTATTACCGTTGCTTTTTTACTGATTTCTGCTTGTAACTATGCGCTGCACTTCAATGCGTTTTCTAATCTTGGTAAACGGAATATTTTTGTGAGTTATTTTCGCGATCCGGAATTTCGTTTCTTTATGTTTATTCAGATCGCTTTGGTGACGATCTGCTTTTTTATGTTATTAACCAATCATCATTTTGATGGGACTTTCAAGAATCTCGAGCAAGCTGCCTTCCAATCCGTATCGATTTCAACGACAGCAGGTTACACCACATCTAGCTTTGACCAATGGCCATTATTTTTGCCTATTCTACTTTTATTTGCTTCTTTTATTGGCGGATGTGCAGGCTCTACAGGTGGTGGTTTAAAGGTCATACGAATCTTGGTTCTTTCGCTACAAGGAAAACGTGAACTTAAACGCTTAATTCACCCGAATTTAGTGTACCCCATCAAACTGGGCAAACGAGTCCTTGATGAACGAGTGATACAAAGTATTTGGGCGTTCTTTTCTGCCTATTTACTGGTTTTTGTGGCGTGCTTACTGGGGGTTATCAGTTGTGGCGTTGAAACGTTCGATGCGTTTAACGCGGTTATTGCCTGTTTAAATAACCTCGGACCGGGTCTTGGTTCGGTGAGTAGCAATTTCGTCAGTATTCCCGATAGCGCCAAATGGATCCTCACTTTAACTATGGTTTGTGGGCGCTTGGAAATTTTCTCACTGTTAGTCTTATTTACACCGGCATTTTGGAAATCCTAATGAAAACACTTATCTTATATTCCACTCGTGATGGACAAACTAAAAAAATAGCCAACTACATTGCAGGAATTATTCACGAAAATGTTGATGTGAAGTCAATTACCGATATGTATGAGTTGGCTAATTATGATCGCATTATTATCGGAGCCTCGATCCGTTATGGGCATTTTAATAAAGCGCTTTATAAAACGTTGGAAAAACACACCGCACTTTTGAACCAAAAAACTACAGCCTTCTTCGGGGTCAATTTGACTGCACGAAAACCCGAAAAGTCGACACCAGAGACGAATATTTATGTGCGTAAATTTTTACAGCGTATCACCTGGAAACCGACAATGTCAGCTGTATTTGCCGGTGCGCTATTTTATCCACGCTACAATTTCTTTGATCGTATTATGATTCAGTTCATTATGCGAATTACGGGAGGCGAAACAGATCCAACGAAAGAGATCGAATATACGGACTGGCAAAAAGTGCGGTCATTTTCTGAGGCGTTTTTGCAGCTAAAATAAGCGAATTGTATCTTTTCTAATCTATCGATAAGAAAATGCAAAAATTTACTTGATCCATTTATCTTGAACCCTATAATACCGCTCCGCACCGCAAGGGAGAAAAAATAAATAAATTTTTTCTTGACGATAAATGGAAACTTTACTTATAATCCGCAACCTTGCTTATGCAAATGTTCTTTAACAATCAATCAGACAAACTGTGTGGGCACTTGAAGATTCGTTTTTATTATTAAGAATTTTAAAATTGAACTGAATAGTGCTACGAAAATTCGTTTATTTATATAGATGATTAATTAAGTCAGCAGTATTGAGCGATTAAACTTTTTGAACTGAAGAGTTTGATCATGGCTCAGATTGAACGCTGGCGGCAGGCTTAACACATGCAAGTCGAACGGTAACAGGAGAGAGCTTGCTTTCTTGCTGACGAGTGGCGGACGGGTGAGTAATGCTTGGGAATCTGGCTTATGGAGGGGGATAACGACGGGAAACTGTCGCTAATACCGCGTAGAGTCGAGAGACGAAAGTGCGGGACCGCAAGGCCGCATGCCATAGGATGAGCCCAAGTGGGATTAGGTAGTTGGTGGGGTAATGGCCTACCAAGCCGACGATCTCTAGCTGGTCTGAGAGGATGACCAGCCACACCGGGACTGAGACACGGCCCGGACTCCTACGGGAGGCAGCAGTGGGGAATATTGCGCAATGGGGGCAACCCTGACGCAGCCATGCCGCGTGAATGAAGAAGGCCTTCGGGTTGTAAAGTTCTTTCGGTGACGAGGAAGGCGTGATGTTTAATAGGCATCACGATTGACGTTAATCACAGAAGAAGCACCGGCTAACTCCGTGCCAGCAGCCGCGGTAATACGGAGGGTGCGAGCGTTAATCGGAATAACTGGGCGTAAAGGGCACGCAGGCGGCTATTTAAGTGAGGTGTGAAATCCCCGGGCTTAACCTGGGAATTGCATTTCAGACTGGGTAGCTAGAGTACTTTAGGGAGGGGTAGAATTCCACGTGTAGCGGTGAAATGCGTAGAGATGTGGAGGAATACCGAAGGCGAAGGCAGCCCCTTGGGAATGTACTGACGCTCATGTGCGAAAGCGTGGGGAGCAAACAGGATTAGATACCCTGGTAGTCCACGCTGTAAACGCTGTCGATTTGGGGATTGGGCCTTGAGCTTGGTGCCCGAAGCTAACGTGATAAATCGACCGCCTGGGGAGTACGGCCGCAAGGTTAAAACTCAAATGAATTGACGGGGGCCCGCACAAGCGGTGGAGCATGTGGTTTAATTCGATGCAACGCGAAGAACCTTACCTACTCTTGACATCCATGGAATCTTGTAGAGATATGAGAGTGCCTTCGGGAACCATGAGACAGGTGCTGCATGGCTGTCGTCAGCTCGTGTTGTGAAATGTTGGGTTAAGTCCCGCAACGAGCGCAACCCTTATCCTTTGTTGCCAGCGATTCGGTCGGGAACTCAAAGGAGACTGCCGGTGATAAACCGGAGGAAGGTGGGGATGACGTCAAGTCATCATGGCCCTTACGAGTAGGGCTACACACGTGCTACAATGGCGTATACAGAGGGCGACGAAGCCGCGAGGTGGAGTGAATCTCACAAAGTACGTCTAAGTCCGGATTGGAGTCTGCAACTCGACTCCATGAAGTCGGAATCGCTAGTAATCGCGAATCAGAATGTCGCGGTGAATACGTTCCCGGGCCTTGTACACACCGCCCGTCACACCATGGGAGTGGGTTGTACCAGAAGTAGATAGCTTAACCTTCGGGAGGGCGTTTACCACGGTATGATTCATGACTGGGGTGAAGTCGTAACAAGGTAACCGTAGGGGAACCTGCGGTTGGATCACCTCCTTACCAAAGATAGAATCGACTTTAAGTGTTCACACAGTTTGTTTGATGGTTGTAGACAAGGAAAGAACAAAATACTAAAGAGAAGAGAGCATCTTTATATGCTGTCCCCATCGTCTAGAGGCCTAGGACATCGCCCTTTCACGGCGGTAACCGGGGTTCGAATCCCCGTGGGGACGCCATTTAAAGATGATTTTTCATCTTTACTGTTCTTTAAAAATCTGGAAACAAGCTGAAAACGAGACTTTCAAGAAAGTCTGAGTGAGAGTGATTGATAAAAGGCGATTACTCTTAATTAACTGTTATTAATCGTAGTTGAAGTGTTTGAGGCTTATTGTTTAATGTTATTTAAATAATAAGGTAAGAATACTTGAGGTTGTATGGTTAAGTGACAAAGCGTACAAGGTGGATGCCTTGGCAATCAGAGGCGAAGAAGGACGTGCTAATCTGCGAAAAGCTTGGATGAGTCGATAAGAGGCGTTTAATCCAAGATGTCCGAATGGGGAAACCCAGTGGGTGAAGAACCCACTATCATTATCTGAATCCATAGGATAATGAGGCGAACCGGGAGAACTGAAACATCTAAGTACCCCGAGGAAAAGAAATCAACCGAGATTTTGTGAGTAGCGGCGAGCGAAAGCGAAGGAGCCTGTTAGTGATAGCGGAAGTATTAGAGGAATTGGCTGGGAAGCCAAATCGTAGAGGGTGATAATCCCGTACTCGAAAATACTTTTGTGGTACTGAGCTAACGACAAGTAGGGCGGGACACGTGATATCCTGTTTGAAGATGGGGGGACCATCCTCCAAGGCTAAATACTCCTGATTGACCGATAGTGAACCAGTACTGTGAAGGAAAGGCGAAAAGAACCCCGGTGAGGGGAGTGAAATAGAACCTGAAACCTTGTACGTACAAGCAGTGGGAGCCCGCAAGGGTGACTGCGTACCTTTTGTATAATGGGTCAGCGACTTATATTTTGTAGCGAGGTTAACCGAATAGGGGAGCCGAAGGGAAACCGAGTCTTAACTGGGCGAATAGTTGCAAGGTATAGACCCGAAACCCGGTGATCTAGCCATGGGCAGGTTGAAGGTTGGGTAACACTAACTGGAGGACCGAACCGACTAATGTTGAAAAATTAGCGGATGACTTGTGGCTGGGGGTGAAAGGCCAATCAAACCGGGAGATAGCTGGTTCTCCCCGAAATCTATTTAGGTAGAGCCTTGAGCGGACACCTTCGGGGGTAGAGCACTGTTTCGGCTAGGGGGCCATCCCGGCTTACCAACCCGATGCAAACTACGAATACCGAAGAGTGATACTCAGGAGACACACGGCGGGTGCTAACGTCCGTCGTGGAGAGGGAAACAACCCAGACCGCCAGCTAAGGTCCCAAAGTCTATATTAAGTGGGAAACGAAGTGGGAAGGCTTAGACAGCTAGGATGTTGGCTTAGAAGCAGCCATCATTTAAAGAAAGCGTAATAGCTCACTAGTCGAGTCGGCCTGCGCGGAAGATGTAACGGGGCTCAAATATAGCACCGAAGCTGCGGCATCAGACGTAAGTCTGTTGGGTAGGGGAGCGTTGTGTAAGCGGATGAAGGTTCATCGAGAGGTGGGCTTGACGTATCACAAGTGCGAATGCTGACATAAGTAACGATAAAACGGGTGAAAAACCCGTTCGCCGGAAGACCAAGGGTTCCTGTCCAACGTTAATCGGGGCAGGGTGAGTCGGCCCCTAAGGCGAGGCTGAAAAGCGTAGTCGATGGGAAACGGGTTAATATTCCCGTACTTGGATAAACTGCGATGTGGGGACGGAGCAGGTTAGGTTAGCGTGCTGTTGGATATGCACGTTTAAGTTTGTAGGTGGGAAGTTTAGGCAAATCCGGACTTCCTTAACACTGAGAGATGATGACGAGGCTCTACGGAGCTGAAGTAACTGATACCACACTTCCAGGAAAAGCCACTAAGCTTCAGGTTTATCTAAACCGTACTGAAAACCGACACAGGTGGTCAGGTAGAGAATACTCAGGCGCTTGAGAGAACTCGGGTGAAGGAACTAGGCAAAATAGCACCGTAACTTCGGGAGAAGGTGCGCCGGCGTAGATTGTAGTCCCTTGCGGGCGAAGGTTGAACCGGTCGAAGATACCAGCTGGCTGCAACTGTTTATTAAAAACACAGCACTCTGCAAACACGAAAGTGGACGTATAGGGTGTGATGCCTGCCCGGTGCTGGAAGGTTAATTGATGGTGTAATCGAAAGAGAAGCTCCTGATCGAAGCCCCAGTAAACGGCGGCCGTAACTATAACGGTCCTAAGGTAGCGAAATTCCTTGTCGGGTAAGTTCCGACCTGCACGAATGGCATAATGATGGCCAGGCTGTCTCCACCCGAGACTCAGTGAAATTGAAATCGCCGTGAAGATGCGGTGTACCCGCGGCTAGACGGAAAGACCCCGTGAACCTTTACTATAGCTTGACACTGAACATTGAATTTTGATGTGTAGGATAGGTGGGAGACTTTGAAGTAGTCACGCCAGTGATTATGGAGTCGTCCTTGAAATACCACCCTTTAACGTTTGATGTTCTAACGAAGATTGCGAAACGCGGTCTCGGACAGTGTCTGGTGGGTAGTTTGACTGGGGCGGTCTCCTCCCAAAGAGTAACGGAGGAGCACGAAGGTTTGCTAATCACGGTCGGACATCGTGAGGTTAGTGCAATGGTATAAGCAAGCTTAACTGCGAGACAGACAAGTCGAGCAGGTACGAAAGTAGGTCATAGTGATCCGGTGGTTCTGCATGGAAGGGCCATCGCTCAACGGATAAAAGGTACTCCGGGGATAACAGGCTGATACCGCCCAAGAGTTCATATCGACGGCGGTGTTTGGCACCTCGATGTCGGCTCATCACATCCTGGGGCTGAAGTAGGTCCCAAGGGTATGGCTGTTCGCCATTTAAAGTGGTACGCGAGCTGGGTTTAGAACGTCGTGAGACAGTTCGGTCCCTATCTGCCGTGGGCGTTGGAGAATTGATTGGGGCTGCTCCTAGTACGAGAGGACCGGAGTGGACGCATCACTGGTGTTCCAGTTGTCTCGCCAGAGGCATTGCTGGGTAGCTACATGCGGAAGAGATAAGTGCTGAAAGCATCTAAGCACGAAACTTGCCAAGAGATGAGTTCTCCCTGTCTTTAAGACAGTAAGGGTTGTTTAAGACTAAGACGTAGATAGGTGCGGTGTGTAAGTGTAGTGATACATTGAGCTAACGCATACTAATTGCCCGAGAGGCTTAGCCATACAACGCTCAAGTGTTTTTGGGGAGACCTGGAGCATGGAGCGAAGTAGAGTAGCAGTTAAGAGAAAGACGCAAAGAGAGAGTTGAGAGAAGGCTTGTTTTTAGATTAAGAAGACGTGAATAAGATAAGAGAGAAATCATAAAGAATATTGGCGGCGATAGTGCGGTGGGCCCACCTGACTCCATACCGAACTCAGAAGTGAAACGCCGTAATGCCGATGGTAGTGTGGGGTATCCCCATGTGAGAGTAGGTCACCGCCAAGCCTGATATGAACCCCTGATGTGAGAGCATCGGGGGTTTTTGCTTTTTACAGCATAGGAATTTTATGAGAAAAAGGCTACAATAACGCACTTATTTTAAATTCTAAGAGAAATTATGACTGCTTTAAATGTACTTATTTATCCAGAAGAACATCTGAAAGTTGTTTGCGATCCTGTGTTGAACGTAAATGATGATACCCGCAAAATTATTGATGATATGTTTGACACTATGTATCAAGAAGAAGGCATTGGTTTAGCCGCACCTCAGGTCGATATTTTACAGCGTATTATCACTATCGACATTGAAGGTGATAAACAAAATCAATTGGTATTGATTAACCCTGAAATTTTGGATGCCGAAGGTGAGACGGGCATTGAAGAAGGGTGTTTATCTATTCCGGGATTTCGCGCTTTAGTGCCTCGCAAAGAGAAAGTGACAGTAAAAGCCCTCGATCGTGATGGTAAAGAATTTACCTTAAAAGCCGATGGTTTACTGGCTATTTGTATTCAGCATGAAATTGATCATCTTAACGGTATTCTTTTTGTAGATTATCTTTCTCCGTTGAAACGTCAACGCATCAAAGAGAAGCTGATGAAAGTGAAAAAACAAATGGAAAAGCAAAAATAATTGTGAATCCTCCAGAAGTGCGGTAATTTTTAGCCGCACTTTTATTTATCTATGACGTAGAACATTATGAAACCACTCAATATTATCTTTGCCGGCACGCCGGACTTTGCTGCACAGCATTTACAAGCTTTACTCAATTCTTCCCATAACGTTATTGCCGTTTACACCCAGCCGGATAAACCTGCCGGGCGTGGTAAAAAATTGCAAGCCAGCCCTGTGAAACAGTTAGCCGAGCAACATCAGATTCCTGTCTATCAACCGAAATCCTTGCGGAAGCCTGAAGCACAATCAGAATTGTGTGCGTTGTATGCAGATGTCATGGTCGTAGTGGCTTACGGTTTGATTTTGCCTCAAGCCGTTTTGGATGCACCAACCTATGGTTGCTTAAATGTGCACGGTTCTTTGTTGCCGCGTTGGCGTGGTGCCGCACCGATTCAACGATCAATTTGGGCAGGTGATACACGGACCGGTGTCACGATTATGCAGATGGATGCCGGGTTGGACACAGGCGATATGTTGCACAAAGTGTATTGTGATATTTTGCCGACAGAAACGTCCACAAGCCTTTATAACAAACTGGCAGAGTTTGCGCCGTCGGCGTTAATTGATGTATTGGATAATTTAGGAACCGGTAAATTCACCGCGGAAAAACAAGATGACACCCAAAGTAATTATGCTGACAAACTTTCCAAAGAAGAAGCCAAGTTAAATTGGCAGCTATCGGCTGCGCAGTTGGAACGCAACATTCGCGCATTTAATCCTTGGCCAATGGCTTATTTGGAATTAATGGATGGACAGAATAATCCGCAAACGCTGAAAGTGTATCAAGCAACCGTGTTGCCCCATGTGAATAAAACACCGGGGACGATTTTAGCGGCTGATAAACAGGGTATCCAAATCGCGACAGCGGATGGCGTACTGAATTTATTGCAATTACAACCGGCGGGTAAGAAACCCATGTCGGCACAGGATCTATTAAACGGTCGTGCCGATTGGTTCCAAGTGGGTAAGGTGCTGGCCTAATGGAAAAACAATACTCATCTAAAAAAATACCGCCAAAAACAACCGCACTTTCTACGCGTGCAATGGCGGCGAAAGTGATTTTGCAAGTATTGGATGAAGGGAAATCCTTGTCTACGTTGATACCGGAAGCGCAATCTTCGGTGAAAGCGCAAGATTTACCTTTGTTGCAAGAAATTTGTTTCGGCATATGTCGCGTACTGCCTCGTTTGGAACAAATTATCAAACGCCTTGTGGATAAACCACTTAAAGGCAAAACGCGCATTGTGCATTGTTTGCTATTGGTCGGTTTATATCAGCTGCTTTATATGCGAATCCCTGCGCATGCTGCGGTAGATGAAGTCGTGAATGCAACGAAATCTTTAAAATCCGACAGTTTTCGTGGTTTGGTGAATGGGGTGCTGCGTCGATTTTTGCGTGAACAAGATGATATTCTTGCGATTGTGGATAAACATTGGCAAACGCTGCATCCTGATTGGTTTGTGAATAAACTGAAGAAGAGTTATCCGAACTGGCGCGAGATCATTGACGCCAATAATCAAAAGCCACCCATGTGGTTACGGGTGAATACGCAAAAAAACAGCTTGGAAACTTACCGCACTTTATTAGCAGCGCAGCAGACGGAAACACAGGTAACGTCTCATCCGCAGGCGCTGGGTTTAACTCAGCCGACCGCCGTGCAAAATTTACCGTTGTTTGCCGAAGGTGGTGTGACAGTTCAAGATCTTCATGCACAATGGGCGGCGTTATTATTACAGCCACAAAATCATGAGGTTATTTTAGATGCCTGTGCGGCACCGGGCGGCAAAACCACCCATATTTTAGAACTGGCGCCGCAGGCTGATGTGATGGCGTTGGATGTGGAAGAAAACCGTTTGCAGCGCGTGAAAGAAAATTTAGCACGGATGCAACAGCAGGCGACAGTCGTGTGCGGTGATGCGGCGAATCCACAAGCATGGCTAGACAAATTGGGCAAAAGTGCGGTGCGTTTTGACCGCATTTTATTAGATGCACCTTGTTCCGCCACCGGGGTAATTCGCCGTCATCCGGATATTAAATGGTTACGTAAAGAGGCTGATATCAAGCAGTTAGTCGCTTTGCAAGGGCAGATTTTGGATGCATTGTGGCATTATTTGAAACCGAATGGGGTATTGTTGTATGCAACCTGTTCTGTGCTTGCAGAAGAAAATAGTCAGCAGATTGAGCGCTTTTTGCAAAATACGCCTGATGCGCAATTGCTCCCGTTGGATTTACCGCCTGATGTACTTGAGCGTAATCAAAGTGCGGTTGGTTTTCAGTTTATTCCACAAATTGACGGTGGCGATGGTTTTTATTACGCGAAATTGGTGAAACGTCAGGGTTAACGTTAGCCATGGAGAGAATCAAATGAAGATAATTATTTTAGGCGCAGGACAAGTCGGTTCTACCTTGGCAGCCAATTTGGTCAGTGAAGACAATGATATTACTTTGGTTGACGATGAATCCTTGCGTTTGGAGCATTTACGCGATAAACACGATTTGCGCGTGATGCAAGGGTTAGCCTCTTCGCCAAAGATGTTGCGTGATGCCGGTGCGCCGGATGCGGATTTATTAATTGCGGTGACCAGTTCTGACGAAATTAACATGGTTGCCTGCCAAATTGCGTATACCTTGTTTAATACGCCAACTAAAATTGCCCGTATTCGTAATAGTGAATATTTGAAGGAAAAAGAGAAATTATTTTCTGACGAGGCGTTTCCTATTGATCACATTATTTCACCGGAAAATTTGGTGACGCAGGATATTGTTCGTTTAATTAGCTATCCCGGCGCATTACAAGTGGCGCATTTAGCGAAAGATAAGATCAGTTTGGTTGTGGTGAAAGCCTATTACGGCGGCCCCTTGGTTGGTTATTCGATTTCTACGCTGAAAGAACATTTACCGCATATTGATTGCCGTATTGTGTCGATTTTGCGCCAAGATAAAGTGATTCGCCCACAAGGCTCAACGATTATTGAAGCCGGTGATGAAATTACGTTTATTTGTGCCACCGTGCACATTAAAGCGGTAATGAGTGAGCTACAACGCCTCGAAAAACCCTATAAGCGCATTATGATTGTGGGTGGAGGAAATATCGCCACCGGTGTAGCGAAGTTGTTAGAAGAGCATTGCACCGTGAAACTCATTGAGCGTAATGCTGAACGGGCGTCGGTCCTTGCGGAAAAATTATCAAAAACGTTGGTGTTCAACGGAGATGCGTCCGATCAATCTTTGCTGTTTGAAGAGCACATTGAAAATATCGATGTATTCCTTTCCCTTTCAAGTGATGATGAAGCCAATATTATGTCGGCGTTATTGGCAAAACGGCTTGGCGCGAAAAAAGCTATGGTGTTGATCCAACGCATTGCGTATATCAATTTGATTCAAGGCGGTACCATTGATATTGCGATTTCTCCACAGCAAGCCACTATTTCTGCGTTGCTTGGGCATGTGCGTAAAGGGGATGTGGCAAATGTCGTTTCTTTACGTCATGGATTAGCGGAGGCGCTTGAAATTATCATTCATGGCGAAGAAAGTAGCTCTCATGTTATCGGTCGCATGGTTAATGAATTAAAAATGCCTACCGGTGCGGTGATTGGCGCTATCTTACGAGGCAATGATGTGTTGATTGGGGATTCAAGAACCGTTATTCAAGCAGGCGATCATGTTGTGGTGTATTTAAGTGAGAAAAAATATATTTCTGATGTGGAGAAATTATTCCAACCAACCGCATTTTTTATTTGAATAAAAATTGTTATTTCTGCGCAAACTCACTATAATGTGCGCCTTTTTTAACCAATCGGCAAATGTTTTGTCGTTGATTTTTTGACTTATCTTAGGAGAGCGTCTATGAGCTTTATTAAAGAATTTCGTGAATTTGCCATGCGTGGCAATGTTGTTGATATGGCAGTCGGTGTGATCATCGGTGGTGCATTCGGCAAAATCGTCAGTTCATTAGTGGCAGATGTTTTTATGCCGGTATTAGGTATTTTAACCGGTGGGATTGATTTTAAAGACCTTAAACTCACCTTAGCAGAAGCGGCTGGCGATATTCCGGCGGTGACATTAAATTATGGTGTCTTTATTCAAAATGTATTTGATTTTATCATCATTGCGTTTGCAATTTTTATGATGATTAAAGCATTGAACAAATTGAAGAAACCAGTCGAAGCAGTCAAAGAACCTAGCGCTGAAGAAAAATTATTGACTGAAATCCGCGATTTACTTAAAAAATAATTTTTATTAGATAAAATCTTCTCCTTGTGAGAAGATTTTTCTTTTTATTCCTGTATCATATCCGCACTTGTCCCTTCCCACTTTTTGCAAGGAAACATTATGAGTCATTTAGACGAATTAAAAGCTGAGACCCGCGAAATTATTACCGATTTGTTAAATGACGGTAGCGATCCGAATGCGTTGTATATTATTGAACATCATATTTCTCACCATAATTTTGATAAATTAGAAAAAATTGTTATGGATGCATTTAAAGCCGGCTATGAGGTTTCTGAGGCGGAAGAATTTGAAGAGGAAAATGGCAGCGTATTGTTCTGCTGCGATATTATCAGCGAAGTGGAGCTCAAACCTGAAATCATTGATGCCCAACAAAAAGAATTACTGCCGTTAGTAGAAAAATATCAAGGCAGTTATGACGGTTGGGGAACCTATTTTGAAGATCCGAATGCGGATGACGATGAATATGGTGATGACGGTGAATTTTTTGACGAAGACGATGACTTAGATGATGATGAGGATATCGTTAAACATTAAAAAACAATCTGAAAATCGACCGCACTTTTGTATATAGGAGACACTCATGAAATTAAAACATTTTGCTTTAGTACTTTTGCCTTTAAGCATGGCTTTGGCTGCCAATGCAGAAACAAAATCTGCTGATGAGACGGAAAAAAATGTGATTTCTTTTAGTACGGAAGTTACTAAGGACGTGGATTATGATGTCATGGAAGTGACGCTTTTCGTCAAAGAAGAAAATAAAAACTTAAAAGAATTAAATCAAACCATTAATCAGAAAGTGAATGCCGCGCTAGAGGTGCTTAAAAAACAAAGTGCGGTGGAAGTTAAGAAAAATACGCGTAGCACACAGGTGCGTTATGACAGCAAAGGTAAGCAGTCCGGATGGATTGAACGAGCCGATTTAGTGTTGGAAAGTAAGGATTTTGTGGTGTTGTCTCAAGTGATTTCCGACTTAAATGACACTTTCGCCATTACCGATGTTGTTCAGAAGCTATCAAAAGAAGCCGCTGTAAAATTTGAAGATGAAATGATTAAAAGCGCTTTAGCACAATTCCAGCAC
The DNA here is from genome assembly GCF_900476035.1 of Aggregatibacter segnis ATCC 33393. Taxonomy (GTDB): domain Bacteria; phylum Pseudomonadota; class Gammaproteobacteria; order Enterobacterales; family Pasteurellaceae; genus Aggregatibacter; species Aggregatibacter segnis. The sequence goes on along the minus strand of NZ_LS483443.1, from coordinate 231,010 downwards.
AAAGCGCAGTTGATCCAAACTTCACTGAATGCTAAAGGCTATGAGGTGGTAAATTTGAATCTGGATAGCCGAAATGAAATGCTATATTTTGACAGACGTATGATGCCAGTTGCCAAAATGAACTCTTTCTCTTCAGAGGCAGCTGATGAAGTGAATCTGGATAATAACGGTAAAGCGGAATTAAAAGCCTCAGTGAGTGCACAGATTAAGTTATTAAACTAATCCCTTTTTCCCGAATGAGATTTTTTATAAAATGACAACGCTTTTCTGCGGTTAAGATTGACGCAGAAATTCCCCTTTGAACAAATGAGGTAAACAATGAAAGTTGCAAAAAATGTGGTGGTAAGCATCGCTTATCAAGTTCGTACCGAAGATGGTGTATTGGTGGATGAAGCACCTGCGAATCAACCGTTACAATATTTACAAGGTCATAATAACCTTGTGATCGGTTTGGAAAATGCCTTAGAAGGCAAATCTGTGGGCGACAAATTTGAAGTTCGCGTGAAACCGGAAGAAGGTTACGGCGAATACAACGAAAATATGGTGCAACGCGTACCAAAAGATGTTTTTGTTGGCGTGGAAGATTTAGAAGTCGGTATGCGTTTCATTGCAGATACGGATATGGGGCCATTGCCGGTAGTGATTACTGAAGTGGGCGATACAGATGTTGTTGTTGATGGCAACCATATGTTAGCCGGTCAAGAATTACATTTCACCGTGGAAGTAGTGGATACCCGTGAGGCGACATTGGAAGAAATCGCACACGGTCATTTACACCAAGAAGGCGGTTGTTGTGGCGGCCACGACCATGATAGCGATGAAGAAGGTCATGGTTGCGGTTGTGGCGGCCATCATCACCACCACCATCATCACGACCACGATCATCAGCACGAAGGTTGCTGTGGCGGTCATGGTCACCATCATGATGACGATCATCACCATGGCGGTGGTTGCGGCTGTGGCGGCAAACACTAAAAATGTCCATAAAAAAGACCGCACTTCAATGCGGTCTTTTGTTTTTATGCTCGTTTATTTTGCGCTAGCCTTTTTCAAGACTTCGTACATTGCATCTTTCAAACGTAGTTTTTCCTTTTTCAACATTTCCACTTCATTGTGCGTACCCAATTCAATATTGGATTCGATGTTTTTAATACGTTGGTCTAGTTCATTATGTTTATCAAATAAATTTGCAAAATAAGCATCTTCAACTTTCAGTTTGGTAATTAGATCTCTAAATTCTGGAAACATAGTGGAAATACCTCATTATAAATTTTACATGGCATAACGGCAGTTATGCTGGCATTATCTTACCGAATTCGCAGCGAAATAAACGTGCGAGAGATCACAAAATGCATGTATCAAATTAACATTTCTATCACAAATGATGTGTTTGACGAATTTTGGTTAACAAGGCATCGCAACATTGATCGAGCAAGGCATAAGTTTGCTGAAAGTTCTTGGTGTACCAAGGATCCGGAATGTGATCGATGCCTAAATCAGGACAAAGTGCGGTGATTTGAAACTGTTTTTCCGGATGATGTCCAAATAGCTTTTCCAAATCCTGTAAATTTTCATTGTCCATGGCAATCAGATAATCAAAATCCGCCCAATCTTTTGACCGCACTTTACGGCTGACAAAATCATTCGACGCGATTTTATGTTGATCCAGTATGTCGGCCGTGCCACAGTGCATGCCTTCACCGTCGTGCCACCCGGAGGTGCCGGCGCTGGCAGTCAGGATTTTATGTTGCAAATGGGCTTGTTTGATTTTTTCCCGCATGACGTATTCTGCCATCGGGGAACGGCAAATATTGCCTAAACAGACGAAAAGGATGTTGATTGGTTGCATTTTTTTCTCTCTCAAAAGTCATAAAAAAAATCCTCATGGCGAGGATTTTTGTTGAAGGAATTAACAGGTTCCCCATAAATCGTATTCATCAGCATCCGTAATATGCACAGAAATCACGTCGCCAATATTGACCGCACTTTGGCTTTGATTGTCTACATACACCAAGCCATCAATTTCCGGCGCATCCGCCATGGAACGACCAATAATGCCTTCTTCATTGATGTCATCCACAATCACTTTTAACGTTTTGCCGATTTTTTGTTGTAAGCGAGCCGCGGAAATGGCTTGTTGGAGTTGCATGAAACGATGATAACGTTCTTCTTTCACGTCTTCCGGTACTTGATCCGGCATATCTGTCGCCGGCGCACCTTCTACCGGGCTGAATTTGAAACAGCCCACGCGGTCTAGCTGTGCTTCTTTCAAGAAATCCAACAGCATTTGGAAATCTTCTTCTGTTTCCCCCGGGAAACCAACGATAAAGGTGGAGCGTAAGGTTAATTCCGGGCAAATCTCACGCCATGTTTTAATGCGCTCTAAAGTGCGGTCGATTTTGCCGGGTCTTTTCATGGCTTTCAGAATTTTCGGGCTGGCGTGTTGCAACGGAATGTCCAAATAAGGCAACAGCTTGCCTTCCGCCATCAGTGGAATCAATTCGTCCACATGTGGATACGGATAAACATAGTGCAAGCGAACCCAAATGCCCAAATTGCCTAATTGGCGACACAAGCTGATTAAATTATTTTTAATCGGCATACCGTTCCAGAAGACGGTTTTATTTTGGTTTTCTTTGGTTTGGTCTAAGGCATAAGCGGAGGTGTCTTGGGACACGATTAACAGCTCTTTTACGCCGGCATCCACCAAACGTTTGGCTTCATCCAAAACTTGAGTAATCGGACGGCTATCCAAATCGCCCCGCATGGACGGGATAATACAGAACGTGCAACGATGGTCGCAGCCTTCGGATATTTTTAAATAGGCGTAATGTTTTGGTGTAAGTTTCACACCTTGTGCCGGCAGCAGGCTTTCATACGGATTATAAGCCGGTTTCGGTACGTATTTTTGTACCTGATTCATCACGGTTTCATAACTGTGCGGACCGCTGATTTCTAACACTTTTGGGTGAACTTGGCGAATTTGATCTTCTTTTGCGCCAAGGCAGCCGGTCACAATCACTTTACCGTTTTCTTCTAACGCTTCGCCAATGGCTTCCAAAGATTCTTGTACGGCGCTGTCAATAAAACCACAGGTATTCACGATCACTAAATCGGCATTTTCATAGCTTGGAATAATGTTATAACCGTTGGAACGTAATTCCGTCAGAATACGTTCTGAATCCACTAAATTTTTCGGACAGCCAAGGCTGACAAAGCCGATGTTTGGGGTAGAACTCATAAATTTTCTCAAAAAGTCTATCGCGGGTAATAAAAAAGGGGCTAATTCTACCTTTTTTTGTACAAAAAGGCGACAGTGAAATACCAATAAAAATCGGGTTTTCACGTTTTGCTTTCCGTGCAACGGCTTTTCATTTCAGCGGAATCCGCTATAATGTGTGCCGTTTTTTAGCCCTTAAAAAACATAACCTATTTTCATTCATAAGAGGAAAAATCATGGCAAAACAAAAACATGCCTTGCAGACACCGCCTCAAAATTCGCAAGGAACGATGACCTATCAGCATCAGCGCGGTGTGATTAAAGAGAATGCAATTCAAGCATTATTACACGATAAACTCTTTCGCCAACGTGTTGAACGAAATAAGAAAGGCAAAGGCAGCTATCAACGTCAAGCGAAACACGCAAATCGCTATTACGAAAAGCCCGATAATAAGATTTCTATGATAAGAGATTTTATTATCGGGCTTTTTTCTACTCGTAAAGTTTATGTAATGTATTGATATGAATGAGGTTATTATGACAGTGAAAACAGAAATTTTATTTAACAACACATGGAACGTCAGAATCAGCGATCCGGGCGAAGAAGGCGCGAAAAGCCACTTTTTTGAGACTATTTATGTGACCTTAGAAGCGCACATCAACGGCAATGAAACAAACTATACCTTTACCCGCAAAGTGGAAGACCAAATTAAAATCAAAAAAGACTTCACCGATTTGGATGAATTATTCATTTATTTAAGCGAGCAAATCTCTCCGGTGGCATTAGGACATTTGGGGATTAAAATTGGCAATTTAGGGCTTGCGAAAGATTAACCAATAAAAAATAAACCCGACGTAGAATCGGGTTTATTTTTGTCCGCTTACACGATCAAGTGCGGTTACAAAATCCAACGGATTTTTAACGGTGTTTTTATAAAATTGCTAACACACTTTCCGGCGGGCGTCCGATTTTGGCTTTATTGCCGTTTACCACAATCGGGCGTTCCAATAATTCAGAATGTTGTGCAATGGCATTGAGTAAATCCTGTGCTGTTAGGCTTGGATTATCTAACCCCAAGGTTTTATAGAGTTCAGCTTTGGTTCGCATCATTTGGCGAATATCCGTAATACCCAATTTATCCGCAATGCTTTGTAGCGTTTCAACATCGTAGTTGTGTTGTAAATACAGTTCGATGGTCGGTTGAATATGATGGCTTTCCAACAAGGCTAATGTTTCACGGCTTTTGGAACAACGAGGGTTGTGGTAGATAGTAATCGACATAGAAATTCCTCCTGCTTAATGTGTGCTTTGCATAGATTTTACCTTATAATCAGGCAGGTTTTATAGAGGAATCAAACATGATTGAGATGTTTAAAAGTTGGTATAACCGACGCTTCACTGATCCGCAAGCCATGGGATTGGCGGCGATTTTGCTGTTCGGTTTCGTGTCCATTTATTTTTTTAGCGACCTTATTGCGCCGTTGTTGGTGGCGATTGTGTTGGCCTATTTATTGGAATGGCCGGTACGCTTATTAAATGAAAAATTGAAGTGTCCCCGCTTAGTGGCTGCGATGTTGGTGCTAGGCAGTTTTATCAGCTTGGTTTTTGTCGTTGTATTAGTTTTGATTCCGAATTTATGGGCACAGTTAGCGAATTTATTAAGTGATTTACCTCACATGTTTAATCGCTTTAACGAGTGGTTTTTATCTTTGCCGGAACGCTATCCGGAACTGATTGATGCACAAACCGTGGAATCTATTTTCGGTACGGTAAAAGAGAAAATTCTCAGTTTGGGTGAATCGGCATTAAAACTCTCTCTGGCATCTATCATGAACTTGGTGACGCTTGGGATTTATGCTTTCTTGGTGCCGTTAATGGTGTTTTTCCTACTTAAAGATAAACGCCAGCTGATTGATGGCGTCAGCCGTTTCCTGCCACGTAATCGCACACTTGCTTCAAAAGTGTGGGTGGAAATGCAGCAGCAAATTGCCAATTATATTCGTGGGAAATTGCTCGAGATTTTAGTAGTGACCGCAGTTACTTACGCCATCTTCTTAACTTTCGGCTTGAATTATCCGTTGCTATTGGCTGTGGCGGTTGGGTTTTCCGTCTTGGTGCCTTACATTGGGGCGGTATTAGTCACCATTCCGGTCGTGTTAGTCGCGATTTTCCAATTTGGCGACACTCACACATTCTGGTATATTTTGATTGCTTTCGTCGTTTCCCAATTATTAGACGGAAATCTCCTTGTGCCGTTTTTATTTTCCGAAGTCGTCAACCTCCACCCGTTAATTATCATCATCGCCGTGTTGATTTTCGGCGGTTTATGGGGCTTCTGGGGCGTTTTCTTTGCCATTCCACTGGCAACCCTCGTGAAAGCGGTGGTCAATGCCTGGCCTTCCAATGAAACGCTTTAAAAGGGTGAGATTGTCACCGTAAAAACGTTAGAAAAAAAGACCGCACTTTGGGTTTAAAAGTGCGGTCTTTTTTCATGTTAAATTTTACTTCTTTTGATAGCACCAGCGTCTACGCTGGTGCTGTTTTCAATAGGTGCGTGCACCACGGAGGACGAACTGCTATTTCTAAATCTCTTGCCCTAGTTTCTCAGAAGCGCGTTTTCTAAAGGCATCAAGAGTCGATCTCACACTTTCCTCGTCATACATTTCAGATAAATCTAAAGATTCTCCATAGATTTGGTATTCAATTTCACCTGATTTATCTTGATAGTGAGTAACTGTTCCAAAGTCTGGGTATTCTATATTCCACCACACATCACTATACCAGTCCTTTTTTCTCTTATGCTTTTGGCATTGATAAATATAGATGTGGATCTCACTTTTACTGTCAATAGGGGATAGCTCTCCGTCGTTATCTTCATCAGAGGCTATGACTATACTAAAGGCTAAATCATTTGGCTTAATGTGATTTTGCCATTCTTCACCAGCTGGAATGCTACGAGTTTTATGCAGTAATAAGGTTAAGTTCATCATTGGTAAAAATCGCCAACCAATACCATCCTCAATATTATAAATTTTATAAAGGGAACGTGGATCGCAATAGTTTGGAATTGAGTGGTGATAATGTTCAATATCTAGTTCTTTTTTTATGAAGGTAATTAATTCAATAATTCTTTGTTGATAATCAGCTAGAAATCGATAGGCCTTTCTGACATCTTGTAGAATAAGGTTCATATCATTTTTGTTCATTAACATTCTCCTAGAAAAGAGGGAAATTTTTCATGTGTTAAATTAATGGGTTTTAATTGAACCCATGTGTTTTTTTGCTTAATTAATTGAGGGTATTCAGTATAAGTGATCTTTTGTTCTTTTAATTCGTTTAGCCATTGGTAAGGTTTATAACGAATATCATGCCAATTGTAAGCCTCCCTAATATCGCTAAGTAGTCTTTGTAGAGATTGAGCTTTGTCTTCTTTTATAGTTCGCTCTAAAGTCAAATAAATGTCTTGCCAGCTTTTAATATATAATTGATAAGTGATTTCAAGATTTCTAGCTTGTAGTATATCGTCTATTTGTTTCTTTAATTGTTTCTTGTTTTTGGCGCTATATTCATACATTCCACCAACAGTTAGTAAAATAGGATCGTTTATTTCATTGTTATAAGCAGCCTGAATTTCATTAGCAAGTTGATACGCATATTGTTGCTGGGTATTATCGTATCGTTTGGCTTCGACAATAATGGTTTGTTGCATTTGATTAAATAAGACGACATCGGGCTCGATTTTGGCGTTATTTATTTCCCAATATGGCCAGAATTCTATTTCGTATAAGTGACCAAAATCATAACCATTAAGAAGATTTTGAATAAATCGGTTAAATACTTCATCGGGTAAATAAGCTATTCTTTCAAAAACACTTGATGTCAAAATATCCTCGGCTCCTTGCGTTTCTCCTATTTTTAATCTGGTTCCGGCTAGTCCACTACCTGTCTTCTTCCCATGTAATATTGCTGACAGCATTTATTCTTCCTTATATAAAAAATTTACTGCATACAACGGCAAATTTACCCTCAATTAGGTTCTTTATAATCCACTATGGAAAACCTTTACGCAACCATACAAAATACTTTTTCTAATGAGAAAATGCCACTTTATTACTTTTTTCTAAGGAAAGTGAAATTCACTCAAAAAACGACCGCACTTTAAACTTAAAATTGCGGCCTTTTTTACGCTGAATTTTAATTAGGTTTACTTCCCAAACACACGATTTAACACCAATGCAATACCGTCTTCGTTATTCGTGGCGGTGACTTCTTTTGCCGCTTGTTTGATGGCATCGGGGGCGTTGCCCATGGCGATGCTAAGGCCGGCGTATTGCAACATATCCAAGTCGTTAAAATTGTCGCCGAAAGCGATAACTTGTTCGGCACTAATGCCCAAATGCTGTTCCATAAATTGAATGGCTTTTGCTTTGGTCGCGGCAGAGTTCATGATTTCTAAATATTCGTCTTTGGAGCGGTGAATACTTAAGTGTGGTAGGGCTTGTTTCAGTACGGGTTCTACCGTTTGGATTTCTTCGGCGCTGCCCATGACTAATATTTTGTGTACATCCGTGAGGTTGCCTTGCAGCAACTTGGCGCTTAAGCCCGTAATTTCGCTTTCTTGCTTGATCCAATTATTGTTCACATCATTACAAAACCAATCCAAACCGGCGTAGTAGCTGATGGAAAGGTGCGTAAAATCGGCTAAAAGCGCGTTGAGTTTTTGTAAGTCCTGGGGTTCTAAAGTCACGCTATAAAGTGCGGTCAGATTTTTATCTAAAATTAATGCGCCGCTGTAACAAATCATACCATGTTGTGCCCCAGAGTTGTTCTGTGTAAGGCGTAATGGCGTAAGGCGGACGGGCGGAAACAGGAATAAACGGAATGCCTTGTTTTAGCACATTCTTAATCGCTTCTTCCGTTTTTGGTGTGATCTGATGTTGGCTGTTGAGCAGTGTGCCGTCAAATGGAGAATGCTAAAATTATGATGATCAAGTGGTATGAGAAGTGTGTTTTTTTATACAAAAAAATATAAATGAAACGTGAATTAATAGGGTGAAATCTTAAGGAAATTTTGTGAAATTGTTGCGATTTCAGCAAAAAAAGAGCGGAGATTACTCCGCTTGATATAATCGATAACTCACTTGACCGCTGTCTTTTTGTTTTAATACATGCCAGTTTTCCGGTACGTTCGGTTCCTTGCCTTTTTCCGTTTCCACATAAATCAAGGCTTGCGGACGCAGCCAGTTGTTTTGCGCTAATAGAGCCATGGCTTGCTCGGCTAAATTAAAATGAAAGGGCGGATCGAGAAAGACCACATCAAAGTGCGGTTGATTTTGTGGCTGATTTAAAAAGTGCAAGCTGTTTTGATTGACGACTTGCGCGCGATCGGCACATTTTAAGGTTTGAATATTCTTGTTTAACTGCTGCGCCACGGCTTTTTCCAATTCCAGAAATGTCACCTTTGCCGCTTGGCGCGAAAGCGCTTCAAAGCCAAGAGAACCGCTACCGGCAAACCCGTCTAAGCATTCACTGTCAACGATATAAGGCATGAGCCAATTGAATAGGGTTTCTTTTACACGATCTCCGGTAGGGCGCAAGCCTTGGGATGGCAGCACCGGTAATTTTCGTCCGCGCCATAAGCCGGCGATAATGCGTACTTCGCCTTTCGTGCTTTGTTGTGTTGTTGCTTTTTTCATATAAATCGGCAGGAAAATGATGTGTTTTTTTGCTAGAATGAGCGGCATTTTATCAAGTTTAAACAAGAGTGGGCAATTTATGTCAGATGAAGAGAAAAAAGGCGGATTTTGGTCTTGGTTCGGATTAAGCAAAAATAAACAAGGAGAATCAACGGAACCGAAAGAACCGGAGTCAAAAGAACAGCTCCCTAATGAATCTGAAGTGCAAGAAACGGCAGAAAAAACGACCGCACTTTTAGATAAAACTGCGCGCGAAAATCCATCAACAGAAGAGACATTGATGGCGCAAGCGTCCACGCTTGTGCCTGAACTTCATGAAGCTCAATCTGAAATAACGCAATCGGAAGAAGATGGGGCACACGCTATGAAGCGTGCGCCATCGGTTGAACAAGCTTCTACTATGCCTGCGCCTGAAAGCCATGATGTTCAAGTAGAGATCTCTCAAGAGGAAAACCCAGCGGCACAAGCATCGACGCTTGTGCCATCAGATGAGTCAACTCAATCTATTGAAGAAACGCTGGAAAATTCAACCGCACTTTCTGAGAGCGAAGCAGACGTACAAGCCGAAAGAGCGGTGAATATTGAAGATGAATCTGTTGTTGAAGCGGAAGAATTCGAAGAAGAAAGCGCCGTTGCCGACATCGTAGAAACACAGGAAAAACCAAGCGAGGGTGGTTTTTTTAGCCGATTACTCAAAGGCTTGGTAAAAACCAAACAAAACATCGGGGCAGGCTTCCGCAGTTTCTTCCTCGGTAAAAAAATCGATGATGAATTGTTTGAAGAATTAGAAGAACAACTTCTCATTGCCGATATCGGCGTGCCGACTACCACAAAAATTATCAATAACTTAACGCAACATGCGACCCGTCAGCAGTTACAAAACGCAGATACCTTATACCAACAACTTAAATTGGAAATGGGCGAGATTTTAAAACCGGTGGCGCAACCATTACGCATTGATGGCAGCAAAAAGCCTTATGTGATTTTAATGGTGGGGGTGAATGGCGTAGGGAAAACCACTACCATCGGCAAACTGGCGCGTAAATTCCAAATGGAAGGCAAATCTGTCATGTTGGCGGCGGGTGATACTTTCCGAGCCGCCGCAGTAGAGCAGTTGCAAGTGTGGGGCGAGCGTAATCATATTCCGGTTGTGGCACAAAGCACCGGTTCCGATTCTGCATCGGTGATTTTTGATGCGATGCAATCGGCGGCAGCGCGCAATATTGATGTGCTTATTGCCGACACCGCCGGTCGTTTACAAAATAAAAATAACTTGATGGACGAGCTGAAGAAAATCGTGCGCGTGATGAAAAAATACGATGAAAGTGCACCGCATGAAATTATGCTCACCCTGGATGCGGGCACCGGTCAAAATGCCATTAGCCAAGCTAAGTTATTTAACGAAGCCGTTGGGCTTACCGGCATTAGCTTAACCAAATTGGATGGTACCGCCAAAGGCGGCGTGATTTTTGCTATCGCCGACCAGTTTAATTTGCCGATCCGCTATATCGGCGTAGGTGAAAAAATTGAAGATTTACGCGAATTTAACGCAGAAGAATTTATTGACGCTTTATTTGCTCATGAAGAGGAATAAAGTGCGGTTCAAAAATGACGTGTTTTTTAGAGAAGAAAAATGATTCGATTTGCAAATGTGAGTAAAGCGTATTTGGGCGGAAAACCGGCGCTGCAAGGGTTAAGCTTTCATTTACCGGTAGGCAGTATGACCTATTTGGTAGGGCATTCCGGTGCGGGGAAAAGTACCCTGCTGAAATTAATTATGGGCATGGAACGTGCCAATGGCGGGCAAATTTGGTTTAACGGTCACGATATTACCCGCTTATCTCGTCATGAAGTGCCATTTTTACGCCGCCAAATCGGCATGGTGCATCAAGACTATCGCTTATTGCCCGATCGTTCCGTCTTGGATAACGTGGCGCTGCCATTGATTATTGCCGGACAACATCCGAAAGATGCCAATAGCCGTGCGTTGGCAGCATTGGATCGTGTGGGATTGCGTGATCGTGCAAATCACTTGCCGGCACACTTGTCCGGTGGTGAACAACAACGCATTGATATCGCGCGTGCCGTGGTGCATAAACCGCAATTATTGTTGGCAGATGAACCTACCGGGAACTTAGATAGTGCACTCTCCTTAGAGATCTTCAATTTATTTGAAGAATTCAATCGTCTCGGTATGACGGTGTTAATCGCCACCCATGACATGGGCATCGTGCAACAAAAACCAAAACCTTGCTTGGTGCTTGAGCAAGGTTATTTACGCTAGGAGACAACATGAGTTTTCGTTTGAATTTCCCTTTTGGCGTGCAAAGTGTGTACGTGTTGCGTGCGGTGTTGGCGGACTTAATGAAACGTAAGTTTGCGACATTGTTAACCGTGTTGGTGATCGCCGTCTCTTTAACGATTCCGACCGTGAGCTATTTGCTTTGGAAAAATATTCATCACGCCACCACGCAGTTTTACCCCGAAAGTGAACTAACCGTATATTTACATAAAAACTTGTCGGAAGAGGATGCCAACTTGGTGGTGGAAAAAATCCGTCAGCAAGAAGGGGTTGAATCATTAAATTATATTTCTCGTCAGGAAAGTTTGAACGAGTTTCGCCATTGGTCTGGCTTTAGCGAAGAGTTGGACGTGTTGGATGATAATCCGTTGCCGGCGGTGGTAATGATTAAACCGACTAAAGCGTTTAACGAGTCGCAACAACGCAATGAATTACGGGAAAACTTGGACAAAATCAAAGGCGTGCAGGAAGTGCGTTTGGATAACGATTGGTTGGAAAAACTGACCGCCCTGACTTGGTTGGTGGCACATGTGGCCATTTTCTGTACTGTGCTGATGGCGGTGGCGGTTTTCTTGGTGATCGGTAACAGCATTCGCGCTGACGTTTACAGCAATCAATCGAATATTGAAGTGATGAAATTGCTTGGCGCCACTGATCAATTCATCCTGCGCCCGTTCCTTTACACCGGCATGATTTATGCCGCGCTCGGCGGTTTCTTCGCGTGTATTTTCAGTAGCCTCACCATTGGCTATTTCACCGGTGCGGTGAAATACGTGACTGATATCTTTGCCGTCAATTTCAACTTGAACGGCTTAGGATTGGTGGAATTCCTTTTCTTACTCGTGGTTTGCATCATTATGGGCTACATCGGCGCATGGTTATCGGCCACACGTTATATTCGCTTGTTGGATAAGAAAGGTTAGAGGATAAAAACACAAAAGAAAAAGACCGCACTTGATAAAAAGTGCGGTCTTTTTTGTTACAGTTTTTTAATGTTGGTGTGGTGTTGTATCAAAATGCGATTCATTGTTTCGTAATGCTTTAAAGGCTTGATAGACAACAGAGGCACCGCTTCGCAATATTAGTAGGCTTAAAATACTGCTGGCGACAAGGTCAACCCATTGCCAGTTTAGTAGCCATGCGCTTAATCCGGCGATAATTGCCACCAGAGAGCCAAACAGGTCAGCTAATACGTGTAAATAGGCGGCTTTGATGTTTAAGTTTTCATGATCGCCTTTCATCATTAGCCAAGCTACGAAAATGTTTACCAAGAGTCCAGTGATGGCAACACCTAGCATAGGCAACGCCAACATTGTCGTTGGGTATTGCCAACGTTCTGTCGCTTCCACCAAAATCCATATTGCCACCACAATCAGAGAAGTGCCATTTAACAGCGCGAACCTTTTTTGGTTTTGTGCATTTAAAAACAAAGCAATGAGGGCGAGGAGCAACGATAGGCTGTCATTTGCCATATGCCCGGCGTCAGCCATTAAGGCGAGGCTATTAAAATAATAGCCACCTAAAAACTCGATGATCATATAGCTGCTGATAATGACCAAACTGGTGCTTAAAATCTTTTTATTTGTTGGTGTATGAGCGTGTGAATGTTCGTGTTTGTGTTGATGTAGCATCTCGTTCCTTCCTTCCTTCCTTCCTTACTTACTTAATTTGTTTGAGTGCAGAACAGCTTAAAGCCCGTAGGGACTACGGGATCAAGTATTTTTTGTTAGAATGGTAAATATTTGGGGAGAGGAAGAAATGAAAGTCAATGAGCTGAGTAAACGTACCGGGATTCACTTAGAAACCATTCGTTACTATGAAAAACAAGGCGTCTTACCGGAACCAAAACGACAGGCTAACGGTTACCGATCGTATGACGAAGAAAGCATAACGCAGCTTATTTTTATTAAAAACTGCCGTACGCTAGGTTTTTCTTTAGAAGATATTAAACAACTCAATGCACTCAAATTTCACACTGCTAATCATTATTACGCTGACAAATTGGTGCTTAAGCAACTGACGCGGGTGGAAGAAAAAATTTCACAATTACAAGATATCAAAGCGTTTTTACAATCCATCGCCATTAAGGGAAAACATAGTAAGTCGGAATGCAAAGCCATAGCAGGGCTTCAGGCAAAAAGAAAGGAGACGGTTTAAATCATCTCCTAATAAAATATTACGCTTTGTTTTAGCTCATTTTTTGTTTCATAAACTCCCCCCTCCTTTCTCTCCATTTGCGAAAGTAAAGTGCGGTTAGTTTTGACTACGTTTTTAATTAAACAACATGAACGCCCAAGTTATCGCGACAATAACCAGGGCAACAAACACGGCGGCAGAACCTTGATCTTTGGCGCGGCCGGAGAGTTCGTGGCGTTCTGTACCAATGCGATCCACCACTGCTTCGATGGCGCTATTGAGCAGTTCTACCACCAAGACTAACAATACGCTGCCGATCATCAGTGCTTTTTCAACCGCATCATCACCAAGCCATAGGGCAAGTGGAATCATGAAAAGGCAGCAAAAAAGCTCGTGGCGAAAAGCAGTTTCATATTTGACCGCACTTTTTAAGCCTTGCATGGAATATTGAGTGGATTTGATTAAGTGGGTTAGCCCTGTCGTTTTGTCCATTAGGTTTTCCTTTGTTTATTGTTATTAGAGGCGTTTAGCTTCAATGACATCATCCAGTTTTTCCAAACGGGATAGAATCTTACTCAACATTTCCACGTTGTTGAGTTCAATTTGCATGTCGATGTTTGCCACTTGGCGTTTTGTATCCGTACGGGAAGACACGCCGAGTACGCTGATTTTGTCGTTTGCCAGCACGGTGGTGATGTCGCGTAATAAGCCGTTACGATCTGACGCCACAATGCGAATGTTGAGATGGAAGCCGTTAGAATAATTATCGCCCCAACGGGATTCGACTACACGTTCCGGGTGAACGCTTTGCAGCTCAAGGAATTGTTCGCAATCACAACGGTGAATAGAAATACCACGCCCCATGGTGATGTAGCCCACAATGCTGTCGCCCGGAATCGGTTGGCAACAACGTGCAATGTGGTGCATCAAGTTGCCGACGCCTTCGACGATAACGCAATCTTTACGTTCGGTTTTTTGTTGAGCGTTAGCTGCACTTTTGGTGCTGACGTGACGCAAGATTTCTTCATCCACTTCCTGTGCGGAAATTTTGATGAATTTGTTTTGCAGGAAGTTGATTAACGGCCCGATACGAATATCACCGCCGCCGATGCCCGCGTATAAATCATCGAGATTTTTTAGGTTGTAACGCGGCAAGGCTTGTTGTTCCACTTGTTTTAAGCTGATGCCCAAGCGGTTGATTTCACTTTCCAACAATTCTTTGCCGGCCGGAATGTTTTTGTCCCGATCCTGTTTTTTGAACCACGCGTGTATTTTTGCACGGGCTTTTGCCGTGTGGGTAAAGCCGAGATTCGGGTTAAGCCAGTCGCGGCTTGGGTTCGGGTTTTTCTGCGTGATGATATCCACCTGATCGCCCATTTGGAGCTGATAGGTGAACGGCACAATGCGTCCGCCCACTTTGGCGCCGATACAACGGTGACCAATTTCACTGTGAATGGCGTAGGCAAAATCCAGCGGCGTGGAGCCGGTTGGTAAATCCACGACTTCGCCTTTCGGTGTAAAGACATACACGCGATCATCGAACACTTGGCTGCGTAATTCCGCCATGACTTCACCGGAATCGGCAATATCGTCTTGCCACGCTAAGAGTTTGCGTAGCCAGGCGATTTTTTCTTCGTAGCCGTTACGACCGGCGCTGGCGCCTTCTTTGTATTTCCAGTGTGCCGCAACGCCCAACTCGGCATCATCGTGCATTTGTTGGGTACGAATTTGTACCTCGATCGGTTTGCCACCTTTACCCAACACTACGGTGTGAATAGATTGGTAGCCGTTCGGTTTTGGATTGGCAACATAATCGTCGAATTCTTTTGGCAGATGTTTGAAGTGGGTGTGTACAATGCCAAGTGCGGTGTAACAATCTTGCAATTTTTGCACGACGATGCGCACCGCGCGGACGTCATATAAGTCACTGAACTCTAAGTGCTTTTTCTGCATTTTTCGCCAAATGCTGTAAATGTGTTTCGGGCGACCATACACTTCGACTTGTGGGATATTTTCTTGTAAATAACCGGAAAGTTCGGAGACAAAATCGGCAATATATTGTTCGCGGTCAAGACGACGCTCTTTTAATAATTTGGCGATGGCGCGATATTGTTCCGGGTGCAGATAACGGAAACAGTAATCTTCCAGTTCCCATTTGAGCTGTCCGATGCCTAAGCGGTTGGCAAGCGGGGCGTAAATATTGGCACATTCTTTCGCGGCGAGGACGCGTTCTTCTTCTGTATAATTTTTTTCGGCATCACGCAAGAAAGCTATACGTTCCGCCAATTTGATAATCACACAGCGGAAATCATCTACCATGGCGAGCAACATTCGGCGCACGTTATCCACCTGTAAGCTGCTGGCAGAATGGGTGATGTTGAGTTGGCGGATATTGTCCATTTCGATAACACCGCGTACCAGTTTGCTGATATTCGCGCCGAAATCTTCTTCAATTTGGGCTAAATCCACTAGTTGATCGCGGACAATAGGGAAGAGCATGGCGGTGAACAAGCTATCGGCATCCATGTTTAAGCTGTTGAGGATTTCCACCATTTCCACGCCGAACGTCAGCAAATGGGCTTCTTCCTGCTGATGCTCGGCACGCAAGGTCATTTTCTGTTGCGAATAATGCCATGCCGTTATTAAGTTGGCTTTGACATTTTCCGCGACATTCAAATTAGCGCACCATTTTTCAATCTCAAAATCTTTAGGATTTAATAAATGAGATCCTCTCACAGCGACCATAACGAATCCTTATCTTTTTCGAAATAAACTTATCGACTCCAAATGACCGGTTTGCGGGAACATATCGATCATGGCGACTTTATCCAATTGGTAGCCTGCGTCACGCAAGATTTCCGTATCTCGCACGAGTGTTGCAGGATTGCAAGAAACATACAGAATGCTTTCAGCCTGTAACTGACAGAGTGCATTTAAAGCAAATGCCGCGCCTGTGCGTGGTGGGTCGAGCAAAATTTTATTGAAGGGTTGCTGCGCCCACGCTTGACTGATAAAGGGTTTATCCAAATCAGTCCGGTAAAATTGGACATTATGACAACCGTTTCGTTCGGCATTGGCGCGGGCTTTTTCCACCATCGCAGAAACACCTTCAATTCCTACCGCACTTTTTACTTTGCGACTTAGCGGTAAGGTGAAGTTGCCCATACCACAGAACAAATCTAACACATGATCCTGTGGATTAAGCTCCAACCAGTCTAACGCTGTTGCGATCATTTGACGGTTTAATTGTGCATTAATTTGAATGAAATCGCGAATATCAAATTGCAACGTGATGTCATCGCCCAAACGGTAATAAGGCTGTTCGCCATACCAATGTTCAATGCTGTCATGTTCTTGTACAAATAACATGAGTTGGTGTTGTTCGGCAAACCGTAATAATAAAGTGCGGTCGGTTTCACCGACGTTTTTTATATGGCGTAATAACATGGCGATGCCATTGTCTGCCGCAACAAGTTCAATATGCCCCAGCTGTTGTGGCATTGACCATTGCGAGAAAAGTGCGGTCAGTTTGGGCAATAAATCATTCAGCGGCTGTTCCAACACCAAACAATGTTCAATCGGAATAATTTGCTGTGAATTTTTACGCCGTAAGCCGATATTCAGTTTACGATTTTTACTGTCCAACAACACACTTAAGCGTACCCGACGGCGGTAATGCCAAGGTTCGCCTTGCAATAACGGCATGAAATGAATAGGCACCGGCTGTAAACGGGATAAGCGTTGAACCAATGCGGTTTGCTTGGCAGAACGTTGTAATTCAATAGGAATGTGTTGATTTTGGCATCCCCCGCATTGTTCAAAATAAACGCATGGCGGTGTTTGGCGCTGAGGACTTGGGCGTAAAATACGCTGCGCTACGCCTTGACCGTATTGGCGTTTTTCTTCCAATACGCGAACCTCTACGCTTTCTTGCGGCAACGCGTTTTCAATAAACCAGGTTTTGCCGTTGATTTTAGCCACACCTAAGCCTTGATAATCTAAATCAAGAATGTGTGCGGTGAAATTTGCGGTCTTTTTCTTTGGTTTGTTGTCGCTGTAAAGTAATGCCATGTTATTTTGAATATAAGCTGTGTTGGGTGAATAATTCTCGGCTTTTCAAGGGCTTGTCGCCTAAATACGGTTTTAATGCAATGCGCGTGAAGCGTTTGGCTGCCGATAATACAGAGGGTTCGTCAAATTGGGTTTGTTCAAAGGCCAATAATTCCCGCCCGTAAAAGGTTAAATTATCCTTGATTAAGGAAGCAATAAAGCCTTTTTCTTCGCGGTAACGATAGGTCATGTCCGCTTCCACGGCTTTACCGGAGCCGGCACAATGAGTGAAATCAATGCCATAGCCTAAGGTGCGCAAGAGTTGAAATTCAAAGGTGCGTAGCGCAGGCTCCACGTGAGTTTGTGATAAGGCTAATTGCGTTAAACATTGCAAATAGTGTTGGAACAATTGCGGATAGGCTGTTTCCGGTTCCAATACGCGGCAAATGAGTTCGTTTAAATAAAATCCGCTGTATAAGGCAACATTTTGTAAGGGTAAGGCAATGGCGGCAGGTTCTGCTTTGGTCAGGATTTTCAGGTCACCACGCCCGCTCCAACGTAGCAGGAGCGGTGTAAAGGGTTGTAGCACGCCTTTTAACATGGAGCGCTTTGCCCGTGCGCCTTTTGCCAATACGCTGATACGCCCGAAATCTTCGGTGAGTAAATCTACCAATAAACTGGTTTCGCTGTAAGATTTGCGATGTAGTACGAAACCGCGTTGCCAATTTTCGATGATGTCGCCCTTTCGTCGATAAAAAACCGGCATTTATTTTAGCAGATTTCCCACCGCACTTTGTGGGATTTTGTAGGCGATTTTAGAAGAAAAGGAAATGGAATATAACAGAATTGCTGCAAGGAGGATTTCGGAACAACAGGCAATAAAAAAGCAGGCTTTGACACCTGCTTTTTTGCTCAAATGTTCAATTAAGCTTTGGACATTGCCGCTACTTCTGCAGCGAAGTCGGTTTCCACTTTCTCGATACCTTCGCCCACTTCTAAGCGGATGAAGTTAGAGATGTCGGCACCTTTTTCTTTTAACAAATCGCCAACGGATTTAGACGGATCCATGACGAATGGTTGGCCAGTTAAAGAAACTTCACCGGTGAATTTCTTCATACGGCCTTCAACCATTTTTTCTGCGATTTCGCGTGGTTTACCGGATTGCATTGCGATATCCACTTGGATGTTACGTTCGTGTTCAACCACTTCAGCCGGAACGTCGCTTGGGTTAACGTAGTCTGGGCGGCTTGCTGCAACGTGCATTGCGATGTGTTTTAACAATTCATCGTCTGCACCTTTACCAGCCACTAATACACCGATTTTCGCGCCGTGTAGGTAAGAACCTACAACATCGCCTTCGATGTAAGCAACACGACGGATGGTCATGTTTTCACCGATTTTCGCCACTAATGCAGCACGTTTTTCTTCAAATTGTGCTTGAAGTTGTTCGATGGTTGCACCTTTGTTTGCTGCTGCGAAATCAGCCACTTCGTTGGCTAAACCTAAGAAGCCGGCATCTTTTGCTACGAAGTCAGTTTCGCAGTTCATTTCAACTAATACACCGAAACCATTTTGTACGCGAGCAAGGATAACACCTTCAGCTGCAACACGGCCTGCTTTTTTCGCCGCTTTTGCTTGACCAGATTTACGCATGTTGTCGATAGCTAATTCGATGTCGCCGTTTGCTTCAACTAATGCTTTTTTACATTCCATCATGCCTGCGCCGGTACGTTCACGCAGTTCTTTTACTAATGATGCTGTGATTTCAGCCATTTTAAAATCCTCTGTCGGTTAAAGTGCGGTGGAAAAAGACCACACTTTTAGCTCTAAAAAATACAGGGAGCTATTTAGCCCCCTGCTCATTAATTAATCGTCTGATTAATAAGGGCTTACGCCTTATCGCAATCGCCAGAATTATTCTGCGGCTTGCGCTAATTCTTCAGCAACCGCTTCTTCGTTACCACGACCTTCTTTGATCGCAGCAACAGCAGAAGAAAGATAAAGTTGAATTGCACGTGCTGCGTCATCGTTACCTGGGATAACGAAATCTACGCCGTCCGGGCTAGAGTTAGTATCAACGATAGCAAATACAGGAATACCTAAGTTGTTTGCTTCTTTCACTGCGATATGTTCGTGGTCTGCACCGATAACGAATAATGCATCCGGAAGACCGCCCATCTCTTTGATACCGCCAAGGCTTAATTCAAGTTTTTCCATCTCACGGGTACGCATTAACGCTTCTTTTTTGGTTAATTTGTCGAAAGTGCCGTCTTGAGATTGAGTTTCTAAATCTTTTAAACGTTTGATGGATTGACGAACTGTTTTCCAGTTGGTCAACATACCGCCTAACCAACGGTGGTTTACATAGTATTGTTGACAGTCTAATGCTGCTGCTTGCACTGCATCGGTTGCTGCGCGTTTGGTACCAACGAATAATACTTTACCGTTGTTGCTCGCAATGCGGGTTAACTCAGCTAATGCTGCGTTGAACATTGGAACGGTTTTTTCAAGGTTGATGATATGAACGCCGTTGCGTGGTCCGAAAATGAATGGTTTCATTTTTGGGTTCCAGTAACGAGTTTGGTGACCGAAGTGAACGCCTGCTTGAAGCATATCGCGCATAGAAACTTGTGCCATAATAATTTTCCTTTTGTTTGGGGTTTAGCCTCCACATATCCAGCCAATCGACCGTTTGGCACCCCGATTTAGCCTTTCTGATATGTGTGTGTTTTAGTAAATTGATTAAAAAATAAACGTTACTTTTAAACAGCAAAATAACGGCGTGCTTTATACCATAAAGTGCGGTGGGTTTCCAGCGGATTTTGCTGTGAGAGGAAAATTGACATAAAAACAGATAAAAAAACGACCGCACTTTAGGACGTAAAGTGCGGTCTGTTTTTGCGATGTTTTATTCCTCTTCTTTTTCCTTCGCTCTCAGAATGATTTCTTGGATATCGGCCGCCATTTTTTGATCGCATTCGCGGGCAATATCACGCATGAGCGGGTTTTGGAATAACCCCATGTTGGGATCATAAACCTGTGACATGAGGGCGACTTCATGGCGATCCGCATCAAAATAATAGTCGCCGATTTCTTTCACTAATTCCGGCTCCATGCCTAATGTTTCCAGCGCGCGTTTACCCGCACGCACGGCGGCATCGAAGGTTTCACGGATAATTTCGTCTGCGCCGGCTTCGTGTAAGGCAAAGGTGCTGAAACGGTCGTAAGCACGAGCAATGATTTTAATGTTCGGATTCACTTCACGAGCAAAGTGCACGATGTTTTCTGCTTGTTCTTTATTATTAATGGCGATGACCAATATTTCGGCTTGTTCTAAACCGGCAGCGATAAGAAATTCACGGCGAGATGCGTCGCCAAAATAGGATTTAATGCCGTATTCATTGAAGCCTTTGATCATGTCCGGGTTCAAATCAACAACGGTGGTGGCATAGCCGCTTAAGCGCAATAAGTCATTCACGATTTGACCAAAACGTCCCATGCCGACGATGAGAATCGGATGTTGTTCGTCGATTTCATCGGCAGGTAATTCTTCTGCAGTCGGTTTGGGTGCGAATTTTTCATACAAAACCAACATAATAGGCGTTAACACCATGGACAGCACAACGATTGCGGTCATGTTGGCATTGACGGTTTCATCAATAACTTTTTGGTTGAAGGCTTGAGCAAACAAAACAAAAGCAAATTCCCCACCTTGAGCCATGAGCAAAGCACGTTCCATCGCCGTTTTGTGTGTGCTTTTTGCTGCGCGGGCAACGAGATAAATACAGATACCTTTTGTCAGCATTAAGGCGAATACACCGATGCCAATTAGCATCCAGTTTTCAGCCACGACGGTGAGATTGAGTGACATTCCCACCCCGAGGAAAAATAGCCCTAACAATAAACCACGGAACGGTTCAATGTCTGCTTCCAATTGATGGCGGAAAGCCGATTCCGACAGCATGACACCGGCAACAAAAGCGCCCATGGCTTGTGATAAGCCCGCTTCTTCCATCAGTAATGCCGAGCCCAATACCACAAATAAGGCGGCGGCGGTCATCACTTCGCGAGCTTTGGAGTCGGCTAAAATACGGAATACCGGATTCAAAATGAAACGTCCAATAAGCACAAGCATAGCCAACGCAACTAAAGCGATTGTGGCGGATTCCCACCAAGATATGGTGCTTTCGGTTTCGAGTGGGGAAAGGTAGGTCACAATAGCCAGTAACGGCACGATCAGCAAATCTTCAAATAATAAGATTGATACCATTTTTTGTCCCGGGCGGGTGGACAGGCGTTTACGTTCTCCCAACACTTGCATCACGATGGCGGTGGAGGTAAGCACGAAACCGGAAGAACAAATAAAGGCCACCTCCCAAGAAATGCCGAATTGTACGGAAACGAGGGTCATTAACAGAGCGGATATCACCACTTGTAAACTGCCTAGCCCGAAAATTTGTTTGCGTAAGCTCCATAAATGGGACGGTTTCATTTCCAAACCAATCATGAACAGGAACATCACCACACCAAATTCTGCAATGTGCAAAATGGCGTGAGAATCGGTCACTAATTTCAACCCGAAGGGGCCGATAATTAAGCCGGCAGCTAAATACCCCAGCACCGACCCTAAACCGATGCGTTTAAATAATGGCACCGCCACAACAGCCGCACCTAATAACGTGACAACGCGAATTAAATCACCCGCCCCCTGAGCTTCCATCTTGTTCTCCCGAAATAAATGTTATAGCGATGAATATTAAAAAAGCTGCTTATTTTAGCGTTTTTTTCGGACAAATTGTTGAGGAAATAGGCAAATTTTTTGATAGGTTTAGTCAATTTTTTAAAGAACTTATCTCATCCTTTCTTTTGGGAAAAAATAAAGCCCGTATCAAACGGGCTTTTACTTTTCTGAACATTGATTAACGCTGAATCAAATAACGTAATTTTGTGCCATCTTGTTCCACGCTTAATAAAGTATAACCGTGGTTTTTAGTGTCCACCGGAATGTTGTTGATGGATTGTGCGCAGTCGCTTAACAATTCCAACACTTCCCCTTCTTTGAGTTCAGGCATGCTTTCTAACATGACGATGGCAGGATAGGGACAAGGCTCGCCCACGGTGTCGATGGTGTAATCCGGAACGATGTCTTTGGGATCTTTATCTAGTTTGTGTACAACGGTAAATGCCATAATGTGTTTTCCTTCTGTGAAATAAAAATAACGTCAAATCAAACCGCACTTTTACGCCTGTGCGAGAGCGGCGATTTTGGCTTTTGCTTTGGCAAGAAAGCGTTTTTCCCACCAGACGACAGCGATTAAGCAGACGATCAATAAACCGTAGTTCACCAATAATCCGCCGACCGGACCAAATTCTTTCAGTAAGTTCAGTTTTTCGTAGTCAAGCGCCAATGCCGGTGCCAAATCATCCCAAGCGTAGGCGAGATAGGTAGAACCGATAACGTTGCCGATACCCACCCACATAAAATGTACTTGGCCTTCCATCGCGCGGTACATCCAACCGGTTTCACAACCGCCGGCTAATACAATGCCGAAACCGAATAATAAACCACCGATAATCGCATTTGGACCCGCCCACATGATTTTTGCCGGAACGCCTAATTGAATGTAACTAAACACACCGATGGTGCCTGCAAGAATGCCGAAAATAATGGCTTTTGCCATGTAAGCGCGGCCGGTTACCCAAAGATCACGGAAAGCCGATGTGAAGCAGATTTGCGCACGTTCGATAAGTAAACCGAAAGCTAAACCGCATAGCATGGCGAAGCCCAATTTGACGGACTGAGTCATCACATAAAAGGAGGCGATGAGGTAAGCGAAGAAAACCATCATGCCGATCCAAAAACGGCGTTGCGCTCTTTTCGGATCGCTTTCTTGTAATTTCGCGGCGCCTTTTTTCAATTCCAATTTCACACGGAACATCGGTAATAAAGTGACTTTTACGCCGGCGTAAGTTCCAAGGGCTGTGGCAATGGTGAAAAACCAAGCGTGCACGGAAAATTGTGGAATGCCGGTAAATAACGAGGCAAGGTTACAGCCCATGGCTAAACGTGCGCCGAAACCGGCAATGGCGCCGCCGATTAAGGCTTGTACAATGCGGCGTTTATGTGGCTGGTTACGCCATTTCACGTTGTTTGCCCACAAGGCCGCGGAGATACAACCGGCAAACATGCCTAAGATCATCACGCCATCAACACGGGTGAAAATAGTGCCTTGCATACCGATGATTTTGTAGTAGCTCCAATTGGACACATCGATGCCCAAGGTTTGTAGTGCATGACCGCCCCAGCGGGTAAATTCGCCGGTGACCGCCCAATACGTACCGGTAATGCCGAAATAATAGGCCGAGATTAAACCGGCGGCGATAACGGCGATAACGGGATTCCAATATTTAATCAAATATTGTTGTTTGAACTGTTGTAAAACTTCGTTCATTTTTTATCCTATTAAGGTGAATGAAAGTATTACAAGGAAGGTATAACAATGAGAAAAGGCTCAAAAGAAGGGCTTTGTCATTTCCTATACACAAACTTGCGATATAAATGAAATTACAAATTAAATTTGCGGGCGCTAGTCTAAAGAATTATTAACATTTTTGCAATAATATTTGTGCGAAAAATGGGAAAAGTGCGGTGGATTTTTTTCAGGTTTTTACTTAGCTAGATAGGCTTTTAGGGCCGGCAGAATGTCTTGTCCGTCACGCACCCCTAAGTCATACATTGCCTGCACTTTGGCGACGTCTTTTTCAATACGGCGAATAGGCAGCGTAACAGAAGGGCGAATAACAAAAATCTCGCCTTGTTCGTTAAGACGAATGACGTCTTCCACTGCACGGTTATAGTCGGCATAGCGGTTGGTCAGGCGTTCGACCAGTTTTGGGTAACGGCGATAAAAAGCATTAAAAATCAGCGGATTGGTCGGCGTTTTGCGGTAATCCAATGGGCGGGTGAGAATGACGATGATTTTGTCGTAGCCCAACTGTTGGCAGAAACGCAACGGAATACTGTCTGCAATGCCACCGTCTAAATATTTCTTACCATTGATTTCCACCATTTTTGACACGAAAGGCATGGCGGAGGTGGCACGCAGGGTTTCCATTTGCTCAAAGGCATCGTGGATTTTCACATATTCCGCTTCGCCGCTTTCCACGTTGGTTAACACCGTGTAAAAGTCGATGCCGGAACGGGCGAATGCTTCTTGATCGAACACGTCCAATTCAAAAGGCAATTGATAGAAGGCAAAGTCTTTGTTGACGATATTGCCCGTGGTGAACAGGCTGTGCCAGCCCATGTAGCGTTTGTCGTTGAGGTATTTTTTGTTGTAGCGCAGTACACGCCCTTTTTGTTTAGAAGGAAAATTCACACCGAATAATGCACCGGCGGACACGCTTACAATGCCGTCAATGTGAATCTGTTCATCGAGGAAAACATCCAACACGCCGGCGGTGAACATCCCGCGCATAGCGCCACCTTCCAATACCAATCCGACTTTCATTAGCTTAACTCATAAGGCAAGGGTTGCATATCGAGCAAGGTTTGGCAGTTCGGCAAGCGGAATGCCTGACCTTCTTCCAACGGCGTATTTAACACGGCCTGCAACCACAAAACGCCGTGAAAATTGACCGCACTTGTGATGGTGCCTGTGGCTCGCCAGTTGTCGCCGAGTGCCATTTCTAGGGCGGAACCGATTTCCGGCAGACTTTGCGTTCGTGCCGCGAAAATAAAGAGGGCGCGTTTATTGGCGCCACGATATTTGGCGCGCGCCACGGTTTCCTGCCCGATGTAACAACCCTTGTGGAAGGAAATCGCCTGTTCGACACTTTGCAGGTTTAACGCTTGCGGAATAAATTCTAGTTGGGTCGCTGCCGCTAAACCAGGCACGCCATCTTGAATATCCAATAAATCCCAAGCTTCTGCTTCAACAGTAGGTTCGAGGGCTAAGTAGGTCGGGTTGAGTAAAATCACCCGCGGTTGTTGCCCATTTATATCAATGCGAATTTGTGCAGAAAATTGACCGCACTTTTCGATGCCTTTTGTGCCGGCTGCGCCGAGAATTTGCCAATCTAACAGCGTGAAAGTGACTTTGGAAAACACCGCATATTTTTTCAGTTGATCCAGCGCCGATGGCAATAACGCACTTTTTAACAGCATATAAAAGGTCTGTTCATCTTGACGAATTAAACGGAACAGCGCGCTCATTTTGCCTTTCGGATCGCAATGGGCGGTAAGAGTGGATTCGCCAACAGCTAACTTAGTGACATCGCAAGTAAGCTGTCCCTGCAAATATTTTTCTGCATCCGTGCCCACAATTTCAATCAGTGAGTAGTGTGTTAACGGGCAAATAATGTCGTCTTGTTGTGCCGTTAAAAGGGAATAGGCCATCGTACTTTCCTCAAAAATATCAATCAATTACTCAAGATTTTGAATTTGTTCGCGCATTTGCTCGATGAGCACTTTCAGCTCAATGGCGGAATTGGTCACATCGACATTAATGGATTTAGACGCCAAGGTGTTGGATTCGCGGTTGAGCTCTTGCATCATGAAATCCAACTTGCGTCCCACCGCACCGCCTTTTCGCAGAATGTTTTGCGTTTCTTTGACATGTAATTGCAAACGATCTAATTCTTCGGCGACATCAATGCGTTGCGCCAACATAATCAACTCTTGTTCTAAACGTTGTGGATCCGGTTGCAGCTGGACTTCTTCAAAGCGTTGCAACATACGCTCGCGTTGCCATTGTAAAATCTCCGGCATTTTGGACCGCACTTTTTGTTGTTCTTCATGGATGGCTTCAAGGCGTTGTGTCAGCAACGTATGGATTTTCTCCCCTTCGCGCTGACGCATAGCGATAAATTCACTCACAACCTGTTCAAAGGCTGCCAATAGATCTTGGCTGATTAAATCCACGTCTTGCTCCGGCACTTCCACCACGCCCGGGTAGCGTAATACATCGGTTAAATTGAGTTCACCTTCGCCCGCTTGCTGTTTTAGCCATTGTAAAGATTGCAATACTTGCGTGGCGAGTTCTTGGTTAATGTGTAATTCGGCGGCAGTTTGTTTTTTATTATCAATACGCAGGGTACATTCGATTTTGCCACGAGTGAGTTTTTGACGCAGGGTTTCGCGTAAGGTGTTTTCTAAACTGCGGAATTGTTCCGGCAGGCGGAAAAAGGTTTCTAAATAACGTTGATTAACCGAACGGATTTCCCAAACTGCGTTTCCCCAGTCTTTTTTAATTTCTAAACTGGCGAATGCCGTCATGCTATAAATCATAATAATTCCTTCATTTTTAGGCGCTAAAATTTGCGTGCTATTGTACTGCCAAATTTCGTTTCTGTCAGTTTGCGTGCTAAAATGGCGCGATTTTTTATTGCTTAACGAGGAATTTTTCATGCGTCCGAATCAACGTGCCAACCACCAAACCCGCCCAATTAAAATCACCCGTCATTACACTAAACACGCGGAAGGTTCCGTGCTGGTGGAATTTGGCGATACCAAAGTGTTGTGTACTGCCACCGTGGAAGATGGCGTGCCGCGCTTTTTAAAAGGACAGGGACAAGGTTGGGTCACGGCGGAATATGGCATGTTGCCACGTTCAACCCATAGCCGTATGCAACGTGAAGCGGCAAAAGGCAAACAAGGCGGTCGTACCTTGGAAATTCAACGTTTAATTGCCCGTTCCTTACGCGCCATGGTGGATTTGGAAGCCCTTGGTGAGCGTTGTGTGACCTTAGATTGTGATGTGATCCAAGCGGACGGCGGTACACGTACCGCCTCCATTACCGGCGCTTGCGTGGCGTTATGTGATGCGTTGAACGGTTTAGTGGCAAACGGCACATTAAGCAAAAATCCATTAAAAGGTTTGGTGGCGGCGATTTCTGTCGGCATCGTAAACGGCGAAGCAGTATGTGATTTGGAATACGTAGAAGATTCCGCTGCAGAAACAGACATGAATGTGGTCATGATGGAAGACGGCCGCATGATTGAAGTGCAAGGCACCGCAGAAGGCGAACCGTTCAGCCATGAGGAATTATTAACCTTATTAGATCTGGCCAAACAAGGCTGTGAGGTCATTTTCCAAACCCAACGTGCGGCATTGGCAGAATAAGGATAGGAAGATGGAAAACTATAAACAACAGTTTATTGAATTCGCCCTTGCCCGTCAGGTTTTAAAATTTGGCGAGTTCACCTTGAAATCTGGTCGCATTAGCCCTTATTTTTTTAACGCAGGTTTGTTTAACCAAGGTGCCGATCTTGCCCGTTTAGGTGAATTTTATGCGGCAGCCTTGCAAGATGCCGGTTTGCAATACGACATGATTTTTGGCCCGGCGTACAAAGGCATTCCCATTGCCACCGCGGTATCTATTGCGTTATTTAACCGCTTTGACATCAATAAACCGGTATGCTTTAACCGCAAAGAAACCAAAGATCACGGCGAGGGCGGCAATTTAATCGGTAGTCCGTTGCGCGGCAAGGTGTTGTTGGTGGATGATGTGATCACTGCCGGTACGGCAATTCGTGAATCCATGCAAATTATTCAAGCCAATGAAGCGCAATTAAGTGCGGTATTGATTGCCTTAAATCGTCAAGAACGTGGCAATGGCGAGCTGTCTGCTATTCAAGAAGTCGAGCGCGATTACCAATGCGACGTGTTATCCATCATTGATTTTGCCGATTTGATGGCGTTCATTGAAACTCAACCGGAATACCAACAATATTTACCGGCAATGCGCGCTTATCGTGAGCAATACGGTATTAAATAAAGCGAAAGTGCGGTTGTTTTTCCACGCGTTTTTCAATTTGCTGAGAAAATCCACCGCACTTTTTTGACCCTAACGGAGCGACAATGAATTTTATTGGGAAATTTTTAGGTGCCTTAATCGGCTTTCGATTGGGCGGTTTTTTTGGCATGTTGGCCGGTGTGTTTCTAGGGCATCTTGCGGATAAAAAACTGTATGAACTGGGCACAGTCAATTCTTCTTTCTTCAAAACGAAAACCACCCGTCAGTTACTGTTTATGCAAACCACCTTTGCGGTGTTGGGGCATTTAAGCAAAGCCAAAGGGCGCGTCACGGAAAATGACATTCTATTAGCGACTCATTTAATGGATCAAATGCAACTGGACGATGCCGGTCGTCGTTTAGCGCAAGAGGCATTTAATCGTGGCAAACAGACAGATTTTCCAATTCGTCAGGTGATTCGTGAATTTCGTCTTGGTTGCGGACAACGTGCAGATTTATTACGGGCGTTTTTATCTGTGCAAATTCAAGCCGCCTTTTCTGATGATCATTTACATGATAATGAAAAAGACGTGCTGTTTATTGTTGCTGAAGAACTGGGCTTATCTCGTGTTCAATTTGAGCAAATGTTGGCGATGGAAATGGCGGCGCGTCACTTTGCACGCGGCGGTTTTTATCAACAAGGCGGCTACTACGAGCAACATTCCGGCTCCCAAGGTGGCTATCAACAGCAATCTCAATCTTCTTCCGGCCCAACCTTAAACGATGCTTATCAAGTGCTTGGGGTCAGCGCGACAGACGATCAGCCCACAGTGAAACGTGCCTATCGTCGTTTAATGAATGAAAATCATCCGGATAAATTAGTGGCAAAAGGGTTGCCACCGGAAATGATGGAAATGGCGAAAGAGAAAACCCAGCAAATTCAAGCCGCATACGACTTGATTTGCAAAGCCAAAGGTTGGAAATAACCTTTGCGCGTCATTTTAGCCCCGATGCAGGGCGTGCTTGATCCTCTCGTGCGTCAATTATTAACGGAAGTGAACGATTACGATTTGTGCATTTCCGAATTTGTCCGCGTGGTGGATCAACGCCTCCCACCGAAAGTCTTTTATCGTCTTTGCCCTGAATTACTCCAACAAGGCTGTACGCCAAGCGGTACGCCGGTACGTGTGCAACTGCTTGGACAACATCCGCAATGGCTGGCGGAAAATGCCGAACTTGCCATTCAATTAGGTTCCCACGGCGTTGATTTAAATTGTGGCTGTCCGTCGAAAACCGTGAATGGCAGCAACGGCGGCGCCTCTTTGTTAAAGCAACCGGAACTTATTTACCAAGCCACCAAAGCCATTCGTCAAGCCGTTCCACCAGAACAGGCAGTGACTGTTAAAGTGCGCTTAGGCTGGGATTCCACCGACTTTGCTTTTGACATTGCGGATGCGGTGCAACAAGGTGGCGCGACAGAAATTGCGATTCACGGCCGCACCAAAGTGGATGGCTATCGCGCTGATCGTATCAACTGGCAAAAAATTGGTGAAATCCGGCAAAAACTCCATATTCCTGTGATCGCTAATGGCGAAATTTGGCGTTGGGAAGATGGGCAACGATGCTTAGAAATGACCGGCTGTGAAGATTTAATGGTTGGTCGTGGGGCGCTTAATATGCCTAATTTAAGCCGTGTGCTAAAACATAACGATGCTCCGTTAAGCTGGTCTGAAATCTTGCCGATTTTGCGCAAATACGCCACATTAGAAAATTGCCACGACAGCGGTTTTTACCACGTGGCACGCATTAAGCAATGGCTACAGTATTTAAAATACGAATATGAAGAAGCCACCGCGTTGTTCGAGGTGGTGAAACGGTGCCATGATGGAGATGAATTAAGAGCGTTATTGGAAGCGTACTTGGGCTAGCTTCCTGTTTGAAAAATAACTGAAAAATGCACCGCACTTTTTAACTCATATGCTCATTAATAGCGCTTTTTTACCTACAACGTAAATTACAATCGCCATAAAGCCAACACTTATTCGCCATAAAACAAGCCCGTGCCATATAAATAAACGTCAACCTTATCTCCTACACACAACTCAATTCCATGGTGTTCCTCTAATTCAATTTCGAAGCCATTTATTTCAATTTGAATCGCCGTTATTTTGCCTTTGAATTCCACGTGGTGGACGATGGCGTTAAAAAGTGCGGTGGAATTTTGCGGTGTTTTTGACAAACAGAATTGTTCTGGACGGAGAAGTAGCGTGCCGCTTTGTTGCCCTTGGCTTTTGTCTATGACGGCAATATCACCTAATTGGCAATGCGCCGTTGAAGGTGAATTTAAGGTTGCCGGCAACACAATGCTTTCGCCGATAAAGGTGGCAGTGGAAAGGTGTTTTGGCGACCAATAAAGCGTACGTGGGTTGGCAATTTGTAAGATTTCTCCATTTTGCAACACTGCGATTTTATCGGCATAACGCAAAGCCTCGTCACGATCATGGGTGACGAAAATGGCGGAGGTGCCACTTTGGCGCAGTGCTTGCAACATATCATGACGGATTTGTTGGCGAAGGTGTTCATCTAAGGCACTGAACGGTTCGTCTAATAAAATCAGTTCAGGATTTGGCGCAATGGCGCGTGCCAAGGCGACACGTTGTTGTTGCCCACCGGAAAGTTGGTGTGGAAAACGGTCGGCGAGTGCACAAATGCCGGTAAGCGCCATGACTTCGTCAATGCGTTGTCGTTCTTCCGGGGAGCGACCTTTGCCATCGCCCAACCCGTAAGCAATATTGCGATACACATTCAAGTGTGGAAATAACACGCCTTCTTGCACCACATAACCTAGCCGACGCTGTTGCGGTGGAATATTGCAATTTGCGCCAAAAATCAACCGCTCTTTTAGGTAAATTTCACCGTTATCAGGTTGTTCAAAACCGGCAATAGCACGTAGCAAAGTCGTTTTTCCACAGCCGGAAGCACCGAGTAAAAACAAGATTTCGCCACTATGCAATTCAAGGGAAATATCACGTAGCACATGTGTCTGCCCGAAATGTTTATTGAGGCAGTGGATTTGGAGGAGTGGTGTTGTTTGCATAGAAGTTTGTATTGTCATTATTTAAACGCATATTTTTTCAATAAAAACACCGGAATGCCGGAAAATAGCACTAACATCACGGCATAAGGTGTGGCGGCGGCATATTGGGCATCGCTGGTGTATTCCCAAACGGCGATGGATAAGGTTTTGATGTCGTTCGGGGTGAGTAATAAGGTGGCGGTGAGTTCTTTCATCAGGTTTAGAAACACCAACGCAAACGCACCGGTAATGCCCGGCAACATGGCGGGAATGGTGAGCGTGCGGAAAATATAAAAATGACTACGTCCAAGGCTTTGCCCCACTTTTTCTACATTGTCGGATATTTGTTCCAAGGAGCTACGCAATGTGGTTTGCGCCATCGGCAAATACAACATGAAATAGGCGACCACCACCATGAGGAACGTTTGGTAGAAAGAATAAGCATAGTTAATGGTGAAATACACCAATGACAAGGCGATAACCAAACCCGGCACGGCGTGCAATAAATAAGGCAGGCGGTCAATCCACACGGTGAGGCGGTTGCGATAACGCACGGCGCTCCAAACGAGCGGCAGGGCGCAAAGCACGGTGAGCCCCGCGCCTAAACCGGAAACCATCAAGGAATTGCTGAAGGCTTCGAAAAAGGCGGAAAAATCCACCTCACTTTCAATAGACGTGCCTACAAACATCCAGTGAATCAACATGATGAGTGGCACACCGATGCTGAGGATAAAAATTGTGAGGAAAAAAATAACAGTCAAGAATTGCTTGCCGGCGGTTAAATTTTTCACCGGATAAGGGCGAGTCACCCCTTTGCCGCTGTTATACAGGATTTGTTGTCCACGAAAGAAAATTTCGCCGAACACGATCAAGGCACAAATCACCATTAACACCGCCGACAGTAACGCCGCCGTATTGTTGTTAAAGGCCATTTCATACTCTTGGAAAATAGCCGTGGTGAAGGTTTGATAATTCAAAATAGACACGGCACCGAATTCCACCAATGTATGTAATGCGATTAATAAAATACTGCTGCCGATAGCCGGTTTTAACTGGGGGAATATGGCATACCAAAAGGTATCGCGACGGCTTTTGCCGAGAGAAAGACTGACTTCCTCCAATGACCGATCCAGCCGTTTTAACGTGGCGGCAACAGGCAAATAGGCAAGCGGAAAATAGCTTAAGGTCATAATGCCGATCGTACCCCAAAAGCCCTCAACGCTAAAAGTGAGACTAATCCATGTGAAACAACTGACAAAGGCAGGAATACAAAGCGGCAATGTCATCGCCACCTGAAAAAAAGGCTTACCCCAAAAGCGATAGCGTTCTAACAAAAAGGCGCAAACCGTACCGAGGATGATGGAAAATGTCGTCACGCACACCATCAGCAATAACGTATTGCTCAACAGCTCCCACATACGCGGTCGCCAAAGTAACTCAATGCTGCGTACCCAACCCACATCAACCGCCCGAACCACCACATAGAGAAACGGTAGAATCAACGGCAAGCTGATCAGAATAATCAAGGCGGTCAGCCAAAACGGAGGATTACGGTTCAAGGGCTTGTCCTTTTTAGTATTGGGTTCAAATTAATGGTTCGGGTTGGAAGAGCAATATACCAAATTCCGGCGCTTATCTATACTTGCTGAAAGCCATTGTTGCCACAAATTAGCTATATGAAAATCTCTTCATTTTGTTTTCAGCGCACTATTATAGCTTCCTTTTCAGAATTAAAATCATTAAAATTTGCATGGATATTTTCGGGATAATATAAACAAACTTAATGAGTTATGTCATTTTCATTACTAACGAAATTTGATTTCCGTTAAGGCATTTTCATAAGGAATAAAACAATGAGTGTTGATGATTTAATTAAAGAAGGTGTGGGTTTATTCAAAAGTAATAATTTTGATCAAGCAATTGCAAAATTTAATCAGGCTTTGGATGAGATTGAAGATAAAAACTCTCAACTTGAGGAACAAAATAATATTCAATTTTGGCTTGGTCGTTGTTATTTCGAGCAGGCAATAAAGGTTAAAGACATAAGGGAAGCGAAGGATTTATTTGCCCAAGCCGTTAAGTATCACCAAGAGGAACTCAAACTTGCCAAAAAGCTGACTGATGAGCAAATAAGCATTCAAAAGCAAATCAATGCTCAATCTTGGCTTGGTCGTTGTTATTTAGAGCAGGCACTGAAGGTTAAAGACATAAGGGAAGCGAAGGATTTATTTGCTCAAGCCGTTAAGTATCACCAAGAGCAACTCAAACTAGCCGAACAGCTGACTGATAAGCAAATAAGCATTCAAAAGCAAATCAATGCCCAATTTAGGCTTGGTCGTTGTTATTTAGAGCAGGCACTGAAGGTTAAAGACATAAGGGAAGCGAAGGATTTATTTGCCCAAGCCGTTAAGTATCATCAAGAGCAACTCAAACTAGCCGAACAGCTGACTGATAAGCAAATAAGCATTCAAAAGCAAATCAATGCCCAATCTTGGCTTGGTGGTTGTTATTTTGAGCAGGCACGGAAGGTTAGAGATATAACGGAGGCGAAAGGGTTATTTGCCCAAGCTATTGAGCACAACCAAGAGCAACTTAAACTAGCCGAACAGTTAACTGATGAGCAAACAAGAATTCAACAGCAAATCAATGCCCAATTTGGGCTTGGTCGTTGTTATTTCGAGCAGGCACTGAAGGTTAAAGACATAAGGGAAGCGAAGGATTTATTTGCCCAAGCCGTTAAGTATCACCAAGAGCAACTCGAACTAGCCGAACAGCTGACTGATAAGCAAATAAGCATTCAAAAGCAAATTAATGCTCAATCTTGGCTTGGTGGTTGTTATTTAGAACAGGCAATGAAGGTTAAAGACATAAGTGAAGCAAAGGGTTTATTTTTACAAGCAATTGAGTATTTCAGAAAGCAGCTCGAACTAGCCGAACAGCTGACTGATAAGCAAATAAGCATTCAAAAGCAAATCAATGCTCAATCTGGAATTAAACATTGTTCCAGAAATATTGACTTTCTTGAAACGAACTGGGAGGGTTATTTTAATGAGAAAAAGCAAGAGATACATGAGTTTTTATTTTCAAATGAGAATAACATCCTAGATGAAAAACTAAAGAAAGCAATTTCTACTGTTTTAGCAGTTTTACATATTCCTCCGATTGAACTGGGTTTAACTCCGCTTGCGCATTACGCGTCTTCCTCAGTGTGTAACAAACTGTTTGGTGTTGTTAATGAGGATGATTCTAGCCCAATGAGAATAGGCAGTTCTTCTTATATGAATGATCCTTCTGAGGGAGAAGGGTTACTGGAATTGTTATCGCTACAAGATTTGGAATTAGAAAATAAAACGGATTGTTTACACCACAATGCTTTTTTTGCCTGCTTTTCTAGCCGGGTGAACGATTTGAATCAATTCCGTCTGTATGGCAAAGAAGATGGGGTTGAAGCTTCGGGCTGTTGTTTGGTATTCAATAAAAACGGAGATTGGCTAAAAGTACCTGACATTTCAGCACCCTTCCGTAGTATTACCAAAAATCAGGACGAAAATTTAGCTGAATTTAAGGAGGCTAATATTTCCAATGTGGAATACGAAAACCTACCACTTTATCAAGTTGCTTATATCGCATATAAAGATGAATACATTGCTGAAGAAAAATGTCAAAGATGGCTAGATAACTCATTTGGAATCTGTTTGAAGACGATAGGTGGAAATAAAGATTGGCATAATTTTCGTCTTGATCAACTTAAAGAGGCTCTACAAGAGCTTATTGGCTTTTTTAAGGAGAAAGACCATGTTAATGATAAAAACAAAAATGCGTTGGAATATATTCGCTATTTATTCAAAGACTTTGCTTTTCGTGATGAAGAAGAATTCCGTGTGCTAAAAATGGCAGAAATCGGCTCGGAAGAGATTAAATATTGCAAAACGACTCAATCTATTTATTTACCTTATGCTGATATCAGCAACGTAGTAGATGAAGTGATTTTGGGCACCAATTATGAGAAAACCAATAGCAGACACAAAGTAGAAGTATTTCAACATCAAATGAGACAAAAATGCCCAAATGTGAAGATTTCTCGTTCATCATTGCCAATTTATGCGAACCCTCCGATTAAGAAAGACTAAAACCAAAAAGCTTCCATCTTATTGGAAGCTTTTTCTTGTTTAGCTATTATTCTTCTTACAACAAAAAAACACCCGAAAAACGCGTTGAAAAACGACCGCACTTTCAGGTGGCTTTTTATATTTTTAACCGTATCCACGGTATTTCATTTTGAGAGATACCGTGGGATGTGATTATTTTAATCCGGCCTGTTCAATTAATTTATTGGCTTTTTCTTTGTCTTGTGCTGTTGTTGCGGTGACTTCAGGGGCTTCTAGTTTTGCGTAAGGTTCCATGTTGAATGGAGAAACCACGTCAGCGCGCAATGGGTATTCTGCGCGGACAGCCACAAGCGCTTCTTGGCCTTTTTTGCTGGCTAAGAATTCGACGAATTTTTTCGCTTCTTCTTTATTTTTGGAGCCTTTTAACACTGCAGCACCGGAGTAAGTGACTAATGCGCCCGGATCTTGGTGACGAATGAAGTATAAACGGGAGTTTAATTTATCTTCGCCTTTTTCTTTTGCTAAGGCATACCAATAATAGTTGTTAATCAACGCAGCCGGCACTTCGCCATTTTCGACAGCTTGTAATGCTACGCTGTTTTTCGCATAGAGTTTGCCATTTTCTTTCAAGCCTTTTAGCCAGTCTAATGCCGCTTTTTCGCCTTTTAGTTTGGTGATGGCTACAACTTGTTCTAAGAACGCACCGGAAGTCGGCACATAACCGATTTTATCTTTCCATTTTGGCGTAGCGTAATCTAACACGGATTTTTCCATGTCTTTTTCGGAGAGTTTATTTTTATCATAAACCACCACACGGGAACGACCGCTTAAGGCAATCCAGTCTTTTTTCGGTGCTACCGGTACGCCCTTGTATTGGGTTTGTTTAATGATGTCTGCAGAGAGGGGTTCAAGTAGATCTGCGTCGGATAATCCAACAAAGGAGGCGACTTGTTCGGTATAGAATACATCAGCCGGGGTTTTGTCTCCTTCTTCTTTTAACTGACCGGCAAGCTGTTCGCTTTTAGCGCTGTTTAAAGTGACTTTAATACCGGTTTCTTTGGTAAAGGCTTCGGTGACTGCTTTAGCTGCTTCTTTGTGTTGACCGTTATACACGGTGATGTCAGCGAAAGCAGCGCTAGAGAATGCCAATGCTGCGGTAAGTGTTGCTAGTTTTAATGCGCTAAGTTTCATAAATGCTCCTTTTAAAAGATGTTTATTCAAATAGATTTTGCCTAAATGGCAAATTTGAACGGTGTCTATTCTAGGGGGATATTTGTATAAATGCAAATTGTTCTCAATATTAAGATTTGGTGGTGAGAGTGAAAAGTGCGGTCGTTTTTTTCGTGAATTTTGGACTGAGAAAAGCGTAAAAAGAAAAACGGTCGTATTAAATACGACCGTTTTTGTTAATGATGTTACAGTTTTTCCACCAACTGTACTGCGGCACCGATATAGCTTGCCGGTGTAAGTTGTTGCAAGCGTGCTTTTTCTTCTGCCGGAATGTCTAATTTCTCAATAAAATCAAACATCGCTTTAGCATCGACGCGTTTGCCGCGGGTGAGTTCTTTTAGTTTTTCGTACGGTTTTTCAATGCCGTAACGACGCATCACGGTTTGAATCGGTTCGGCGAGCACTTCCCAGTTTTGATCCAATTCTTCACGTAAATGGGCTTCATTCACTTCTAATTTGCTGATGCCTTTTTGGGTCGCCGCATAGGCGATTAAGCAGTAGCCTAAACCTACGCCAAGGTTGCGCAACACGGTGGAATCCGTTAAATCGCGTTGCCAACGGGAAATCGGCAATTTACTGCCTAAGTGTGCCATCACGGCATTTGCCAAACCAAGGTTACCTTCGGAGTTTTCGAAGTCGATTGGGTTGACTTTGTGTGGCATGGTAGAAGAACCGATTTCACCGGCGATGGTGCGTTGTTTGAAATGATTTAATGCGATGTAACCCCACAGGTCGCGGTCAAAGTCGATCACAATCGTGTTAAAACGTGCCACGCAATCGAACAATTCGGCGATGTAGTCATGAGGTTCGATTTGGGTCGTGTACGGGTTCCATGTGATTCCTAAAGAAGTCACAAATTCTTCGCTGAAGGTATGCCAATCAATATTTGGGTAAGCGGATAAATGGGCGTTATAGTTGCCCACGGCGCCGTTGATTTTGCCAAGAATATCGATTTGTTGTAACTGTTTGTATTGGCGTCTTAAACGATACACCACGTTGGCCATTTCTTTGCCCACGGTGGTTGGCGATGCCGGTTGACCGTGCGTGCGGGAAAGCAATGGAATGGTTTTATATTGCTCGGCAAGTGCGGTGATTTTTTCGATTAAATTTTGCCATTCAGGTAATAACACTTCTTCACGCGCGGTGTTTAACATTAAGGCGTGGGAAAGGTTGTTGATGTCTTCGGAGGTGCAGGCAAAGTGAATAAATTCACTGATTGCCGCCAATTCAGGCAATGCTGCGCTTTTTTCTTTAAGGAAATATTCCACTGCTTTCACATCGTGGTTGGTGGTTTTTTCAATTTCTTTAATGCGCTCGGCATCTTCAATAGCAAATTTAGTGACAATTTGGTTAAGGTAATCGTTTGCTTCTTTTGACAAAGAAGGCACTTCGGCGATTTGTGCGGTCGCCGCCAATTTTTGTAACCAACGAACTTCCACCGTGACGCGGAATTTTAATAATCCGAATTCGCTGAAAATATGACGTAAACGGGCGGTTTTGTCTTGATAACGACCATCAATCGGGGAAAGTGCGGTTAGCGCGCTAAGTTGCATAGATGAAAGCTCCATATTAAAGAGAAGAGAGAATGTGTTGTGCCGTGGTGGCGATTTTGCGACGGAAAAACAGCAGTTGCCATTTGGTGCCGCCCACTTGTTGCCACAAAATAGCAGAACGGATGCCGGCTAATAACGCGGTGCGAATGCGATTTTGTGTGCCTAAATGTTGTAAATATTGAGTAACGCCGGTTACTTGAATTCGGCGACCTAACGGGCTGATAACGTCCACATAAATGCCGGCAAGGTTAGACAACATCTGTTCGTCGAGTAAGTGGTAATGTTCCAGCTGTGTGGGTAAATATTGAATGCGGCGTGCCAATTCTTGTTTGGCTTCCGGGGTTTTGTTGAGTTTTGCCGCCAATGCTAACAGACTGAGCCAATAACGACCTAGTTCCGGCTCGCTGCCGTTAAGCTGTTCGCAAAGTGTGGTTAACCCCAATTTCAGGTTGTTTAGATCGCCGCCAAAAACATCCAATGCTGTATCCGGTGCGGTTTGTAGCAAACTGTTTAAACCGGTTTCTAATGCCGTTGAGTCCGCTTCACCATTTAACGCCAGTTGTTGTACGAGTTTCGCTGCTTGGCAGACGCCGGCTAGGGCGAGTGTAATGTCGTAATAATTTGCCATTGAGGTTTTAGAATTGCATAAAATAGGTATGAAAAAGTGGGCGGTAATATAGCATTTTTCTGCTATATTTTAAAGGCAATCGGCAATGCCGACGAAATCAATAAGAAATGAAAAAGGAGAAAACGATGCGATGTATTTTTAAAACGTTGTTTTTTATGACCGCACTTTTGCCTCTTGGCGCATTGGCAAAAATCAGTGTGACCAATCCGATCATTTTTGCAACCCAACAGGCGGGTGAACCAACGGCTGTTTTTATGGAATTGCATAATGACGGTAACGAAGCCGTTAATCTTGCGATGGTGCAGAGCAGTCAGCCGGCAAATTTGGTTTTGCACGGCACACAAAACGGCAAAATGATCACCTCGGACGGCATTGAAATTCCTGCTAAAGGTAACGTAAAACTGAAGCCGGGCGGTTTGCATATTATGGTGTTTGATTCTGCTACGGCTTTGCAGGCTGGGGGACATTTTCCGCTGACGTTGCTGTTTGATAATGGTGAGAAAATTCAAGTTAAGGCGAATGTCGTTAAGTATTCACAGTAATATTCTGTAAAAAGACTTAAAAAAATGACCGCACTTTTTATTGCTCTTTGTGAGCGCAGAAAGTGCGGTCTGTTTTTTAGCTATTTTTAATAGCGATTATTTTGTTGGGTAATCCCACCAAATATCAAATAATTCGCTAACTTCCACTTGTTGTAAGCCGTTTTGCGTTAACCAGTTTTTCACTAATTCTTGGTGAGACGCATCGCATTTACCGATTTTTTCTAAGCACACTAAACCTTCCCAGTGTAAGTAGCCGCTGCCTTCGTAAGCCAAACCGTTTTGTTGGATCACTTCGCTGATGAAGCGGTCAACGGTGCTGTCGATTTGTTCTACGGAAGTACCTTCAGCAAATTGCCATTGCACTAAAAAGCCTAATTCTTGGAATTCGGCGATATGCATTTTTTTGCGTTGTCTTTGGTTGCGTTTAATAGCCATGATGATTTCCTTCTATTGAGGTGGATGAAATTAAGATTTGATGAAATACAGATCCCATACGCCGTGGCCAAGACGGTGACCACGTTGTTCAAATTTGGTCAACGGGCGAAAATCAGGGCGAGGGATGTAGTCGTTTGTGTCTGACGTATTGCGTAATTGCGGATATTGTTGCAACACGTCCAACATATGTTCCGCATAGTTTTGCCAGTCGGTTGCCATGTGAATGAAAGCACCTGCCTGCAATTTATTTAATAAACGGTCGATAAAGTGCGGTTGTACGATACGGCGTTTGTGATGTCTCGCTTTATGCCACGGATCCGGGAAAAACAGTTGTAACCCGCCGAGACTTTGATCGGCAATGCTGTCACGCAGAATTTCAGTGGCATCGTGGCAAATAACGCGTAAATTAGTGACGCCTTTTTCTACGGCATAAGCGATACAAGCGCCTACACCCGGTGTATGCACTTCAATGCCTAAGTAGTTTTTATCCGGATTTTGCGCTGCCATTTCCACCAGTGAGCTGCCCATGCCGAAGCCAATTTCCAAAATTACTGGATTGTCGTTGCCGTAAATTGCATTAAAATCAAATGGCTGCGGTTGATAGTCCAAGCCGAGTGCGGCCCAGTTTTGGTTCATGGCGTTTTTTTGATAATCGCTTAAGCGTCCGGTGCGTAACACGAAGCTGCGCACTTTGCGTTTATAACGTCCGTCTTCGGTAAACTCGGCAGCTTCAACGGTTTTGCGTTTTTGGTCGGCAAAAGTCGGTTGAATGGAATGTTCTGGTTGCGTTTCTAACATGAATTCTTTGAAGTTGAAATTATTGTCTGCGGAAAATTTTAGCGGCTGATTATAGGCTGTTTCCAATGCATTAGCAATTTAGCCCGGTTAAACCCTAAGAGATTTCTTGAAGTTTGCTGAAGGTGCATTGTACTTTGTGATAAACTTTGCCGGTTTTTGAGTTATCAAGCGGTTAAAAAACAGCGAATATTTTACACACAATTGAATTAAATTAGGTTATTTGCCACCTTGGATTGGCGGCAAATTGACGCTTAAAAACATTGTTTTTTACGACCGTACTTTTATGAATATATCAGGATTTATGCTCGCTCAATCATCTCCCCATGCGCCTTTTGCACATGCCGTACTGTCGTGGTATGCCAAGTTCGGGCGAAAAAATTTGCCGTGGCAACAACATAAAACCTTGTATGGCGTTTGGTTGTCAGAAGTGATGCTGCAGCAAACGCAGGTGGCAACGGTCATTCCGTATTTTGAGCGTTTTGTTAAAACGTTCCCCAATTTGACCGCACTTGCTGATGCGCCGTTAGACGAGGTACTGCATTTGTGGACGGGCTTGGGTTATTACGCGCGGGCGCGAAATTTGCATAAAGCCGCGCAAATCATGCGTGATCAATATGGCGGTATGTTTCCGACAGAATTTGAACAAGTCTGGGCATTGCCAGGCGTGGGGCGAAGCACGGCGGGGGCAGTGTTATCTTCTTGTTTGAATGCGCCTTATCCCATTTTGGACGGTAACGTGAAGCGGGTGTTATCCCGTTATTTTGCCATAGACGGTTGGCCTGGTGAGAAGAAAACGGAAGACCGTTTGTGGCAGTTAACGGCTCAGGTGACGCCAACGGAACAGGTGGCGGATTTCAATCAGGCAATGATGGATCTTGGCGCAATGGTATGTACGCGAACCAAGCCAAAGTGCGATCTTTGCCCGCTAAAAAAGGATTGTCGAGCAAATGCCGAACAAAATTGGCTGGCTTACCCCGGCAAAAAACCGAAAAAAACGCTACCGGAACGGGAAAGTTATTTCTTGTTGTTAGAACAAAACGGCAAGATTGCGTTGGAACAACGGGAAAATAGCGGCTTGTGGGGCGGGTTGTATTGTTTCCCACAATTTACTGAAAAGCAGGCGTTGCTAGCTTATTTGGCGGCAAACGGGATTAAGCAATATCAGGAATGGCCGGCATTTCGCCATACGTTTAGCCATTTTCATTTAGATATTTATCCAATTTATGCGCAAGTTGGCGGCTTAACCGAGACCGCAGATGTGGATTGTTCCCCTTGGAAAAAAGTGCCGGAAAAGACGGAGGAATATCAATCAGACCTGTTAAGTGCGGTCAAATATTGGTATGATCCGCAGCATCCTGAACCTATCGGGTTGGCAACGCCCGTGAAGAATTTATTAACTCAATATGTAAGGAATCATTATGGCAAGAATGGTATTTTGTGAACGTTTAAAACAAGAAGCTGAAGGGTTGGATTTTCAGTTATATCCGGGTGAATTGGGTAAACGTATTTTTGATTCTATTAGTAAACAGGCATGGGGCGAATGGATGAAAAAACAAACCATGTTGGTGAATGAGAAAAAATTAAACATGATGAATGCGGATCATCGTAAGTTATTGGAACAGGAAATGGTTAGCTTTCTTTTTGAAGGCAAAGATGTGCATATTGAAGGTTACACTCCTCCTGAAGCGAAATAAAAAATGAAGAAGTATTTAATTTTAGCCCTTATCCCTTTTTTATATGCTTGTGGCGGCGGTTCGCATCATCGGGGATTGGATTACGATGAAGCTTTTGCGAAAGATACCCGTGGATTGGATATTTTAACCGGACAATTTGCCAATAATATCGACCGCATCTGGGGGGTAAACGAGCTGTTGGTCGCAAGTCGTAAGGACTATGTGAAATATACGGATCGTTATTTTACCCGTAGCCATGTGAGTTTTGATGAAGGTTTGATTACCATCGAAACGCAGGCAGATTTAAACCGTTTACATAATGCTATCGTGCATACATTATTGATGGGGTCTGATGCGAATGGCATCGATTTATTTGCCTCCGGTGATGTGCCGATTAGTTCTCGTCCTTTCTTGGTTGGACAGGTGATCGATAACCGTGGCGGCTCTATTGCGGATCAGTTTGCCGCAAGTAATTTCGCCACGTATTTAATTCAAAATAAATTGCAAACGCGTCGTTTATCGAATGGCAATCAAGTGCAATTTGTGGTGATTCCAATGATTGCTAATCACGTGGAAGTACGTGCACAAAAATATTTACCGATTGTGCGTAAAGTTGCGCGTCGTTATGGATTAGATGAAAGTTTAATTCTGGGCATTATGCAAACGGAATCGAGCTTTAACCCGTATGCGATAAGCTATGCTAACGCCATGGGCTTAATGCAAGTGGTACCGCACACCGCGGGACGTGATGTGTTCCAAATGAAAGGCATGAGTGGTCAACCAAGTAAAAATTATTTGTTTGCTCCTGAGAAAAACATTGATGCCGGTGCTGCGTATTTATGGTTGCTACAAAATAAATACTTAGATGGTATTACGAATCCGACATCAAAACGCTTTGCCATGATTTCGGCGTATAACAGCGGTGCCGGTGCGGTATTGCGTGTATTTAACGATGATAAAGAGATGGCCATGATGAAAATTAACCAGCTTTATCCGGAACAAGTGTATCGTATTTTGACTACTAGCCACCCATCTGCGCAGGCGCGAAATTATTTGGTGAAAGTTGATAAAGCGCAAAAGAGCTATCGTGTCAGACGTTAATCGCAATCTTTTGTGAAATTTATTGCCCGCTTAATAAATATTGAGCGGGTTTTCTTTTTATATAAGAAGTAAATATTTTTCGATAAATGTAGCATTTATGTACGTTTCGCTTGTTAAATGTGCAAACAAGTTAATTATTTCGTATTTTTTAAAAATAGATGTTGACTTGAAATTCAAAAAAACGTTTAATACGCACCACTGATGAGTTGCCTCGATAGCTCAGTCGGTAGAGCAGGGGATTGAAAATCCCCGTGTCGGTGGTTCGATTCCGCCTCGAGGCACCACTATTCCTCCTTAGTTCAGTCGGTAGAACGGTGGACTGTTAATCCATATGTCGCAGGTTCGAGTCCCGCAGGAGGAGCCAAATTCTAGAAAGCCGCTAAGTAATTAGCGGCTTTTGTTTTTTCTGATTTTGTATTTTGCAAAGCAAAAAATAACGCATAAATCGGAATCAAATTTATGCGTTATTTTTATCTTTGGGATTGTGACCTAAAAACACTTGTTTTTTTTTACCGCTCTTTTCTGAACTCAGCTAAACTCAGCTAGAAAGTGCGGTGGTTTTTCACTGT
The DNA here is from genome assembly GCF_900476035.1 of Aggregatibacter segnis ATCC 33393. GTDB lineage: Bacteria > Pseudomonadota > Gammaproteobacteria > Enterobacterales > Pasteurellaceae > Aggregatibacter > Aggregatibacter segnis. The sequence goes on along the minus strand of NZ_LS483443.1, from coordinate 187,154 downwards.
GTTTTTAGTTAGCGTATTGATTAATTGCCTGAGTGACTTCTTGGTCTTTATAAATAGATTGAACAATGTCATTAAAGGTTTCACCTAACACCTTTTGGATCTCTGAGTTTTTGGCAGAGAATGCACCCGAGTGGCTACGTGTTGTACCAATATTTTTGGTGAATTGACCTTTAGCGCCTTGCACATGAATGGCTAACTGGATTTTGCTATCGATATCATAGCGTAAGTTTCCTTGATTCACTTTGGCAAAAAACTCTTGCACGTTTACAGTGACTGCCGCATTCGCGTTATTTGCCGTGCCGATGCGAAATCCTTTACTGATAAGGTTTTGTTGTTCAACTTGTTGGAATAGCTCGGTGACACTTGGCATCGCGGATAATTTGACGAGTTTCCCATCGGCAACATAACTGGAAATTTCAGGTGCTTGGCGCATATCGCGAGTGGTGACGTAAACAACAGCGGATTGGTTTACATTCATGCTCGCTTGTGGGGCAGTAGGTGTGAAACGCAATGTGTTTGATTCACTTTGACAGCCGCTCAATAATGCACTTGAAAGTAAGATTGAACCGAGCATTAAGGTTTTCATATTAAATTTCATAATATCCTCATTAGTTTGAATAAATTTGCGTTATTCTTACAAAGTTACAATGGATTGTATAGTCTCTCTCATTTAATTTAATCATTCGTTTTAGGAAGAAATATGTCAAAACAACAAGAATTAGAGCAACGATTATGCCAAGAATTTCAACCGCACTTTATTGCCGTCGAAAACGAAAGTTATATGCATAGTTCCGGGCGTGGTGCGGATTCACATTTTAAAATCGTATTAGTAAGTGACGCCTTTGAGGTGAGCAGCAAAGTTGCTCGTCACCGCAAAATTTATCAATTACTCTCTCAAGATTTACAAAATGGCATTCATGCCTTGGCATTGCATCTTTACACCAAGCAAGAATGGGATGAATTGGGGCAACAATTCCCAAAATCACCTCATTGTGCGGGTGTTGGGCAATAAGTCCCTTACCTCTTTGTAATTACCCAATAAAAATTAAAAAATTGATTTTTGGCAAATAATGTGAAGTTTTTCACAAAAATACATAAACAATCGGCTTTCAAAGTGGTAAGAACGTTATTATTTGGTTAAAATAAGCTAATTTTTTTAGCAAAAATTTAACGTTTTTACGGACGAAAATGTCCATAAAATTGAAACAGAATTTGAGTTTTATTTTTATCGGTTGGAGAGTGGTTATTTAGGCATAGCTGTGTTTTGCCGTTTTCTTCTTTAATCATTTCAACAACTATCACTCAAGACGAGGTAATAACCTTAGGGTTATTGCTGTATTTTTAATCTAACAAAAGTAGTGCAAACAATATGATTACGATTAAAAAAGGCTTGGATCTTCCTATTGCAGGAAAACCGGAGCAGGTAATCCATAACGGGAATACCGTTACTGAAGTTGCTTTGCTTGGTGAAGAGTATGTGGGAATGCGCCCTTCTATGAAGGTTCGCGAAGGTGATGTAGTGAAAAAAGGTCAGGTGCTTTTTGAAGACAAAAAGAATCCTGGTGTCATTTTCACCGCACCTGCGAGTGGCACGATCACAGCAATTCATCGTGGCGAAAAGCGTGTATTGCAATCTGTGGTAATTAAAGTTGAAGGCGATGAAGCGCTTTCTTTCGATAAATACCCTGCAGCTGAATTGAACACGTTAAGTGCGGAGCAAGTGCGTAAAAATTTACAGGAATCTGGTTTATGGACAGCATTCCGTACCCGTCCATTCAGCAAAGTTCCTGCGATTGATGGCGTACCTTCATCCATTTTCGTTAATGCGATGGACACGAATCCGTTAGCGGCAGATCCTGCGGTTATTATTGCTGCGTCCGAAAATGATTTCGTCAACGGTTTAACCGTGTTAAGTCGTTTACATGACGGCAACATTCACCTATGTAAAGCGCCTGACGATAAAATTCCGGCATCACATGCGAGTAATGTGGTGATTAATGAATTTGCCGGGCTGCATCCGGCAGGATTAAGTGGCACACATATCCATTTTATTGATCCGGTGGGAATCAATAAAACCGTTTGGTATATCAACTATCAAGATGTGATTGCTATCGGTAAATTATTTACCACTGGTGAGCTCAATGTAGAACGTGTGATTTCTCTTGCAGGACCACAAGTCAAATCGCCACGTTTAGTGCGTACGGTTATTGGGGCTAACCTTTCCCAATTAATGAAGGATGAGTTAAGTGCGGGTGAAAATCGCGTTATTTCCGGTTCGGTACTTTGCGGTCAAACAGCAAAAGGTGCTCACGACTATCTCGGTCGTTATGCATTGCAAGTTTCTGTGATCGAAGAAGGTAACGAGAAAGAATTCTTCGGCTGGATTACGCCACAACCGAATAAATATTCGATTACCCGTACCGTATTAGGTCATTTCGGTAAAAAATTATTCAACTTTACTACCGCAGAAAATGGTGGTGAGCGTGCGATGGTACCAATCGGTAGTTATGAGCGTGTCATGCCGTTGGATATTTTACCGACATTATTATTACGTGATTTAATCGTGGGCGATACCGATGGTGCACAAGCGTTAGGCTGTCTTGAATTAGACGAAGAAGACTTAGCGTTATGCTCTTTCGTTTGCCCGGGCAAATATGAATACGGTTCAATCTTGCGTCACGTTTTAGATAAGATTGAGAAGGAAGGTTAAAAATGGGTTTGAAAAATCTTTTTGAAAAAATGGAACCCGCGTTTTTACCAGGCGGTAAATACAGCAAGCTTTATCCGATCTTTGAATCGATTTATACCTTGCTTTATACACCGGGTACGGTAACGCACAAAAACACACACGTTCGCGATGCGTTAGACTCAAAACGTATGATGATTACGGTTTTCCTAGCATTGTTCCCTGCGATTTTCTACGGGATGTATAATGTGGGTAACCAAGCGATCCCGGCCTTGAATCAATTAGGCAATTTAGAACAATTAATTGCGAGTGATTGGCACTATGCCCTTGCAAGTTCATTAGGTTTAGATTTAACCAATAATGCAACTTGGGGTTCCAAAATGGCATTAGGGGCGATTTTCTTCTTACCAATTTACTTAGTGGTATTTACCGTATGTACGATGTGGGAATTATTATTCTCGGTTGTACGTGGCCACGAAGTGAATGAAGGGATGTTCGTTTCTACGATTCTGTTTGCCTTAATCGTTCCGCCAACATTGCCATTATGGCAAGCTGCACTTGGTATCAGCTTTGGTATCGTGGTAGCAAAAGAAATCTTCGGTGGTGTAGGTCGTAACTTTATGAATCCTGCGCTTGCTGGTCGTGCGTTCTTATTCTTTGCTTACCCGGCTCAAATTTCCGGTGACTTAGTATGGACTGCTGCAGATGGTTTTTCCGGTGCAACTGCACTTTCCCAATGGTCACAAGGTGGTCAAGCAGCATTGCAACATACGGTCACCGGTGAACCAATTACTTGGATGGATGCATTCATTGGTAATATTCCTGGTTCAATGGGTGAGGTTTCAACGCTCGCATTATTAATCGGTGGTGCAGTGATCGTATTCACCCGTATCGCCTCTTGGCGCATTATAGCGGGTGTGATGATCGGTATGGTCGGTACAGCAACACTATTCAACCTTATCGGTTCCGATTCTAACCCAATGTTCTCCATGCCTTGGCATTGGCACTTCGTATTAGGTGGTTTTGCGCTTGGTATGATCTTCATGGCAACTGACCCTGTTTCTGCTTCATTTACTAATACCGGTAAATGGTGGTACGGCGCGTTAATTGGTGTGATGGCAGTATTAATTCGTACAGTGAACCCAGCTTACCCAGAAGGGATGATGTTAGCGATCTTATTTGCAAACTTATTTGCACCAATTTTCGACTATATCGTGGTTCAAGCAAATATCAAACGTCGGAGAGCAAGAACAAATGGCTAAATTTAATAAAGATAGCGTTGGCGGTACAGTTACCGTTGTTGTATTGCTAAGTTTGGTGTGTTCTATCGTGGTTTCCGGTGCCGCAGTTGCATTGAAATCAAAACAAGATGAACAAAAAGCACTTGACGTTCAGCGTAATATTTTAACGGTTGCCGGCCTAATGAAAGAAGATAATGCTTCTGTCATTAAAGACACTTATAACAAGTTTATTGAACCGCGTTTAGTGGATTTGCAAAGCGGTGATTTTATTCAAGCATCAAAAGATGATGTGGAAAAATTTGATCCAAAAACAGCGGTAAAATCGACCGCACTTAGCCAAGCAATTCCTGCTGAACAAGATAAAGCGGGTATTAAAGTGCGTGCAAATCAGGCGCGTGTTTACCTTGTTAAAGATGAACAAGGTAATGTCAGCCAAGTGGTATTACCAATGTATGGTCGTGGTTTATGGTCAACAATGTACGGTTTCGTTGCGGTTGCCCCAGATGCCAATACCATCAAAGGCATTACTTACTATGATCAAGGTGAAACAGCCGGTCTTGGTGGTGAAATCGCTAATCCGCGTTGGCAAGCACTTTTCGTAGATAAAAAACTGTTTGATGATAATCAACGTGTGGCTATTCGTGTTGCTAAAAATGCGTCTTCTAACAAAGAACACGGCGTTGATGCCTTATCAGGTGCAACTTTAACCTCAAATGGTGTGCAAGGTTCTTTTGATTATTGGTTTAGCCAAAATGGTTTTGGTCCATTCTTAGCAAAATTTAAAGCGGGGGCAAGATAATGGCTGATGCAAAAAGCAATTTAAAAGCACTTTTGCTTGATCCGATCGCAAAAAATAACCCAATTGCGCTGCAAATTTTGGGTATTTGTTCTGCATTAGCGGTCACCACTCAATTACAAACGGCAATCGTTATGGCTGTCGCCGTGTGTTTGGTAACCGGTTTTTCCAGTATGTTTATCTCAATGATTCGTCATTACATCCCAAACAGTATTCGTATCATTGTGCAATTGGCAATTATCGCGTCTTTGGTAATCTTGGTTGACCAAGTGTTAAAAGCCTTTGCTTATGGTTTATCCAAGCAGTTATCCGTATTTGTAGGCTTGATTATTACCAACTGTATCGTAATGGGCCGCGCAGAAGCTTTCGCGATGAAATCCCGTCCGTTAGAAAGTTTTGTGGATGGTATCGGTAATGGTTTAGGCTACGGTGCGATTTTATTGATCGTGGCAACCTTACGTGAATTAATCGGTTCCGGTCGTTTATTTGGCTTCCCGGTATTCCAAACTATTCAAGACGGCGGTTGGTATCAACCGAACGGTTTGTTCCTTCTTGCACCAAGTGCGTTCTTTATTATCGGCTTCGTGATTTGGGGCTTAAGAACGTGGAAACCTGAGCAACAGGAGAAATAATCAATGGAACATTATATTAGCCTATTTGTGAAGGCGATCTTCATTGAAAATATGGCGCTTTCTTTCTTCTTAGGAATGTGTACTTTCCTTGCCGTATCGAAAAAAGTGTCAACAGCGTTCGGCTTAGGGGTTGCGGTCACCGTTGTGCTTGGCATTTCTGTACCGGCGAACCAATTTGTGTTTGAACACGTGTTAAAAGATGGTGCTTTAGTTGAAGGCGTAGATTTATCCTTCTTAAGCTTTATTACGTTTATCGGGATTATCGCGGGTATCGTTCAAATTCTTGAAATGACGCTCGATAAATTCTTCCCGGCACTTTATAACGCATTGGGGATTTTCCTTCCGCTTATTGCTGTAAACTGTGCGATCTTCGGTGGCGTATCCTTTGCGATTCAACGTGAATATACCTTCGCAGAATCCGCCGTGTACGGTATTGGTGCAGGCTTAGGTTGGATGCTGGCGATTGTTGCATTGGCCGGCTTAACTGAGAAAATGAAATATGCTGACGTGCCGGCAGGTTTACGCGGTTTAGGGATTACCTTTATCTCCGCGGGCTTGATGGCGCTTGGCTTTATGTCATTCTCCGGTATTCAGTTATAAGGAGTACATAAATGAACGAAACAACAATTCTTGTACTCGGTGTTGCAGCCTTTACAGCGATTGTTTTGGTGCTTGTTGCAATTATCCTGTTTGCTAAATCCAAACTAGTTGATTCCGGCGACATTACCATTCAAATTAACGATGACCCGAGTAAAGCCATTACCTTACCGGCAGGTGGAAAATTACTCGGTGCACTTGCCAGCAAAGGGATTTTTGTGTCGTCTGCTTGTGGTGGCGGTGGTTCCTGCGGTCAATGTGTGGTGAAAGTAAAAAGCGGCGGCGGTGAAATTTTACCGACAGAGCTATCTCACATTACTAAACGTGAAGCGAAAGAAGGCTATCGTCTTTCTTGCCAAGTTAACGTTAAAGGCAATATGGATATTGAATTGCCGGAAGAAATCTTTGGTGTGAAAAAATGGGAATGTACCGTTATTTCTAATGATAACAAAGCAACCTTCATCAAAGAGCTTAAGTTGGCGATTCCTGAAGGCGAAGAGGTACCATTCCGTGCCGGTGGTTATATCCAAATTGAAGCCGATCCACATACGGTTTACTATAAAGATTTTGATATTCCGAAAGAATACCATGAAGACTGGGATAAATATGACTTGTGGCGTTATGTGTCCAAGGTCGATGAGCATATTATCCGTGCTTACTCCATGGCATCTTATCCGGAAGAAAAAGGCATCATCATGTTGAACGTGCGTATTGCAACGCCTCCACCACGTCAACCGGATGCGCCTCCGGGACAAATGTCTTCTTATATTTGGTCATTAAAACCGGGTGATAAAGTGATCATTTCAGGTCCATTCGGTGAATTCTTCGCGAAAGAAACTGATAATGAAATGGTCTTCATCGGTGGTGGTGCAGGTATGGCGCCAATGCGTTCTCATATCTTCGACCAATTAAAACGTTTGCACTCTAAACGTAAAATGTCTTTCTGGTATGGTGCACGTTCTAAACGTGAAATTTTCTATCAAGAAGACTTTGACCAATTACAAGCTGAAAACGATAACTTCGTATGGCATGTGGCACTTTCTGACGCATTGCCGGAAGACAACTGGACAGGCTACACAGGCTTTATTCATAACGTGCTTTATGAAAACTATTTGAAAAATCATGAAGCACCTGAAGATTGTGAATACTACATGTGTGGACCTCCGGTCATGAACGCTGCGGTAATCAAAATGTTGAAAGACCTCGGTGTTGAAGACGAAAACATCCTATTAGATGACTTCGGTGGTTAATCCCGTTTTGGTTTAAAAACACCATAAAAACGACCGCACTTTCTTCTTAAGTGCGGTCAATTTTTACAGCGTTTTCCATCTTGATTCATCACACGCAAATCAATTTCAACAGTTGGTTTGCGTGTGATCCATTTTATGTTAGGAAAGTATTGTGCAAATCTCTCATTTATTCGTTCGCGGGCTTGCTTTTGTCGCCATCGCATTGACGTTAAGCGCTTGCGATCAGAAAGCAGCCTCACAACAAGCAGAAACGCAGCAAGCAGTGGCAGCAAAAAATGAAATAGTTGCCCTGAGTGGTAAAACGATGGGAACCACTTATCACATTAAATATTGGGGTAATAATGAAGTTTCTATCACATCACAACAAGCGCATGAACAGATTGAGTCGATTCTGAAAGCGGTGAACGCCAAAATGTCCACTTACATCCAGGATTCTGAAATCAGTCGTTTTAATCAAAATACACAGACAAATACACCGATCGAAATCTCGGCAGATTTTGCGCTTGTGGTTAAAGAAGCAATGCGCTTAAATCAAGTGACCCAAGGGGCGTTGGATGTGACTGTTGGGCCAGTGGTTAATCTTTGGGGCTTTGGACCGGAAAAGCGCGTGGAAAAACAGCCAACGCAAGAGCAAATTACTGAGCGACAAGCTTGGGTCGGGATTGATAAGCTATCACTCACTGAAGAGAGTGGTAAGTTTTTTCTCGCAAAAAGCGTACCACAGCTTTATGTGGATCTTTCTTCTATCGCGAAAGGTTTCGGTGTTGATCAAGTAGCGGATTATTTAGAAAGTATTCATGTGCAAAACTACATGGTGGAAATCGGCGGTGAAATTCGTGCTAAAGGAAAAAATGCCGAAAATAAACTGTGGCAGATTGCGATTGAACGTCCGACGTTTGATGGCAAACAAGCCGCTCAACAGATCATCGGATTAAATAATATGGCGATGGCAACGTCAGGTGACTATCGTAATTATTTTGAACAAGATGGTGTGCGTTTTTCCCACGAAATTGATCCGAAAACAGGCTACCCGATTCAACACGCGTTAGCCTCAATTACCGTATTAGCGCCAAGCTCTATGACGGCTGACGGCCTTTCCACCGGTTTATTTGTATTAGGCGAGGAAAAAGCCTTAGCGGTGGCTGAACGGGAAAATTTGCCGATTTTTATGATCATTAAGGACGGCAAAGGTTATCGTACGGAAATGTCTTCTGCATTTAAGCAATTCTTGGCTCAGTAAAAAACAGAGTTAGAAAGGACCGCACTTTGAGTGATAAAGTGCGGTAGATATTTAGAGTATTTATGGAGAGATTATGAAATTATTCTTAGTGACTTTTGGGATTTTCATCCTGATTATTTTGGCCATGGCATTGGGCTATATTGTGAAACGCCAAGCGCTGAAAGGCAGTTGTGGCGGTTTATCGTCTTTAGGGATTGCGAAAGCCTGTGACTGCGATAAACCTTGCGATACGCTCCAAGAAAAATTGGATGCAGGCGATGAAAACGCAAAGGCAGAATATGAACAAAAATTTGCGCAAAAAGAGAAAGCTCAATTTTACGAAGTGAAGTAGTTCCATTTAACGTTGTGATGAGAGAACAGTATGCCCTATGTCAATATTAAAGTGACTGGTGGTGCAGAGGCGCCGACAGCTAAACAAAAAGAGGAGTTAATTGAAGGTGTCACCCATTTATTACAGAAAGTGTTAAACAAAAATCCCGAAACGACAGTGGTGATTATTGACGAAGTCGATATGGATAACTGGGGGATTAGAGGGAAAACGGTAACTTCTCGACGTTCAATGAAGTGATCATACCGTAACCTGTATGAAAGTGCCCGAAATTGTCGGGCATTTTTACTCTTACTTGATTTGCGGTAGAATGCCAAATTATTTATTTAGTGGAACGTTTATTACTAAACTATGAAATCACAAACCTACGAAAAACATTTCCCGAAACTCTCTGCTGAACAACTTGCCGAAAATGGCACGAAAAAAGTCATTTGTGGCATGTCAGGCGGGGTAGATTCCTCTGTGTCTGCTTTTATTCTGCAACAACAAGGCTACCAAGTGGAAGGCTTGTTTATGAAGAATTGGGAAGAGGATGACGACACCGATTATTGTACAGCTGCTGCGGACTTAGCTGACGCTCAAGCTGTGTGCGACAAGCTTGGCATTAAGCTGCATAAAATCAATTTTGCGGCAGAGTATTGGGATAATGTATTTGAACATTTCCTTAACGAATACAAGGCTGGTCGTACTCCGAATCCGGATATTCTGTGTAACAAAGAAATTAAATTTAAAGCCTTTTTAGAATATGCCGCAGAAGATTTAGGCGCGAACTATATCGCTACCGGACATTATGTACGCCGCCGAGGAGCAGATGATAACGCACAATTATTACGCGGTTTGGATGCCAACAAAGACCAAAGTTATTTCCTTTACACCTTAAGTAAAAAACAAGTGGGACAAAGTCTGTTTCCTGTTGGCGACATTGAAAAACCGATTGTACGTGCGATTGCCGAAGATTTAGGTTTGATCACGGCGAAGAAAAAAGATTCTACCGGCATTTGTTTTATTGGTGAGCGTAAATTTAAGGATTTCTTAGCCCGTTACTTGCCGGCGCAACCGGGCAACATTCGCACGGTAGAGGGTGACATTATTGGTCGCCACGATGGTTTGATGTATCACACATTGGGCCAACGCAAAGGCTTGGGCATTGGTGGCGTGAAGGGGGCTAGTGAAGAAGCTTGGTATGTGGTGGAAAAAGATCTTGTCAATAACGAGTTAATTGTGGCACAGGGGCATGATCACTCAGCGTTACTTTCTACCGGTTTAATCGCACAACAATTGCATTGGGTCGATCGTCAACCGATTCGTGAACCGTTGCGTTGTACCGTGAAAACCCGTTATCGCCAAACGGATGTGCCTTGTACGATTGAGCCGATTGACGACGAAAGTATCAAAGTCATTTTTGATGAGCCGCAAATTGCGGTCACGCCGGGGCAATCAGCCGTCTTCTATTTGGATGAAGTTTGCCTTGGTGGTGGTATCATTGAGCAACAGCTAAAATAGAACAGAAAAGTGCGGTCTAAAATTCATATGTTTTTTAGACCGTACTTTTTTAGTTATTTATCTAACGGATCTTCTATGCGACACATTTTATTAGGATGCCTTTTAACCCTGTTTTCCACCGTACTTTTTGCCACCCCAAAAACTGATTTAGCCTTATTAAATCTAAAAGGGGCAGTTAAAAAATGGGAAAGAAAATTGATTGATCGTGATAGCTCTAAAGTTGATGAACATGAGATTACCTACTTTAATCCTCAGGGATTTAAAACTAGACAAGAGATTTTAGGGCGTTTTACACAGGTATTACACTTTGTTTATGATGAACAAGGGCGATTGGTTAAATCTTTTGAGACGGGTGATAATGTTTTTAATGAATATCACTATCGCACTAATCCTGATGGGACGTTGACAGTTATTCAGAAATTAAAAATGGAAGGCTCCCCAACACGGATCGTATCTGAAAATACCTATGACAAAAATGGGTTGTTACTCGTTGAAAAAACAGAAGATGAGTCTTGTGAAGAAGGTTGCGAAAAACTTGAAAATGGGATGAACAAATATAGCCATCATTATGATGAGCATGGAAATATTCTGGAAACTCGAAATGAGATTTTTGGTGGCGAACCTTTTAAATATGTCAACAAATATGTTGATGGTAAATTAGTTGAACAAACGCAATTTGCATATGGTGGGCGAGAAGTAACGACTTTTGATACCAATGGAAATAAAATCCAATTTGAAGATTTTCCTCCTTATGGATTTGGTGATGGTAGCGTATCTTCCGTAAAAATCTGGAAAAACACGTTGGATAACTATGGTAATGTAGTGAGAATTGAAGAGTTTGATAATCGTAATAATCCTAGCAGTACTATTGTTGAAAATTCATACGAATATTATTAGCTTAAAGTGCGGTCTAAAATTCATATGTTTTTTAGACCGCACAATAATAAAGCCACCTATTTGGTGGCTTTATTTTTTCATGAAAAGATTAATTTTTGACAAAATCGCTAAAAGTAAGCTCGTATTCATCACCATCCCGACTGTAGGAAATAAAGCGCGGGAATTTTTCCCCTTCGTGTTTTTTTACCACAATATCTTTGCCACCAGTTTTAAATTGATAGGTGATTTCAGTCACCTCTTGTTTGTTGTATTTCACTTGTTTTTTCGTTGTGTTTAGCACTACGTTTTCCATCGGATAAAGCTTTTTACCATTCGTGATTTGGAAGCTATTTGGCAACTTGCCGTAATAACTTAGCTGGAAGGCTACCGTAAATAAATCATAGGTTGGTAAGGTTAACTCTTCAGTTTTGAGTCCATTTTTTATTTTGCCGTACTCAATTTTTCGATTGGCAATTTTTGCTTCCGCATAAGGTTTGTCATTACGCGTGTCTTTGTAGCTGAACATGTTAAAAACATTGCTACTTTGCGCACCTTTCGAGATAAATTGAATTTTGTACAAGGGGATATTGATGTTGGCATTGATCGTATATTCAAAGCCATCGGAGTGAAAATGCACATAAGCAGGCATGAGATAATTGGAGCTGTATTTGATGTTCAAATCCGTTGCTTCGGCAGCTTGTACACCGGGAATATAAAGTAATGTAGCAAGTAAAAATAATTTGAGTAATTTCATGTGATTCCTTTTATCTCATTAAATTGTTGTGCAACTTAGAACGAGCCTTCAAGCATAAGTTCCCACTTGAAAGTGCGGTGCTTTTTGGACGCGTTTTGATAAAGCGGTGAGCGGCTTTTCCAAAAGGCGGATAAATTCTCCCTAAAATCGAATAAAAAAGAAAGTAATGTTCAAATATTTGATCAAGATAACAGTTTTTAGGTAGAAATTTTCATAGAATAAGGACAGTTTTTATTTTTAACACTTTTAACACAAAGAGGTAATCTATGACTGACTTAAGTAAAGTTATTAAAGAACTTGAAGCGCTTGGTATTCATGATGTCAAAGAGGTTGTTTATAACCCAAGTTATGAACAATTATTTGAAGAAGAAACTAAACCAGGCTTGGAAGGTTTTGAAAAAGGTACGTTGACCACAACCGGCGCCGTAGCTGTTGATACCGGCATCTTTACCGGTCGTTCACCTAAAGATAAATATATTGTGTTGGATGACACCACAAAAGACACTGTTTGGTGGACTTCCGATGCAGCGAAAAACGATAATAAACCAATGACCCAAGAAACTTGGGCAAGCTTGAAAGGCATTGTGACTAAACAACTTTCCGGTAAACGTCTATTTGTGGTTGATGGTTTCTGTGGTGCTAGCGAACAAGACCGCATTGCGGTACGTATCGTGACTGAAGTGGCATGGCAAGCACATTTCGTGAAAAACATGTTTATTCGTCCGACAGAAGCTGAATTGAAAAATTTCAAACCAGGTTTCGTAGTAATGAATGGTTCTAAATGCACCAACCCGAACTGGAAAGAACAAGGTTTGAACTCTGAGAACTTCGTTGCATTTAACTTGACTGAACGTGTTCAATTAATCGGCGGTACTTGGTACGGCGGTGAAATGAAGAAAGGTATGTTCTCCATGATGAACTACTTCCTACCGCTTAAAGGTGTTGGTGCAATGCACTGTTCCGCTAACGTAGGTAAAGATGGCGATGTGGCTGTATTCTTCGGCTTATCCGGTACCGGTAAAACCACCCTTTCTACCGATCCAAAACGTGAATTAATCGGTGACGATGAACACGGTTGGGATGATGTGGGTATCTTCAACTTTGAAGGTGGCTGCTATGCGAAAACTATTCACCTTTCTGAAGAAAACGAACCGGATATTTATCGCGCAATCCGTCGTGATGCGTTATTAGAAAACGTGGTTGTGCGTGCAGATGGTTCTGTTGACTTTGATGACGGTTCCAAAACAGAAAATACTCGCGTGTCCTACCCGATTTATCACATCGATAACATCGTTAAACCGGTTTCCCGTGCAGGCCACGCAACGAAAGTAATTTTCTTAACTGCAGATGCATTCGGCGTGTTGCCACCGGTTTCTAAATTAACTCCGGAACAAACCAAATACTACTTCTTATCTGGCTTTACTGCAAAATTAGCGGGTACAGAACGTGGTATTACCGAACCAACCCCAACTTTCTCAGCTTGTTTTGGTGCAGCGTTCTTAACTTTACACCCAACTCAGTATGCGGAAGTGTTAGTGAAACGTATGCAAGCGGTAGGTGCGGAAGCTTACTTAGTGAACACCGGTTGGAACGGTACAGGTAAACGTATCTCTATTAAAGATACTCGCGGTATTATCGACGCGATCTTAGATGGTTCTATCGAAAAAGCTGAAATGGGCGAATTACCAATCTTCAATTTGGCAATTCCTAACGCTTTACCAGGTGTTGACCCAGCTATCTTAGATCCGCGTGACACTTACGCAGACAAAGCACAATGGGAAGCAAAAGCGAAAGATCTTGCTGGTCGTTTCGTGAAGAACTTCGAAAAATATGCAACAAATGCTGAAGGTAAAGCATTGATTGCTGCAGGTCCTAAAGCGTAATCTGACGAAAGAATAAAAATCCCCGCTATTATCCGCGGGGATTTTTTTATGGAAGAGTAAATCAATTAACGAGCTGATAAGGATAATCCCAATGTCTGCAAGAAACGATGTTCTAATGCCAGATCGTTTTTTACTAATGGGTTATGTTGTAGATAATCCGTTTCAAATGTTAAGTGCCAATCTACCAAAGTGCGGTCAGTTTTTAATGTAATTTTTTGAGGTTTTTCTGTCGCTTGACGGGCTCGATTGAGAATAATTGCTAAGCGTAAAATGCGAATTAATGCCAACACATCTTGCTCGTGATAACGAGAAAATTTAAACATCTCCGGCAATTTGAAATTCCCTAAGTGATAACGTGCCAAAGTTGACAGTAAACGATGTTGCTCGTTGTCATAACCCGGTAACTCAGTGTTGTATAAAATATACGCAGAGTGTTTTTGTAGATTTTTGTGATTGATGACAATCCCCACTTCATGTAACGCGCAGCCCACAAGAGAACGTCTTTCATTTCAGCAACCATTTCTTGGTTTTGCCAATGTTGGTATTGCTCAAATAGTAACGAGGCGCTTTGATATACCCGTTCACTCTGTGCTTGGTCAATATTAAACTGTTCCATCAGACCAAGTGCGGTGCGTTCACGAATATTATTGACTTGGAAGTTTTGCTCCAAGCTATACATTACCCCTTCCCGCAGAGCACCATCGGAATAACGCATTTTCTCAATTTGAAAGTTTTCAAAAACCGCACTTAAAATGGCTAAGCCCGGCACAAAAACGTCAGCACGATCATGATTTAGTCCGTTAAATTGGATTTGATCAAAGTGGCTAAATTGCAAAGTTTGTTGAATGAGTCGGTTCAAGCGTTCAGCAGTAATAGTGCCATTCGGATCAATGTTTTCACAAATAACTTGATGGACGGTTTTAATTGTACCGGACGAGCCGAGCACGGATTGCCAACCCAAATTTCGGTATTCCCAAGCGAGATCTTCAATTTTGTTTAAAGCGCTTTGTTTTGCCAGACGAAAATTTTCTTCATTGATTTGACCGTGAGGAAAAAATTGCTTGGCAAAACTCACACAACCCATATGGCGGCTTTCGTAAATTAATGGCGTAAAGTTATCGCCGATGATCATCTCTGTTGACCCGCCCCCGATATCGATAACAAATTTTCGACCAATTTCAGGCTGTGTATGGCAAACGCCGGCGTAGATGGTTTTCGCTTCCGTTTTACCGCTGATGATGTGAATAGGATAAGGGAAGACTTTTGCCGCTTGACGTAGGAATTCTTCATTGTTCACAGCACGGCGTAAGGTATATGTGCCGACGACATTGACGTTGTCGGCAGGAAACCCCTGTAAGCGTTCTGCAAATAATGCTAAACAGTTAACACCACGTTCAATCGCGGCTGGACTTAGCACTTGATTCTCATCTAACCCCTCGGCAAGCTGTACTTTTTGCTTAAGACGGGAAAGTACTTGTAGTGTGCCGTTTACAATGCGGGCAATAATCATGTGAAAGCTATTAGAGCCGAGATCAATGGCAGCAATTTCACGCACTTCGCCGCGTCGCGCATGCAGTTCATTGGCTTTACTGAGTAAGTTTTCGTTATTCATAGATTAAAATTCAAACTGGTAGAGTAAATCAAAGGCTTGATTAACGCCTGACACCGATTGTACATAAAGTTGTGGTAACAAGCGATAACGCAAGGTCACTTCAGCTAAGCCATCGAACAAACCCACACCGTATTTGACTTGTAAACGTGGTGTGATATTGCCGCTCACTACCACTTTAGAACTGTCACCGACGCCTTGTGTGCCGAGATTCAGATCTTTAATTCCGAAGGCTTTTCCAATGCCGCCTACAACATTCCCGGTTTTAGCTAACCCCATGCCTAATAGGGCCGCACCCACAGAGCCACTTGAAGATGCATCGCCACTGTTTTCTAAAGAACGTCCGGTGAGAATGTAGGCTAAAGCCTGATCCTGTGGCATGCCGGGCTCGGAGAAAACAGTCATGCTTGGTGAGCCGGCTAACCCAGTGACTTTCACGCCGGCAGTGACGCTATTGTCCTCCATCGCTTCTGGGTTGCGAATGGCTTCAATATTTAAGAATGGTTGGGAAGGTTGGCCCACAAAACTGATTAAGCCTTTGCGAATAATCAAATCTTGCCCAAAGGAGGCGTAACGCCCATTTTTAAGATTAACTTCGCCGTATAAACCCAGGTTCCCCTTTTCTTGTCTTACGCTAAGTAAACCATGTAAATAGGTTTTGAGCCCATAAGCCTTTAAGCTGACATCATCCCCAATATGAATTTTCAGATCAGATTTTACCGCTATGCCGCTTCGTGTTTCTGCCGGAATATTTTTTGGCAATGTTCTTTTTGTCTTACCGTCTAAAATGACTTCGTCAGTACTGACTTCAATGGCGCTCTCCGGCAAGCTTTCAATGGCGATTCGCGCTTTGGGGATCTCAATATTTCCCGATAATTCTAAGAGTTTTGGCGAGGCAGTGATTTCAACATTCGGACTGATGGTCAATTTTGCCATTGATGGGATATCCACTTTAAATTTCTCTGCTTGCGCGTTCAAGCGGGTGCGCCACTCATTGATATTCTTCCAATGGGCTTCACCGCTGAGATTTAAGCGACTGTCATCTGTTTGTACAAACCCTTTTAGCGTGGAGTTGGTACCGGCAAAATGTAACGCCAATTCGCTATTTTTAATATCGAAAGGTAATGCCCGAATTTTTGCGTTTAGTTGTTTAAGTAGAATATCGCCGTTCAGTGTTGGTGCGCTTAGGTTTCCACCTAATGTGAGATTGGCTTTGAGTTCTCCACTGACTTTTTCATCATTGGCTAAAAGTTGGTTAACAATCGCGGGATTGAGGTGCGGAATTGTAAAAGTTCCACTGAGTTTACGGGTGTTAGCAATGTCCTGTAATTTTAAATCAGCATTGATTTTGCCTTGTTCCTGAACATGAATCTCTGTTTTTAAGGCAAGATCGTTATTTGCTAAGTTGGCATTTAGCACGACTTTTGGCATGTCTAATTTAAAAGTCCGGTAATCTAATTTTTTTGCCAAAGATAAGGCATTGCCGTTGATTTGTATCTCAGCTGATAGTGGTGCCTGTGTTGACCAGGCTACTTTTCCTTTGCTATTCAGCTTGCCTTTCAAAAGATCCTCTTCAAGTATTTTATTGATAAATGCTAAATCAAAGCGTTTGATTTCAAAAGGTATTTCACCATTAGTGCCGACATTAAAGGTTTGCGGAAAACAAAGATCTATGTTGCTGTGCATCCAGCAATGGG
Organism: Aggregatibacter segnis ATCC 33393; assembly: GCF_900476035.1. Taxonomy (GTDB): domain Bacteria; phylum Pseudomonadota; class Gammaproteobacteria; order Enterobacterales; family Pasteurellaceae; genus Aggregatibacter; species Aggregatibacter segnis. The sequence continues at coordinate 170,062 of NZ_LS483443.1, read as the reverse complement.
CGGCAATGGTGCTTTGGGTGCTTTTATTGTCGTATGTGACAGACACGCTTTTGTTTGTTTGGATGTGGCCAAACTCCGTTTTTAGCATAAGTTGGCTAATCGTGCCTTGCCATTGTTGTAAAGTGCGGTCGAAATTTCCGATGATATTCATGTTGGCAGCAATGGGGTACCCCTCTGAAATCAACTGCAAACTGTGTTTTTGTTCATCTCCAGAAGCAGAGAGCTGGAGGCTATTCACCTTGATGTCATTGTAATGAAATCCATTGAGCTGGGCATTAAGCTGACCTTGGATTTGTTGTTCCGTATTCAGCTGCCCCTTAATGCCGGCTTGGGTAAGTCCTATGTCGCGGAAATGAAACTGTTTTGCGGTTAAATCCATAACAAGATTTGGGTGCATAATGTTGCCGGTTACTGCGCCCTTGCCATTAACTGAGGCGGATAAACCGATCAATAAACCGCTTAAATTCGGCGCATTAATATCAAGAGTAAAATCGGAGACGGAACCAAGGTTGCCTTGAGCGTTGATCTTGTTGTCGCCGTAAGTGAAGGTGAGCTGCGGTACATTAAGTAATGGTTGTTCTGCCATATGTAAATTGCCGGTTAGGCTCAATGGGCGTTGCGACAGTGAGCCTTGCAGATCTATATCTGAAACCGAAATTTGTTGCTTGTCTTGAGTGATTTTTCCTTGTGAATTTAAGCTGCCGGAAATGATTGCCGGAAAATCAGATAAGTAGGCACCAAGCGCCATCTTTGCCAATGCTAAATGCCAGTTCCATTCCACACCATCACGCCAATTGAGGTTGCCTGTTAAATCTGCTGTTCCATTTGATGTATTGAGTTTAAGTTGATGGATTTCTATGCCGGATAAATGTGAGACGGCTTGTAATGCTAAATTACTGTTTGGTATTCCCATACCACTGACCGCACTTTTAAGTTGTATTTGTGCGGTAGCTAAGTTGCCGTCTAGGGTGAAATTGAAATCCTGGATTTTTAACGGATCTTTGTTATTAAAAGGGTATTGTGCTTGAGGCACAGTCAAGTTCACTTGAAGTGGAAGGTTGGGTTCAGCAGCTTGAATTTGAGCATTTAGTTGTGATTCCAACGCGCCTTGGGTTTGCCAAGAAAGTGCGGTCTGTTTTTTTAATGCGCCTGAAAGATGGATTTCCGCTTGGCTTGCAGGCAAAACGAGGTCGTTATTTTGGCGTATGTCATTAATTTTAGCGAAGGCATCAAATTGCAATGGGAAATCTTGTTGAAAAGCCACTTGCCCATTCGCTTGTAACTGACCAAGTGAGCTTTGCACATCAAATTTAGCTAGTTCGATAATATCATCAGTTGCGTGTGCTTGAAGCTCAGCGGAAGAAACGAGGATATCTTGCTCGACAGTATTTTTCCCACTGAGACTTTGATATCGCCAGTTTTTGCCTTGCACGCCTTGAATGTGTATTGCAAAAGGCAGTTCAATTTGCTGCAATTCACTAAACAGCGGTTTACGGAGAGACTGTTCCAACTCTTCCCATTGAATTGGTGTGGAAGTTTCAGTCTTTTTAGGTGTATCGGTGTTTTTTGTGGTTGAGGTTAAATCGTGAATAAAACTGAAATTCTCAATTTGTGTCGGCGCTAATGTTAATCCATTGGCGTTATTTAAACTTGCTGCTGTATGGAATGTACCTAAAGTGATTTTATTTTTATCAAGAGATAATGAGAAATCGTTAACAGCTAACCGATTGATTTTAACTGAGATAGGTAAGAACACATGTTTCATCTTCCCGTTGCTGTTCTTTTTAGGTTCAGAGGCTGGCAGCAAGGAGGTGTCAATCAGAATGGATGGTTGTGTCAGGGTGATATCATCAATGCACACGTCTAAATGCCATAAACAGCTTAATTGTAGCTGCAGATGCGCTTCCTCAATATGGGCATCCACACCTTCTGTTTGAAAGCGCAGATGTTTTAATGTTAACCCTTCCTTTAAGTTGCCTTGTGCTTGTTCAATGGAAAGAGTATCGAGCCCTGCATCTGCCCACTGGAGGAGTTTGTGCTGACCACTTTCTGTTGAAAGGAGGGCGAAGAGGGCCAAAATAGGTAAAAAAATGACCGCACTTACAAGGCATAAAATCCACCGCCAAAGGCGTTTTGGCGATTTTGCTTTTGTTGTTTGAGCCGTTTTTTCTGTCTGTTCTGTCATGAAGTAATCCGTTTTATGTTGCTATATTTCACTACCCAGCCCGATATAAAACTGAATGTTTTTACTCTTGTCTTTGTCTTTTATCGGGGTGGCAACATCAAATTTAATGGCGCCTACCGGTGATGCCCAGCGCAAGCCGAAACCGGCACCATAGCGTAATTCATCAGGTTTAAAGCTATTTGCCGCTAGACCTGTATCAGCAAAGGTGGCCAGCCACCAGTCGGGATAAGCCTGATATTGGTATTCAATCGTTCCTGTCGCTAAACGAGAACCACCGACTAATTTGCCATTTCGATCTTTTGGCGAGATTTTTTTATAACCATAACCACGTACGCTGCGATCGCCGCCGGCAAAGAAACGTAATGAGGGTGGAATTCGGTGAATATCTGCAGTGTTGAGTACGCCAATTTCTAGACGAGTAAGAAAACGGTGATTTTGCGCATAGGTTCTGACCCAAGCGGTGGACGCTTGAATTTTCCAGAAATTGACATCAGAAATCCCCAATTTACGTCCAAAATCGAAGGTAATACGTTGTGAATCACCCCAATCAGGAAAGGCACCACCGCGTAAACGGGTACGGGTTAACGAGGTTGTCGGATATAGTAATAGCGTTTTGTCGGCGATATCTGCTTGGGTAAAGGCGTCGTAGCGCAAGCGTAAACCTAAGGAATACTGCCATCCGGTAGGATGGTTCCAATAGCGTAGTGCGGCAAGAGTCGATGAGGTTGTTTTGGTATCGTTCTTATTTTCACGTTCAAAACCGCCGGAATATTCATAGTAATAATTCAGCGGATTTTTCAGTAGGGGCATTTTATAGGTCAGTTCGAGCGTTTGCTTCGGTGAGGAAAAATAGAGATTACTTCTGACACTATGCCCGCGATCATTGATCCAAGGTTTCGTCCAACTCCATTGAAAACGAGGCCCAACATCAGTGGAATAACCTAGTCCGACGTTCATAATATTTTTTTTGCGTGGATAGAGCAGCACATCCACATCCACTAATTTCTTTTTATCGTCTAAGTGCGGTTGCAATAGTACTGAGCTGAACCAGTTTGAGGAGGAATAATTGTTGGTTAAGGTAGAAAAATCACTCATTAAATAGGGTTCATTTGAGTGAATGTTGAGCATGTTGCGTAAATATTCTTCTCGAATTTGCGCGTGTAAGAAATGAATTTTCCCATAGTGGTAGCGTTTTTTGCTATCGAAGGTGAGATTCCACCAAGCTTCGTGTGTGGATTTCATCACTTCTAAACGGGATTGTTCAAATTCTGCATCAAAATAACCACGAAATAGCGCGAGTTGTTGCAGTTGGTTTTTATAATCTTCGTAAGTTTCGTGATTGAGTATGGTGCCGGTTTTAGGAACCTGTTTTTCCAGTTGAATGAATTCCGGATCTTGTTTGGCCTCCCCTTTAATCACGATGTCTGTGGTAGAGATTTTTACCGGTTCGCCTACGGTAATGTGAGCGATTAATAGCGGCTTGTTCTTGGCTCGCGGTTTTAATTCAAATTGAATCTGGTGATCATAATAGCCTAAAGCACGCAGACCTTTATCAACGGCTTTGCTGACAATATCTTGATAACGTTCGGAGCCGTCAGCCTCTTCTTTATCGATGGCATTGAGGTGAATCTGGATATTGTTTTTCAAAGCGTCGTTTTTTACCCCATCAATTTGTAAATCAACGAGATGTTCGGCGTAGGCAGAGGAATGCCAAAATAAGCACGAAAATACAAGTGCATAGAAACGTTGACTTGCTTTTTTATTGAACAATTGCTTCATATAACTCCCACATTAAACCTTGGTAGTTTACTCGTTAGGTTTTTTCCCTGCAATGCTTCGCCTATACAAAGTGCGGTGGATTTTTTCGATATTTTTAAGAAAAGGGAACGAGTAAATTGATAATAAAAAAATAGCCGACAGCATTGTCGGCTATTTCTTATGAAATTATACGGTTTAGCCGTTTTTATGCTCAAAATAAAGCACTGTGGCGGCAACGCGTGAGTGAACGTTAAGTTTACGTAGCAAATTACGAATGTGTACTTTGACGGTTTCTTCCGAAATAAATAATTGGCCGGCAATTTGTTTATTGGAAAGACCGGTTGCCACTAAACGCAATACGTCAATTTCACGATCGGTAAGAGAGTCAATAGGGCTTTGCGAAGATTGACGCTCTAATAAGAGATTTTTAATGGAATCACTGAGGATAACTTCACCTTGAGCGATGCGTTTTAGTTGAGAAAGCAATGTGTCTGGTTCGGTATCTTTTAATAAATACCCGTCCGCACCGGCATCAATTAAGGTAAAAATGTCGTTTTTAGCATCAGACACGGTCAAAATGACAATGCGAGCATCAACGTCTTCTGCTCTCAATGCTTTAAGCGTATCTAAACCGGAGAGTCCTTTCATATTCAGATCTAAAATAATGAGATCCGGTGAGGTTTGTAGCGCTAAATTAATCCCTTCAGAACCATTGCCTGCACCGCCAACAACCTCGAAACCTTCTTCTAATTCAACAAGTTGTTGTATGCCACGGCGCATTAACGGATGGTCGTCAATAATTAAAACTTTTAATTTGTCATTCATGTTACACCTCAAGACAAAGCCAAACGGCTATGGAAAGGAACAATCGTTATTCCTTCTTCTGTCATTAATAATTGGTAGAATTGTGGATAATTAAAATCGCGTTGTACGATTTTATACGGATTCTCATTTTCATCCAAGCCTGAGAGTTGATAAATTCTATTTATCTCATGAATTTTTTTCTCTTTTGTACCATCACAGTTGCGGTAAACCTCAAGGCGATTAAGTTCATCTAAAATATAAACGTTAAAACTGCCGTTCGGATTATCTTCAAAGAAGAATTGCAGGAAACCTTCCGTTGCAAATCGATCGATTTCTCGTGGATACTTTTGGTGCTTTGTTGGCACCGGATCCGTCGCTGCAGCTTTTTTATTAAGTGCGGTGTCAAATTGATGTGTTTTTGTGACTCGTCCGTGATGAATTTCTTGCAAACTAATACCGCGTTCTTCAAAGAAAAATTGCCAGTTTTTTCCCGCTACTCGCAATAAATTGTTTTTCGGCGGTTCGGTGACCCCGAGTTGGATGCTGATACATTTATTAATGAGTGTCGTGACGATGCGGCGTAAGGCATGTCGATAGTAGCGGCTATAACAAAAAACTTGTACGAATTTCGGTGATGGCGCACCACGATAAATTTTGTTGGAAAGCACTTTTAACGCCAATAAAATCGCATTCGCTCCTTCAAAATGTAGCGTTCTGACCTCATTCCATACATTACGGTAGGTTAAGTCAATGCTGCCGACCAAGCTTTCTTCATTCGGACCAAAGCTAAACAAATCACTGGCTTGGATGGTGGGCTTGATATCCTTCAACTGTTGCGTCGGATCTTGAGTTAAATTGATAATGACGGCAAGACTACGGATTTCGCAAGGATGGCTGAGATCGGCGTTGCTTGCAAAAGTCGTTTCAATTGGGAATGTTAAACGAAGATCGGTGACAAATTGGCGCAACGTTTTTAATTCGACGTTATCGCTGGAAATGAACAGTTGCGTATTGGCGGTTAATAAACGATTGAAATAGGCCCAAGCCACAAGCTTATTCAAGCTTTCGTTGTATTCGATATAACGAGGATGACAACAACCTTCTACATCTGGTGTTTGATTGATGACATACCAACCGTCTTTAAAATGTCGATTATGTTTGACTTCAATAAACGTCAATGCCGGCTCTGATAAATCCACAGCCAGTTGTGGGTTGAGCAAGGTCACTTTACCCGGCAATTCTTCAAAAGCAGCGTATAGTTTACGTGTCAGCACACTCATGTCTTGTGGCATGATGCTGGCATTCACTTGGTGTTTACGTGCAAAATGGACTAAGTTGCGATAGCTCAACATGAGGAATTTAATCAAACTATTATGTATTTTCATGGTTTGTTTGATTTTCCAATGTCGGCGATTATTGAGGCACTCTAATTGACCGCATTTCCATCCCCATTGTTGAGCCAGTTTGAACAGTTCATCCAAACGCCAGTTCGTTTCCCCGGGGGCCACTTCGTTTTCGTGTACTTTGATATAAAAACAGCAACGCACAAAGTCCAACCGTTTGAATTCTTTTTGACGCGTTAAATAATCGGTTACCCGCTGCAACATGGCTAAATAAGCATCAAATTGGTGTTCAACGTTCAGATCACCACTTAGTAAAGCTTGCTTAAATTCGCGAGAAATCAAGAAGGTGTTTGGGTAATCCCAAGAATAAGCTTCGAGTAATAAAATTTTGAGCAGCGATTTATACGGATAATCAATGCCTTTATAAAGCTGCCACAAGCTTGCGCCAAAATATTCGTTTGCTGAGAACGAGCCTAATCCCCCAAAATCGACCCAATCGTTTAAATCCAGTTGTCCTTCTTGAGTTAAACGCTCAATTTCCGCTTCATAATTTTCTTCACGTTCAACCAATAAATGTAGCCACAACAAAGGTTTGCCGGCAAGGCGTATGGCGGAACGATAAAACTCATCTAGCAATAACATATATTGTGTTGAACCACAATTTTCACCGTCCATCAGTTCGGTATAACGGAAACAACGGAAACGCTTTTGATCCATTAAATAGAAGTTAATTTCTACTTGAAAGCGTTTTGCACATTGTTGAATCACATTGGTTTTTTGTTGTAACAGCTCGAGCGCGCTTTGGCTTAGATCTTCCCGATGACAAATCCAGATATCCAAATCAGAAGATGGTGTTTGGGCGATGGAAGCAATACTGCCCATCACATATACGCCTAGAATTGCTTCTTGCTCAAAAGTGCGGTGGTTTTTTTGAATGTTTTTTCTTTGTTCTTCAGAAAGTGTTCTAGCAAGGTAATCTTGTTGAAAACCACTGAGAGAAAAGCGTGCAATCCCGGTTGGCGCGTTCGCAACATAGCCAGGAAGATCCGGATGGTTAAAATGAAGTAATAAAGGAATGAGTTTAAAGACAAGTTGAAAGGATTCAGTCGTGTCGGATAAAGCGCGATCAATGCGTAATTTATCTAGAAAGTCCACGCGTTTTTTGGCTTCATTGAGATCAAACTTCAATTCGTATCCTAACTTTTTTACAACAGTCATACTTGGCTGGTGGGTACTCTATCACCAGTACTTCAGGAAAGCAAAAAAATTAAATGGAAACTGACAATACGGGCTAACAATGGTAGGATAAAGCACATAAGATCACTTTCATATCTCGTTATTATGTTTAAAAAAACTTTAAAAATTGCCACTCGTCAAAGCCCATTAGCATTGTGGCAGGCAAACTTTGTGAAAGCGCGTTTACAGCAGTTGTATCCCGATTTATCTATCGAGTTAGTGACGATGGTCACTAAAGGCGATGTGATTTTAGATTCTCCGTTGGCGAAAATCGGCGGTAAAGGTTTGTTTGTGAAAGAATTGGAAAATGCATTGTTGAATAATGAAGCGGACATCGCTGTGCATTCTATGAAAGACGTGCCGATGCAATTTCCTGAGGGGCTAGGTTTATCCGTCATTTGTAAGCGTGAAGATCCGCGTGATGCATTCGTTTCAAATACTTACCGCACTTTAGCCGAGTTGCCTCCGGGAGCCATCGTCGGTACATCCAGTTTGCGTCGTCAGTGTCAGCTAAAAGCCTTACGTCCGGATTTGGAAATTCGCTCTTTGCGAGGCAATGTGGGAACGCGTTTGAGCAAACTGGACAACGGTGATTTTGATGCGATTATTTTGGCTTCTGCCGGTTTAATCCGTTTGGGATTGGCAGATCGAATTACTTCTTTTATTGAGGTAGAACAGTCACTTCCTGCTGCCGGGCAAGGCGCCGTAGGGATTGAATGCCGTACGAATGACGAACAGGTAAAACAATTATTAGCACCGTTGGCTGATGTCGAAACGACTTATTGTGTGTTGGCGGAACGCGCCATGAATAATCGCTTACAAGGCGGTTGCCAAGTGCCTATTGGTGGTTATGCCGTGTTGCGTGAGAGCATGTTGAACTTGCGAGCCTTGGTGGGCAGTGTTGACGGTTCAACAATTATTCGTGCGGAAGGTCAAAGTGCGGTAGAAAATGCTGAAATTTTAGGTGTGCAAATTGCCGAGCAACTTTTGGCACAAGGTGCTGACAAGATTTTGCAAAATATTTACGCATAAGAGTTGAATATGGCTGTTTTGGTGACACGCCCTGATGAACGTGGGGAGCAACTGGTTGAGATGTTGGTGAAAGCCGGCATTGTTGCGTTGCATTTACCCCTATTTCAAATTACTCGTGGGGCGGAGCTGAATGAATTGCCTGCAAGATTAGCGAGGCTGAAACCTGGCGATTATGTCTTTGCTGTTTCTAAAAATGCGGTAGATTTTGCGGATAAAGCCATTAAAAATACCGGTTTCAAGTGGCGTGATGACTTATCCTATTTCGCCGTCGGTAAAAGTACGGCTCAGTATTTTGCTGCCATGACAGAAATGGCTGTTCACTATCCGACTACGCAAGAAAATAGTGAAGGATTATTGCAGATATCCATGATGCAAGATTTGTCTGAGAAAACGGTATTAATTTTGCGCGGCAATGGTGGTCGGGAATTTTTTGCCGAACAGGCACAACAACGTGGTGGCAGTATTGAAATTGTCGAATGCTATCGACGTGAACCTCTCGTTTACAATCAAGCGGAGCAAACCAGTTTGTGCAAACGAGCCGGCGTACAAACGATAGTCGTGACCAGTGCTGAAATACTCACCCAATTAGTGGATTTTGTTCCGCAAAGCGAACATAATTGGCTAAAAAGTTGTCACCTTATTACAATCAGTGAGCGTATTGCCCATTTGGCGCAAGCGTTAGGTTGGCAACAAGTGACGGTTTGTCCGTGTTCAGACAATAGAACGTTATTACAAACCTTATTACAATGTCGTTAAACCACATTTTTTCTTTATAGGTAAATTTTATGGCTAACAAGAAATCTCACCCGTCGAAACGGAATGCAGAAGTGGAACAGAAAATTGATATCAGTGAAGATCTTGATTTAGCGACACAAGATGAGGCATTAACTGAACAAATTGAGGCTCCAATAGAGGATAAAGTAAACACTATGCAACAAGAACACAATGAAAAGACGCTCTCTTCGGAACAGCAATCTGCTGTAGCGGAAACTGTTGCTAACGCTTCTACAACGAAAGAAACACCTGTAAAAGAAACGGTAGTTGTAAAAAAAGGCGGTTCTGCATTAGGTTTGTTAGCAATTTTAATTGCGCTAGGTTTGGGTGGCGCGGGCTATTATTTTGGTCAGTTACAGGTTGAGGAAATACAACAAAAATTGACCGCACTTTCAGGGAAAGTACAACAGTCAGTACCGGCAGTAATAGCTGAAGGGCAAAATTTTGAAGCTGAAAGAGCACAGCTTCAGCAACTTATTGTATTTTCTCAAGCCGCTAGTGAGCAAATAGGTGCGTTACATCAGGAAGTTGCCGTTAAAGAACAAAGCTTATCAGCGTTGAAACAAGAAGTGCAACGCTTGGCGAACCAAGCAAAAGCAGAGCAACCCAATGATTGGTTGCTTACCGAGGCAGACTTTCTACTCAATAATGCGTTACGTAAATTGGTGTTAGATAATGATGTGGACACCAGCATTGCGTTGTTAAAAGTAGCCGATGAAACTTTATCGAAAGTTGCGTTGCCAGAGGTGACTTCAGTGCGTAACGCCATTCACGCAGATTTGAAAAACTTATTATCGCTTAATAACGTAGACCAAAACGCCATCATGCAAGATTTATCCGAGCTTGCGAACAATGTTGACGAATTAACGGTGTTAAACGTGAATTTTGATGAAGATCCGAACAACGATAAATTGACGGATTCTTTGGATGATTGGAAAGAAAATGCAGAAAAAAGTGCGGTGAGTTTTTTAAATCATTTTATTCGTGTGACCCCAAAGAAAGCGAATGACAAAGCGTTGTTAGCGCCAAACCAAGATATTTATTTACGTGAGAATATTCGTTTACGTTTACAAATTGCAATTTTATCTGTGCCACGCCAACAAGACGATTTATACAAACAATCTTTGCAAACTGTAGCTTCTTGGATTCGGACGTATTTTGATACCAATACCGATGTGGCTCAAAACTTCTTGAAGAATTTGGATGAATTATCGGAACAATCAATTTACGTGGATGTGCCGACTCAGTTAAGTGGGTTAAATGCCTTAGATAAATTGTTGAATAAGCCAACACAAGAAGTGCAAAAAATCATGCTTTCTGTGGATAAAGAACTCGAGTCGCACGGTAATTCGGGAACTGAGCCAACAGGAAAAGAAAATGAGGCTGCCACCGCGCCGGCGAATGAAACCAAACCGGAAGTCAATCAAGGACAACAATAGGAGAAATAGATTATGTTACGAGTGCTATTTTTAATGTTGTTGTTACTGGCAAGTTTAATTGCCGGGCCGTATTTAGCGGGTAAGCAAGGCTATGTGCGAATTGAAACGGCAAGTCATATCGTCGAAATGTCCATTACTACTTTAGTGATCTTCTTCGTGCTCGCTTTAGCCTTGGTGTACAGCATTGAAGTCGTCATTAGCCGTTTTTTCCGTTTAAGCAACAACACATACAGCTGGTTTTCTCGTCGTAAACGCACGAAAGCGCAAAAGCAAACATTGGAAGGCTTAATGCGTATGGATGAAGGGGATTATTCTAAAGCGGAAAAATTAATTGGTAAAAATGCGAAGCATTCTGATGAGCCGGTGCTGAACTTCATTAAAGCAGCAGAAGCAGCACAACAGCGTGGTGATGAATTTAGTGCAAACCGTTATTTAATGGAAGCAACGGAAATTGCCGGTTCTGATAGCTTGGTTTTAGAAATTGCCCGTATCCGTATTTTATTACAACAAAATAAATTACCGGCAGCGCGTAGTTCAGTTGACAGCTTATTGTTGATGGCAGGGAAAAATAAGGAAGTACTTAAATTAGCCGTTGAGATTTATTTAAAATCAAAAGCTTACCAGGCGCTAGATAATATTTTAGACCAAATCGAAAAATCCGGCTTGTATGCCTCACAGGAATTTGTTGCATTACAAACCCAAGTGGAAGATGGATTGCTTGATGAGAAAATGAATGAAGAAGGCGTCGATGGTTTGTTAGATTGGTGGGATGAACAATCTCGTAAACGCCGCAATGATGCCCGTGTGAAACTGGCGTTAATTACGCGTTTGATTGATGCCAATGATCATGAGTCCGCTTATGAATTCATGTTGGAGTTAGTGAAAAAATTAGATAGTGACAATAGCCCGTTAACGCAAGAATTGTTTAAACAAATCAGCCGTTTGCAACCTGAAGATAATAGCAAGTTGGTGAAATTTATCAGCAAGTGGTTAAAAGGCGCAAACACATCGGTGCAATGTTGTGCGCATCGTGCACTCGGTTATTTATATGTGCGTAACAATGATTTTGCTAAAGCCAATGAGGTGTTTAAAGCGTTAATCGCCAATAAAGAGAAATTGGAGCCGGCGGACATTACAATGGCATCTTATGTCTTTGAGCAAGTTGGTGATAAGGTGGCAGCACAACAATTACGTGAAGACGGTTTGAAGTCTGTGATGGCGGTTGAAAATCTCAACTTATCGGAAGAAACATCAGAAAATCCGACCGCACTTTTAGCGCAAAAATAATCTCTTCAAAAAACAAAATGCCCTGATGATTCAGGGCATTTTTTTATTCTTTCTTTTTTAAGAATTTTGGGGTAATTCCATGTCATTTTCGAGCACTGCAGTCAGTTGCTGAATCTTACGCAGAATCATATTTAAGAATACACCGTAAGCAGGGACGAATAACAGTAACCCGATGAATAATTTAAATAAATAATCGACGAAGCCGATTTCCATCCAGTGTTCCGCCATAAACGGATCGCTGCTTGCATAGAAGGCAATCGCGAAGAACAAATAAGTGTCTGCCATAGAACCAAATACCATGGAGCTGGTTGGCGCTATCCACCAAGTTTTGAGTTGGCGTAAGCGATTGAATACCAAAACATCTAATAATTGTCCGAAAACATAGGCGAAGAAACTCGCGACTGCAATGCGGAACACAAACATATTAAATTCGGTTAATGCTTGTAGACCTTGATATTGGGTATCTGAAAAGAGGGTTGAGACCACATAGCTGATAATTAATGCCGGAATCATTACCACGAAAATGATCCAACGTGCTTCTTTCGCACCGAAGATACGCACGGTTAAATCCGTCGCCAAGAAAATAAATGGGAAGGTAATTGCGCCCCAGGTGCTGTGGAACATAAAGTCTTCTTGTGCGCCGAAGAATGTCAGTGGCACATGAATTTCAAAAGGAAGCTGCACTAAATAGTTACTGACAGCAATGATAAAAATGTGGAAGAAACTGAGCAAAACTAATGCTCGACGTTTTTGGCGATCGCTAAAAATCGAAAATGCGTGTGTCATTTGAATACCTTTTTAGTTTAAATTGGGGTTAGGGAACCCAGAACATATTGTGAGCCTGCAAAAATGCAGGGCGCAAATAATACTGCATCAAAAAAATAATTCAACCAGAATTAAGTATTGAAACATAATCACAATATGAAAATACCAACCAAACAGAATATTTTATAAATAGAATTAATTCGTATTTGCAACAATGGGTGTTATTTCGTTAGAATAAGCGCCTTATATATTACATACTTTTTCTTTAGGAGCATTTTATGCAAAAACAATCTATTTTCATGTTGAGTTTGCTCAGTACTGCATTATTTGTAAATAATGCAAACGCTGCGGTGGCTACACAACAGTTGGATGAAATTCGTGTTACAGCGGAAAGTCAAGTAAAACAGTCGCTTGGTGTTTCAATAGTGAGTGAAAAAGATTTAGCAAAACGCCCCGTCACCAATGATATTTCTGAGGTGTTACGAACAATGCCAGGGGTAAACTTAACTGGCAACTCAGCTACAGGGCAACGTGGAAATAAACGCCAAATTGATATTCGTGGAATGGGACCTGAAAATACGCTGATTTTAGTCGATGGAAAACCTGTGACTTCACGTAATGCGGAGCGTTATGGGGTGAGAGGAGAGCGAAATTCTCGCGGTGATAGTAACTGGATACCGATAGAGGCCATTGAATCTGTTGAGGTGTTGCGTGGTCCGGCAGCTGCACGTTATGGTTCGGGAGCAATGGGTGGTGTAGTAAATATTATTACCAAACCTGTCACCAATGATTTGCATGGGAGCGTAAGCTATTATACGAATCAACCGGAAGATAGAAAAGAAGGTGCGACGAATCGTGTAGGTTTCAATTTAAGCGGTGCACTAATTAAAGACATATTGCAATTCCGCCTATATGGTAACTGGAATAAGACTCAAGCGGACGATGTGGGCATTAATGGCGATCCGGCTATTGCAGGTCGTGAAGGTGTACGTAACAAAGATATTAACGGTCGTTTAGTTTGGAATATCAATGAGAAAAATAAATTAACCTTGGATTCTGGTTTCAGTCGCCAAGGCAATATTTACAACGGTGATACACAAAATAGCTCAGCAGGGCTTTACAATAATAAAAACTATCCTGAAACTAAAACGTTGGCAGGAAGCAAAGCTGAAACCGCTCGTTTATATCGTCAGAACTATGCTTTAACTTATGAAGGCAAATTCGATCATTTCGACAATAAAACTTATATTACTTTTGATAAAACTAAAAATAGCCGTTTACCAGAATACTTAGCAGGAGGTCCAGAGGGCAGTTATTCTAGTACATCAGCTTTTAGCGATTCTATTCTTAAAAATACGCGTTTTAGTTCAGAATTCTATATTCCGTTTACTTTCGGCGTCGAGCATATGCTGACGGTTGGTTTTGAAGGAGCACACAGTAGCTTAGACGATGCTTCCTCTATGACACAATTGCTCGGGGGAAGACGTGACCGTTCCGGTAAGGTTATTTATGATCTTCCAGAAACCTTACCGAGCGGTGTACATAATGTTCGCGGTGGGCATTCTAGTCAAAGTGAATGGGCTTTCTTTATTGAAGACAATATCTCAGCTACTAAGTCAATGGTTTTAACGCCATCGCTACGTTACGATTACAATACTTATTCCGGTTCGAATATCAGTGGAGGATTAAACTTTTTACAAGGTTTAACTGAACACTGGAAAATAAAAGGTGGCATTGCTCGCGCTTATAAAGCACCGAACCTCTATCAAACCAATCCGAACTATCTTTTATTTACCCTAGGCCAAGGTTGTCCAACCTATGTACCGAATGGCAAAACCTGTTATTTCCAAGGAAACAGCGAGATTAAACCGGAAACTAGCTGGAACAAGGAAATTGGTATTGAATATGATAAAGATGGTCTATTAGCCTCCATTGCCTATTTCCGCAACGATTACCGTAACAAAATTGTATCTGATGGCAAGTTTGTTGGTCTTAGTACTCTTGGAAACTATGTGTATAAATGGGGCAATGCAAACCGTGCGGTAATTGAAGGTTTGGAAGGAAACCTAACCTTGCCATTAATTGAAGATAAATTATCTTGGGTTAATAATTTCACCTATATGCATAAAACCAAAAATAAAGATACCGGCAACCCGCTTTCTATCGTGCCAAAATATACATTGAATTCCAGTTTGAACTATCAAATTACAGAGGCGTTCGATACCATGTTGACCTATACGCAATACGGCAAGCAAACTTCTCGTAAGAATCCGGAGAATCGAATGGAAAGTGGTAAGTTAGCAAATTCTTCTGATATCGGTAGCTATGCAATTTGGGGCTTAAGTGCTGGTTACAACTGGAAAAATACCGTGAGTGTTCGAGTTGGTGTAAATAACTTATTTGATAAACGACTTTATCGCTCTTCAAGTAGTACCAATTATAACGCGCATACTTACAATGAGCCGGGTCGTGCTTATTATGCAACGTTGAAATATACGTTTTAATTTCTTTCCTTGATAAATAAAAGTGCGGTTAAAAATGACCGCACTTTTTTTATGAAAAAGATTAAAAATCAAATTATTCGTTAATCCATACTACCGACGCCATTCTTCCTGTGACATTCTCTCGGCGATAAGAAAAGAATTTGTCTGCTTCAAGATAAGTGCAGTGTTCGCCGCCGCTGATTTGGGTAATACCAAGGGCGTTGAGGCGTTGCGTAGCGATTTGGTAAAGGTTGCCGAGGAATTTGTCTTTCGCTTTCGGATCTGCGATAAAGGCGGATGTGGCTTGGGGATCTTGGGCAACAAATTGATCGATAACTTCTTGACCTACTTGGAAAGCCGTTGGGCCAATAGCCGGTCCGAACCACGCTAAGATGTCTTCATGCGGACAGTGAAATTTGGCGACAGTTTGCTCTAACACGCCGTCGCATAATCCGCGCCAACCGGCATGGGCAGCGGCCACTTCCGTGCCCTGTTTATTGGTAAATAACACGGGCAAACAATCGGCAGTCATCACTAAACACACTTGATTCGGTTGGCAGGTATAAACCGCATCGGCATTGAAATCTTCCCCGTCATAAGGCAGGGTTAATACGCGCGTGCTATGAGTTTGGTTTAAGAACAACGGCATTTGTGGTAAATGGAATTTTTCTACCAATAAAGTGCGGTTGATTTTCACGGCGTTTTTATCGTCCTCTACATGATCACCCAAATTAAAACTGTCATAAGGCGCAAGGCTCACACCGCCATGGCGAAGCGTGGTGAACGCCTTCACGTTTTGAGGGACTTTCCAGTTCGGTTTAATGGCTTGCATATTAATAATCCAATTCGTCTTTGTGGAGAACATAATCCGCTTTTAAAGCGGTCACTAATTCCACAAAATCGTCCGGCAATGGTGCGTACCATTCCATCATTTCGCCGCTAATCGGGTGTTGTAAACGTAACATCACAGCATGTAGTGCCTGACGCTTAAAATTGCGTAGTACCTCCATGAGTTCTTCGCTGGCATTTTTTGGGGGACGCGGACGACCACCATAGGTTTGATCGCCTAATAACGGGTGGGCGATATGTGCCATGTGCACACGGATTTGGTGGGTGCGGCCAGTTTCTAAACGCAAACGCAAGCGCGTGTAATCGCGGAAACGTTCCATAATGCGATAGTGGGTAACGGCGGGTTTCCCCATCGGATGCACGGCCATATGAGTACGTTTGGTTGGGTGGCGTGCCATAGGCTCATCCACTGTGCCGCCTTTGGTCATGATGCCGCAGGCAACGGCTTCATATTCGCGGGTGATTTTGCGTTTTTGCAAATCACGTACCAGTTGCGTTTGCGCGGGAATAGTTTTTGCGACGACCATTAAACCCGTGGTGTCTTTATCTAAACGGTGTACAATGCCCGCGCGCGGCACTTCGGCAATTTGTGGGTAATGGTAAAGTAGCGCATTGAGAACAGTACCTTTAGGATTGCCTGCACCGGGGTGGACTACAAGATCTTTGGGTTTGTTGATAACGAGAATGTCCTCGTCTTCATAAACGATATTTAACGGAATAGCTTCCGGCTCAAAGCGGGTTTCATCTTCAATTTCTACAGTAATCTCAATGTGTTCGTCACCGTAAACTTTGGTACGTGGCACATTTTGCACGACACCGTTGACCAACACCAAATCCTCCTCAATCCATGTTTTTAAGCGGGAGCGGGAATAGTCGGGGAACAATTCCGCTAAGGTTTGGTCTAAGCGCTGTCCCATTTGTTGCGGTTGCACGGTGGCCGAGAGAGTAATTTGTGCCATAAATAAAAAATCCGTTAATCAAGTTTGCTTATTTAGCAATGTTCTATACAATATCGGGCAATTGTAACTCATTTCTCATTTTTCGTAAAAATAAGGATTCTATTCAATGCGTAAACTTAAATCCTTTGCATTGCTTACCGCTATGGCGTTGGCGGTGACCGCATGTTCAAGCTCTAAACAAGATGTAGAACAAGCACCGGAACAAACCTTATACAGCACAGGACAAACCTATTTGCAGGACGGTGATTATTCTCAGGCAATCCGTTATTTAAATGCTGTGAGTAGTCGTTTTCCGGGGAGTTCTTATAGCGAACAAGTACAATTAAATTTGATTTATGCCTACTATAAAACGCAGGACTACTCCGAAACCTTAGTCACCATTGATCGTTTTATTCAACGTTTCCCAAACAGTAGTCATTTAGACTATGCTCTTTATATGGCGGGTTTAACTAATTCTGCATTGGGTGATAATTTCTTCCAAGATTTCTTTGGTGTGGATCGCGCAACCCGTGAAAATACATCCATTAAAACGGCCTTTGCCAACTTCCAAAATTTAGTGCAACATTTCCCTAATAGTCCTTATACGCCGGATGCCTTGGCGCGTATGACTTACATTAAAGCGAGTCTTGCTCGTCATGAGTTAGCGATTGCGAAGTTTTATTTTAAACGTGATGCTTATGTGGCAACAGCAAATCGTGTGGTTTCTATGTTGAAACTGTATCCGGATACGCAAGCGACTTTGGATGCATTACCGTTGATGAAAGCATCTTATGAAAAGATGAACTTGACTCACTTAGCAGATCAAACCGCAAAAATTATTGCAGCTAATGAAGGCAAGAAATTTGATGAGCCGGAAAAACCAAAAGAACCGGAATTGAAAGCGCCACAATAATCCATAAAAAAACCTCCGAATTTTCGGAGGTTTTTTTATCCCGCTAAAATTTGTTCTAACGGAATATCCCAGCTTTCGATTGGGAGTGCTTCTACTTGTTGGCATTGATGTGCTAAACCCACGGTGATGAAACGGCGTTGTGAGTTTTGTAACGTACGATCGTAAAATCCTCCCCCCATGCCTAGACGGTTTCCCCGCTTATCAAAGGCGACCAACGGCGTGAAGATCACATCTAATTGCTCAAGTGGAATTACATTTTGTACATTTAAGTGCGGTTCAAAAATCCTGAATTTATTGGCTTTCATCGGCGTATCAGGCAAGTAGCGCAGAAATAATAAATGACCACGAACAAAAGGATGCAGTACCGGCAAATAAATATGTTTTCCTTGTTGCCAAAGTTCGTTAATAAGCGGTTTTGTTGAAATTTCACCGTCGAAGGCAAGATAGAGCGCAATGTTCCTCGCCTGCTGTTGTTCGATAAGTTTTAGCGCCTGTTCAGTAATATGTTGCGCAGCTTGTTGCTGTTGAAGTGCGGTCAGTTTTTGCCGAGTTTCTCGCATTTGCTGACGAAGTTGTTGGCGAAGAGAGGCGGTTGAGGAAAATAAACGCATAGTTGTTGTTTGAGAGGACCCGAGGTGCCGTTGTGGATGGTCGGTCCTTGAACCCGACGGTTCAAGGGAATTAGTTGAAATCATTTTTAGGCTTCTTAGCGGAGCTAAGCCTGCACACCAATGACAGGAAACCAATTCATAAGATTAAAAGTATCGGCTCAGGGACGTAATCCACTGGCGAACACCTCAGGAATTTCTTTTATTCAATACTACTCGAAATTAGGTTTAATGACTAGCACTAATTCTTTTTCTCAGATGACATTTTGTTATCTGAAATTATCAGGAATTGAGCTTTTGTGCCCCGATATTTTCAAGAGAATGATCGAGCGGACGTAAAATTCTGTTTTTTAGCACATCCTCAATGAGATGCGTTTTTTGTTGCTCTTGCATAAGCTCAAAACTTAAATTTAAGGCGACGATGGAAAGGACCTTTTCAACTTGTAACATGCCGGTGCGCTCTTTCATTTCCAAGACGCGTTGATCTAATTCGCGGGCAGCGTTGCGTAAAGCTTCATGTTGTTCTTCCGGACAATTTAAACGTAATACCTGCCCTAAGACGGAAATTTCAATACTTTTTGATGACATTTTAGCCTCAAATTCCTTAATCAAAACTGCCTGTATTATGCCATAGGCAAAAAAACTTGCCAATTTCTAAACTGGTTGCCTGCGGTGTAGAATGATAAACTAAGCGTAATCTCAACAAGGATAATTTCAATGACAACAATTTCTTATCAAAACTTGAATCAACAACTCCAACAAGCCTCTATTCCACTTTCTGCCGCCGAATTACACGGCTTTTTGAGCGGCTTAATTTGCGGAGGCATTCAAGATCAAAGTTGGCAGCCATTACTCTATCAATTTACCAATGATAATCATGCCTATCCTACTGCGCTTTTAACGCAAGTTAGCGACATTTATCAACAAGTTCATCGCCAATTGGCGGACAATGAAGCTTTTGACTTTGAGCTTTGTTTGCCCGATACGGAAAATGTGTTTGAACAGGCGGATGGCTTAGCGGAATGGTCGAATCACTTTCTGCTCGGTTTAGGTTTGGCTCAACCGCATTTGGATAAAGAAAAAGGCGATATTGGCGAAGCCGTGGACGATTTACACGATATTTGCCAGTTAGGTTACGAAGAAGACGATGATCCTGAGGAACTGGCGCAAGCGGTGGAAGAGATCGTGGAATATGTGCGCACCATCGCCACCTTGTTTTTTACCCATTTCACCAAACAAGAAGACAAACAACCGACGTTACATTAATAAGGATACAATATGGATCTCGCATACATGGCAGCGTTACCGATGGAAGAATTTGCCCAACGCCGCGCTAAGGTTTTCGAACTAATGCAGGAAGATTCCTTATTTTTGGTGTTTTCCGACATAGAACGTCGCCGCAATGACGGCTGTGATTATCCTTTCCGTCAGGACAGTTATTTCTGGTATTTAACCGGTTTTAATGAGCCGAATTCGGCATTGTTATTGCGTAAACAGCAAGGTGAACAGCAGGCGATCATGTTTGTACGCCCGTCCGATAAATTACTGGAAATTTGGAACGGACGCCGTCTTGGCGTGGACAATGCGCCGCAAACGTTGTTGGTGGATACCGCTTATGCCATCGACGAGTTTGTGCCGCAGTTTAAAAATTTAGTACAAAAACAGACCGCACTTTATTATGCACCAAAGCAACAGCCTTGGGGTGATGCCTTGCTGGAACAAAGTGCGGTGGAGTTTTTGAGTGTTTTTAATTGGAAGCCGATGCTTGGTGAGATGCGCCTGTTCAAATCGGAAAATGAAATAGCGCTCATGCAACAAGCGGGGCAAATCAGTGCGCTTGCACACATTAAAGTTATGCAACAAACTCGCCCGAACCGTTTAGAATATGAAGTGGAAAGCGATATTTTGCATGAATTTAACCGCTTCGGTGCGCGTTATCCTTCCTATAACAGCATTATTGCTGGTGGTGAAAACGCCTGCATTTTGCATTATTCGGAAAATGATATGCCGTTGCGCGACGGCGATTTGGTGCTGATTGATGCAGGCTGCGAATTTGCCATGTATGCCGGCGATATTACCCGGACTTTCCCGGTGAATGGTCAATTTACCGAAGTGCAAAAAGCGATCTATGAGATTGTCCTACAAGCACAAAAACGCGCCATTGAATTGCTGGTACCGGGCGGCTCCATTGCGAAAGCGAATGAAGAAGTCATTCGTATTAAAACCGAAGGTTTGGTCCGTTTAGGTATTTTGAAAGGCGACGTAGATGAATTAATCGAACAAAAAGCCTATCGTGAATTTTATATGCACGGGTTAGGGCATTGGCTCGGTTTGGATGTACATGATGTGGGTGAATATGGTGAAAATCGCGATCGCACTTTGGAACCCGGCATGGTACTTACTGTAGAACCGGGATTGTATTTATCTAAAGAGGCGGATATTCCGGAACAATACAAAGGCATTGGCATTCGGATTGAAGACAATTTGTTGATTACCGATTACGGCAACAAAAATCTGACGTCTGCTGCACCGAAAGAAATTGCTGATATTGAAAAATTAATGGCAGATGCGTAATTTTTGGCGCGGTAAAAATAGCACTTAAAAACGTTCTGAAAAACGACCGCACTTTAGTTTCACGCTATCTGAAAAACGCCTATTTCAACAACGCCCGAACATGGATTTTAACTTGCTTTTTATGCGAAAAAGAGTACAATCCACGGGCTTTTTGTCTATATATACAGAGAAAAAAGTAAGTTTAACTCTCATTTAACTTTCGATATTTGAGGGTTTTCTTTTTGTAATCAAATAATTAGAGGAAGGTTATGGTAACCATTCGTTTATCTCGTGGCGGAGCTAAAAAACGCCCATTTTACCAAATCGTCGTTGCTGACAGCCGTTCACCACGTGACGGTCGTTTCATTGAGCGTGTTGGTTTCTTCAATCCAATCGCACAAGGCAATGCAGAACGTGTTCGTATCAATTTAGACCGTGTTAACCACTGGGTTAGTCAAGGTGCTTCATTGTCTGATCGCGTTGCGACTTTAGTAAAAGAAGCGCAAAAAGCTGCGTAATTTTACTTTTTTGAGGTGATGAATATGCAACAACAAAGAATCGAAACGGTCGGCAAATTAGGTTCGACTTATGGTATTCGCGGTTGGTTACGTATTTACTCATCCACAGAACAAGCTGAAAGTATCTTTGATTATCAACCTTGGTTTTTGAAAATCAAAGGGCAGTGGCAGCCAACCGAACTGGAAAACTGGCGTCATCATAATCACGAACTGATCGTTAAATTAAAGGGCGTGGATGATCGTGAGGCGGCGCAAACTCTTGCCAATGTGGAAATCGGTGTCGATTTATCAGTATTTCCGCAACTGGAAGAAGGGGATTACTACTGGCACGATTTAATTGGTTGTGCGGTGGTGAATCTGGAAGGTTATGCCATGGGAACGGTGACTGAAATGATGGAAACCGGTTCTAATGATGTATTGGTGGTAAAAGCCAATGTAAAAGATGCTTTCGGGAAACAAGAGCGGTTAATTCCGTTTTTGTATGAACAAGTAGTTAAAAGAGTCGATCCCGCCACTAAGACGATTACAGTGGATTGGGACGCTGGTTTCTAATCTCAGGTATGCCGTAGCGCTTTGCGGTAACATTAACATAAGGCTCAAAAGTTAAGGCTAAATTATGTGGATTGGGGTAATAAGTCTGTTCCCTGAAATGTTTAAAGCAATTACGGAATATGGGGTAACCGGCAGGGCTGTTAAGCAAAACCTGTTACAAGTGCGGTGCTGGAATCCAAGAGATTTTACGCACGATAAGCATAAAACCGTGGATGACCGTCCTTATGGCGGAGGTCCGGGAATGCTGATGATGGTGCAACCATTAAAGGACGCTATCGATTCAGCAAAAGAAGTAGCAGGCGAAGGTGCAAAAGTGATTTATCTCTCGCCGCAAGGTCGTAAACTCGATCAACAAGGCGTAGAGGAATTAGCGCAGAATCAGAAATTGATTTTGTTATGCGGCCGATATGAAGGCATTGATGAGCGTTTAATTGAAACGGTTGTTGATCAAGAATGGTCGGTAGGTGATTATGTCCTCACCGGCGGTGAATTACCGGCAATGACGTTAATTGATGCAGTTGCCCGATTTATCCCAGGTGTGCTTGGTAAACAAGCTTCCGCTGAGGAAGATTCGTTTGCCGACGGATTACTGGATTGTCCGCATTATACGCGTCCTGAAGTGCTTGATGGATTAACCGTGCCACCCGTGCTGATGTCGGGACACCATGAGGAAATTCGCAAATGGCGGTTAAAACAATCGTTATTGAGAACATGGTTACGACGCCCTGAGCTACTGGAAGGCCTAGCTCTGACTGACGAACAACGTAAGCTGTTAAAACAGGCGCAAGCCGAATATAACAGTAAACTCAGTTAAATCTAGGATCAAAAAGGATCAAAAATGTCTAACATCATTAAACAACTTGAACAAGAACAATTAAAACAAAACGTACCTAGCTTCCGTCCAGGTGACACATTAGAAGTTAAAGTATGGGTTGTTGAAGGTAGCAAACGTCGTTTGCAAGCATTCGAAGGCGTGGTTATTGCAATTCGTAACCGTGGCTTGCACTCTGCATTTACTGTACGCAAAATCTCCAACGGTGTTGGTGTTGAGCGTGTTTTCCAAACTCACTCTCCGGCAGTTGATAGCATCGTAGTGAAACGTAAAGGTGCGGTACGTAAAGCGAAACTTTACTACTTACGTGCACTTTCCGGTAAAGCGGCTCGTATCAAAGAGCGTTTGGGCGAATAATTTCGCAAACCAGAAAAAAGAAAAGGCTTGGATTTCCAAGCCTTTTTTATTTATGTTGATAAGCAATTAAATGTGCTTAATTCACATATTTGATTCGTGCATTATTTTTGTTTTCTTAAAAACTCTATGCCCGTATCCGGGAAGTCGGTAAAGACACCCGTTGCGCCTGATTTGTTTAACAAGGCATCATACATTTGGTTTACGTCAGTAAAGAATTCAGGCAATGCATCTTTACGCACGGTATATGGGTGCAATTCAACCTTATATTGCGCCAATTCTCTCACTAAAGGCGTATATTCAATTTGCCCCAGTTTGGATTTATCTTTGTCAATTAACATATACCAGCCTGGACCAACACCATCGGCATATTTTACAACTTCTGCCATGGCGCCTGGTTTGAACATCCAATCATAGTCATAATTTACCCATTTGCCTTTGGCATTTTTTTCTTCCGTTTCATGCCAATCGGTATATGCCACTAACTGGACAAGTTTTAAATCCATGCCCATTTTCGGTAGTAATTCCGTTCTAATACGTTTTAACTCATTGAAATCGAAAGTTTGCAAATAAACTAGATCACTTTTCTTGTCATAGCCGTATTTTTTTAACACTTTGAGAGTTTCTACAGCAATATCTTTGCCATTTTGGTGGTGGAACCAAGGCGCTTTTATTTCAGGGTAGATACCCACTTTTTTACCGGTGGATTTTTCTAAACCTTGGATAAATTCGATTTCATCTTCAAATGTATGAATTTTGAAATGAGATTGCCACAGAGGAAAACGTCCAGGGTAAACAGCGACCTGTTTTCCTTCCTTCATTTCAAAGTTTTCTGTCATATTCAAACTTTGAATTTCTTTTAATGTAAAGTCGATAACGTAGTAACGGCCGTCTTTACGATGACGATTTGGGAATTTTTTTGCAACATCAGTTAAACCGTCTAAGAAATGATCATGAATGACGACTAAGCGACCGTCTTTTGTCATCGCCAAATCTTGTTCTAAATAATCGGCTTGTTGTGCAAAAGCAAGCGCTTTAGATTCCAATGTATGCTCAGGTAAATAACCGCTTGCACCACGATGGGCAATAATAATTTTGTCTGATTTCATGTTGTTTACGGCGGATTGGTGGCTACAACCGGCTAATACGCCTGCTGCAATTAATGTAACGGCTAAGGTTTTTAATTTCATCAGCATTTCTCCCTGAAAGTGCGGTTGATTTTTTGGGTGTTTTTGATTCTACCCAAATGCAGCGACAGAAACTTATGTTGGATAAAATCATTTAACTTAAAAATTCATGTACAAAAAAGGCGCTAAGCTTTCGCCTGCGCCTTTGTATTGTTTAATTATTTAGTGCCGTAGGTGTCACCTATTTTAGCTTTGTGTTTGCCTTCTTCAATCATGACGATAAAGAGCAAGAGCACCGCGAGAACACCACCACCGATCATGACGTAGAAACCACCGTCCCAACCGTAGTGTTGTGCAGCCCAACCAATAACGGCAGAAGCTGATACTGTACCACCTAAGTAACCGAATAAACCGGTAAATCCTGCTGCTGTACCTGCCGCTTTTTTCGGTGCAAGTTCAAGAGCATGTAAGCCGATAAGCATAACCGGACCGTAGATTAAGAAACCGATTAAGGTCATTAAGATGAAGTCGGTTAATTGATATGGGTTTTCATACCACGCTGCGTAATTTGCTAATTCTGCTTCCGGTGTAGCTGGGTTCATCCAGTATGCCACTACAGCTGCTGTAGTTAAGATCATGAAGATGAAACCGGTTAAACCACGTTTACCTTTGAAGACTTTATCTGATACCCAACCACATAATAATGTACCTGGAACTGCGGCTAATTCATAGATTGTGTAAGCCCATGCGGTACCTTTGATGTTGAAGTGTTTTACTTCACTTAAGTAAACCGGAGACCATTTTAATACGCCGTAGCGGATTAAGTATACGAATACGTTAGCAATCGCGATGTACCATAACAATTTGTTTTTCAACACATAAGTTACGAAGATTTCTTTTGTACTTAAATCGTTTTCGTAAGTTTTTTCGTTATAGTCATCTGGGTAGTCATTACGCCATTTTTCGATTGATGGTAAACCACAAGATTGTGGAGTATCACGCATGACGAAGTAAACTGGAATTGCACAGAGCATTGCTGCAATACCCGGATAGTAGAGGGATTGTTGCCAAATGTCTTTTGCTTGTGCTTCGATACCATGAGTACTGAAGAAAACGGCACTTGCTAATAGCACCATTGCACCCGGCATCATACCACCGATGTTATGCGCTGTATTCCAGATAGATACGATAGTACCGCGTTCTGATTTAGACCACCAGTGTACCATTGTACGACCACATGGCGGCCAGCCCATCCCTTGGAACCAACCATTTAAGAAGATCATTACCCACATGATGGCTACGCCAGAGGTTGCCCATGGGAATAAACCCATCATGGTCATACAGAGACCAGAAAGCAATAAACCAAATGGTAAAAATACGCGAGGGTTTGAACGGTCAGACATACCTGCCATTACGAACTTAGATAAACCATAGGCAAGACCAGCCGCTGAGCCGATAACACCTAGTTGCGCTTTTGTGTACAAGCCCTGTTGAATTAAACCGGGTTGTGCTAAGTCAAAGTTTGCACGTACAAAATAGTAAGCGGCATAACCAAAGAAGATCCCTGCAAACACTTGCCAACGTAGGCGTTTGTAGGTGGAATCGATTTTGTCAGCCGGCAGCTCAGCAATATGTGGAGCTGGTTTAAATGGACCAAACATAAAATTCTCCAAGAGTTAAATAAGTAATATTGTCTTTATATGAAAAGAACGCAGGAATGATAAAGCAAATATAAAAACAGGAAAGCAAAATTATGGTGTTTTGTGAGAAATATCACAAAAATAATCGCACTTTTGATTGAATACGAAATGTTTGTCGTTGCTAAATGAACATCAGCTGTTCATTTTCGCTCATAAATTGTAGGGGTAAATAAAAAAATAAGCGCTATTCTAAGCGCTTATTTTTATCTGGATGAGAAAAAGTGCGGTCAAAAATCGCCTCACTTTTTCAATATCTTACTCGCTAAATCAGCCTAACCGTTGGCGGACGATTTCAAACAAACAAACACCGGTCGCTACGGAGACATTGAGAGATGAAACCGAGCCGGCCATTGGAATGCTGATCAGTTGATCGCAATGCTCACGGGTTAAGCGGCGCATGCCTTCGCCTTCTGCCCCCATGACCAATGCCAAGGCACCAGTGAGCTTGGTTTGATAGAGGGTTTCGGTGGCTTCACCGGCGGTGCCAACAACCCATACATTGTGTCGTTCTTGTAGATCACGCAGGGTACGGGCAAGGTTAGTCACTCGAATAAGCGGGACATTTTCTGCTGCGCCACAGGCGACCTTTCGTGCAGTAGAATTAAGTTGGGCAGATTTATCTTTCGGCACAATCACCGCACTTACGCCTGCAGCATCTGCCGTTCGCAAACAAGCACCAAGGTTATGTGGATCGGTGACACCATCTAAAACCAATAACAAAGGCACGTTGCGCGTTTCGAGTAAACGATCCAAATCATGCTCATTTAATTCAGGTAACGAGTGCACTCGCGCAATAATGCCTTGGTGCACTTCACCCTCTGCTTTTTTGTCCAACGTTTGACGATTCAAAAACTG
The DNA here is from genome assembly GCF_900476035.1 of Aggregatibacter segnis ATCC 33393. Taxonomy (GTDB): domain Bacteria; phylum Pseudomonadota; class Gammaproteobacteria; order Enterobacterales; family Pasteurellaceae; genus Aggregatibacter; species Aggregatibacter segnis. The sequence goes on along the minus strand of NZ_LS483443.1, from coordinate 143,157 downwards.
AACAGAAATACCAAGTCGTTGAATTTCATTAATTAAGGGTTGCAAACGTTGGTCGTCTCGGCCTTTTAACGCTAACACTTCAATTAAACGTTCCGGATGATTAGAGACAAATGCTTTTACTGCATGGATGCCATAAATTGTTTCACTCATGTTTTTTCTTTACCTTGTTCGTTTTGGTGGCTTTCGGTTTCATTTTAGATACGTGACTTTTTTTGACCGCACTTTTTTCTGCTTTTGCCTTTTTCTTGGTCGACGTCTTCTTGGAAGGCTTTACTTCGGTTTTCTTGGCTTTCGTTCGTGCCGTTTTACCACTACGTTTCGGCTTGCGTTCACTTGAAATTAAGGAAAAATCAATTTGTTTTTGTTCTAAACTCACGGCTTCTACACGCACTTTCACGGCATCACCGAGTCGGAAAATCATGCCGTTGTTTTCACCAATAAGGCGTTGTTTCGGCATATCGAATAAGTAGTAGTCATTCGCCAAACCGGAAATATGCACTAAGCCATCGATAAACAGATCATTCAAACGGACAAAGAAGCCGAAACCGGTCACGGAAGAAATGACACCGTCAAATTCTTCGCCCACATGATCTTGCATGTATTCGCATTTTAGCCAATCGGCGACTTCACGGGTGGCATCGTCGGCACGGCGTTCTGTGGAGGAACAATGTGCGCCAAAGACATCCATTTCCTCAAGTTGATAATGATATCCGCCGGTGTCGGTGGTTTTACGTTTAGAACCTTTCTTTTTCGCTAATAAATATTTAATGCTGCGGTGCAAGGTTAAATCGGGATAACGGCGAATCGGTGAGGTGAAATGAGCATATTCTTCTAGCGCCAATCCGAAGTGGCCGATGTTGTCGGCGCTGTAAACCGCTTGGCTCATGGAACGTAACAACATGGTTTGAATTAATTCATGATCCGGGCGTTGTTTAATCTGTTCAAGTAACTGTGCGTAATCCATCGGTGTCGGTTTATTCCCACCGGATAGACTCAAGCCACATTCCGCCAAGAAACTGCGAAATGCCGTGAGTTTTTCTTCACTTGGTACGGCATGAATGCGGTATAGCGCCGGTTCTTGATGTTTCGCCATGAAGTTGGCAGACGCAATATTTGCCAAAATCATACATTCTTCAATGATTTTATGGGCATCGTTACGCACAACCGGCTCAATACGTTCAATACGTCCCAACGCATTGAAAATAAATTTACTTTCAATGGTTTCAAATTCAATGGCACCACGTTGCTGGCGGGCTTTCACTAATGCTTGATACATGTCATGCAGATCTTGCAAATGAGGCGCTAATGAGGCGTAACGTTCACAAAGTGCGGTGTCTTTTTCCAGTATTTTTGCCACTTTGTTATAGGTTAAACGGGCATGGGAATTCATCACTGCTTCGTAAAATTGATAGTCTGTCATTTTGCCTTTAGCGGAGAGCGTGATTTCACACACCATGCATAAGCGATCCACTTGCGGATTTAACGAGCACAAACCATTGGAGAGTTTTTCCGGCAACATCGGTACGACGCGATTTGGAAAATAGACGGAATTGCCTCGATTATAGGCTTCTGTGTCCAATGCGCTTTTCGGTCGAACGTAATAGCTTACATCAGCAATGGCCACCCAAAGTTTCCAGCCTTTGCCTTGTTTTTGGCAAAATACCGCATCGTCAAAATCGCGTGCATCTTCTCCATCAATGGTCACTAACGGCAAGTCACGCAAATCTACACGACTACGTTTAGCCTCTTCAGGCACGTTTTCAGCCCATTTTTTAAGTTGTTTTTCTACCGCACTTGGGAAACTGTGGGGAATATCATGTTTACGAATGGCAATTTCCACTTCCATGCCCTTCGCCATATTGTCACCCAGTACTTCGGTAATTTTGCCGATAGGTTGGAAAAACGGCGCTGTACGCGGGTGGAGTTCCACCACTACGACTTGCCCCATGCGGGCACCAAGACGGGCGTTATCAGGAATTAAAATATCGCGTGTAATACGGCTGTCGTCCGGCACTACATAACCTATGCCTTGCTCAAGGAAAAAACGACCGACAATTTGTTTTTTATTCGCTTCCAATACACGCACAATGCGCACTTCCGGACGACCTTTGCGGTCAAATCCGTTAGGTTGCGCCAACACATAATCGCCGTGCATGACTTTCTGCATTTGCACATTGGGAATAAAAAAGTCTTCTTTTTTTCCTTCGACTTGTAAAAAACCGAAGCCTTCTCGATGGCCTATCACCATGCCTTTAAGTAAATCCAGTTTTTCCGGTAAGGCATAACATTTGCGTTTGGTGAACACTAACTGGCCGTCATTTTCCATGGCGCGTAAACGACGGCGCATGGCTTCTTGTTGTTCTTCATTTACAATGGCAAGGGTTTTAAAAATCTCCTCTTTGCTCATAGGAGAATTCTGTTTGCGAATCACTTGCAGAATAAAGTCACGACTCGGAATCGGATTGTCATATTTTGCCAATTCCTTTGCATAATTCGGATCTTGCAATATCGCTTTGTTTGTTTTTTTCGCCATAATTTTCTTTTCATCAAATAAAGTGCGGTCAGTTTACACGCTGTTTTGTCTAAAGCAAGGGAAATTGCGGTTCGGTAGCTTGTGGAAAAGCATCAAGCTCATCGTTAAATTGTAATTTTTTGCCGCTGAAACATAAAATTTTCTGTTATAGGCGCGCATTTTTTGGTACATTTAGCGCAATTTTTTAACGCTCGAAAATGAGCTTGTTTTATTCAATTTAGTTCAGTGGAATACGTATGTTATTTAAAAAAATTCGCGGTTTATTTTCTAACGATCTTTCAATCGATCTTGGTACAGCAAATACATTAATTTATGTGAAAGGACAGGGTATTGTTCTTGATGAGCCTTCCGTCGTAGCGATTCGTCGCGATCGTAGCGGCTCATTAAAAAGCATTGCTGCGGTAGGTAAAGAAGCGAAACAAATGTTAGGGCGTACACCGAAAAGTATCGAAGCTATCCGTCCGATGAAAGATGGCGTGATTGCAGACTTTTTCGTGACCGAAAAAATGTTGCAGTACTTTATTAAACAGGTTCACAGCGGCAACTTCATGCGTCCAAGTCCGCGTGTGTTGATTTGTGTGCCGGCAGGTGCAACTCAAGTAGAACGTCGTGCGATTAAAGAATCTGCCATGGGGGCTGGTGCTCGCGAAGTGTATTTAATCGAAGAACCAATGGCAGCAGCTATTGGGGCGAAGTTACCGGTTTCGACTGCAACAGGTTCCATGGTCATTGATATCGGTGGTGGTACGACAGAAGTTGCAGTAATTTCTTTAAACGGCATCGTTTATTCTTCTTCTGTGCGCATTGGTGGTGACAGTTTTGATGAAGCTATCGTGTCTTATGTGCGTAAAAACTTTGGTTCCATTATTGGTGAACCAACCGCTGAACGTATTAAACAAGAAATTGGTATTGCGTACATTCAAGAAGGCGATGAAGTCAAACAAATGGAAGTGCATTGTTCCAATATTGCAGAAGGTGCACCACGTTCCATTACCTTAACCTCTCAAGATGTTTTAGAGGCGATTCGCCAACCATTGAGTGGCATTGTCGCGGCAGTACGTACTGCATTAGAAGAATGCCAACCGGAACATGCTGCCGATATTTTCGAGCGCGGCATGGTGTTGACCGGTGGTGGTGCTTTGTTACGCAATATTGATATATTGTTAGCGAAAGAATCCGGCGTGCCGACGATTGTGGCAGAAGATCCGCTTACTTGTGTTGCTCGTGGCGGCGGTGAGGCCTTGGATATGATTGATATGCACGGCGGCGATATTTTCAGCGACGAAATTTAAGCTTGATGAACAAGAAAAAGTGCGGTTAAAAATGACCGCACTTTTATTTAGTCGGAATTGACGACAATGAAACCTATCTTCGGTAAGACCCCTCCCTTAGGATTGAAACTCTTTTTAGCTGTTACCGCTTCTGTCGGTTTAATCCTATCTGACGGACAAACGAATGCGATAATTCAAGCCCGCGGCTTTCTAGAAACAGCGGTCGGTAGTCTCTATTATTTAGCAAATACACCTCGTGCGGTGTTAGATGGTGTTTCTGATAATTTGGTGGATACCAATAAACTGCAAATTGAAAATCGCGTGTTAAAAGAGCAATTGCGTGAAAAAAATGCCGATTTACTGTTGCTTGATCAGTTAAGAGTTGAAAACCAACGTTTACGTTTATTACTAAATTCACCATTACGAACCGACGAATACAAAAAAATTGCAGAAGTATTGACTGCCGAAACAGATGTTTATCGTCAACAAATCGTGATCAATCAAGGTGAAAAAGACGGGGCTTATGTCGGTCAGCCGGTGATTGATGAGAAAGGCGTCGTTGGACAAATTATTTCAGTGGGGGAAAACACCAGCCGTATTTTGTTGATTACGGATGTGACGCATGCCGTTCCGGTTCAAGTATTGCGTAATGACGTACGTTTGATCGCTAACGGAACAGGACATAGTGATGAATTGACGTTAGATAATGTGCCGCGTTCCGTTGATATTCAAAAAGGCGATTTATTAGTCACATCGGGTTTAGGCGGGCGTTTCTTGGAAGGCTATCCGGTGGCGATCGTGGAATCAGTTTCCAGAAATGGAAAAAATTATTTTGCGACAGTAACGGCAAAACCCTTGGCTTCTATTGATAAATTGCGTTATGTGCTTTTATTGTGGCCAACGAATGAAGATATGCGTAAAGCGAAAACCATTACGCCGGAAGAAGTGCGTAAGGTGGTTCAACAACGTCTTGATAATCAAGGGGCCGAAGCCAATAAAGTGAAGAAAACCGTTGTCCCGGTAGAGAATGACCCGAGCAATAATATGACTTCGCCATTACCAACTGAATACATGCCGGCAGAAGCACCAACGGATTCGCAAAATGAGATGAATCATCCACCGTTACCAAATCAATCTCACAGAGAGGAAGATTAATGCAAGGTCGATTTTTCTTTCAATGTCTTGTGCTGACGGCAATTTTTACGATTGCTTTAGTGATGGAATTGGCGCCATGGCCATCTGGTTTCCAGAGTTTTAAACCGGCATGGATTGTTTTGGTGTTTGCCTATTGGGCGTTGTCAATTCCGCATAAAGTCAATATTGGGTGGGCGTTTATTATCGGTATTATCTGGGATATGGTGCTTGGCTCAACACTTGGTGTGCATGCCTTAGTGATGTCCTTATTCGCGTATCTCATTACTCGACATCATTTACGGTTGCGCAACCTTTCCTTATGGATGCAAAGTTTGTTGCTGGTGGGCTTCGTTTTTGCTATTCGAGTCAGTATTTTCTTGATTGAATTTGTTTTGCATAGCGCCAATTTTAACTGGCAAGAAATTTTCGGGGCGTTAGCCAGTGGTGTACTTTGGCCTTGGATTTTCTTACTTCTCAGAAAAATCCGTCGTTATTTAAGTTTGAGTTAATGTGCGCAGAAAATTCACTGAATTTTCTGACCGCACTTTACCTTAACTAAACCTTTTCATACCAAATACGGTTCACATAGAGCTGAATCTTACCGGAAGGCGTTTCTACGGTAATTTCATCGTCTTCTTCTTTACCAATTAAGGCGCGAGCTACCGGTGAATCAATGGAAATCCAGTTTTTCGCCGGATCAAATTCATCACAGCCCACAATACGATATTGTTTAACTTCGCCATCTTCGTTTTCTAGCTCCACCCACGCACCGAAAAACACTTTTCCTTCTTGCTTCGGGGAATAATCCACGATTTGTAGTACTTCCAGCCGTTTAGTGAGAAAGCGTACACGGCGATCAATTTCCCGTAATCGGCGTTTACCGTAAATATATTCCGCGTTTTCACTGCGATCGCCCAATGCGGCAGCATCAGATACCGCCTGTGTGACTTGCGGGCGTTCTTCTTTCCATAAAAATTTTAATTCCCGATCCAACACATTCCAGCCTTGTCGGGTAATGTAATTTGACTTTGCCATCATCCTGTCCTCAATTGCCGTAAAATTATACCGAAAAAGGAACAAACATTTGAGCCTCTTGCGCAAAAACAGTATGCTATGCCCGTTTTTTCATTATTAAGAAGTACATATCATGTTAAACCAGCAAATTAGCCAACTTATCGCGCAAGAGTTAAATGTACGCGATAGTCAAATTCTTGCCGCCATTCAATTATTAGACGATGGAAACACGATTCCTTTTATTGCCCGTTATCGTAAAGAAGCCACCGGCGGCCTAGACGACACCCAATTGCGTCATTTTGAAACCCGCTTAATTTATTTACGCGAATTGGAAGACCGTCGCCAAACTATTCTGAAATCCATTGAAGAACAAGGCAAATTAACGGATGAATTGCGTGACAAAATCCAAGCTACGCAAAGCAAAACCGAGTTGGAAGATTTGTATTTACCGTTTAAACCCAAACGCCGTACGAAAGGTCAAATTGCCATTGAGGCGGGGCTTGAGCCATTGGCGGATTTGCTTTGGAATGAGCCAAAAACATCGCCGGAAAGCACCGCGCTTGATTATGTAAATGCAGAGAAAGGCGTACCAGATGTTAAGGCTGCATTAGACGGAGCTCGTTATATTTTGATGGAACGTTTTGCCGAAGATGCTGGATTATTGGCGAAAGTGCGTGATTATTTAAGCAAAAATGCGCTGATTGTTTCTAAAGTGATTGAGGGTAAAGAGGCGGAAGGTGCGAAATTCCAAGATTATTTTGATCACCAAGAGCTGCTTAAAAATGTGCCGTCTCATCGTGCTTTGGCGATGTTCCGTGGCCGTAATGAAGGCATTTTACAATTAAGTTTAAATGCGGATCCTGAAGCGGAAGAGGGGAGTCGCCAGAGTTATTGCGAAGAGATTATTCGTGATTATTTAGGTGTTCGTTTTAATGACCAACCTGCCGATAAATGGCGTGAGCAAGTGATTGCTTGGACATGGAAAATTAAAGTGGCCTTGCATTTGGAAACGGAACTTATGGCAACCTTGCGTGAGAAAGCGGAAGATGAAGCTATTGATGTGTTTGCACGAAATCTGACCGCACTTTTAATGGCTGCACCGGCAGGCGCCAAGAACACGATGGGGTTAGACCCGGGGCTACGTACCGGCGTGAAAGTGGCTGTGGTGGATAACACTGGTAAGTTATTGGCAACCGATACCATTTATCCCCACACTGGGCAGATGGAGCGTGCGATGTTGTCTATTTTCCAATTAATTAAACAACACAACGTGGAATTGATTGCTATCGGAAATGGGACAGCCTCTCGTGAGACTGAACGTTTCGCCAAAGATGTGATCAAGGAAATTAAAGAAAATAAACCACAAACAGTGGTGGTGAGCGAAGCGGGTGCTTCCGTCTATTCCGCTTCCGAATTGGCAGCACAGGAATTTCCGGATTTGGATGTATCCTTGCGTGGAGCCGTGTCAATCGCTCGTCGTTTGCAGGATCCGTTGGCAGAATTGGTGAAAATTGAGCCGAAAGCCATTGGTGTGGGGCAGTATCAACATGACGTGAATCAAAGCCAATTAGCGCGTAAACTAGATGCGGTGGTGGAAGACTGTGTAAATGCAGTCGGGGTGGATCTCAACACCGCCTCTGTACCGTTATTAGCCCGTGTGGCGGGGATGACCAAAACGATAGCGCAGAATATTGTGACATACCGTGATGAAAACGGGCGTTTTGACAGCCGTGAGCAACTGAAAAAAGTTCCGCGTTTAGGCCCTAAAGCCTTTGAACAATGCGCAGGGTTTATGCGTATCGCCGCAGGCAACAATCCATTAGATGCCTCCGGCGTACATCCGGAAGCCTATCCTGTGGTGGAAAAAATCCTGCAAGCAACAGAGCAATCGATTCTGGATTTAATGGGCAATGCCAGTTTAGTGCGCCAGCTTGATGCAAAACAGTTTACCGATGAGCAATTTGGTTTGCCGACGGTTCAAGATATTTTCAAAGAATTGGAAAAACCGGGGCGCGACCCGCGCGGTGAATTTAAAACTGCCACCTTTGCTGAGGGTGTGGAAGAAATCACAGATTTGAAAGCAGGTATGATCTTAGAAGGTACGGTAACTAACGTGACCAATTTCGGTGCCTTTGTGGATATTGGTGTACACCAAGACGGCTTGGTTCATATTTCTTCCCTCAGTGATAAATTCGTGGAAGATCCGCATCAAGTGGTGAAAACCGGCGATGTCGTAAAAGTGAAAGTATTGGAAGTGGATGTGGCACGTCGTCGTATTGCATTAACCATGCGTTTAGATGAAAGTGCGGTGAAAAATGACGGAAAATCTGACCGTACTTTATCCGCAAAATCGCGTTCAGATAATGCCCGCCAAGATCGTAGTAATCCACGAGTAAATAATGCGATGGGCAATGCCTTTGCGGATGCGTTGAAGAATTGGAAGAAATAGTAAATGCTAGTTTACTAAAAATATTTAAAAAAATGACCGCACTTTATTTCATTAAAGTGCGGTCATTTTTTATTGTGTTTTCACCAGATTCGTTTTATCAACATGATGAAAACAAAAAGGCGTACCATTCGATACGCCTTTCTAATTAGGTTTATTATCAATTATTTGATAATTTTAGCTACCACACCAGCACCTACTGTACGGCCACCTTCACGGATAGCGAAACGTAAACCTTGGTCCATCGCGATTGGGTGGATTAAGGATACGGTCATTTTGATGTTATCGCCAGGCATAACCATTTCCACGCCTTCCGGTAACTCGATAGTACCGGTTACGTCAGTTGTACGGAAATAGAATTGTGGACGGTAACCTTTGAAGAATGGAGTATGACGACCACCTTCTTCTTTAGATAATACGTACACTTCAGATTCGAAGTCAGTGTGTGGAGTGATTGAACCCGGTTTCGCTAATACTTGACCACGTTCGATTTCTTCACGTTTAGTACCACGTAATAATGCACCGATGTTTTCACCTGCACGACCTTCGTCAAGTAATTTACGGAACATTTCAACACCGGTTACGGTTGTTTTCGCAGTTGGTTTGATACCAACGATTTCAACTTCATCACCGGTACGGATGATACCACGCTCTACACGACCTGTTACTACAGTACCACGACCAGAGATTGAGAACACGTCTTCAATTGGAAGAAGGAACGGTTGGTCGATTGCACGCTCAGGTTCAGGAATGTAAGTATCTAATGCTTGAGCTAATTCAAGGATTTTTTCTTCCCATTCTGCTACGCCGTTTAACGCTTGTAATGCAGAACCACGAATGATTGGAGTATCATCACCTGGGAAGTCATATTGAGAAAGAAGTTCACGAACTTCCATTTCAACTAATTCTAATAACTCTTCGTCATCTACCATGTCGCATTTGTTTAAGAATACGATGATGTAAGGAACACCTACTTGGCGACCTAATAAGATGTGCTCACGAGTTTGTGGCATAGGACCATCAGTTGCTGCTACTACTAAGATAGCACCATCCATTTGTGCCGCACCGGTAATCATGTTTTTAACATAGTCGGCGTGTCCCGGACAGTCAACGTGTGCGTAGTGACGTGTTGGTGTGTCGTATTCAACGTGGGATGTGTTGATGGTGATACCACGCGCTTTTTCTTCCGGCGCGTTATCGATTTGGTCGAATGCACGAGCTGCACCACCGTAGTGTTTTGCTAATACGGTTGTGATAGCTGCAGTTAAAGTGGTTTTACCATGGTCAACGTGGCCGATTGTACCCACGTTAACGTGCGGTTTTGTACGTTCAAATTTTTCTTTAGACACGATTAAGTTTCCTCAATGTATAAGTCCACAAACCGGAATGGCTTGTGGATTTAGTTAAACAAAATTATTTTTTACGAGCTTCAATAACTGCTTCAGCCACGTTTTTCGGAGCTTCAGCATATTTCAATGGTTCCATTGAGTAGGAAGCACGACCTTGAGTTTGGGAACGTAAGTCGGTTGCATAACCAAACATTTCAGAAAGCGGAACTTCAGCGTCGATTTTAACAACGAATTCGTTTGCTTCTTGACCGTTTACCATCGCACGACGACGGCTCAAGTCACCAATTACGTCACCTACATACTCAGGTGGAGTTTCTACTTCAACTTTCATGATTGGCTCAAGTAAAACTGGGTTTGCTTTTGCGAATGCTGCTTTAAACGCTAAAGATGCTGCAAGTTTAAACGCCAATTCAGAGGAGTCCACATCATGGTATGAACCGAAGTGTAAACGAACACCGATATCAACTACCGGGTAACCCGCTAATGGACCGGATTTAAGTTGCTCTTGAATACCTTTGTCAACTGCTGGGATGTATTCACCAGGGATTACACCACCTTTGATTTCGTTAACAAATTCATATCCTGGACCTTCTGGCTCTAATGGGTACAAGTCGATAACAACATGACCGTATTGACCACGACCACCAGATTGTTTTGCGTGTTTACCTTCCACATCGTTAACACGAGAACGGATTGTTTCACGGTAAGATACTTGTGGTTTACCAATGTTAGCCTCTACCTTGAATTCACGTTTCATACGGTCAACGATGATATCCAAGTGTAACTCACCCATACCGGAAATAATGGTTTCGCCAGATTCTTCATCAGTGTGAACACGGAAGGACGGGTCTTCTTGTGCAAGACGACCTAATGCAAGCCCCATTTTTTCTTGGTCTGCTTTCGTTTTTGGTTCTACTGCAACAGAGATTACCGGCTCTGGGAATTCCATACGCTCAAGGATAATTGGCGCTTCAATAGCACATAATGTATCACCTGTTGTCACATCTTTTAAGCCGATAGCAGCAGCGATATCGCCCGCACGAACTTCTTTGATTTCTTCACGTTTATTTGCGTGCATTTGAACGATACGACCGAAACGCTCACGTTTTTGACGTACGGAGTTCAACACGGTATCACCAGAGTTAATTACACCGGAATAGACACGGAAGAAAGTCAAGTTACCTACAAATGGGTCAGTTGCAATTTTGAACGCTAATGAAGAGAATGGCTCTTCATCGCTTGCATGACGCTCACCTTGAGTTTCATCTGGATTGATACCCTTGATCGCGGGAATATCTGTTGGTGCCGGTAAGTATTCAACAACCGCATCAAGCATTGCTTGTACACCTTTGTTTTTGAATGCAGAACCACAAGTTACCAAGATGATTTCATTTGCTAACACGCGCTGACGAAGACCGGCTTTGATTTCTTCTTCAGTTAATTCTTCACCGCCAAGGTATTTTTCCATTAACTCTTCAGACGCTTCTGCAGCTGCTTCAACAAGGTTTTGACGCCATTCTTCACAAGCGGCTTGCATATCTGCAGGAATGTCTTCATAAGTGAAGGTCATACCTTGGTCAGCATCGTTCCAGTTAATTGCTTTCATTTTGATTAAGTCAACAACACCGGTAAAGTTTTCTTCAGAACCAACAGGTAGTTGAAGAGGAACTGCATTTGCACCTAAGCGGGTTTTTAATTGATCAACTACGCGTAGGAAGTTTGCACCAGTACGGTCCATTTTGTTAACAAATGCGATACGTGGAACTTCATATTTGTTCGCTTGACGCCATACAGTTTCGGATTGTGGTTGAACACCACCAACTGCACAGTAAACCATTACTGCACCATCAAGAACACGCATAGAACGTTCTACTTCAACAGTAAAGTCAACGTGTCCCGGGGTGTCGATAACGTTAATACGGTGTTGTGGGAATTGTTGTGACATACCGGACCAGAATGCGGTAGTTGCTGCAGAGGTGATGGTAATACCACGTTCTTGTTCTTGTTCCATCCAGTCCATGGTTGCTGCACCATCGTGTACTTCACCAATTTTGTGACTTACACCTGTATAGAACAAGATACGCTCAGAGGTAGTAGTTTTACCCGCATCAATATGCGCACTGATACCAATGTTACGATATCTTTCAATAGGGGTTGTACGAGCCATTATTATTTCCTTGACGATTTCTTATTTAAAATTAAATACGAAATTTTATAAATGAATGAGGCTTCATCGCATAAAAATATGAGATGAAGCCTAAAAACGTAAGTGCTAACCGAATGTTACCAACGGTAGTGAGCAAACGCTTTGTTAGCTTCAGCCATACGGTGAACGTCTTCACGTTTCTTAACTGCGGCACCTTTGTTTTCTGATGCATCAGATAATTCGTTAGCTAAACGTAAAGCCATGGATTTGTCACCGCGTTTACGAGCGGCTTCAACGATCCAACGCATACCTAATGCGTTACGACGCACAGGGCGAACTTCAACCGGAACTTGGTAAGTAGAACCACCAACACGACGGGATTTTACTTCTACAGTTGGACGTACGTTCTCTAACGCAGCTTCAAAAGCTTCTAAAGCTTCTTTACCGGTACGTTGAGCTAATGTGTCTAACGCGTTATAAACGATAGATTCTGCGATAGATTTTTTACCATCTACCATGATGACATTGATAAATTTAGCAAGTAATTCTGAACCGAACTTCGGATCCGGTAAAATCTTGCGTTGTTCAATACTACGACGACGTGGCATTGCGAATTTCTCCGTTTTTATAATCTTCAGGGTATCCCAAAACTCGATAAAAATTAACCGCACTTTTATTGAAGGGGCTAATTAGATACTGGAGTTTGCGATTTAAATAAGTTTTACTAATTTAGCGTTTGGCCTTACTTAACGGAGAACCATTAAGCTTTAGGACGTTTAACGCCGTATTTAGAACGACCTTGTTTACGATCTTTCACGCCTGCGCAGTCTAATGCGCCGCGTACGGTGTGATAACGCACACCCGGTAAGTCTTTAACACGACCGCCACGGATAAGCACAACACTGTGCTCTTGAAGGTTGTGACCTTCACCGCCGATGTATGAGGTTACTTCGAAACCATTGGTTAAACGAATACGGCATACTTTACGTAATGCAGAGTTCGGTTTTTTAGGTGTAGTTGTGTACACACGGGTGCATACACCACGTTTCTGCGGGCAAGCCTCTAATGCAGGAACGTTACTTTTTACAACCTTTTTCACACGCGGTTTGCGTACTAGCTGGTTGATTGTTGCCATTAAAAAAACTCCAGTTTAATAAAAATTCATTAAAGAATGTTGTTTTACAAATCTGTCCATACAAGAACAGACCGCAGATTTTAATCTTCAAAGCGTAGACTGTCAACTTATTCTAATGTTGCAATCTCGTTATTACATATAAATAAAAGCCGAAAAATATGGAAAAAACCGACCGCACTTTGGACCATGATTCATACTATAAAAAAGAAGGGTAAATTTCTTTAGGTTATAAGATATACAAATTCGATCTTTCCCTCTGAAATTATCTTATTTTTATAACACATAAACGCTTACGTATTTGGGAATGGTCATGAACTGGCAATATATTTGGAATGTCACCCCTAGATTTGTTGATGCAACATTTATTACTTTAGAACTTTCTTTCTGGGCAATTGTGTTATCGCTTTTAGTTGGTTTCTTCTGTGCAGTAGTTACAACTTATAAAATTAGGATGCTTAATTCTGTGGTGAAGTTTTATATCGAACTTTCCCGCAATACACCTTTATTAATTCAGGTTTTCTTTTTGTATTTTGGCTTATCTAAAGTCGGGCTCAAACTGGATGGCTTTACTTGCGCCATCATCGGTTTGGCTTTTTTAGGCGGCAGTTATATGGCGGAAGCTATTCGAGGCGGCTTGGAAGCCATTTCGCGTGGACAGTTGGAATCCGCTTTAAGTTTAGGATTGACCCCGGTGCAGGCTTTTCGTTACGTATTATTTCCTCAAGCCTTTGCTATCGCCACGCCGGCCATTGGCGCTAACAGTTTAATTTTTAATGAAAGAAACCTCGGTGGTCAGCGCGATTGCCATTGCGGAGTTAATGTTTATGGCAAAAGAGATTATCGGTATGGATTACAAAACGAATGAAGCGCTCTTTTTATTAGTGGTGTTTTATTTGTTGATTTTATTGCCGGTGTCATTGTTTATCACTTACTTGGAACGTCGTACACGGAGAGCAAAATATGGGGCTTAATGTGTTATTTGAAGGGAGCAATTTTGAACGGTTGTTGGGTGGTCTCTGGGTAACAGCAAAAATTGCCTTTGTCTCCGTTTTCTTCGCCTGCATTCTCGGTATTCTTCTCGGCTTGTTGATGACAAGCAAAAATCGCCTGATTCGTGCTGTTTGCCGTTTTTATTTGGAATTTGTCCGCATTATTCCTTTGTTGGTCCTACTTTTTATTACCTATTTTGGCGTGGCGAAATGGTTCAATACGCATATTGATGGCGTTACCGTATGTATTTGGGTCTTCATTTTTTGGGGAACCGCAGAAATGGGAGATTTAGTGCGTGGTGCCTTGACGTCTATTGAAAAACATCAGACAGAATCAGCTTATGCCTTGGGTTTAACGCCATTACAAACGTTTCGTTATATTTTATTGCCACAAAGTTTAAAACGTGTCACACCAAGCGCCATTAACTTGTTTACACGCATGGTGAAAACCAGCTCGCTTGCTATGTTAATCGGTGTATTGGAAGTGATTAAAGTCGGGCAGCAGATTATTGAAACCTCTCTGTTTACGGAACCTTCCGCTGCCTTGTGGATTTATGGTGTGATTTTCTTGTTATATTTTGTGATTTGCTATCCGTTATCTTTATTTTCACGTTATTTAGAAACCTATTGGGAAAAATAGAAGGTGTATATGCCCTTATTAGAAATTAACGATTTAGTGAAATATTACGGCGACACCCTTGCCTTAAATGGAATTAATTTATCCGTTGAAAAAGGCGAAGTGGTGGTAATTTTAGGCCCATCCGGCTGCGGTAAAAGTACGCTCTTACGTTGTATTAACGGCTTAGAGGAGATAAAGAGCGGTCAATTAATTTTGCAAAATGAAGGCGTATTGGGCAAAGATTTGCCTTGGGTGAAGGCGCGACAACACATTGGCATGGTGTTCCAAAGCTATGAATTATTTCCGCATATGTCGGTGATTGACAATATTTTACTCGGACCACTCAAAGTGCAGAAGCGCCAACGTGCTGAAGTGGAAGCTCAAGCCGATATGTTGTTGAAACGGGTCGGGTTGTTTGAACGTAAAAATGCCTATCCGCGCGAGTTATCGGGTGGACAGAAACAACGTATTGCCATCGTCCGTTCCTTGTGTATGAATCCTGACATTATGCTGTTTGACGAAGTCACTGCCGCACTTGACCCGGAAATGGTGCGCGAAGTGCTGGATGTGATTTTGGGCTTGGCGAAAGACGGCATGACGATGCTGATTGTGACCCATGAAATGTCCTTTGCCCGTCAAGTGGCGAACCGCATTGTGTTTATGGATAAAGGGCAAATCGTTGAACAGGCGGTGCCATCGGATTTCTTCACCAACCCGCAAACCGACCGTGCGAAAACCTTTCTTAACATTTTAAATTACGAACCAAGAGGAGTTAACTATGAACAAAACATTTAAAAAAGTGACCGCACTTTTCGCCACCGCATTATTGGCAATAGGCTTAACTGCCTGCAACGATAAAGAAGGCAAAACGGAATTGGCGACTTCGTCAACGATTGAGCAACTCAAACAAGCCGGCAAAGTGCGTGTCGGTGTCTTTAGCGACAAACCGCCATTCGGCTATGTGGACAGTCAAGGCAAAAGCCAAGGATTTGACGTGGAAATCGCCAAAGCCATCACCAAAGATTTATTGGGCGATGAAAATAAAGCGGAATATGTGTTAGTTGAAGCTGCCAACCGCGTGGAATATCTTACTTCCAATAAAGTGGATATTATTCTTGCTAATTTCACGGTCACCCCAGCGCGTGCAGAAGTAGTTGATTTTGCTAAACCTTACATGAAAGTGGCATTAGGTGTGGTCTCGAAAGATGGCGCAGTGATTACCGATGTAAATCAATTAAAAGGTAAAACCTTATTAATCAATAAAGGCACTACCGCAGACGCTTATTTCACTAAAAATTATCCTGACATCAAGCTGTTGAAATTTGAGCAAAATACCGAAACCTTCGAAGCTTTACGTGACGGTCGTGGCGATGCGCTTGCTCATGACAACACATTATTGTTTGCGTGGGCGAAAGAAAATTCGGGCTTTACGGTAGGCGTGAAAAACTTAGGTGATCAGGATTTTATTGCGCCGGCAGTAAAAAAAGGGGATGTTGAATTATTAAATTGGTTAAATGCCGAAATTGAAAATTTGGGCAAACAAGGCGTGTTAAAACAAGCTTACGAAAAAACTTTAAAGCCTATTTATGGCGATGCCATTACAGAAGCAGATGTGGTGGTCGAGTATAAATAATCCACATTAATGAAAAGAAAAATGCGCTTAAAACTAAGCGCATTTTTTATTCATTTTAAACTACCATTGGAAGCGATAGACGGCTTGTACGCCAAATGGTTGCTTGATGTGTTTGCCGTCTGCGCGATTCACTTCTACTCCCATTCGGTGATTGCCAAAACCGGCGTTAAAACCGACCGCACTTGTAAACCGACCGCGATAACTTTCTACATTGAGTTGGCTACCATTGTAGTTAATGTCGCTGTGGCGGAGGCGTGTCGTGATCGCATTCGCTTCCGCATAAGGTTGAAGTTTCCATCCTTGGCTCAACTCGAAGGTTTTGGCAAGGCGTAAACCGATTCGAGAAGAAATGGCAGATAAGCTATCTTCTTTTTCTTTACCGTTAATATGCGTCCAAGCCAATTGCGCTTGTGGAGTCACGGTCCATGCACCGGCTAATTGGAATTGTTTGCCGATTTCACTGCTTAACGTGTAAGCGTTGTAACGGTGTTTTTCCGTATGATTTGAGTTTGCGGTTAAGCGACTATATTGCGCAATATTATCTAAATAGACACCATTGTCAGCCATGTAAGTCCCGTAAACCCCAAGGGTTTGTCCTTTCACTTTTCCGTTGCCGTAATGATTGTTGAAGTCAATATTGGCTTGACTGTGTCCGACAAATCCGCCTAAACGTACCTTATCTGTCGCCGCTGCATCCGCACCAATTTGTAAGCTATGTACGTTTTGCTTAAAACCGGAAGTTTGACTTTCACCCGTGGAAAGTGCGGTGAGTTTTTGATGTGAATTGACGTTTTTCACCCAAATATTGCCTTTCTCACCGGTTCTAATTTCACCTAAACGTTGGTGAATGCCGTTCAATTCATTTTCGACCATCAGTAATTCCGCTTGGCGAAGAGACACTTGTGCGTTTGCGCTCTCAAGTAGTTGTGCGGTCGCCGGTAAAGATGGTGTAATACTTGGCTGTGGCTGTGGCTGTGGCTGTGGCTGTGGCTGTGGCTGTGGCTGTGGCTGTGGCTGTGGCTGTGGTGTGACTGCGCTTTGTGAGTGCGCTAGCACCCAATTTTTTCCTTCAGGGGTTAAGAAGTATTTATAAGCACCGAGCGCCACATAACCATTGGCATTCGCTAAGTGAAATTTTGCATTTCCAGTATTGGTTTCAACTAAGGTTACTTTACCGTTTGCCACATGCGTGCCGTGATCCGTCACATTAAGGTGATGATCACCTTCCGCTTTTCCTTTCACAACGATTTTATCGGTTTTGTTTTCAGCGATATTGGTATTGAGATCAAATGTGGTGGAGCCAGTGAGATCACCTTTAATCGTTAACGTTTTATATTCCGATGTCGGTTCAAATTTGACCGTTGAGTTTTGCGTATTCAAGTGATGAAGAATACTCGATTGATTAAAATTCCACTGGCTATTGGCTAATGTGACGTTTACTTCGGTTTTTGCCGGTCTTTGTGGGTTTTCAATAATTGCGCCACTCAGTTTGGAGTTGTTATCAGCAATAAGGTGCAAATGGAACGTGCTTGCTGCATTGGCATCAATTTCTTCCTCGTCTTCCTCATCAACTGGGAAATTCGGATCATTGATGGAAACGAGTGCTCGAGTGGTATTCAATTCGCTGTTATGTAAGTTCAGGGTAACGGTATGTTCGTCCCCAAGCGGTACAGCATGCAATCCATAACCGGCTTTAATCTTAGAATCCCTTAAGGTAACCGTCTGTGTGCCGCTGTCATGGAGGTTCATGAAGATACTTTTATCGTTTAACGTAGCGTTTAACTTTTTAGCATTGACGATTTGTTCTTCAGTGCGATCATTTCCAATATCAAAAACAGATTGTAAATCTTTATTTCCAGTAATAGTGACGTTTTCAATATTTACAATGTCTTTTCCGAAAAGCGTGTATGCCCCGTTGTTTTCACCATTCATGGTGATTTTATGGTTAGACGAATTAATAATAGACGTTTCTTGCGATTCAATTGCATTTGAGCCGTCATTGTTGAGTTCAATATCTGCTTGAGTATTGATTGTTGAATTACGGGACTCAATAGCAGCATTACCGTCAAAATTACCATTAGCATCAGGAATGTTGTGAATTTGAGAATAGTTTTTGTCAACGATGAGTTTTACACCCTGTTCTAAATTTGCTGTTGCACCATTGACATGAACTAATTGGCTGGATGTATAATCTTCTTTAAGCGTTGCTTTAACGCCTGATTTTAGTGTAATGACATTATCTTGTTTTGTTAGATCGAAAATATGAAATAAAGCATCAGATGATTGACTTGGTCGGCCTAGGCTAGTACTTGCACCCGTTTCTGTTTTTGCTTTGTTTTGGTAATTTCCTGCTTCAACGGTGACATTTACAGCATCGGCGAGTTGAGTCGCTGTATCGTTGATATACCACGTATTGCCGGGTCCTTGAATATATTTACAACCTGTTGTTGTATTACAAGTGAGATCCGTTGCCCATCCCAAATTTGCTAAACTTAATGCTGTTGCAACCAAACTTAACTGAAAAGTGCGGTTAAATTTTTTATTGTTTTTCATACTGATTCCTTAATTTTCCCTATAAAAAAGCCGATTTAAAAAATCGGCTTAATATAATGATATTTGATTAACCTTGCAATGACACGCGTTTCATATCTTTCATGTAACCACGCAATTCTTGGCCAATTAATTCTACCGGATGATTGCGGATTGCATCGTTTACATCGCGTAAGGTGATGTTGTCGATTTCCACGCTTGGTGTTGGTTCGCCGATATCGCCTTTGCGTAAGGTTGGCACTAATGCTTTTTGCATAATCGGGCCAGCAACGTTAGCAAATAAGTAGTTACCGTATTCCGCCGTGTCGGAAATCACTACATTCATTTCATATAAACGTTTACGCGCAATCGTGTTGGCGATTAACGGCAATTCGTGTAAGGACTCGTAGTAAGCGGATTCTTCGTAAATGCCGCTGGCCACCATGGTATCGAATGCCAATTCAACACCGGCTTTAACCATCGCAATCATTAACACGCCATGGTCGAAATATTCTTGCTCACTGATTTTGCCCTCATATTTCGGTGCGTTTTCAAAAGCCGTTTTGCCGGTTTCTTCACGCCATTTTAAGAGGTTGGCATCACCGTTTGCCCAGTCTTCCATCATCACACGGGAGAATTCGCCGCTGATGATATCGTCCATGTGTTTAGCAAATAAGAAGGCCAATTCTTCTTTTATTTGTTCTGCTAACTCGAACGCACGCAATTTTGCGCTGTTGGACAAGCGATCCATCATCAACGTGATACCGCCTTGTTTTAAGGCTTCGGTGATGGTTTCCCAGCCATATTGCACTAATTTGCCCGCATAAGCCGGATCTTTGCCGTCAGCCACTAATTTGTCGTAGCAAATGAGAGAACCTGCTTGCAACATACCGCAAAGGATGGTTTGTTCACCCATTAAGTCAGATTTGACTTCCGCCACGAAAGAGGATTCCAACACGCCTGCACGATGACCACCGGTTGCCGCCGCCCAAGCTTTAGCAATTTCTAAACCTTCGCCTTGTGGGTCATTTTCCGGGTGCACGGCAATTAATGTAGGCACGCCAAAACCACGTTTGTATTCTTCACGTACTTCTGTACCCGGGCATTTTGGTGCCACCATCACGACGGTGATGTCAGGACGGATTTGCTCGCCCACCTCAACAATGTTTAAACCGTGAGAATAGCCCAATGCCGCGCCTTTTTTCATCAACGGCATCACATCAGCAACCACTTTGGAGTGTTGTTTGTCCGGGGTGAGGTTAATGACTAGGTCGGCTTTTGGAATCAGTTCTTCATAAGTGCCCACTTTGAAGCCATTTTCACTGGCGCGTTGGAATGACGCACGTTTTTCTGCGATGGCTTCCGGGCGTAATGCGTAGCTGATGTCTAGACCAGAATCACGCATATTTAACCCTTGGTTTAACCCTTGTGCACCGCAACCTACGATCACGATTTTCTTGCCTTTCAAGAAATCAGCTTCAGTTGCGAACTCACTGCGATCCATAAAACGGCAGCGACCGAGTTGGTCTAATTGTTGGCGTAAGTTTAAGGTATTGAAATAATTAGCCATGATGTTTTCCTTTTGTGTGGGAGTGTTTGTTTAGATTTGGGTGATTATAGGGTGTTTTGGTGTTGCGTAAAGTGATATTATTGGGATTGTGTGTTGCAGTTTTTGCAATTACCTACATTTAGAGGAATCGGTTTCGCCGATGGCGACCTTCTTTCTTTAATTCGCTTCGCTCACACTTCGTGCCGTAGCTAAAGCAACGTTCAAAACACAAGTGTTTTGTGTTTGCCCAAAAAGAAAGAAGGCAAAGAAAAAGGCACTCCGACTAAACCGCTTATCCTTATTCCAATGCAATTTTTTTCACGCTAAATTTCGAACTCGCTTCGCTCAAACAAAGCGAAATTTAGCTAAAAATTGCATTTCCATAAGGGCGTCTTACACGGAGGAAATAATTTGTTTTTTAAAAAAGTGCGGTTGAATTTTTAGATATTTTTATTTCAAAAAAACATTCTTAGAAATGACCGCACTTTTGAATCTATTGACATAATACACTTTAAGTAGCGCTCGAATAAAATGGGGTCCCCATCTGAACCGCCTGAGCGATTTGCAATTTTTAGGAAATTTTCGTTTGTCTGAGCCGCTGGCGGCGAGTTCGAAAATTTTCGTAAAGAAAATTGCAACTGAGTGAAGATAAGCGGTGAAGCTGGGGTGTGTTTTCTTTTGCCTACTTTGCTTTGCACAAGCAAAGAAAAGTAGGTCATTCTCAATGAAATTGAGAATGAAACCTAACTTAAGATTAAAAACATGACTTTTAACGATCTCAAAATCTTCATCACCCTCACTCAAACCCAAAACTTCGCCAAAACAGCGGCGCTACACCATATGTCGCCGTCAACCTTGTCCCGCCAAATTCAAAAAATCGAAGAGGAACTGGGGCAGCAGCTTTTATGGCGGGATAATCGTCAGGTGTCGTTAACGCCGAATGGTGAGGTGTTTTTGGCGTTTGCACAGCAGCAGTGGCAGAATTGGATGTTGTTTCAACAGCAGTTGCATACCCAAGAGGAAGAGCTTAGCGGGGAGCTCAAGCTGTATTGCTCGGTGACGGCGGCGTATAGCCATTTGCCGGGGATTTTGGAGAAATTCCGTGCGCATTATCCGAAAGTGGAAATTCAACTGACCACAGGCGATCCGGCGCAGGCGGTACATTTGGTGCAGGCGCAACAGGTGGATTTGGCGTTGGCAGGGAAACCGCCGGTATTACCGAGTGCGGTGACGTTTCATTATATCGATGATATTGCGTTGTCGATGATTGCGCCTCGTGTGGCATGTTCGGCAACACAATTATTGCAACAAGAACCGATTAATTGGCAACAGGTTCCTTTTATCTTGCCGTTAGACGGCATGGCACGGCAGCGGATCGAAGAATGGTTTAAACAAAAAGGCATTAAACACCCGAAAATCTATGGCACCGTGGCGGGGCATGAAGGCATTGTGTCCATGGTGGCACTCGGGTGTGGTTTAGCCTTATTGCCCGATGTGGTGATTAAAAATAGCCCGTTGAACAGCCAAATTTCTACCTTGCAGTTAGAGGAACCGATACCCCCTTTTGAACTTGGTGTGTGTGCGTTGAAACCTGTCTTAGAGCGCCCTTTAGTGCGTGCATTTTGGCAGTTATTAGCGTAAAGTGCGGTCATGATTTAAGGAGTTTTTATGCTAAAAGGCGTTGCGTTTTCTTTATTTGCCTCTCTGCTGTTTGGCTACATGTATTATTTTTCTACGCTGTTGCTGCCTTTGAGTGGCACAGATATTTTCGGTTATCGCATTGTATTTACCTTGCCTTTTGTGGCGGCTGCTGTGATTTTGTTTAAACAAAAAATGGCGCTGATTGCCCATTTAAAACGCATTCAAAGACAACCGCACTTTGCGTTGGCTTTTTTCTTTACCGGTGCGTTGATGGGCTTTCAAATGTGGCTATTTTTGTGGGCACCTAATAATGGCAGCTCGTTGAGTGTTTCTTTCGGTTATTTATTGCTGCCTTTAGTGATGGTGGCTGCAGCACGAATTATTTTTAAAGAACGGATTTCTCGCATTAAGTTTTTAGCCGTATTTATTGCTGCCGTGGGAGTCATTTCCAACATCGCCTTAAAAGGGGAGATTTCTTGGGAAGCGTTGGTAATTTGCGTGGGATATACCACTTACTTTGTGGTACGTCGAATGTGGAAAATGACCGATCTTGCGGCATTTTTCTTAGAAATGTTGACCCTTTTGCCATTTTGTATTTACTTCGCCTGGCAAGTGGATATTGCCCAAGTACAACAAAGTAATCCGAATATTTTGGTCTTGTTGCTACTGCTAGGCTTAATTAGTGGGACGGCGCTCAATTCTTACATTCTTGCCAGTAATCATTTACCGATGAATTTGTTGGGCTTACTTGGTTATGTAGAGCCTTGCTTGATGGTAGGGGTTTCTTTGTTAATCGGCGAAGAAATTGATGCGCAAAGTTATCCGTTGTTTATTTGTTTGGTGCTTGCTATGCTTTTGATTATCACGGATGGCATTCTACAAGCGAAAACGCGCCAATAGCTTTTTTATAACTGTTCAAATAACGGCGTAATGTTCGGCATCACGCCACGCCATAAATGGAAAGTATGCGCAGCTTGCGCCAATAACATCCCGAAACCGTCGCTTCGGTTTTGCACGCCTAACGCACCACAGCGTGCTAAAAACGGCGTGTCTTTTTGTCGATCATATTGCATGTCATAAACTGCTTTTGCTGCTCGCAGAATCTCATCGTTAATTTGTATCGTACCGCCGTGCAGACCTGAGGAGGTCGCATTGATAATCACATCAAAGGATTGCGTGGGAAGTTGACTCAGTTCTACGGCACGAATATTGCCGTAAGGCGAAAATTTTTCTGCCAACAGTTGCGCTTTGGCTAAAGTGCGGTTAGCAATCACAATGTTTTGCTGTGCATGTAAAAGCGGTAGCAACACGCCTTTTGTGGCACCGCCAGCCCCTAAAATGAGTAGGGTTTGATTCGGCTTAATCCAATTCAATCGCTGTAAATCCGTCACCAATCCTGCACCATCAGTATTGTCCGCATACAGCGTGCCATCGTCTAATTTTTTCAACGTGTTGCAGGCTTCCGCTATCAGGCAACGCTCACTGTGTGCATCTGCCAGCTTGAACGCGCGCTCTTTGAAAGGCGAGGTGATATTACATCCTGCTGCGCCTTGGGCAAAAAATGCCAATAATTGCCGTTCAAAATCCTGTTCGTCGCCTAACATAGCATCGTATTGCACGTCTTGGGCGGTTTGTTTGGCAAAAATGCGATGAATTTGCGGCGATTTGCTTTGAGCAATCGGGTTGCCCCAAACGGCATATAACATGATTTATCCTTGGCGAAAAACTTGGTTGGTGAAAATGTCGCGAATTTCGGATGGATTTACCGCACCGCCCACAGACATATCTAGCACCGGAAAATCCGTGCCGAATTGTTGCGCCACTTCTTGTGCCGTGCGACAAGGCGGCTGTCCGGTTAAGTTGGCGCTGGTGGAGGTGAGAGCAAAGCCCGCCTGTTCGCATAATAGCTTAACGGCAGGGTGTTGGCTGATGCGCACCGCAATACTGTTAAAATCGCCGGTAAGAAATTTTGGGGTCGTTGTTTTTGCCGGGACGACCCATGTCGTTGGTCGATCATATTGCGTAGTTAAGCGTTGCCAATGTTCTTCCATCAAACGGCTTTCATCCATAAAAGGCAACAAAAAATCCAAGCTCGGCGCAATTAAAATTAGCCCTTTTGACATCGGGCGCTGTTTTAAAACAAGTAAATTTTCCACCGCACTTTGGCTGTTTGGATTACAACCTAAGCCAAAAACCGCTTCGGTGGGGTAGGCAACGACTTGCTGATTTTTTAAATGGTTAACAATCTCTTGTAAATTCATGAGGCTACTCGGTGGTAAAAATATGGCGGCAGGTTTTATTCACACATTGCCAAGTACGTTGTTCGCCCTGTTGTTTTTTTAATAAGGCTAAATTGCCATGGCATTGCGGGCAATCCACTAAATAAGGTTTAGTTGGCACGGAAAACTTACAATGCGGAAAACGGTTGCAGGCGTAAAATAGCTTGCCGGCACGTCCACGCCGCGCCACTAACTGCCCTTCTTTACATTCCGGGCAAGGTACGTGTTCTTCCGTTTCCTCTTCTGCTTCCTCATGCACCACAAAATGACATTCCGGATAATTGCTACAACCGATAAACATGCCGAAATGCCCTTGTTTTAACGCCAATAAATGTCCGCATTGGGGGCAAGTTTGTTCTAATATTTTGAGGGTTTTTACTTCGTTGGAAGCCTGTAACGGTTTTAAGTAATCACATTGCGGATAGGCAGAACAGCCGAGAAATAGCCCTTTTTTGCCTTGCTTTATTTGCAACAACGCACCGCAGTGCGGGCAGTGTTCCTCGTGTTTGGTATGTTGAAATAAAGGTTGATTCATGGCATGCCCTAAAAGTGCGGTGATTTTTCTCGACAAATATTAAAACGGTTCGCGCGCCATTCTACCGCAAGTTTTGCGCCTTTTGCCACCCACGAAATGAAAAAGCAAAAGGTCGGCAAAGGCCACGGATTTCCTTTATACTAACGCCCAATATCAGGAGGGAACATGTTTGCATTGGATATTGATTTAAATGTGTTATTGGGCGTTTGCGTCGCATTGGGCGTGCTTTGCCTTATTTTGCTTTTTATCAGCGCACGCCGGAAACGGGATAGCCTGGAATTACAACAGGATTTAAATAAAAACATTGAGGATTTTAATCGTTTATTAGAAAAATTTGATGCCGTTACTGCCCGTAAAAATCAATTAGAACAAGAGGTAGCGAAAGCGCAAACCACGGCGGATGGACTACAAATTCGCTTAAATGAACGGGATGAAAAAGTACAGTATTTGCAAACGGAACTAAACGAAGAACAGGCGCGCCATTCCGCCATCGCAGAACAAATAACGACGCTGAAAGAACGTTTTGGTGTGGCATCGGCACAGGCGGACAGCTTGCGCGGACAACTTGCGCAAAGCCAAGCGCAGATTGTCCGCAAAGAAGAATCGCTGGCAAATTTAACGGAAAAACACACCGCACTTTCGCAGGAACTGGCGGAATTGAAAACCACGTTAACGGAAAAAGAAAAGCATTTTGTCGAGCAGCAACAACATGTTGAACAAACCAAACAGCAGCTCAATACGGAATTTCAAAACCTCGCGAATCGTATTTTAGAAGAGAAAAGCCAGCGTTTTCAGCAAACGAACCAAGCATCGATGGACAGCTTGTTAAAGCCATTCCGTGAGCAAATTGAAAGCTTCCAAAAACGGGTGAATGAAATTCATTCGGAATCCCTTAAGGGCAACGCGGGCTTGGAAGCAGAAATTAAGAAAGTGTTGGAAATCGGTTTGAGTATGTCGCAACAAGCGAACAATTTGACTTCCGCTCTGAAAGGGGAAAAGAAAACCCTTGGTAACTGGGGGGAAATGCAGTTGGAGCGGGCGCTGCAATCTGCCGGCTTGGTGGAAGATGAACATTACACCGCACAGGCGCATTTTAAAAATGAAGAAGGCAAGCGCAATTATCCCGACTTTATTCTTAACCTACCGGATGAGAAACATTTGATTATCGACAGCAAAATGTCGCTTAACGCTTATGAAAGTGCGGTCAGTGCTGAAGATGAAATAGAGCGTCAGGCGTTTCTGCGCGAGCACATTAAGGCGTTGCGTAATCACATCGACGACTTATCCCGCAAAGATTACAGTAACCTTATCGGCGTACGTAGCCCGAATTTCGTGTTGATGTTTATTGCCGTGGAACCAGCTTACATTGAAGCCTTAAAAATGGATCCGAGTTTGTTCGGTTATGGTTATGACAAAAATGTCATTATGGTGTCACATACCACGCTGATGCCTATTTTACGTACGGTGGCGAACCTTTGGCGGGTGGAGCGCGGTAATGCGGAAGCGCGTGAAATCAGCGAAAAAGCCGGTGACATTTATAACCAAATCTGCTTGCTTGCAGAGCGCTTAGCGAAAGTGGGGAATAGCCTTTCCACCGTTAGTTCGCACTACAACAGCGCTGTCACGGCACTCGTGGGGCAACAGGGCTTGATAGGCAAAGTGGAACGCTTTAAGGCACTTTCCGCGAAAGCCAATAAAACCATGCCTGATATCGAACCGCTGCATCATGATTTTGAAACGGAACGGTTGTTGCTAAATAAAGAATAACAGTAATAAAAAAGTGCGGTAGAAAAACCGCACTTTTTGTTAACAGGGTAGATTCGACAAATACTTACAAGATCGAACTATTATTTATATAATTTTTCAACTTGTTCAGGGGAGAGCAATCTTTGGTGTTTGGTGAATTCTTTCCCTAAATAGTAAGCACCAAAGTTCGTTAAGTGGTCTTGATCGCCATAGAGATATTTCCCTTCCGCTATCACGCTGTCTTTAGGAAGATATTGTTGTGCATCAACCCAATGTGCATTTGGGATATCTTTAATTAAATCATGAATGATTTGGTTGCTTGCATCAATATCGCCCATTCTACGAATTGGCTCGAGATATTTATCTAGCCCATATTTAGCGAGGAGATGTCCTCGAATAGGGGAGCGGTTAATCGAACTATTATTGGCAAAAACATAAACAGGTTTTTCTGTTGCGAGTTTTTCCACCATTTTTCTAAATCGGATTTCAAAGTCAGGGACTAAATAAGATTCAGCTTCAAATCGCGGAACCGGTTGGCCTTCCATTCGAAGATCATAAAACTCAGAAATGAAAACAGCGTCGTATTTGGCTATTTCATTCCATTGTGATTGGCATTCCGGTGTCACTTCTCCATTTTTATCTACCAATACTTGGCAATCTGGACCTGTATTTAGAATATCCGCCTTCCAACCTTCTTGCGCACCAACATAATTTAAGAAATAAGCTAAATGGCCGGCATGTGAATCGCCAATTGTTAAGATTTTTGCTGGGAGGTGCGTATTCGTTTCTGCTAATGGCACTTCTTGCTCAATTTGTTCTTTCTCATTTTTGATCTGTTTTCTTTCATAGGTGTTATATCCAATCACTAAAACAGAAGGGATCACATAGAGATATAAAAATGCCTGTTTGAAACCTAATTTTGATTTTCTAATTGGCTGCTCAATTAGGTAATAACTTAAGATAGAGAAAAGTACGGTTAACGCCGTGACTAACAATACAATTTGATTATCTATTTGTTTGGTGCCCGTAATATAGTAGGCAAAAGAGATAAATATCCAATGGTATAAATAGAGTGAATAAGATATTTTTCCAATAAATACCATTGGTTTTGTGGAAAGCAGTTTTTTTACAATACTATCTTGCGTTGTGGTGTAAATGACAAGTGCAGCTAGTAAACAAGGTAAAACTAAACTTACTCTGGGAATAAAGACTAACTTGTTATGATAAAAATATAGGCAAGCCAGCAATAATAAAAAACTGAAATTCCCAATCAGGTTTTTATTAAATGTGTGATTTGCCGGTGGATTAATATTGTAAATGGCTAATAATGATCCAATAAGCAATTCCGGAAAGCGTAAATTGGAAAGATAATAAGTATTCGGTTGATGTAATACATCTTTATAAAAAGTGTTAGGAATAAATGAGGTTAATAACAACAGGATAAAGAGTATGAGTGTAAATCTAAAAATAGATTTTAAATTCCCGGCTTTTTTATATACAAAAAATAAAAACAAAGGGAAAATTAAGTAGTATTGTTCTTCAACAGCTAATGACCAAATATGTAAAACAGGGTTTTCTGTCGCATTAAGGTCAAAATAGCCCTGCTTAAAGCCCAAATAAAAGTTAGAGGAAAAAACAGCAGCAAGCTCAATGGTCTTTCTGAGTTGGTTAAAATCATTATAGATAAATAACGCAGAAGCAACCAAAGACACAAGGGCCATTACCACAATGAATGCCGACTAAATTCGCTTTATCCGGCGGGTATAGAAGTCTTTAAAAGAGAAGCGATTTTCTTGAATCTCATTAATGATGATGCCGGTAATGAGAAAGCCGGAAATAACAAAGAAAATATCTACGCCAAGAAAACCACCTGGTAGCCAATTGGCATTGAGGTGATAGATGATCACTGAAATCACCGCAATGGCACGAAGTCCATCTATTTCAGCACGATATTTAATTGAAGAAGACATGTAAATTCCTTAAAAAAGCGATAAAAAAAATCGCACTTTAGTGCCTTAAAGTGCGGTTCATTTTTTGATTGTTTTACACGTTGAAGCGGAAGTGCATGACATCGCCGTCTTGTACGATGTAGTCTTTCCCTTCCAAACGCCATTTGCCGGCATCTTTAGCACCGTTTTCGCCTTTGAATTGGATAAAATCTTCGTAGGCAATCACTTCGGCACGGATAAAGCCTTTTTCAAAGTCGGTATGGATCACGGCAGCCGCTTTCGGTGCGGTCGCACCCACGGAAACGGTCCATGCGCGCACTTCTTTTACACCGGCGGTAAAGTAAGTTTGTAAGTTTAAAAGCGCGTAGCCTGCACGAATGACACGGTTTAAGCCCGGCTCTTCAATGCCGAGATCTTGTAAGAACTCGAGTTTTTCATCATCATCTAGTTCGGCGATTTCTGCTTCAATTGCGGCACACACCGGCACCACGACAGAGCCTTCTTTTTCAGCAAATTCGCGGACTTTGTCAAGATAAGGATTATTTTCAAAACCGTCTTCATTCACGTTGGCAATGTACATGGTCGGTTTTAAGGTTAAGAAATTATAGCTTTTGATCGCCAATAACTCGTCTTTTTCTAATGGCACAGAACGAATCATGCCCGCTTCAGAAAGTACCGGTAAGATTTTTTCCATCACGGAAAGTTCGAATTTCGCATCTTTATCGCCGCCTTTAGCACGTTTTTGTAAACGTTGAATCGCACGTTCACAGCTGTCTAAATCGGCTAACGCCAGTTCGGTGTTGATGGTTTCAATATCGCTTAACGGATCGATCTTGCCCGCAACGTGTACGATGTCATCGTTTTCAAAACAACGTACGACATGGCCAATGGCGTCCGTTTCGCGGATGTTGGCGAGGAATTTATTACCCAAACCTTCGCCTTTACTCGCGCCGGCCACCAAGCCTGCGATATCCACAAATTCCATGGTGGTGGGCAATACACGTTCAGGTTTGACAATTTCCGCTAAGGCGTCTAAACGCGGATCCGGCATTGGCACCACGCCGGTATTTGGCTCGATGGTGCAAAACGGATAGTTTGCCGCTTCAATGCCGGCTTTGGTTAAGGCGTTGAAAAGTGTGGATTTGCCCACATTCGGCAGGCCCACGATACCACATTTGAATCCCATAATTTTTCCTTATTGGTGAAGAAAAGTGCGGTTGAAATTGACCGTGTTTTTTGACCGCACTTTTCGGTTAAATTTTAAAACTATTTAGTCGATTAGTGGCTTTGACGATGCCGTCTTTGAAAAGCAGTTCCACGCAATTTGCCGCTTCATCCAAGGCATTTTCAAGCGCTTCACGCTCACTGGGTGACGGTTTGTTTAACACATAACCCGCCACTAAATCACGGTGTCCCGGGTGACCGATCCCAATGCGCAGACGATAGAAATTGTTGTTATTGCCCAATGCGGCAACAATGTCTTTTAAGCCGTTGTGTCCGCCATGTCCCCCACCTAATTTCAGTTTAACGCTGCCGGGCGGTAAATCTAACTCATCATGCAGGACTAAAATTTCTTCGGGTTTGATACGATAAAAATTCGCTAATGCGCCTACCGCTTTGCCGCTTAAATTCATAAAGGTTGTCGGCACCAAAAAACGGATTTCTTTGCCGTTCATCAGCGTTTTTCCCACCTTCCCGAAAAATTTATTTTCCGCATTTAATGTGACATTAAACCGCCGTGCTAAGCGCGCAATTAACCATTCTCCGGCATTGTGGCGGGTGTCTTCGTATTTATCGCCGGGATTGCCAAGCCCAACAATTAACTTAATTTCTGACATAGTCTGTTTACGTGAATAAAAATAGTGGCGTATTGTAGCGGAAAGTCGGTTTTTTCTCAATGAAGGGAAAAGGAAACCGCACTTTAATTATCTAAAGTGCGGTCGTTTTTGAACGCGTTTTTAATCGCGGAAATTATTGAATTGGAATGGTTGTCCCAGTTCGGCGGTTTTGACGAGTTGAATCACGGCTTGTAAATCATCACGGGATTTGCCGGTAACACGGACTTGCTCGCCTTGGATTTGGCTTTGGACTTTGATTTTGGAGTCTTTGATCAGCTTGGTGAGTTTTTTCGCCATGTCGGTTTCAATGCCTTGTTTCAGCTTGATTTCTTTGCTGTACGTTTTGCCACTGTGTTCATAGTCAGCAGGGATGTCCAATGAAGTAGATTCGATGTTACGTTTAATGCACGCGTTACGTAAAATGTCGATGAGTTGCTCCACTTGAAAATCCGATTCGCTGCTCACTTTAATGCTTTCGTTTTTTTCGTTAAATTCGATGGCGGCTTGTACGTTACGGAAATCCCAACGATTAGTGAGTTCGCGGTTGGCGTTTTCCACGGCGTTGCGGATTTCGTGTCCGCTGATTTCGGAAACAATGTCGAATGATGGCATGGTTTTCTCCTTATTTCATTTTGTCGTTTGCACTTAAAATACATAAAAGTGCGGTTAAATCGGTGAAATTGACGATAACTTGCGCCAATTGTTGTACTTTTGGTTTGGCGTGATAAGCCACGCCGACATCGGCAACTTGCATCATGGCGAGATCGTTGGCGCCGTCGCCGATGGCAACGGTGTTTTCAGTGGCAATGTGAAATTGTTGTGCCAACTGTTGTAAGGTTTGCGCTTTGTATTGCGCATCCACAATGGCGCCTTGTACGTTGCCTGTAAGTTTGCCGTCAATAATCTCGAATTGATTGGCAGCAATGAAATCTAAGCCGAGTTTTTGTTGTAATACTTCGGCAAAATAGGTAAATCCACCGGAAGCAATGGCCACTTTCCAACCGTGATTTTTGAGTTCTTTGACTGTTTTGACTAATCCCGGCATCAGCGGTAAATGCTGTTTGACCTCTTGCAAAATGCCTTCCGGCGCATCTTTTAAGGTGGCAACCCGTTGGCGCAGACTTTGGCTAAAATCGAGTTCACCACGCATGGCGCATTCCGTAATGGCGGAAACCATCTCGCCAGTGCCGGCAAGTTTGGCGATTTCATCGATACATTCAATTTGGATGGCGGTGGAATCCATGTCCATCACAAGTAATCCTGCTTGCTTCAAACTGGCGTGAAAGTTTAACGGTGCAATATCCAGAGCTAATTCATGGGCAATACCAATCCACTCCGCTTTCCACTCACCTTTGAGCAATACCACGGTGTTATGCAACACATTCCACGCGGCAAAACACAAAAAATTTTCACCGCACTTTTGCTGAAAGGTTTGTAACTTTGTGAGATTTAGGTTGTCGGAATAGAGAATAAACGCCTGATCCGAGTGATAGGGTTTGTCAGCAATGAATGGCGCAGGAAGTTCAGAAAAATGCGCCATAATGGCGTTAAGATTTTGTGTTTGCATAAAAATCCTGTAAATTGTGGCGGTTTTTAAAAGCACAGTATTCTAGCTTACTTATTAAACTTTGGGGAAAATAACTTGCATTTAACAAAAGAAAAAATGATTAAGGTGATGATGTTTCTCGGCATCATTTTGTTATGTGTGGGTATCATGGCAATCATTTTATTTGGCGTACAACAATTTAAAATCGGCTCACAGCTAGCCAGTGTAAATCAGGTCGCTAATATTTCTCATTTATTGGCACGCCAGCAAGCGAATCTATTTTCGATGTTGTTAGTGAATAACCCAAAAACGGAACGATTAGTGGAAAATTTGGATAATTTTACCAAAGAAGAATTTGTACTGGATGCGGCAGTGTATGCGCGTAATGGTGAATTATTAGCACAAAGCACCAACTCGTCAGATATACGCAGTTTGTTGGGCTTGGATAAAGAAGAAAAGGAAGCTGATTCTCAGCAAATTGTGGAACCTATTTATTCCCCAAACGGCCTGGAAGGCTTTTTACGCGTCACTTTTGATGCCAAATATGGACAAACGACCCAAAGTAAAATTAATCAAATTTTTTACCGATTATATGGCGAAATCGTCATTGTTTTCCTTGTTGGTATCCTTTTTGCCAGTAGTTTCCATTATTTCCTTAGCCACTATCGCCGTAGCTGTAACCATGTTCATGTTGTGGAAAAAACACCTACGCCAAGTAACAAAACAATGCCATCCACGAGCAAAGCGTTTCATCAGCGTCGGAGACGAATGCGATAGGGAAGTGCGGTGGCTTTTATGATCGTTTTTTCTTTAGGAAAAATTAAAATACACAAAAACAAAAAACCGCTCGTTTGAGCGGTTTCTTTTTTAATGGTAAGGCAAAAATTAGGCTAATTTTTTGATTTGAGCAGCTAATTTAGATTTGTGGTTTGCTGCTTTATTAGCGTGGATTAAGCCTTTAGAAGCCATGCGGTCAACAACTTTTTGCATTTCAACAAATGCTGCTTCAGCTGCTGCTTTCTCACCCGCTGCTACTTGAGCATAAACTTTTTTGATGTAAGTACGCATCATAGAGCGTTGGCTTGCGTTGTGTTGACGGCGTTTTTCAGATTGAACCGCACGTTTTTTTGCTGACTTGATATTAGCCAAGGTCAAACTCCTAAAAATTTCTGTTAGTTAATAGTGACAAAATAGGGGCGTAAATATGCCGATTTCTTATACATTTGTCAACGGGAATTTTGTGTTGATTTCGGTGAGACACAACCGAACGTTGGCATCGTTATGCTTAACAAGCTCTTTCTAAACGGGCTCACCAAACGATGTGCGCGGGATTTTAACAGTTTTTTCCCTTAGAATATAGCGTAAAAACGAAATTTCTATACAATTAGGCAAATTTTATCATTCAGAGTAATTCGTTTTGAGCAAAAGATTATTAAAATCCGGCATGATCGTGAGCGGTATGACGCTCGTTTCGCGTGTGTTAGGCTTGGTGCGCGATGTGGTGATCGCCAATTTAATTGGTGCGGGTGCGGCGGCAGACGTATTTTTATTCGCCAACCGTATTCCTAATTTCCTCCGCCGATTATTCGCCGAAGGGGCGTTTTCACAAGCGTTTGTGCCGGTGTTGGCGGAGTATCAAAAATCCGGTGATTTATCCAAAACCCGCGAGTTTATCGGCAAAGTGTCCGGTACCTTGGGGGGCTTGGTTACCGTCGTTACGTTATTGGCGATGATCGGCTCGCCGGTGGTCGCGGCCATTTTCGGGACAGGTTGGTTTGTGGATTGGTTGAATGACGGGCCGAATGCGGAAAAATTCACACAAGCCTCGTTGCTGCTCAAAATTACCTTTCCTTATTTATGGTTTGTGACCTTCGTTGCGCTGTCCGGTGCAATTCTGAATACCATAGGCAAATTCGGTGTGATGTCGTTCTCGCCGGTGTTGCTCAATATTGCCATGATTGCCACCGCACTTTGGCTGGCTCCGCAGTTGGAAAATCCGGATTTAGGCTTGGCTATCGGGATCTTTCTCGGCGGGTTATTACAATTTCTGTTTCAACTGCCTTTCTTATATCAAGCCAAATTATTGGTGAAGCCAAAATGGGCATGGCATGACGAAGGTGTGAAGAAAATCCGCACGCTGATGATCCCCGCCTTATTCGGTGTTTCCGTGAGCCAAATCAACTTGCTCCTTGATACCTTTATCGCCAGTTTCTTAATGACGGGCTCCATCAGCTGGCTGTATTATTCCGACCGCTTGTTAGAGTTTCCTCTTGGGTTGTTCGGTATCGCCATTTCTACAGTGATTTTGCCGACCCTTGCCCGCCATCATGTAAACCGCGATGATAACGCCAAAAGTGCGGTGGATTTTCGCAACACAATGGATTGGGGCGTACGCATGATTTTATTGCTCGGCGTGCCTGCCATGATCGGCATTGCCGTGTTGGCGCAACCGATGTTGCTCGTGCTGTTTATGCGTGGCAGCTTTACCTTTAGCGATGTGCAATCAGCCTCTTATTCCCTGTGGGGCTTTAACGCAGGGCTTCTGAGTTTCATGTTAATCAAGATTTTGGCGAATGGTTATTATGCCCGCCAAGACACCAAAACGCCGGTGAAAATTGGCATCATTGCCATGGTGAGCAACATGGCATTCAATCTGTTAGCAATTCCTTTCAGCTACGTGGGCTTGGCAATTGCCTCTGCCATGTCGGCAACGTTAAACGCATATCTGCTTTATCGTGGCTTGGCAAAAGCGGACGTTTATCATTTCAGCCGTCAAAGTGCGGTGTTTTTTCTGAAAGTTTTTTGTGCCGCCGCCATGATGGGGCTATTGGTTTGGTATAACAGCCCAACACTCATTGAATGGAATGCCATGAGTTTTCTTACCCGCGTGCATTGGCTAACGTGGTTGATCGTTTTAGCCGCAATGGTTTATGGTGGAATATTAGTGTTGTTAGGTATTCGTAAACGGGATTTGATGGGCGTGCACACCGCATGAAATTAGCTTTTGTGACGCCTTAATTTATGCGTATAATACCGAAATCTTTTTTCACTGAAATTAAATGGAACAAATTTAACAATGCAGCTGATTCGTGGCTTGGGAAATTTACCGCAAAATTTGCATACTTGCGCGTTGACTATCGGCAATTTTGACGGCGTGCATTTGGGACATCAAGCCATTTTGCGTCATTTGCGGACAAAAGCTGATGAGTTGCATTTACCCATGGTGGTGATGTTGTTTGAACCGCAGCCACGCGAGTATTTCTGTGCCGAAAATGCCCCTGCGCGCTTGATGCGTTTGCGCGATAAATTGCGTTATCTCAAACAGGCAGGCGTGGACATGGTGATTGTGGCAAAATTCGACCGCACTTTTGCCGATTTACCGGCGCAACAATTTATTGAAGATTGGCTGGTACGCAAATTAAACGTGAAATTTTTAAGCATTGGTGATGATTTTAAATTCGGTGCCAAACGCCAAGGTAATTTTGTGCTGTTGCAACAAGCCGGTGAAAAGTTTGGTTTTACCGTAGAGGATAACCGTAGCTTTTGCTTAGATGCGCTGCGAATCAGTAGTACAGCGATCCGCGAGGCGTTGGCGAATGATGATTTAACGTTGGCGGAAAAATTACTTGGACGTCCTTATCGTATTTTAGGTCGCGTGATTCATGGCAATGAGCTTGGTCGCACCATCGGTTTTCCGACCGCGAATATTCGCTTGCATCGTCAAGTAAATCCGGTCAAAGGGGTTTACGCGGTTAGAGTGCGGTTAAAATCCGGCGCGTTTTTTAATGGGGTCGCTAACATCGGCACCCGCCCGACCATCAACGGTGTGAATCAATTATTAGAAGCGCATTTATTCGATTTTCAAGGCGATCTTTATGGTCAATGGTTGGATGTAGAACTCTGTCATAAAATCCGCAATGAAATGAAATTTCCCTCTTTTGACGATTTAAAAGCACAAATTGCGAAGGATGTAGAAACGGCGAAAAACGTTTTCAAAACTGACCGCACTTTATAGAACACAAATTTTAATTTTTACATAACACTGGAATATAAAATGACTGATTATAAAAATACCCTTAACCTTCCTGAAACGGGCTTTCCAATGCGCGGCGATTTAGCCAAGCGCGAGCCTGTGATGTTAAAAAACTGGTATGAAAAAAACCTTTATCAAAAAATTCGTGAAACCTCAAAATGCAAAAAATCCTTTATTTTGCATGATGGTCCTCCGTATGCAAACGGTAACATTCATATCGGCCATGCGGTGAATAAAATTCTGAAAGATATTATCGTGAAATCCAAAACCGCATTAGGTTTTGACTCGCCTTATATTCCGGGTTGGGACTGTCACGGTTTGCCGATTGAATTGAAAGTAGAAGGCTTAGTGGGCAAACCAAACGAGAAAATTTCTGCGGCTGAATTCCGTGCGAAATGCCGTGAATATGCCGCGGAACAGGTAGAAGGTCAGAAAAAAGACTTTATCCGTTTAGGTGTGTTGGGCGATTGGGATAATCCTTATTTAACGATGAACTTCGACACTGAAGCAAACATCATCCGTACCCTTGGTAAAGTGATTGCGAATGGCCACTTATACAAAGGTTCAAAACCAGTGCACTGGTGTTTGGATTGTGGCTCTTCTTTAGCTGAAGCAGAAGTGGAATACGAGGACAAAGTTTCTCCGTCTATCTATGTTCGTTTCCCTGCAGTAAGTGCGGTTGAAATTGAAGAGAAATTTAACGCAGTAGGCAAAGGCCATGGCAAATTATCCGCGGTGATTTGGACAACCACACCTTGGACAATGCCATCTAACCGTGCGATTGCGGTAAATGCAGACTTAGAATACCAATTAGTACAACTTGGCGATGAGCGTGTGATTTTAGCTGCTGAATTAGTTGAATCCGTAGCGAAAGCCGTGGGCGTAGAACAAGTTGAAGTTTTAGGTTCAGTAAAAGGTCAGGCGCTTGAGTTAGTATGCTTTAACCATCCGTTCTATGATTTCACTGTACCAGTGATTTTAGGTGATCACGTGACCACTGATGGTGGTACAGGTTTGGTACACACTGCACCGGATCATGGTTTGGACGACTTTATTGTAGGACAAAAATATAATTTACCAATGGCGGGTCTTGTATCGAATGACGGTAAATTTATTTCAACCACTGAATTCTTTGCAGGCAAAGGCGTATTTGAAGCTAATCCATTGGTTGTTGAAAAATTGCAAGAAGTGGGCAACTTATTAAAAGTTGAGAAAATCAAACACAGTTACCCACACTGCTGGCGTCACAAAACCCCGATTATTTTCCGTGCGACTCCGCAATGGTTTATCGGTATGGAAACTCAGGGTTTACGCCAACAAGCATTAGGCGAAATCAAACAAGTTCGCTGGATTCCAGATTGGGGTCAAGCACGTATCGAGAAAATGGTTGAAAACCGCCCTGACTGGTGTATTTCCCGTCAGCGGACTTGGGGTGTGCCAATGACCTTATTTGTGCACAAAGAAACCGAAGAACTTCATCCGCGTACTTTAGAGTTGCTTGAAGAAGTGGCGAAACGCGTGGAGAAAGCCGGTATTCAAGCATGGTGGGATTTAGACGAAAAAGAATTATTAGGGGCTGATGCAGAAACCTATCGCAAAGTGCCTGATACTCTTGATGTATGGTTTGACTCAGGATCAACCTATTCTTCTGTGGTGGCGAATCGTCCGGAATTTAACGGCCAAGATATCGATATGTATTTGGAAGGTTCCGACCAACACCGTGGTTGGTTTATGTCTTCTTTAATGCTTTCTACCGCAACAGACAACAAAGCGCCATACAAACAAGTATTAACTCATGGCTTCACGGTGGATGGTCAAGGCCGTAAGATGTCAAAATCTATCGGTAACATCGTGACACCACAAGAAGTGATGGATAAATTTGGTGGTGATATTTTACGTTTATGGGTGGCTTCTACCGACTATACCGGTGAAATGACCGTTTCCGATGAAATCTTAAAACGTGCAGCAGACAGCTATCGTCGTATTCGTAACACGGCACGTTTCTTATTAGCGAACTTAAACGGTTTTGATCCGCAACGTGATGCAGTAAAACCGGAAGACATGATGAGCTTGGATCGTTGGGCGGTGGCTTGTGCGTTAGAGGCGCAAAACGAAATCAAAGATGCTTATGATAACTATCAATTCCACGCCGTAGTGCAACGCTTAATGCGTTTCTGTTCTGTGGAAATGGGCTCGTTCTATCTTGATATTATCAAAGACCGTCAATACACCACCAAAGCGGACAGCCTTGCGCGTCGTAGTTGCCAAACCGCCTTATGGCACATTGCAGAGGCGTTGGTACGTTGGATGGCACCGATCCTTTCCTTCACCGCAGATGAAGTGTGGGGCTACTTGCCACAAACGGCGACGACACGTGCAGAATTCGTCTTCACTGAAGAATTCTACGAAGGTTTATTTGGCTTAGGCGAGAACGAAAAATTAGACGATGCTTACTGGCAACAACTGATCAAAGTGCGTTCTGAAGTGAACCGCGTGTTAGAAATCGCCCGTAACGACAAAGTGATCGGTGGCGGTTTAGAAGCGGAAGTGACGGTTTATGCTAACGATGCATATCGTGCCTTGTTAGAGCAATTAGGCGATGAATTACGTTTTGTGTTAATTACCTCAAAAGCGGAAGTGAAAGCATTAGCAGACAAACCGGCAGATGTGGCTGCTGGCGAGTTAGAGGGGATTGCAGTAAGCGTTGCTCGTTCTCACGGCGAAAAATGCCCGCGCTGCTGGCATTATTCCGACAAAATCGGCGTGAATCCGGAACATCCGACACTTTGCCCACGTTGCGTAGAAAACGTTGCAGGCAATGGCGAAGTCAGACGTTTCGCTTAATCATGCAGTAAAGCCTAAATAAAAGTGCGGTCAAAATTGACCGCACTTTTTGATCGTAAAGCATTTATTTTTTCAGTTCCGTGGCGTAATCTTCTACCGCCGTTTTGGACTTCAATAATCCTTGTTGCAACATAAAGTCCGCCATTTTTTCATAGTTCGCTTTATTAAAGCTGCCCGGCTGTTTACTCAAATAAGGCAGTGTGTCTTTCCAAGCTCGGCGATTGAGTTCGTTATCCAATTCTGTCGGTTTATAGCTGACAAAAAGCTGCCAACTTTCTTCCGGGTGTGCGTTGAGGTAATCCGTGGCTTGTTGTAGCGCGCTGACAAAATCTTGGTATTTCGCTTCATGAATTTTGTCTTTATTGGCCACGATAATTAATTCGTCATAGGTTGGCACGCCATACTGTTCAGGGAAAAATGCCTTGCCTTGATAACCTTCAATGGCTAATTGATTCAATTCAAAATTGCGGAATGAACCAATAACCGCATCCACTTGTTTGCTAATTAAAGAAGGGGAGAGAGACCAATTCACATTAACCAGTTGAACATCTTTATTACTTAAATTAGCTGACTTCAACATGGCATCCAACAGCGCTGTTTCAAAACCGCTAACGGAATAGCCGATTTTCTTTCCTTTCAAATCCGCTAAGGTTTTGATACCGCTATTTTCCAACGTGACCAAGCTGTTTAGCGGAGAATCTGCCAATGTCGCAATACGCACTAAAGGTAGTTTTTCATCTACTTGAATATGCAGTTGCGGTTGATAATCTACGGCTAAATCTGTTTTACCCGCGGCGACCAATTTAGGTGGTAGCGATGGATCGGCGGGCTCAATAATATCCACCTCCAGATTATGTTCGGCAAAAAAACCTTTTTGCTGTGCGACGATCAACGCCGCGTGATCCGGGTTGACAAACCAATCCAGCATTAAAGACAGTTTTTGTTTTTCTGCCGCCTGAACGCTAAGCGAAAGTGCGCCGATAATCAATGTTGAAAGAATGTGTTTTTTCATTGTAGCTCCTTTTGTGGTTAAGCGAGATCCAGCCCCATTTGCCAAAAGGCAATTTCCATGCGGGTGGCTGTCGTAAAGATGTGTTGAATATGATTTTGTTGAGTAGGGGTAAAATCGGCACAAAGTGCGGTCAAAAAAGCCGATGTTTCTTCTGCTTCTTGCTGAAAAGCCTCCGAAGCATAGGTATCGATCCAGGTTTGATACGGATTATTGGTTAAGCGCGGGTAGTTTTCTGTGATATAGCGTGCGATTTGTGCATACCCTACGGCACAAGGCGTAATGGCCGCATAAATTTCCGCTAAACCACCGGTAGCACCGCAATCCAATAAATAGCGGGTATAGGCAACACAGGCGGCGCTTTCTTGAGTGGCAAATATTTCCGCTTCACTGATGCCCCATTGTCGGCAATAGGCCAAATGTAATTGAATTTCCTGACAAATACTTTCCAGGCTTTTTCGTGGCGTTTCCATTTGGCTAAAGTTTTTGGCTTTAAAGATAGCCAAGGCAAACGCACGGCTGTAATGAAACAGGTAAAGGTAATCCTGCTTTAAATAATGACGAAAGCACTCTGCCGGCAACGAGCCATTTGCCAATTGTTTGACAAAATCATGTTCTACATACTGTTGCCAATAAGGCTGGGCGTTTTTAATCAGTTGGTTGAGCATTTTTCCTCCTAATGCACATAACTTACCCACGGCAGAGCTTTGCGCAGTAATTTATCCACGATGAAATAAAGGCAAAGCGCCATGAGCAAAAGTAAAAATAGCGCCGCAAACATTAAGTCGATTTGCATTCGGGCATTGGCTTGCAGCATTAAATAGCCCAATCCTTCCGAAGAACCGACCCATTCTCCTACAATGGCGCCAATGGGCGCAATGGAGACGGCAATGCGTAATCCTGATGCTAATGCGGGTAACGCCGCCGGTAAGCGTACTTTTAATAGCATCGCTGCAGGAGAAATACGTAAGGTTTGGGCCAGTTGAAGCCAGGGTTTTGGTGTGTTGCGTAGTCCGTCATAACAGGCTGCCGTGACGGGAAAATAGATAATTAAAATCGCCATGGTGATTTTTGATGCCATGCCATAACCAAGCCACAACACCAGTAATGGCGCGATAGCAAACACCGGAATGGCTTGTGAAATCACTAATAATGGCATTAAGAAAGCCGAGATTTTGCGGGAAAGGGTGAGTAGTAGCGCAGAAGATAACCCAAATAAAAACCCTAAAACTAAGCCTAATAAAATTTCCAGCAAAGTAATTTTGGCATGCATGAAGAGCAAGTCTGCTTGCGTCATTAATCGTTGCCATACAGCAAGCGGGGTAGGCAATAAGTAGGGCGGCACATCAAACAGACTGATAATGCCTTGCCAGAACGTAATGAACAGGGCGCTTAATAAGATAAGACGGGTGATTTTCTTCATGTTGGCTCCGTCATTAATTGTTCGATAAGCCTATTTTGCAGCGCCCACAGTGCCTCTTGGTGAAGCTGATGGGGCTTTATGGGATCCAATTGAGCAACCTGTTTTATTTGCACCGGTTGACCTTGCAACACATAAATTTTTTCGCCTAAACGAATCGCTTCTTGCGGATCGTGGCTCACTAAAATTACGGTTTTCCATTGCAACAGTTCGCAGGCAAGATTTTGTAACTGTAAACGGGTGACCGCATCCAGGGCGGAAAAGGGTTCATCCATTAAAATTAAATCGGCATCTTGCATTAAAGTGCGCGCCAATGCCACCCGTTGGCGTTGGCCACCGGAAAGTTGATAACAAGGTTTATGCCAATGATCCGCCATGCCAACGGCGTGTAATAGTTCTTTGGCTTTTACTTGGGTTTTGGCATTTTTCTGACCGCTAAGGTGCTGCGCCAACTGCACGTTATCCAACACGGAAAGCCAGGGGAATAAACTGTCTTGTTGTGCTAACCAAGCCGCTTTGGTATGAGGGGTAAATTGGATATGGCCTTGTGTAATCGCTGCATCTTCCAATCCTGCAATGGCGCGAAGTAAGGTGGATTTCCCTACACCGGAACGCCCGAGTAGCACAACCCATTCCCCTTGCTCTACGCGAAAATGAAGATCGACAAACAATGGCTTGTGATCGAATTGCAAGCATAGATGTTGGATATCAAGGCAATACATCGCAGGCTAACTTAGCGAGAGAGGCAGAAAAGTGCGGTGGATTTTAAGAATGTTTTTAAAAAGAATGGCAATATAGACATGATTTAGTTTCCTACGTCAGTGTTAACTGTTTCAGGTTCACGGGTATTATCTCAGCCAATGGCACCCCGACTAATAATGGCGCAGAGTCTATCGAAAAAGCGCGTAAAAAACAAATTGCGCTGTTAAATTTTGTGATCCCCGTCATAGAGAAATTCTGTTCTTTCATGATGTTTCAAATCAGTTTTTCTGTATAAAACCTTGCCTTGTGCTAGAATGGCGGCCTAATTTTGATAATGCTTTTATTTAGGAAACATTATGTCCCAACAAAAATCCGGACTCTCTTTTCTCTGGCTAAGTGCGGTCGCTTTTTTGCTTGATTTGCTGACGAAATATATCGTGGTACAAAAATTTGACTTGTATGAAAGCGTGAATGTTCTGCCGGTGTTTAATTTAACTTATGTACGAAATTATGGTGCGGCATTCAGCTTTTTGGCGGATCACGATGGTTGGCAAAAATATTTCTTTATTCTGTTGGCGATTAGTATTTCTCTGATGCTGGCGTATTTCATGAAGAAAAATCGTGCCGACCAAAAATTACAAAATTCAGCTTATGCCCTTATTATTGGTGGCGCGCTTGCTAATATGGTGGATCGTGCCTACAACGGTTTTGTGGTGGATTTCTTTGATTTTTATTGGGATATTTATCATTATCCGGTGTTTAATGTGGCGGACATTGCCATTTGTATCGGCGCCGGTTTACTCGCATTAGATGCCTTTAAAGGCGATAAAAACAAACAAAAGAGCGGTCAAAAATGAAGATAATTTTAGCCAACCCACGCGGTTTTTGTGCCGGCGTCGATCGTGCCATCAGTATTGTTGAACTGGCGTTGGAAATTCACGGTGCGCCCATTTATGTACGCCACGAAGTCGTGCATAATCGTTTTGTGGTGAACGGCTTGCGTGAGCGCGGTGCTATTTTTGTCGAAGAACTGAGTGAAGTGCCGGATGGTGCCATTGTGATTTTCTCCGCTCATGGCGTATCCCAAGCAGTGCGTCAAGAAGCCAAAGACCGCAATCTCAAAGTATTTGACGCCACTTGCCCTTTGGTGACCAAAGTGCATATGCAAGTGGCGCGCGCCAGTAAAAAAGGCACGAAAGCGATTCTCATCGGGCACAAAGGCCATCCGGAAGTGGAAGGCACCATGGGGCAATACGGCAACCAAGAGGGTGGCATTTATCTCATTGAAAGCATCGAAGATATTGCCAATTTGCCGGTGGCTCAAAACGATGATTTAACCTTTATGACGCAAACCACGCTGTCTTTAGATGACACGGCGGAAACCATCAGCGCGTTAAAAGAAAAATACCCTGCGATTCAAGGCCCGCATAAAAATGACATTTGCTACGCGACAACCAACCGTCAACAAGCGGTGCGTGAACTAGCAAAACAATCGGATCTGGTGGTCGTGGTAGGCTCCAAAAACTCCTCTAACTCTAACCGTTTGGCGGAGTTGGCTTCTCGAATGGGGGTGGCGTCTAAGTTAATTGATGATCCCAATGATATTCAGCCGGATTGGTTTAACGGCGTGCAAACCATTGGTGTCACCGCGGGTGCTTCCGCGCCGGAAGAGTTGGTGCAATCGGTGATTGCGCGTATGAAAGAATTTGGCGTCACGGATGTAGAAGAATTACAAGGCTTAGAAGAAAATATGTTCTTTGAAGTGCCAAAAGAATTGCGCGTAAAAGAGGTGAGTTAATTCTCTCCAACACTCGCTAAAAATGAAAAGAAAGTGCGGTCAATATTTGAAACGTTTTGAATATTGACCGCACTTTTTCTTTGTTAAAAAGCGTAAAGAGACAAGCTGAAATAAAAAGCGGATAAATGTTATTGCCATTTATCCGCTTTAAATTAAGACTAACTTACGTTAATTCACACTTGGATTACCAAGAATATTTAATGCCAACAGAGCCTTTATAGCCTTGACGTTTTGCGCCATTTAAAGAGTGTTCGTAGCGAACATCTGCATAAATATGTGAGTTAGCACTGGTTGCAAGTTGAGTACCTACACCAAATTCACCCCAAGTTTTCGCAAATTTTTCATTGATGTTATCTGCACCAATGTTGCTACCGGCAGTATTTTTGAAGTCATGCCATAAGTTTGCAGTGAAATAAAGGGTTCTGACTTTTTCACGCGCAGTTAAATCGTTGTAAGCAAGACGTGCACCTACACGACCACGTAAACCGTGTTGTTTGTCTTGGTGTACAGAACGTAGATCATCGTTGAAACGGCTTAATCCTAGGTATTGATAGATTAACTGTGCTTGCGGTTCAATGATCCAGCTGTCACCGTTATTCATTTTTTCTTTACCTAAAGCAAATGGATGACCAACTTCGCTTGATAATGCAACACCGAAACCGTGGTTTTTAGCTTGTGAATCTAGAGCGTAATATTTATTTTTCACCCAAGAAAGTTGACCCACTAAGTCTAAGTAGCTGCCATTTTCAGCATAACGTGTATGTGTTACGCCGGCATGGAAGTTTTCGGTTTTCGCTTTGCCGGTGTATTTGTCATTAAGGACAACACCATTTTCAGCACGATATTCATCATAGAATTTTGAATTTGCGTGCGTGTAACCCGCATAAATACCGGTAAAACGTTTTCCACTGTTTTCGGTAGATGCAACATCAAAGTCGTGACCGAATTGGAAACCGGAAAGGTTAGCCGTCAAGTTCAAACGCTCTTTACCATCTAAAGCAAGGTGTTTACCAATAATACGTCCCCAAGTTTGGTTGTTCGCTTGAGATTTTTCCCAAGAAAGCGCCTGATTTTCAC
Source organism: Aggregatibacter segnis ATCC 33393 (assembly GCF_900476035.1). Lineage (GTDB taxonomy): Bacteria > Pseudomonadota > Gammaproteobacteria > Enterobacterales > Pasteurellaceae > Aggregatibacter > Aggregatibacter segnis. The sequence goes on along the minus strand of NZ_LS483443.1, from coordinate 98,393 downwards.
CGCGACGTTGGTGTAATGTGCCGACGGTTTCATAGCCCACTTCTAAGTTCAATTTTGGCGCAAGTGTGTAGCCTGGTACGGACGGTACATAAATTGCATCGCCATTTGTTGAAGTGACTGTCCAGAAATATTCGGTAGCGTTACCGACTCGTTTAGAGGCTAATTGTAGTTCACCTGCACCGGTGGTTCTTGTCATACCGGTAAAGTTATGTAAATTGCTTGAGCCTTGTACACGAATGACAGCAGTACTGTTTTTGCCTAAATCTGAAGCGATAGAGCCAATAGAACCGTCAACTAAGTTTTCCGCACCATTTGCTTTTAGGCTCACAACTTTTGTTACACCTTCTACATTGCCGGTGACTTCTAATAAGTCAGATTTGCCGTTATTCGGATCATTGGTATTCCACTGAGTATTCACTTTTAGAAGACCGTTATTCGCTGTGTAGTTGCCTTCCACAGTGAGTTTGTCTTCGTAAGAACTGTTGGCAAGGGTGATTTCACCGTTGTTGCTGGTTAATGTGCCGTCAGAACCATCTTGTTTAACTAGCTTAACTTTATAATCTGTGCCGGTAGCGCCGGTAGGAATATTTTTAGAGGCATCTAATACACCATTATCTAAGGTTAATGCATTAATGGTAGAACGCTGTTCATCGCCTTTTTGTTTTAATTCCCAAACAGCTTGGTTGTTCACATGCACGTCTAATTTAGAACGCACATCGCCTTTAGATTGTTGCTGCATTAAACCAATGGCTTTTGCTTGATCAGACAAGGTAAATGTCAAATCGGAACCTTTTGTTGCCGCCACTTTGGTTTCGGCAAGCCAGCCATTTTCTGCGGCTTTGGCTTCACTGTCTTTGCCTTTTAAAGCGAATTTTGCATTTTCGGCAACGAATTCACCATTATTAAACCAATTTTTGACTCTGTCTCCTGCAAAGGTTACTGCAAGACTACTTTCTTTTCTCGCATCGGCCACAATTAATGAAGCATCGTTGGAGTTTGTGCTGATTTTTGTATTATTTAAACGAACCTCTTGATCTTTATTAGGTTCGTTACGAGAAACAGGAACGGTTAGGAAATATGTTACCTTTGTTTGGTAATCCTGTGTATCGAAAACAATAGCTGAATTGCCGGATTTGATTTCACCGCTGCTGGTATCTGAATCAGCAATTAAGCGGGATTTGGTGCCAAATAAGCGCACGGTTGCGGAGTCTTTTGATTCTGTTGTATCAAGTACCATTCTGCCGGTGGAATTGACGACAGCACCTTTATAGTCAGCCGGTTTTTCAGTGTTTGGCAGTTCCGGTTTACCAATTTTTAAGGCTGCAGAAAACTTCCCGTTCGCTTTCACTGTGATGTCAGAGTCTTTTAAGTTCGCTTCTGCACCATCACCACTGACGTAAAGTCCGACTAAATAATCTCCAATTTTAGCGGTAGTTTTATCTTCCACATTAATGGTCAGTTTTTTCTCAGAATTGAAAACCGGTTTGGCACCATTTGTACGGTAAACCTTCACACCGGATAATTGTTGACCAAATGGTGCAGTTGCGCCACCAAAGTTTTTTGTACTTTTCACTGTGTTTTCTGTGTTTTTAACAGTGATATTAGCATCATCATTCAAAGTTAAGCTTGCAGTATCAGAAGCGTTACCACCGGCATAATCATATCCTACAGCAATACCGTAGGCGGCATTGGAGTTTACGGCTAATCCTGAATTAGCTTCGCTAGCTAACGTAACATTAATGTTAGTTTTGCCTTTAATTTCAACTTGATTATTCGCACGAACGATAAGTCCTTTTGGACGAGCAAATTGTTCTCCGCTATTAGGTGCTAGTGTAGCTTTGTAATCTCCATCAATGTTTTGATTTAGTTCTTTCCAAAACTCTCCTGAACCTTCTGTTCCCATAGTAGGTGAAGTGTCACCCGCTGCAGCAACGGCCAATGCAGGAATAGAAAAAGAAGAGACAATCAGTGTGCTTAGAAATGTCTTTTTGAATTTTTCTTTGGTATTAAGTAACATAATATGTTTCCTCTTGTTATGTTGTATAAAATAGAAAAGGACATTTTTGTTAGTACAAAAATTGCGCGAATTATATCAGAAAATCTGATTTTATACATGTAAAATATGGTTTTTATAACTTGTTGAAATTAAAGAAATAAGTTGGATTTTTTATTAAATTAAATTTAAAAATAATACATTCAACAGTATTTATTATCTGTCTATGTTAAAGTGCGGTTAAAAAATACTGCGATCTTTAATCGCACTTTATTTGTTATGAACACTGAACATCATTTTCGCATTGTAAAAATGCAAATTCTCCGCCGTATTCAACAGGGTTTACAGATGGCGGAAGAATATTTCAAACAAGCTTTTATGCCTCCGCAAATTCATTATGAATTAAAAGGTGTCAAGGCCGGTGTCGCCTATTTACAACGAAATACCATCAATTTTAACCGCACTTTATTGTTGGAAAACTCGGAACAATTTATTTATCAAGTTGCATTGCATGAGTTGGCACATATTGTGGTTTATCAACATTACGGGCATGTGCAACCTCATGGCAAAGAATGGCAATTTGTGATGCAAGAGATATTCCATTTGCCGGCGGAAACCTATCACCAATTTGATTTATCTTCCGTGCAAGGAAAAACCTTCACGTACCATTGTGCTTGTCAAACACATCAGCTCAGTATCCGTCGTCATAATAAAATTCAGCGTGAAAGTGCGGTGTATTTCTGTCGAAAATGTAAAACCCAATTAAATTGGATTGGGCTGGAAAATGAAGAAAATTGACAGTGCCGTTTATTACGTCATTGTGGCTCATTTCCCTTAAAAAACACCTTCTTTTTTCTCGTTTCTCGATCTGCTTCACAAAAAAGTGCGGTCATTTTTCTGAACGTTTGTGCGGTGCATACAAAATCGCTAGATTAATGAAACCGAAATCAGTACAATCGCACCCTTATTTTTTTCTATTGTTTAAAATATCACCAAGAATTTCGGTATCCGCCGTAATGTGTAATAACGAGGCTCCATGTCAGAACAAACAGTATCAGCGCAAGCTGTTGCCGAACCGGCAAAAAAAGTCAATTTAATGAATTTAACCCGTGCGCAAATGCGTGAATTTTTTGCCGAATTAGGTGAAAAACCGTTCCGTGCGGATCAGTTGGTGAAATGGATTTACCATTTTGGTGAAGACAATTTCGACAATATGACCAATTTAAACAAAAAGCTACGGGAAAAATTAAAATCTGTGGCAGAAATTAAAGCACCGGAAGTGGCGGTGGAACAGCGTTCTGCCGATGGCACGATTAAATGGGCGATGCAGGTCGGCGATCAGCAAGTGGAAACCGTGTACATTCCGGAAGCGGATCGCGCCACGTTATGTGTTTCTTCACAGGTTGGCTGCGCATTAGCTTGTACTTTTTGTTCGACCGCACAACAAGGTTTTAACCGTAATTTAACGGTGTCAGAAATTATTGGGCAAGTGTGGCGCGCATCGAAAATCATCGGCAATTTCGGTGTCACCGGCGTGCGTCCGATTACCAATGTGGTGATGATGGGCATGGGCGAACCGTTGCTGAATGTGGCGAATGTGGTGCCGGCGATGGAAATTATGTTGGACGATTTTGCCTACGGTTTATCCAAACGTCGCGTGACATTATCGACGTCCGGTGTTGTGCCGGCGCTTGATAATTTAAGCAAAATGATCGATGTGGCGTTGGCGATTTCCTTGCATGCTCCAAACGATGAATTGCGTGATGAAATCGTGCCACTAAACAAAAAATACAATATCAAAACCTTGATTGATTCGGTGAATCGCTATTTAAGCGTTTCTAACGCCAACCACGGCAAAGTAACGATTGAATATGTCATGTTGGATCATGTGAATGATCATGTGGAACATGCTCATCAATTAGCGGAAGTGTTAAAAAATACGCCGTGTAAAATCAATTTGATTCCATGGAACCCATTCCCAGAAGCGCCTTATGCGAAAAGTTCTAATACGCGTATTGACCGATTCCAAAAAACCTTGATGGAATACGGTTTAACGGTGATTGTACGAAAAACCCGTGGTGATGATATTGATGCTGCTTGCGGACAATTAGCCGGCGATGTCATTGACCGGACTAAACGTACTGCACAGAAAAAACGTTTTGGCGAGGCGATTGCCGTTCAAGTTCAGTAACCATTCAAACTCGGAGGAAAATAAATGGTTCATTTCTCGTTCTTTACTCGAATCATACCGTTTATTTTCCCCTTTCTTTTTTCTGCCTGTGTTTCTCAACAGGTATCATCTGATTTTGATAAACAACAGGCGGCAAAAGCCCGTGTTGAATTGGCATTAGGCTATTTGCAGCAAGGGGATCACAACCAAGCCAAGGCAAATTTAGACAGGGCGATTTCTTATGCGCCAGGTTATTATTTAGTACATGCGGCGCGCGCTTATTTTTATCAGCAACAGGGCGATGTGATTCAGGCAGAACAAGCCTATTTGACTGCCATTAAGTTAGATAAAAAACAAGGTGATGTTTTCAACAATTTCGGTACCTTTCTTTGTTTGCAAGGTAAATATTCTGCCGCCTATGAGCAATTCTATAAAGCATTAAAGGCGCCTAATTATTATCGGCAGGGTGATACTTATGAAAATCTTGCACTCTGTGCTTTGTCAGCAAAGGATTTAATGGTTTATCAGGAAAATCTGTTAATACTTGAAAAAATGGAACCGGAACGGGCAAAGAAATTAGCGTTACGCGCTAAATAGTCGATCAAAGTGCGGTCATTTTTATTGGTATTTTTAGGCGGTTATTTTGCGATTGCTTTTGTTCTCCGGAAATGGGTAAAAATGCCATTTAAAATTGATTTTGACTGGTGTGACAATTTCCATTTCAGATAACAATAACGCCATATAACTGTTGCAAAACCAGCCTTACCACCTTAAACTTTAGCACTTAATTTTTAGCTAAAAATACCATTCCTATGAATACATCTAAAACAACTCAAGAAGCACAACATAGTGCACAAGAAATCACCGTTGGTGATAAATTTCGTTTGGCAAGAGAAGCTTTAAATCTTTCATTGGAAGCCGTTTCTCAAGCCATTTCATTACGACCTTCAATTCTGCAAGATATTGAAAATAACCGATTTATTCATCACTCAACGCCTGCAACTTTTGTTCGTGGTTATGTGCGTAGCTATGCAAAATTTCTCAAGATTGCTGACAGCGAATGGCTGAATGTGATTGATTTTGGTGACGAGCAACAAAATGACTTAGGTAAAAATGCTCGTGCGACCAGCTCTGTTAATCAATATTCCTCTCATAATCGTTGGGTAGGTTATTTAACCGCCTTAGTTGTACTTGTGGTGCTTGGCATGACAGGCATGTGGTGGTGGGAAAGCCATCAGCAATCCAATGCAGAGCGCGACAATTTAGTGAATTCTTATACCCAGTTCTCAACAGAAACGCCAGCGACAGTAACCAATGTTGATAATGTGTCTGTGGTGACGCAACCGATTAGTCAGGCAGAAAATCATCTTGTTGAACCGGTAGCGGCTGAGGCTACTGTTGAAGTTAAGCCGCAAGAGAATGTGGTTGCGACACCAGTAGTTGTTGAAACCGAAGTCGCACCGGCAAATGTGTTGCAATCTGAAATGAGTAAAATCAACGGTACAGAGCAAGTGGCAAGTATGCCTGAAAGTGCAACAATGGAAACCACGGTAACATCTTCCTCAACAGAAAGTGCGGTGGAAAACTCAAGCGTTTCTGCGGTCGCGACAAAAGATAATTTATACATTGAAGTGATCGGCAATTGCTGGATTAGTGTAAAAGACAAAAATCGTAAGGTGTTGGCACAAAAAGAATATAAGCAAGGCGATGTGTTAAGTTTCAACGAAGAAGAGCCTTATTCTTTAATTATCGGTGCGCCGGGGAATGTCAAAATTATTTATAAAGGCGAAGTTTTTCCATTAACACTTGATGGGCGTGTCGCAAAATTTAAATTACCTCAATAATGGGCGAATAATGTTAGAAAAGCCAAAAATTCAACGTAGAGAATCCACGAAAATTTATGTGGGGAAGGTACCCATCGGTGGTGATGCACCGATTGCAGTACAGTCGATGACCAACACACGAACTACCGATGTTGAAGCCACTGTCGCGCAAATCAAATCCTTAGAGCGCGTGGGTGCCGATATTGTGCGTGTGTCCGTGCCGACGATGGAAGCCGCGGAAGCCTTCAAATTAATCAAGCAGCAAGTGAGCGTGCCATTAGTCGCTGATATTCATTTTGATTACCGCATTGCGCTGAAAGTCGCTGAATATGGTGTGGACTGCTTGCGCATCAATCCGGGTAATATCGGACGTGAAGATCGTATTCGCGCCGTAGTGGATTGCGCGAAAGATAAAAATATCCCCATTCGTATTGGGGTGAATGCCGGTTCACTGGAAAAAGACATTCAGGAAAAATACGGTGAACCGACGCCACAAGCATTGTTGGAATCGGCATTGCGCCATGTTGAAATTTTAGATCGTTTGAACTTCGATCAATTTAAAGTGAGTGTTAAAGCCTCGGATGTGTATTTGGCGGTGGAATCCTATCGTTTACTTGCCAAGGCGATTAAACAGCCGTTGCATTTAGGTATTACTGAAGCCGGTGGTGCGCGTGCCGGTGCAGTGAAATCTGCCATCGGATTAGGTATGTTATTGGCTGAAGGTATTGGTGATACGTTGCGGGTGTCTTTAGCCGCCGATCCGGTGGAAGAAATCAAAGTCGGTTTTGATATTTTAAAATCACTCCGTATCCGTTCTCGTGGCATTAACTTTATTGCTTGCCCAACCTGTTCCCGTCAAGAATTTGATGTAATTGGCACGGTAAATGCGCTCGAACAACGTTTAGAAGATATTATTACGCCGATGGATGTGTCAATTATCGGTTGTGTCGTCAATGGCCCGGGAGAGGCGTTGGTGTCTGATTTAGGCGTTACCGGCGGCAATAAGAAAAGCGGCTATTATCTTGATGGTGAGCGCCAGAAAGAACGTTTTGATAACGATGATTTAATTAATCAATTAGAAGCAAAAATTCGCGCCCGTGTTGCGCAGCAAGATCCTAAAAATCGTATTCTTTAATTTTTTATAAACACAGGAAGTTATTGTGGCAAAAACTATTCAGGCAATTCGTGGAATGAACGATTGCTTACCAACAGAAACCCCGCTATGGCAATGGGTTGAAAATAAAGTGCGGTCTGTTTTAAGTGCGTATGGTTACGCGGAAATCCGTATGCCAATTGTGGAAAGCACACCGTTATTCGCCCGCGCTATCGGTGAAGTCACCGATGTGGTGGAAAAAGAAATGTTTACGTTTGATGACCGTGATGAAGAAAGTTTGACTTTGCGTCCGGAAGGCACGGCAGGTTGTGTTCGCGCCGGTATCGAGCACGGTTTGTTGTACAACCAAGAACAACGTTTATGGTATATGGGGCCGATGTTCCGTTATGAACGTCCGCAAAAAGGTCGTTATCGTCAGTTCCATCAAGTGGGCGTGGAGATTTTCGGGATTCCTAATCCGGAAATTGATGCGGAGCTTATCGCCTTAACCGCCCGTTTATGGAAGGATTTAGGCATTTTTGACCATGTTACGCTTCAACTTAACTCCATCGGTTCATTAGAGGCGCGTAAAAATTATCGTCAAGCCTTAGTCGATTTTTTACAAAATCACATCGATATTTTAGATGAAGACAGCAAACGTCGTTTAACCACCAATCCGTTACGGATTTTGGACAGTAAAGATCAACGTGTTCAAGAAGTGCTAAATGATGCACCGAAATTACACGATTATCTTGACGATGATTCCCGCGAACATTTTGCGCAATTATGCGCCTTGCTTGATAATTTAGGGATTCAATACGAAATCAATCAAAAATTAGTGCGCGGCTTGGATTATTACAACAAAACCGTATTTGAATGGGTGACATCCGCTTTAGGCGCGCAAGGTACCGTCTGCGGTGGTGGTCGTTACGATGGGTTGGTTGAACAGCTAGGCGGTCATGCCACAAGTGGTGTTGGCTTTGCTATGGGCTTGGAGCGTTTAGTCCTGTTGGTACAGGAAGTGAATACACAGATTACCTTGCCAAGTGCGGTGGATATTTACATCGTTTATCAAGGCGAAGGCACTACCGTAGCAGCCTTTAATTTGGCGGAAAAACTTCGTTCAGAATTACCGCACTTACGTACGCTTTTACACTGCAGTGGCGGGAATTTCAAAAAACAATTTAAACGAGCCGATAAAAGTGGAGCGAAGTTAGCCTTGGTCATCGGCGAAGATGAAGTGAAAAACCAACAAGTGGTGGTAAAAAACTTGTTGCAACATAGTGAACAAGCGGTTGTGGCATTAGGCGACATCATTAATCACATTCAAAACACATTCAAATAAGGAAAAAACATGGCGTATACCATTGAAGAAGAACAAGAACTCAGTGCTATTAAAGCGTGGTGGCAAGAAAACTATAAGTTTATTATTGTTTGTTTTGTCATTGCATTTGGTGGCGTATTCGGTTGGAACTACTGGCAATCTCATCAGTTACAGAAAATCCACAATGCCTCTGCCGAGTATGAGCAAGTGTTGTTTAACTATGCAAAAGATCCGAAAGCACAAGAAGAGCAGTTTTCTCAATTTATCAAAAATAATGAGAAAACCGGCTATGCGGTGTTAGCGTTGTTAGATAAAGCAAAGATTGCGGTAGAGAATCAAGATTTTGCACAGGCTGAAGACGCGTTAAAACAGGCAGTAGCACAATCAACGGATGATGTTTTATCTTCTGTCAGTGCATTACGTTTGGCTGCGGTGCAATTCCAACTTGGGCAATTTGATCCTGCGTTGGAAAGTTTGAAATTAGTGAAAGAGCAAGCTTGGAATGGCGCTAAGAATATGTTGGTCGGCGATATTCAGTTGGCGAAAGGCGATAAGGATGCAGCGAAAAGCGCTTATCAACAAGCTCAACAGAATGCTACGCCGTTAGAGCAACAACTCATTCAAGTACGGTTAAATAATTTATAGTTTTTAAGGCTTGGTTTTCCCAAGCCTTTCTTTTGTCCTGAATAAGGTATGTCTATGTCATTGAATAAACGCCACATTCTGGTTCCACCACCGTTAATTTTTGTTTTTTGTGCATTGTTGATGAAATGCCTTCCGCCTGTTCTGCAATTTCCCTCTTCTTTGGGGTTGGTGATGGTATTCGGCGGAATGGGTTGCGCCATTGGGGCAGCCAGTGTTTTGCAATTTTTATTGGCGAAAACAACCTTGAATCCCTTTCAACTTAAAACGGCTTCTCAATTAGTCACCGGTGGTGTTTATCGATTGAGTAGAAATCCAATGTATCTCAGCTTTGTTTTTATTTTATTGGCTTGGATGGTTTATCTCGGTTCACTGTCGGCGTTGTTTGGCGTGGGGTTATTTATTTGGTACGTCACTAAGTTTCAAATTAAACCGGAAGAAAAAGGGCTCAAGCGTTTATTTGGGGCTGCGTTTACAGACTATTGTCGGCGTACGCGGAGATGGCTGTAACTGCCACTATAAAGATAAAATCTCTTTAACGAAGGGAATCGTTAGTTTACGTTGCGCCTGTAATGAGGCCTGATCGAGTTTTTCTAACGCATTAAATAAGGTTTTCATATCGCGTTCTAAACGTTTGAAGAGAAAATTGGCGGTTTCGTCAGGTAATTCAATGCCGCGTTGATGTGCCGCCAGTTGTAAGACAGTTATTTTTTGTTGATCATTTAACGGCATTAATTGATACACTTCGCCCCATGTTAGACGAGACGCCAAATCCGGTAAATGAGCCGATAAATTGGTCGGAGATTGATCCGCGCTGATCACTAAAAGCGTTTTTCCGGTTTCTCGGATTCGATTAATTAAATCGAAAATGGCCAGCTCCCAATCCGGATTTCCTATCACCTCTTGTAAATCATCCAAACACACTAATTCTTGTTGCTCTAGATTTTCCAGTACTGCCGGAGAGAAATATTGTGCTTTATTCAAAGGCACGTATAAGGCAGGGCGTTGATGCGTTAGGTAATGATGACAAATGGCTTTTAATAGATGGCTTTTCCCGCAACTACGCTGACCCCAAAGATAGAAAAAAGGTTGGTTGAGATGGGAAAAGTTTTTTTGTAGCGAGCTGAGCAGAAGCTGATTGTTTTCCGCGTAGAAATTTTCCAGGGTGTCATTATCAAATTGATGGATGGGGAGAGGAAGTTGGAAATATGGCTCGCTCAAATCAAATACCGAAAATGCTGAAATAAAGTGCGGTAAGAATAAACGAAATTTTTAAAATTAGAAAGTCATTAGCGGATATTTTTCCTTTCCGCTAATGACTGTTACATATGCGTTTTATGCGGCTTCGTTTTTCGCTTTAGGTAATACCAAGTTCAAAATGATAGCAACCACGGCACAAAGGCTGATTCCTTTTAAGGATACGCCACCGACATCAACGAACATGTTACCGATACCAAATGTCATGACCACCGCAATGATGCAAAGGTTACGTGCCTCGGTGACATCGACTTTGGCGCGGATTAGGGTGCTCATACCCACAACAGCAATGGATCCGAATACCAACATCATGATACCGCCCATTACAATGGTTGGGATGGTAGATAAAAAGGCACCGACTTTTCCACAGAAGGAAATAGCAATTGCCCAGACTGCCGCCCAAGTCATGATATTTGGATTGAAATTACGGGTTAGCATGACCGCACCTGTGACTTCTGCATAGGTCGTATTTGGTGGACCACCTAATAATGATGCTGCGCTCGTTGCGATACCATCACCCAATAAAGTGCGATGTAAGCCAGGTTTTTTGATGAAGTCTTTGCCGGTGACGGAACTAATCGCCATAATGCCGCCTACGTGCTCCACGGCGGGTGCAATGGCAATTGGCAGTAAATATAAAATGGCTTCCAATTTAAATTCAGGTGTGGTGATGTTTGGCAAACTAAACCAAGGCGCCTCTAAAACCGGTTGGAAATTAATGAGCCCCATGAAAAGGCATAGAACATAACCGACGGTGATACCGAACATAATTGGGATAAGTTTCATTAGCCCTTTGGAGAAGACCGCCACGCACAAGGTTGTGATGAGGGTTACCATAGACACTAAAACAGCATCATTGTATTGGTAAGCGTTATTTTTACCGAGAGCCATATCGACGGCGACCGGTGCTAAGCCCATACCGATGATAATAATAACGGGGCCTACAACCACAGGAGGAAAAATGCGTTCTAATGCCGCAGCACCACGCAATTTGACTAATGTACTCAGCGCTAAATAAACCAAACCGGCACAGGCTAAACCGCCCATGGTAGCCGGAATACCCCAAGTGGCGACGCCGTATTGAATCGGGGCAATAAAGGCAAAAGAAGACGCCAAGAAAATCGGCACTTGTTTGCCGGTGCAAAGTTGGAATAATAAGGTACCGATACCAGCGGTGAGCAAGGCGGTATTGGCATCTAATCCGGTAATTAACGGTACTAAAACCAATGCACCAAAGGCAACGAATAGCATTTGTAAACCCACAAACGCTTGTTTAACGGAACTCTGTTGCTCCGTAATTGGAGCTTGTGTTGTATGTGTCATGTAAGTTTCAACTCTCTGCCTGAATTAACTTAAAAAGTGCGGTCATTTTTAGAAACATTTTCATTTCTTTTTGCCGCAAAAGAGGCGGATAAAAATCCGCCTAACCTGTTAATAAAATTTCCGGTTTAGCATTATTTCGTACCGAAAATTTTATCGCCTGCATCACCTAAACCCGGAATGATATAACCGTTTTCGTTTAAGTGATCATCAATTGCCGCGGTGTATAATTCAATGTCCGGATGCGCTTTTTCTAATGCGGCAAGACCTTCCGGTGCGGCAACTAATACTAAAACTTTAATGTGTTTACACCCTTTTTGTTTGAGCAAATCGATGGTTGCAATCATGGAGCCACCGGTTGCTAGCATCGGGTCAACAACGATAGCTAAACGTTCATCTAAATCGCTGGCTAATTTTTGGAAATAAGGTACCGGCTCAAGGGTTTCTTCATTACGGTACATACCGACAACGCTGATACGCGCACTTGGAACATGCTCTAACACACCGTCCATCATGCCAAGGCCTGCACGTAGAATCGGTACCACAGTGACTTTTTTACCTTTGATTTGGTCAATCTCAACCGGGCCGCACCAACCGTCAATAATAACTTTTTCCGTTTCTAAATCGGATGTCGCTTCATAAGTTAATAGACTTCCGACTTCTGTTGCCAATTCACGGAATTTTTTCGTGTTAATTTCCGCTGCGCGCATTAAACCCAATTTGTGTTTCACTAAAGGGTGTTTGACTTCAACTAATTTCATTTTTATCTCCTTAATATTAGACGGTTCGCCGCGAAAAAATAAATCGCGGAATAATACATCAAAGCCTGTTGCTTCTCAAATTTAGCTCAAAAATAATGCCTATGAAATCATAGGCATTACGCTTGATTATTGCTCTTGGTTAATAAATGAGTCGTTTATCTTAATTTTCGCTTTAGCGCGTAGAGCATTTAATAAACTGTTTTGTAAGCTCACTTGAGAGAGCTGCTCAATTTGCACGGCAAATTGTTTTTGCTCTTGTTCGGTTAATTTACCATCAACCACTTTATCTAATGCAATGATAACGACATCACCATTTGCATTGCTAGCGGCTTTATAGGTAGTTTTACCTTCTTCCGGCTTCGCCATGGAAAATACCGTATTGTTTAACACAGGATCTTTATTTTCGGCAAAGACCCAAGTTTGTTCTGCACTAAATTTTACGCCTTCAACAGACTTGCCTTCAGATAAATTTTGGACAATTTGTTCTGCTTGAGCTAATACGACTGCTTCTGCTTTTTGATGTTTTAAATGTGCGGTAATGTCAGCTTTGGCTTCATCTAATGTTTTGATGCTTTGAGGTTTATGATCAAGCACACGAACGACGACAGAATGTTGTTCACCCACGTTCATCGGTTCAGAGTTGCTACCGCCCTGGGACAGATCAGAATCGAAAACCGCAGAAACGACATTAGGATAATTGAGCTCAGCAGGAATATCATCACGAGAAAAATATGCCGTTTCTTGTACTTTGACACCGCCTACTTCTGCAGCTGCATTCAATGAAGAAGGATCTTCAAATGCTTTTTCTGCAACACGTTTTTCAATGGAATAAAATTGTGTATTGACTAAGTTTTGACGGATTTGTGCCGCGATCTGTGCTTTTACGCTTTCTAGTGGTTGTAACTGTGGTTCTTTGCGTTCTTCTACCAAAATAATATGGTAGTGATTGTCAAGATTTACCGGTTGGCTATATTGTCCAACGGCTAAGGCATTTGCAGCATCTTCAAAAACTTTTGGAAATTCACCCGCACTTACCCAACTTAAATCACCGCCTCGCTCAGCACTGGTTGGATCAATCGAGTGATTTTTGGCTAAATCTGCAAAATTAGCCCCATTTTGTAGCTGTTGGTATAACTCTTGTGCTTGCTGTTCTGTTTTTACTTGAATATGGGCTAAGCGTTGTTGTCCTTGGGTTGTGAATTGAGGTTTATTATCTTGATAATATTGTGCAATTTCTACATCAGTAATGTTGATATTGTTCTCCATCGCCGCGCCGGATAAGTCGAGGTATTGTACTTTTACGGTTTCCGGAATCGTAAACTCAGCTTTGTGTGCATCATAGTAAGCTTGAATTTCTTCATCGCTAACTTCTTGTTTGGCAATTTCATTGGCTAAAGATAAATTTGCTAAACGAATTTGACGGCTTTGGAAGAAAAGTTTTGTTAATTTTTCTTGTTGAGCAGGGACGCTAAAGGTAGTAGTGCCTAAACCGCTTTGTAATTGTTCCAGGCGTAATGCTTCGCGAACATAACCGGCATAGGTTTCAGCAGAAATCCCATTATTTTGTAGTGTTTGTTGATAGAGCGTATTGTCAAATTTGCCATTATTTTGGAATGTCGGCGTGGTGACGATTTCTTGTTTAATACGTGCATCGCTAACACCTAATTTAAGTTCGTTAGCGTATTGGCGTAGTAGTTCTTGATCAATTAAAGAGGCAAGTACTTGACGTTTAAGATTGGCCACTTGTGCCGGTGAATCGATTTCTTGAGGCGTTAAATTACGTGATGCAATATTGTATTGATTTTGAAACGCTTGTTGTGAAATTTCTTCTCCGTTCACTTTTGCTGCTGAGTTATCTACTCGGGTATAAAGATAACCCGCCATCGAGCTGATAACAAATGTGACAGTAATAAAACCAAAAAGAAACTTGGAAGCCCAGTTAGTTGAGGCTCCGTGTAGTTTTTCCATTACCATGAAACGTATCCTATAAAAATAAAGCAAAAATTTGCACGATTATAATCTAAAGCGCCTTTACACGCACTAGCAAAATAAAAAAAGCCAAATTATTCGATGATAATTTGGCTTTTTAAAAACGTTTAATTAATTGACCGCACTTGGAGAAATACTTTTCTTACGACGACTGCTTTTCACCGCAGAAATCGGTTCAAGCTTTACGAACTCAACACCGCTAGGTGGATTTTCCAACGCAATAGTTAACACTTCATCGATGGTTTCTACCGCGTGAATGTTCAAATCACGTTTGGCGTTTTCCGGAATATCTTCCAAATCTTTCACATTATCTTTTGGAATAATGACGGTTTTAATACCGCCACGGTGAGCTGCCAGTAATTTTTCTTTTAAACCGCCAATTGGTAATACTTTGCCACGTAGGCTGATTTCACCGGTCATCGCCACTTCCGATTTCACTGGATTACCGGTTAAACAGGACACTAATGCGGTACACATAGCAATCCCTGCGCTCGGACCGTCTTTTGGTGTCGCACCGTCCGGAACGTGAATGTGAATGTCACGTTTTTCGTGGAATTCCGGATTAATACCTAATTTATCTGCACGTGCGCGTACGACAGTCATTGCCGCTTGAATGGATTCTTTCATGACATCCCCCAAGGAGCCAGTGTAACTGAGTTTGCCTTTGCCCGGCACGGAGGCGGTTTCAATCGTCAGTAAATCGCCGCCGACTTCCGTCCATGCCAAACCAGTGACTTCGCCAACACGATTTTGCGTATCTGCACGACCAAATTCAAAGCGTTTCACACCAAGGTAATCGTGTAGATTTTTCGCCGTCACTTTGATGGATTTTAATTTCTTATCTAACAGTAAGGTTTTTACGGCTTTACGGCAGATTTTTGAAATTTCACGTTCTAAATTACGCACACCGGCTTCACGAGTGTAATAGCGGATAATATCCACGATCGCGCTGTCATCAATGATTAATTCTCTGGTTTTTAGCCCGTTGCGTTCCATTTGTTTGTTGATCAAATGGCGAGTGGCGATATTCAGTTTTTCATCTTCCGTATAACCGGATAAACGAATCACTTCCATACGATCTAATAATGGCGTTGGAATGTGCATGGAGTTTGAGGTCGCCACAAACATGACATCGGATAAATCGTAGTCCACTTCCAAATAATGATCGTTGAAATGGGCATTTTGTTCCGGATCCAATACCTCTAATAAAGCAGAAGCTGGATCACCACGCATATCAGAAGACATTTTATCGATTTCATCTAACAAAAAGAGCGGGTTTTTTACACCGACTTTTGCCATTTTTTGAATCAATTTGCCTGGCAAAGAACCAATATAGGTTTTCCGGTGACCACGAATTTCGGCTTCATCACGCACGCCGCCTAATGCCATGCGCACATATTTGCGCCCTGTTGCATTGGCAATAGATTGTCCTAACGAAGTTTTACCGACACCAGGAGGACCTACCAAGCAAAGAATTGGCCCTTTTAATTGATTTAAACGGGTTTGCACGGCAAGGTATTCCAAAATACGCTCTTTCACGCGCTCCAAACCATAGTGATCGGCATCTAAAATTTCTTGCGCTTTCGCGAGATCTTTTTTCACTTTGGTGCGTTTATGCCAAGGCACTTGAATCATCCAGTCAATATAACTGCGCACAACAGTGGCTTCAGCCGACATTGGCGACATCATTTTCAGTTTTTGCAATTCAGCTTCGGCTTTTTCACGTGCTTCCAAAGGCATTCTTGCCTCTTCAATTTTTTGACGAAGCTGTTCAATTTCACTTATCGCATTTTCTTCTTCGCCAAGTTCTTTTTGAATGGCTTTAATTTGTTCATTTAAGTAATAATCGCGCTGACTTTTTTCCATTTGTTTTTTTACGCGACTACGAATGCGTTTTTCCACCTGTAATAGATCCGCTTCGGACTGCATTAAACCCAGCAAATACTCAAAACGTTCCACTACATTGGTCATTTCTAATACGGTTTGTTTTTGGGCAACGGAAACCGGTAAATGGGAGGCTAAGGTGTCACTAACTTGTTCCAAATTTTCAATTTGTTGAAGTGCGGAAAGAATATCCGGCTGTACTTTCTTGTTCAAATTCACATAGTTTTGGAATTCATCTAAGGCTGCTTTGTGAACAACTTGTAATTCTTTTTTATTACCAAGCGTGCTATTAAGCGGTTCTACCTGTGCTTGAAAATGTTCACCGGAATCTTCAATTTGATGAATTTTGGCGCGCTGTTGTCCTTCTACTAACACTTTCACGGTGCCATCAGGAAGTTTGAGCAACTGGATAATATTGGCAATGGTGCCGACATCATATAAATCGTCAATGGACGGTTCTTCTAATTCTGCCTGTTTTTGCGAAACCAATAACAGCTGTTTGCCATTATTCATGGCATCATCAAGGCTGCTAATGGATCTTGGTCTGCCTACAAATAACGGCATGACCATAAAAGGAAACACGACGACATCGCGCAATGGCAATACCGGTATGGTTTGTAATTCTGATTTTTTTGCTCTCATCATGTACTCTCTTATCTAAATTCCGCTGATTTCGCCTAATATTGGGGTGGATTCCGTAAATTCAAGCATCAAAAGGAGATGCCAACACATAAAAATGCGGTGATTTTTTAACGTGTTTTATTGTTGAAAATGTTGCTCAGTATAACTGAAATAGATTGGAACAAATAAAGATTAAAAAAGAAAATTCATTAAGAATGGCGGTGAGAGAGGGATTCGAACCCTCGATGCAGTTTCCCACATACACGCTTTCCAGGCGTGCTCCTTCAACCACTCGGACATCTCACCGTGATTAGGACGTGCGAACTATAAGGATTTCATTGAGCCTCGTCAAGTATTTTTATGATTTGTCCCATCAGACGATAAAAATTTCGCCAATAATCAGGTAAAATAAGCGTCCACTCATGGTTATTCCATTCAATTTCTCATCTACGATTATGAATTATGTTAAAAAAATGGTTTCTTTCTAAAAATGTGTTTCTTGCGGTGAAACCTTTCAGTGCGTTGAAAGACAGCTTTCGCGCGGGTTATAGCTCCCGTTATTTGGTTAAAGACATTATTGCCGGTTTGACGGTTGGTATTATTGCTATTCCACTTTCTATGGCATTGGCGATTGCCAGTGGCGTACCGCCGCAACATGGTCTATACACAGCGATTATTGCGGGGATGATTATCGCATTAACCGGCGGATCCCGTTTTAATATTTCTGGGCCTACCGCGGCGTTTGTGGTGATTTTATATCCTGTGACGCAACAATTCGGGCTAAGCGGTTTGTTGATGGCTACGTTATTGTCGGGCATCATTTTAGTGTTAATGGCGCTGTTCCGTTTAGGGCGATTAATTGAATATATTCCGTTGCCGGTGACGCTCGGTTTTACATCGGGGATTGGTATTGTGATTGCCACGTTGCAAATTAAGGATTTTCTCGGCTTAAGCATTGAAAAAATGCCTTCTCATTACCTTGAAAAAGTACAAGTTATTTTGACCGCACTTCCAAGTATCAGCTGGGCGGATACCGCAGTAGGCATTATCACACTGATCGTATTAACCCAATGGCATAAACTTCGTTTACCGATCCCAGGCCATTTGCCGGCGGTGATTATTGCGACATTATTATCTTTAGGTTTAACCCATTTTGGATTTTCTGTGGCGACTATCGGGACACAATTCCAATACACGCTTTCTGATGGTAGCACCGGTTTTGGTATTCCAAATGTTTTGCCTGAATTTGTACTGCCGTGGAATATTCCCGATCTTCATGGCAACGTAATTGATTGGAATTTCGATACCATTCAACGACTACTTCCTGCTGCATTCTCAATGGCGGTATTGGGCGCCATTGAGTCGCTATTATGTGCTGTTGTGTTAGATAACATGACGGACACCAAGCACCATTCTAATAACGAATTATTGGCGCAAGGTTTAGGCAACATTGCCTCTCCGTTCTTCGGTGGTATAACCGCCACTGCGGCAATTGCCCGTTCAGCCGTTAATGTTAAATCGGGGGCGGTGTCACCACTTTCCGGCGTGGTGCATGCGCTATTAGTCTTGTTGGCCTTGTTATTTTTTGCGCCGGCACTTTCCTATTTGCCGTTGTCGTCTATGGCAGCATTATTGCTGGTGGTGGCTTGGCACATGGCGGACTTGACACAAATTATTCAGTTAATTCGTCGCTCAGGACGTAATGAAATCACCGTGTTATTGGTTTGCTTGGTGTTGACCGTGTTATTCGATATGGTGATCGCCATTTCTGTGGGCGTGTTGTTGGCAAGCTTGCTGTTTATTCGCACCATCGCTGAAATGACTAAATCTATCAGTATTGCTGTACCGGAGGATTTAGATGATGTCTTAATTTATCGTATTAGCGGACCGCTCTTTTTCGCTGCAGCAGATAATTTGTTTGCTGATTTACATGATAAGACCGTACACACCGACCACGAAATTAAACATATTGTTTTACAATGCGATGCGGTAACGGTATTGGACACCGGGGGAATTCACGCACTTACACGTTTTGTGCAACATATGCTCCCACATCAACAGCTTTATATGTGCAATATGCAATTCCAACCGTTACGTACTATCGTGAAATCCGGTAGCTTGCCGGAGATTAAAAAAATTAATTTCACGGCGGATTTGGCGGAGGCGCTGAATAAAATTCGGGAGTTCGAAGGCATTGAAATTAAACAATAGCCGGATAATAAAAGATAAAAAAGGAGAGAGTATGTCTTTGACGTTAGCCCAAATTACCGAGCAACTTCGCGAACTTAAAGTTGTGCCGGTGATTGCCTTAGA
Organism: Aggregatibacter segnis ATCC 33393; assembly: GCF_900476035.1. Classification (GTDB taxonomy): domain Bacteria; phylum Pseudomonadota; class Gammaproteobacteria; order Enterobacterales; family Pasteurellaceae; genus Aggregatibacter; species Aggregatibacter segnis. The sequence goes on along the minus strand of NZ_LS483443.1, from coordinate 79,203 downwards.
GCGAGCGGTAGATATTTTGCCTTTGGCGGATACCTTAGCAAACAATGGTTTACCGGTAGCGGAAATTACATTTCGTTCATCTGCTGCTGCAGAAGCGATTCGTTTATTACGTCAACAGCGACCGGACTTTTTGATTGCTGCTGGAACAGTGTTAAATGCTGAGCAGGTTGTCGCCGCAAAAAACAGTGGGGCTGATTTTGTGGTTACACCAGGGTTGAATCCGAAAATTGTGCAATTATGCCAAGATTTAGACTTCCCGATCACACCGGGAGTGAATAATCCGATGGCTATTGAAGCGGCATTAGACATAGGGATCGAAACCGTGAAATTCTTTCCGGCGGAGGCTTCGGGTGGGGTGAAAATGATCAAAGCCTTGTTAGGGCCTTATTCTCAGTTAGGCATCATGCCTACAGGTGGCATTGGGATGCAGAATATTAAGGAGTATTTGGCGATTCCAAATGTATTGGCATGTGGTGGTTCTTGGTTTGTTGAGAAGAATCTGATTAATGCGAAAAATTGGCAGGAAATTGGGCGATTAACAAAAGATGTTGTGGAATGGGTTAATTCGTAGTTAACGGCAACAAAAAAGTGCGGTGGATTTAAAAACAGGTTCAAAATCCACCGCACTTTTTTATTTTTAGAACAATACGCGAGTGCGAATTGTGCCCTCAATATGACGCAATTTATCAAGCAATGGTGCGGAATCGTCGGTTTCCACATCGATCACCACATAGCCGATTTTGGGATCGGTTTGTAAGTATTGCGCAGCGATATTGACATTAGCTTCAACGAAAATTTGGTTGATTTTGGTCAAGATACCCGGGCGGTTTTCGTGAATGTGCAACAAGCGTTTGGAGCCTTCGTGTTCCGGTAGAGACACTTCCGGGAAGTTAACGGAAGACAAAGTTGAGCCGTTGTCGGAATATTTCACAAATTTACCGGCGACTTCAAATCCAATATTTTCTTGTGCTTCCGCGGTAGAACCACCGATGTGCGGCGTTAAGATCACATTATCGAATTTGCGTAATGGGGAAATAAATTCTTCGTTAATAGATGCCGGTTCTTCCGGGAATACGTCGATTGCTGCACCGCGTATTTTGCCTTCTTCTAATGCTTTGGCTAACGCGTCAATGTCCACGACAGTCCCGCGTGCCGCGTTAATCAGAATGGCATCTTGTTTTAATTGGGCAATACGTTCTGCGCTGATTAAATTGCGGGTAGATGGCAATTCAGGTACGTGCAGGGAAATGACATCGCAAGAACCGAGCAATTCTTCCAAGCTACGAACTTGTTTGGCGTTGCCAAGAGGCAGTTTGTTTTCAATGTCATAGAAGTGAACATCCATACCCATGGATTCAGCAATAATACTGAGTTGTGAACCGATATGGCCGTAACCCACGATCCCTAATTTTTTGCCACGTACTTCGTGTGAACCCACCGCCGATTTATTCCATAAACCGCGGTGTACGTCTGCATTGGCTTGGGGAATATTACGCATTAATAATAGGATTTCACCTAACACTAATTCTGCTACAGAACGCGTATTAGAGAACGGCGCATTAAAGACCGGAATACCGCGTACTTTCGCCGCATTTAAATCCACTTGGTTGGTGCCGATACAGAAACAGCCGATGGCGATCAATTTCGGTGCGGCTGCGATCATTTCTTCAGTTAAATGGGTGCGGGAGCGTAAGCCGATAAAGTGGGCATCTTTGATGGCTTCTTTTAATTCATCGCCGTCCAACGCTTTTTTGTAGTAATCAATGTTGGTGTAACCTGCGGCGTGCAAGGTGTCTAGAGTGCTTTGGTGAACTCCTTCCAACAACACAAATTTGATTTTATTTTTATCTAATGAAACTTTTGATGTCATATTTGTCTCCGATTATTTTTAAATGATTTTTGCACCGTCCGGTGTGCCGACAATTACGGTGTTTGCCGGGCGTAAAGCGAATACGCCGTTAGTGACGACGCCTGCAATGTTATTTAATTCTTTTTCCATTTCCACCGGATTCATAATGGCAAAATTATGTACGTCTAAAATGATGTTGCCGTTATCGGTCACGACGCCTTCGCGGTATTCCGGTGCACCGCCAAGTGTGACTAATTTACGTGCCACTTGCGAACGTGCCATGGGGATAACTTCAATGGGTAATGGGAAAGTTGAGCCTAACACATCCACTTGTTTGCTGCTATCCACGATGCAGATGAAATTTTTTGCAAGTGCAGCCACAATTTTTTCACGGGTTAATGCCGCACCGCCGCCTTTGATCATCATTTTTTGTGGATTGATTTCATCGGCGCCATCCACATAAATATCTAAACTGGAAACGTCATTCGTACTGAAAACTTCAATACCTTGCTGGCGGAGGAGTTCTTCTGAATTTTTCGATGCTGCTACAGCGCCTTTAATTTGATCTTTTAGCGTTCCCAAGGCTTCGATAAAGCAATTCACGGTCGAACCGCTCCCCACGCCCACGATCATATCCGGCTTTACAAATTGCAAAGCCGCTTGCGCGGCGATTTTTTTCATTTCAAGTTGATTCATTTTTTCTCCTTACATCACATCACAAAATTACGCGGTTAAATCGCGTAAACGATTGCATTTACTTTAATCAGTTTCCTTGGCATAAACAAGTAGAGATCCGTTATTCCGGCAAAAAGGCTTCTAATAACTCGTTTAAAAACAGTTTTCCGTGCTCGGTGACTTGCCAAGTGCGGTCGGTTTCCGTGATGAATTTTTGATCCAGCGCCCAAGTCATCGTTTTATCTACCGCACTTAATGACAAGCCGGTGAATTGTTCAAATTCACTTTTCGGCACGGCTTCCAATAAGCGAAACCGATTCATAAAGAATTCAAAAGGGCGATCTTCGGCGCTGACGTCCCGTTCTTCATATAAATATTCGCCACGCATGTAGCCTTTTGGGTGTTTAGTTTTGCTGTAACGCAAAATTTTTCCGCTTGGAAAACTGAGTTTGCCGTGCGCACCGCAACCAATGGCAAGATAATCACCAAAGCGCCAATAATTTAAGTTGTGTTGGCACTGAAACCCCGGTTTGGCGTAGGCTGAAGTTTCATATTGTTGATAGCCGGCAGCCGTTAATAATTGATGCCCTTGTTCAAAAATATCCCACAATTCGTCGTCATCAGGCAGTTTCGGCGGACGATAAGCAAACATCGTATTCGGCTCGATGGTGAGCTGATACCAAGACAAATGCGGCGGTGCCAGTTCAATGGCTTGGCGTAAATCATCTAAGGCTTCGTTTAAGGTTTGGTTGGGTAAACCATGCATTAAATCCAAATTAAAAATACGCAGAGAAGAAACACGGGCGAAACCTACCGCACTTTTTGCCTCGGCAGCATTATGAATACGCCCCAATTTTTGTAATTTTTCATCGGAAAAACTTTGAATGCCCATGGAAATACGATTGACGCCGGCTTGTACATAACCTAAAAAACGTTCGGCTTCAGCCGTGCCAGGATTGGCTTCGAGGGTAATTTCAATATGAGGTGCAAAAGGAATGCGTTGCTCGATTTGATGTAATAAAAACGCAATATTTTCTGCGCTAAACAGGCTCGGTGTGCCGCCACCGATAAAAATCGAATGCAATGAGCGTTGTTGCACGCTTTCCTGATAACGTGATAAATCCGCCGTTAAATCGGCAAGTAAATGGCGCACATACTCCTGTTCAGGAATAGAGCCTTTTTGCGCATGTGAGTTAAAATCGCAGTACGGGCATTTTTGCACACACCACGGAATATGGATGTATAAACTCAGCGGTGGTAACAGCAACGGATTTAACGGCGGTGTTATCATTAGCGAACGACCACCGCGGTACCACTTGCCACAATCATAAACATGCTTTTGGCATCGGAGGTGATGGTGGTGTAATTAACTTCTACGCCCACAACGGCGTTAGCGCCTAATGCTTGAGCGTTTTTCTGCATTTCATCTAACGCTTCTTTGCGCGATTTGGTAATGCGCGATTCATACATGCCTGAGCGTCCACCGATAATGTCGGTAATGCCGGCAAAAAAGTCGCGGATAAAATTCGAACCGGCAACGACTTCGCCGAATACCAGTTGTTTATATTCGACAATTTGCTTGCCTTCGATGTGAGGCGTGGTAGTAATAATCATTTTTTGTCCTTCAAATTCGTTATGAAAACTGACCGCACTTTATGCGTCCAATTGCGCTTTAAGCGCGCTTAATGCACGGGCACGGTGGGAGATTTTCTTTTTCTCGGCAGTTTCCAGTTCGGCAAAGGTGCAACCTGTTTCCGGGCTGAAAAAGAGTGAGTCATAACCAAAGCCATTGTCGCCTTTTTCTTCAAAAGTAATGACACCGTGACATGCGCCTTGCGCAATGATCGGTGAGGGATCCGTTGGATGTTGTAATAAGACGATGGTGCTAACAAATTGCGCACTGCGGTGTTCGGTGGGCACATTCGCCAATTCCGCTAACAATTTTTCACGATTTTTTGCATCAGCCTGTTCACCATCTACCCCGGCATAACGTGCAGAATATAAGCCTGGCGCGCCGTTTAATGCGTCAACCACTAAGCCTGAATCGTCAGCAATCGCCGGTAATCCGGATTTTTCCGCCGCATAACGTGCTTTTAAAATGGCGTTTTCTACGAAGGTCAAGCCGGTTTCTTCCGGGCTGTCGATGCCTAAGTCGGTTTGGGCGATAACCTCAAAACCGAAATCGGCTAACACATCTGCCATTTCTCTGACTTTACCCTGATTACCGGTGGCTAAAACAATTTTTTGTTTCATGTTGTTCTCTTACTTATTTTGTTAAGTGCGGTTGAAAAATGCCTCGTATTATAACGCACCCAATAAAAAAGACGAGGCGCATTGCCTCGTCTTACATAAAAACAATGTTAGAGGAGAGAGATTAAAGTGCGATGCGATCGCGATTTTTTTCGAGCGTAGCTTTGCCGATACCTTGCACTTCTAATAATTGCTCGACAGCACTAAACGCCCCGTGTTTTTCACGGTATTGCACGACGGCTTCCGCTTTTTTCGCGCCAATACCCACAAGCGCTTTTTGAATTTCGGCGGCAGAGGCCGTGTTGATGTTGACTTTCTGGCTAACAGCGGCCGTTGCGGCAGGTTGCTCTGTTTGCGCTGCAGGTTCTGCCGCCTTTTCTGCTGCCATGGCAGTGCCGGTAAACACCGTTCCTAACACGAACAGAGAAGCCAAAAGATGTTTCATTACTTTCATAGTGATTCCTTTTCAGACTAAAGTTAAATACACGTTGAATTAATCAACGGGCGTACTTTGCCGAAAATCGAAAAAATGCACGAGAAAACGACCGCACTTTTGGGAGCTTGATCGCAAAACAAAAAAAGTGCGGTAGAAATAAGGGCGGTTTTGTCAGGGGAGATGATTTTGAACGCTATTTTATTTGTTAAAAAAACGTTGAGTTTTTGGCTGAAAAAGGTTAATTTTGCCCACCTTTTATACTGGTATTTGGAAGAAAATCGTTTATCCGTAAGTCAATCGTTACTATTTTTACTTTATGTTGAAAGGTAGTGCTTAAACATCGTTGTTGATATATACGGCTAAATACCTTATGACATAAGCTTTAATACGTATTAATGAATAAGATGTTATGACAGATTTTATTGAAATTACGCCTCAACAAGCGTGGGAAATGTTACAAAAGGATGAAAACGCTGTGTTGGCAGATGTGCGGGATTCGGCGCGCTTCAGTTATTCTCATGCTCAAGGTGCAGTGAATTTAACAGAACACACTTGGCCGGATTTTGAAGCGGAATATGACTACGATCAGCCGATTTTGGTGAGTTGCTATCATGGCGTGAGCAGTCGCAGTGTTGCCACGTTTTTACTGCAACGTGGCTATGAAAGGGTTTACAGTGTGCAAGGTGGATTCGCCGCTTGGGTGGACGCTAACTTACCGCTGGAAACGGCATATTAATTAAATCCAACGGCGATGATATAACCTAAAACGCCGTAAAATATGACCGCACTTAAGGCTAAACCTCGACGTGCGAAAGCCGGTTTGCGTTGATGTAGTCGATAAAAAATCCGCGCTAGGATGACTAATGCTAATGGATAACACCAGAGAAAAATTGACATGACGCGGACTTGAATGTCGCTGAGGTGCGGATTGTTCAATAAATGCGGTGAAACCAATTGTGCCAAAGGCCAAAGTAAAATAGGTAAACAAAAGAGAGCAATTGCCCAAGTGAACGGGCTAAATCCCTGAGGCAAATTTGAATTTCTCATTTTTTCTCCGTCGATTAAATTTTGGAAAAGGAATATAGCAAATGCAGCATTTGTTTGGTAGTGAAATCCCTGACTTAGTGCGTGATTTTCAGGCGCATATTCGTACGAAATATCACGCGGAAGTGCTTGTTGAAGAAAACCAAAATGCGCAGGGCAAGCTGGTATATCATGTTTTTCTATCGGAAAACACACCGCACTTTTTGGCGATTGAACAGGAAACAGAGGTTTTTCTAACAGAATGGCTGGAACGAAAAAATGCACAAGCGTGGCAAAACGGTGTCAGTCCACTCAATGTTTCTCATGAAGTGTCTTCCGCTAACTCTCAGGCAAATAGCCGCTTTTCTTTTTTATCTTATTTCCAACAGCAAAAAATAACCGTCTTTCTGACCGCACTTTGTGCCTTGATTTACCTTTTGATGTTTTTAGGCTTTGCCGAACCGCTTTTATTACTCACCCATTTCCCGGCTGAACCGGAACAAGAAGACGAGATTTGGCGTTATCTCAGCCATACATTGGTACATTTATCCAATATGCACATTTTGTTTAATCTCACCTGGTGGTGGATTTTTGGTGGGGCGATTGAGCGGCAGTTAGGGAGCATTAAATTACTTCAGATTTATTTACTTGCCGGTGTAATTACCGGCGTGGCGCAAAACGTCGCAAGCGGACCGGCATTTTTCGGTTTATCAGGTGTGGTATATGCCGTGTTGGGCTATGTGTTTGTATTGGATAAATTGAATAAACAAACCGATTTTGAAGTGCCGGATGGCTTTTTTTATATGTTAGTGGTGGGGATTTTGCTCGGCTTTGCCGGTCCATTGGTGGATATCAATATTGGCAACACGGCGCATATTTCCGGTTTATTGGTGGGAATGTTATTGGCGTTTTTGGATCGAAATATTCGCGTAAAGTCGTGATCTTCGAGTAAAAATAAGATAAATTAACAGCCCGAAGTGTTATTTTAACAACTAAGGAATACACATGAGACAATCTCTTCGTCATCAAAAAATTGTCGAATTGGTTAAACAAAAAGGATATTTAAGTACAGATGAGTTGGTGGCGTTATTTGATGTGAGCCCCCAAACAATTCGACGTGATTTAAATGAACTGGCAGAAGCGAACGTGATTCGCCGTCATCATGGTGGCGCGGCCTCACCTTCTACTGCAGAAAATAGCGATTATCACGATCGCAAACACTTTTTCTCTCAAGAAAAAAATCGCATTGCGCATCAAGTGGTGCAACTCATTCCCAACGGAGCTTCACTCTTTATTGATATCGGCACAACCTCTGAAGCGGTTGCCTTTGCCTTATTAGCCCATCAAAAACTACGTATTGTGACCAATAACCTCAACGCGGCACATATTCTCATGCAAAATGACTCTTTTGATATCACCATTGCCAGTGGGTCTTTGCGTCAAGATGGCGGCATTATCGGTGAGTCAACGGTGGAGTTTTTATCACAGTTCCGTTTGGATTTCGGGATATTAGGTATCAGCGCCATTGATTTGGACGGTACGTTGTTGGATTACGATTATCATGAAGTACAAGTAAAACGTGCGATCATTGAAAATTCTCGTAATACCTTGTTGGTAACAGACCATTCTAAGTTTAGTCGACGTGCAATGGTCAAACTGGGAGCCATTACAGATGTAGAGTATGTGTTCACCGATTCGGATGTCCCGCCAAGCATTGATGAGTTATTAAAAAATAAGAACGTCAACCTTGTTATTTGCTAGCGTTTAACCCGCTTTCCTTTCATTCCCAGCAAAAAGTGCGGTGGATTTTCACCGCACTTTTTTTGTTTCTTTTTCTCTTCTTTATTTTTTATTTGCTTAAATCTTATTTTTCAACTTAAAATAAGATCATCATCAAAAATGGATAAATATACGTTTTCATAAATTTTTATGTACGTCATCGCTTGTTTATTTGTGATGTTGTTTTTTATTGGATAAAAACTTTTATTAGGATCTTGAGGAGCAAAATGCGTAACGCCATAAAATTTAATGTAATAACACTTTGTGTGTTTAATGTGATCAACATTGCCTATGCTGAAGAGCAATTAGACCAAATTGATGTGGTTGAAAGAATCATTGCTAATGAGAAAAAACCGTTTACTGAAGCGAAAGCGAAAAGCACGCGAGAACATGTTTTTAAAGAAACACAAAACATTGATAACGTTGTTCGTAGTATGCCGGGCGCATTTACCCAACAGGATAAAGGCTCCGGTGTGTTGTCGTTAAATATTCGTGGAGAAACGGGATTCGGCAGGGCAAACACCATGGTGGATGGCATTACACAAACATTTTATTCCACATCGATGGACTCCGGGCAAGCCGGAGGGAATTCGCAATTCGGGGCATCATTAGATCCGAATTTTATTGCCGGCATTGATTTAACGAAGGGGAATTTTAGTGGCACAAACGGTGTGAATTCTCTTTATGGCTCGGCAAATTTCAGAACATTGGGCGTCAATGATGTGATTGTAGGGGATAAGAATATTGGTTTTATTATCAAAGGGATGACCGGCACCAATGCAACAAAATCCAACTATATGGCGATGGCAGCTACCCGAAAATGGCTGGATAATGGTGGCTATATGGGCATGTTGTATGGTTATAGTCGCCGAGAAGTGTCGCAAGATTATAAAATCGGCGGAGGTGGTCAGAAAATTGCGGATGTTGGTGATGATTTTTTACAACAACAAAAAAAGAAAGAATTTACCGAAGCCGGGTTTGTATTTGATCAAGCTAAAGGCCGTTGGATGCCGGATATGAATAAAAATATGTGGGCTTGTAACGCCCCCACACCATCTCAACCGGAGGCCTATCCTTGCAGTTATTATCGTAATGCGGAGCGAAGACGAATTTTACAAGATCCGGAACACTCTCCTGAATTACAAAAACAAATTGATGAAACTAACGCGGCTTTTGAGCGCAATAACGACCAATATCGTTTGGCGCCATTGGATCCAAGCAGTATTCGTCAAAGTGCTCATAGTCATTTAGTCAAGTTTGAATATGCTGACGATCGCCATACGTTAAATCTACAATTACGTGCTTTGGATAATGCTATTGGTACGCGCAAAATTGAAAACCGTAATTATCAACTTAATTATAACTTCAATGATAATGGCTATGTTGATATGAAGCTGTTGTTAGCGCATAACGTGGGTAAATCCAAATATCCGCAAGGTTCACGATTTACCGGCTGGGAAGTGTTGAAATATTTAGAAACGAAAAATACAGCTGATATTTTTGACATCAGTAACAGTTACACATTTACCTTGCCAAAAGACGTTGATTTAAAAACTACCTTAGGTTTTAACTTCTTCAAAAATGAATATAGCAAAAATCGATTCCCTGAAGAGCTTAGTTTATTTTACGACGGTTCTTCACAGCAGGGCGGTTTATACGATTTCCTAGGACGTTATAAAGGTTCAAAAGGCTTATTGCCACAAAAATCGAGTATCTTGCAGCCTTCCGGTGAGCAAAAATTTCAGACCTTTTATTTAGATACGTCACTGACTCGCGATATCTATCAGTTGGATTACAGTGTGAATTTGATTAAGTATAAATTTAACGGGGAATATGCGAGTTACTATAATTCTCCGGAAGATTTTGAAAAAGCTTTTGGCAAGGATTCTCAAATTTATAAAAAATATTGTGATCCTAACGGCGGTTGTCAAATTTATGAACCTTTAGAAAGAAGGGCCGGCCACAAAATAGCAATAAACCATTCTGCGATTTTCAGTGCGCGTCTTCATGACTACTTTATGCCTTTCGTGGGCTATGCCAGAACGAACCGTATGCCAAATATTCAGGAAATGTATTTTTCTCAAGTCTCTGATGCTGGTGTTAATACGAATTTAAAACCGGAGCGTGCTTCGACTTATCAATTGGGTTTTAATACCTTTAAGGAAGGTGTTTGGAAAAATGATGATGTGCTAGGAATAAAAGTCGTCGGGTATCGTAGTTACATTAAAAATTATATTCATAATGTTTGGGGCGAATGGTGGCAAGGCGGAGCGCCTACTTGGGCAGAAAGCAACGGTTTTCAATTTACCATTGCTCATCGTAATTATGCTAAAACGGTGAAAAAGAGCGGTGTGGAATTAGAGTTAAATTATGATATGGGCAGATTCTTTACGAATCTCTCGTACGCTTATCAAAGAACCAATCAGCCGACCAATTATAGTGATGCCAGCCCTCGTCCGAATAACGCATCAAAAGAAGATATTTTGAAACAGGGCTATGGCTTGAGTCGAATTTCTGCGTTACCAAGAGATTATGGTCGCCTTGAGCTTGGTAGCCGTTGGTTTGATCGGAAATTAACGGTCGGCGGTGCAGTTCGCTATTACGGTGAAAGTAAACGTGCTTCCATTGAGGAACGGTATATTGATGGTACCACATTTGAGAAGAATGCCTTAAGACGTGGCCATCATGCAATTAAAGAAACGGAAACCATTGAAAAACAGCCGTTGATTTTTGATTTATATGTCAGTTATGAGCCGATTGAAAATCTGGTTTTAAAAACAGAAATTCAGAATTTGTTTGATAAGAAGTATATTGATCCGCTGGATGCCGGTAACGATGCGGCAACACAACGTTATTACAGTAGCGTAAGTAGCGCTCCATCACAGCCTTGCTTACCGGGAGAATTATGCCATACGGATGGCCATGGCGGAAAAACGCAATCTGTTTTAAATAACTATGCTAGAGGACGAACCATCGTGTTCAGCTTGAGTTATCAATTTTAGAGGAAGTTTAGAATGGTGCCCCAACAGGACTTGAAATTATTGAATAATTCTTTAATTATCAATGTGTTGAATCTTTATTGAAATACCGTGGTTACAATCGTGGTTACATTAAAGAACAACCAATGAGAAAAAAGATTTAATTTCTATCAACGCTCAAAATTATATAAAAAGGTGTTCACCTGTTCACTGTATATTATATTTCTTTATTTATCATATATTTATATAGTGAATAGGGTGTTCACTAGGTATTCACTAGTGTTCACTCTTAAAAAATCCCATCTAAATTATATTTTTCCACCTATGCCTGTATAAAAAATAAGCAGTCAAATTTCACCTGCTCAACGTATCCTAACGTAGCTAAACTATTAATTTTTAAGCAATTTACTTCCTGTTTTTTGTGTATATATTGTTCTATGGGCTTTTTATAAGCCGTCTTAATTAAGATGATTTTAAAAGGATTAACTATGTTTAAAAAACTGTTAGAACTACGCCAACAAAAAGCGGAAAAAGTCGCAGCAATGCGCGCTATGTTAGACAAGGCGGAACAAGAAAATCGCTCATTAAATGATGCTGAAAACGTTGACTTTGAAAAGTTGAAAGATTTGGTTAAACAATTGAGCGATGAAATCGCCCGTTATGAAACGGTGGCCGATGAAGAACGTAACATTGCCGACAAAGGCAAACCGGTAGAAACACGCGGTAAAACCTTCAGCAATGACGAACTACGCCACTACATTAAAACGGGTGAATTACGGAATCTTTCCACCACCGGTCAAGAAGATGGCGGTTATACCGTGATCCCACAATTGGATAAAGACGTAATGAAACGCTTAACCGATGATAGCGTGATGCGTCAAATTTGTAACGTGGTCCGCTTGCCGGTTGGTGCGAAAGAATACAAAAAACTTGTTTCCGCTGGTGGTGCAGTAGTGGCCCATGGTGAGGAAGGTCAAGCCCGCAATGGTACCGCCACACCGAAACTCCATGAAGTCACTATTGCGTTAAACCCTATCTATGCCTATCCGAAAACTACTCAAGAAATTTTGGACTTCTCCAGCATTGATGTTTTAGGTTGGTTGACTGATGAAATTACCGAAAGCTTCACCGAAACCGAAGAAACCGACTTAACCGGCGGTGACGGCACGAAGAAATCAAAAGGCTTCTTGTCCTATGAACGTTCTACCGAAGCGGACAAAGTACGCGCCTTTGGTAAGTTACAAAAATTAGAAGTTGCCGGTGCCGACAAAATCACCGCTGATACGCTAATTGATTTGTTCTACACCTTACACAGCAAATACCGTAAAAATGCCGTTTGGGTGATGTCTTCCACAATTGCGGCGGCATTACAAAAACTCAAAAACAAAAACGGCGATTTTATTTGGCGTGATGGTTTAACCGTAGATGCGCCTTCTACCCTTTTAGGTCGTCCGGTTTACTTCCTTGAAACTATGCCGGCAAGTGGTGCCAATAAACCGGTAGTTGCCTTTGGTGACTTCAAACGCGGTTACTTCATTGTAGATCATGAAACCGGCGTAAGAACCCGCCCTGATAACATTACCGAACCGGGCTTCTATAAAGTCCATACCGATAAATATCTTGGTGATGGCGTGGTAGATAGTAACGCAATCAAGTTCATTGAAGTTACGGCTTAATCGTCAAATTCCAACGGGGGCAATTAAGCCCCCTTTTTGTTAAAAGGGAAAGTATGAATAAAGAATTTGAAATCCGCTCATCCGAAATCGCCGCAGACAGCGAGAATAAAAAACTGGTTGGCTATGTGGTGAAGTGGGACAGCCCTTCTGAAGTGCTTTATTGCGATTTTGTAGAACAATTCAGTGCGAATGCGTTTAGTGAAAGTTTAAGCAGCGGTGCCGATGTACGGGCATTATTTGAACACGATCATTCCAAACTATTAGGGCGTACCCGCGCGGGAACCTTAAAACTGGAAGAAGACGCAATAGGTTTACGTTTTGAATTAATGCCACCTGATACCACCTTAGGGCGTGATTTGTTGGTAAGTGTTGAACGCGGCGATATTAGCGGGATGTCTTTCGGCTTTTGGGCTAAAGAAGAAACATGGAATTTTGATGTAGAGCCTTGTCAACGCACAGTGGCCAAAGCGGAATTATTTGAAATCACCGTTACCAGCATTCCTGCCTATCCTGAAAGTAGCGTTGAGATTGCCAAACGCTCAATGGCAACCGCGAAGGGAAAAACGCAAGGAAAATCCACCGCACTTTTGAAACAATGGCTCGATGTGGTGGAGGCGTAATATGTGGAACCCATTCAGACGAAAAGAACAACGCAGCTCACCGATGGCAATTAATGAACTGCTTTCTTATCTTGGTGTATCAAATACCGGCGCAGGGGAATTTGTCAGCCCGAACACGGCGGAAAGTTTACCGGCGGTGATGAGTGCTGTTACCGTTATTTCAGAAGCGGTGGCCAGTATGCCTTGTTATTTGTATCAACTTAAAGACGATGGCCGCGAGCGCGTTTATCGTCACCCGGTGGACTATCTCTTAAACGAGATGCCAAACCGTAGCCAAACACCGTATCAATTTAAATACACCATGATGCGTCACTGCCTATTAAACGGTAACGCTTATGCGGTGATTGAATGGAACAACAAAGGCGAACCAATCAGCCTTACCCCGTATGAACCAAGTGCGGTCAATATCTATCGCAAAGTTGGCGGTGAGTATATCTATCAAATTACCGACTTAGACGGCAATACCAAAAACTATCTTCAAGATGAAATCCTACATTTACGCCATTCTTCCCTTGATGGCTTTATGGGACGTTCACCAATTACGATTTGCCGTGAAACCGTGGGCTTAGGCATTGCTCAACAGAAACACGGATCGGCAGTGATGAAAAATGGCTTAATGGCGAGTGGATTAATTACTACCGCCGAATGGTTGGATGATGCCAAAGCACAAAAAGCGGTAAAAGCCCTTGAACGTTATAAGGGGGCAAAGAACGCTGGGAAAACACCAATCCTCGAAGGCTCAATGGAATATAAACAGTTAGGCATGACAAACCAAGATGCGGAATGGTTAGCAAGCCGTACGTTCACAATTTCCGATATTGCCAGAATCTACAACATTAGCCCGATTTTCCTTCAAGACTATTCCAATAGCAGTTATTCAAACTTTAGTGAAGCCAGTCGAGCCTTTTTATCGCAAACCTTGCGCCCTTGGCTAACTAATTTTGAACAGCAGCTAAAAGATGCCTTGATGATTGATTTAGGTAGCAACAGCAAGAAACGTTACTTAATTGAATTTGATACAAGCGACTTATTGCGCACAAGTCAAAGCGAGCGTTTCAAGAGTTACGATGTGGCAATTAAAGCCGGTGTAATGTGCCCGAATGAAGTCCGCCGCCGTGAAGGTTTACCGCCTTATGAGGGTGGAGAAGAATTTAGCCAAGCATGGAAACAAACCGTAGAAGTAAAACGCGGTGATGAACAAGAACCGGGGGTAAGCAATGGCAATCATGATTAAGGCCGGAAAGTATAACAAGGTGATTAGCCTACAAAAGCAAGTGAACGAACAGAACGACTACGGCGGTATTGTGAGTAAATGGAAAACCGTTGCCAATATCCGGGCGGCGGTTGAACCATTACAAGGTAGAGAGTTCTTCTCCGGTGCGGTGCCATTAAATGAAAATACGGTGCGCATTCGCATACGTTACGGAACTAATGTTGATAACACTATGCGCGTGAAATATGGGAACCGTTCGCTAGAGATAATCAACATTATTGATAGTAAAGAAGCACACAAAGAACTACAGCTTATCTGTAAGGAGTTGACCGGCAATGGTGGAAATTAATTTAACGATTGATGAAATCAAAGCGCACTTAAATCTCGATCATGATTTAGATGATGAGTTACTGGAAGCCTATAAGGTGGCCACATTGGAAGTATGCCAAAAACATATTGGCAAAACCTTTGGGGAAGAAGAAACGGAAAAGACCATACCTTTTACCCCGGCGATTAAGATTGGTTGTTTAATGTATATTGCCTATCTCTACACTAACCGCGAAGCCGTCACAGACTTAGCCAACCTTAAACCGGCACCTATGACGATTTCCGCATTGTGGGAAGTGTATAGAGAACCATGCGCTTACTAAGGATTTAGTAACCGATGCCATACCAATCATTAAGACGTTGTAGCTATCCCGGATGTAGAAACAAAGTAAAGTCCGGTAGATGTGAGGAGCATAAACCCAAGGACAACCGCCCAAACAGTAGCGCACGCGGTTACGACCACAAGTGGAGCAAATACCGCGCACAATACTTAAAGCATCATCCCCTTTGTGTGATGTGCTTAGAGCAAGGCAAATATACTCCGGCAACAGTGATAGACCATATCAAGCCGGTAGAGAACGGGCAAGCCGATCCGTTGTTTTGGGTAGCAAGCAATCATCAGCCTTTATGTCGTGATTGTCACAGCTATAAAACACGAGTGATAGACCAACGCGGATTTGGTGCGAAGAAGTAAGCCGTGGTCATTATGACCATACCTGAGCTAACCAATCCAATTTTGGATTAGTCGAAATTTTGAACAAAATCCAACTTTGGACTTTGCTTTAAATTAAACGATTACAAAAAGACAATTTGAAGAGGTGGGGGAGTTTTTGAAAGAAAGTGGCAACCCTACGGAACCGCCCGCCCACTCAAATTTTTAAGCAAAGTGATTTTTTAGAAAATAAGGAAAGTGAATGAGCAAGCGAAAAAGTTATAAAACGCCTGATTTCTTGGATGATATTGCTAAAAGCCAATGGAAAGCGCGTATTAAACAACTTTCAGAACGTGGCGATATTAAGCCGGAAGATTTAACAAACCTTGAAATTTATTGCGAAAACTACGCAATTTGGCGGCATTCCGTGGCAGATTTAGCCAAAAATGGCTTCATTATCGTAAATAGCCAAGGCACACAATCAAGAAACCCGGCATTATCCGCGAAAGCAGATGCCGAAAAAGTCATGATCAAGATGTCTTCCCTGTTAGGCTTCGATCCAGTAAGTCGCCGTAAAAATCCAGTAGAAACGGACGTTACTGATATGTTGGATGAAATCCTCACAATGTAGGCGAAAAATGGAAACCTGGCACGAATACGCGAAGAAAGTTCAATCAGGTGAAATTAGTGGCTTGTCGTAAGATAAAACAAGCCGTAGCGCGTTATTTTGACGATTTAGCGAACCCCGCTTATTTCTTTGATGAAAGTGCGGTAAATAAATTCTTGGCTTTCTCCCGCCTATGCCCACACGTTAAAGGGCATTTACGCGGGCAACCAATCGAGCTTTCAGACTGGCAGACGTTTCTATTCGCCAATCTGTTAGGCTTTAAGCGCACCAATACCGGCTTGAGAAAATATCGTTCCGCTTATATCCAAGTGGCGCGAAAAAATGCCAAGTCCACCGTGGCCGCCGTGTTGGCTAATTGGTTCCTACTGATGGAATCAGGCCAACAAGATATTTACACTGCAGCAGTAAGCCGAGACCAAGCCCGCATTGTGTTTGATGATGCGCGCCAAATGTGCTTGCTTTCCCCGCCTTTGCGCAAACGGCTCAATATTCAGCAGCATAAACTGATTAATCCGAAATCAAATAGCTTAATGCGCCCATTAGCGGCTAAATCCTCAACCATTGAGGGAACTAACCCAAGTCTCGCCATTGTGGACGAATACCACCTACACACTGATAACAGCGTTTACAGCGCATTAGAACTAGGGCAAGGCGCACGCCCGGAAGGTTTACTGTTTGCCATTACTACAGCGGGAAGTAACGTTATTTCCGCTTGTAAGCAGCACTATGATTACTGCGCGCAAATACTGGAAGGCAACGAACAAAACGACAGCTTATTTGTGCTGATTTTTGAATTGGACGAAGAAAGCGAAATTGATAATCCGGAAAACTGGGTAAAAGCCAATCCGAATATCGGTAAATCCATTCCTTACCTTGATTTTGAAAACACGATCAAGAAAGCCCGAGGGATTCCTTCCGAGTGGGTGGAAATGCTTACCAAGCGTTTTAATGTTTGGTGCCAAGGAACAACGCCATGGCTAGGTGAAGGCAATTGGGCGCAGTGCGCACGAGATTACACGGAAAGCGACTTACTTCACCAAGATTGCTATTTAGGCTTGGATTTATCTAGCACCAACGACCTAACAAGCCTTTGTTACACCTTCCCTCAAGGGAAAAAAGTGCGGTTGATTACCCGGCATTATATTCCTGAATTTCAGCTTAATAATGTGGCTAACAAGAACCGGGCAATCTATCGAAACTGGGTGCGCCAAGGGTGGCTAATTGCCACAGAGGGCGACTGTATCGACTATGACAAAATCCGCGATGATATTTTGAAAGATGCGGAAAACTTCAATATCAAAATGATCGGCTTTGATGTTTGGAACGCCACGCATTTAAGAACGCAATTACAGGCAGCAGGCTTAGAGGTAGAACCGTTCCCACAAACCTATCAACGATTTAGCCCGGTGGCCAAAAGTGCGGAAGTGTTGATAAATCGCCAAGTGATAGAACACCACGGCGATCCGGTACTTTCGTGGGCATTATCCAATGTTGTGATGGAAACCGATGCGAACGCCAACATAAAACCGAACAAGAAAAAGGCCGCAAACAAAATCGATCCGGCAGTAGCTTTCTTGATGTCATTCGGTACTTATCAACTTGAATATGGCGATCTGATTTTTGAGTTATCGGAAGAACACAAACAGGCACTAGAACAATTTAATGGTATTGATTTATGAGATGTAAAAAAATCCCTACGCTTCACAACGTGGGGATTTTTATTTAATAAGGAAAATACAGCCCAAGCCATCATTGACAGTATTTAAATATAAGCCCCCGAACTGCGGAAGCACCTACTACAAACCGTTTCCAATATGTAGCGCATTAATTATAACGCAGAATAAATAATCCTAAAACAGCCGTAGCTTAACGGGGCTTAACGATTGTTTGCCTATTCCCAAATCTAATGCTAGAATCAGCACAACTCTATTCATATATACAAATTCTAACCATAAACATTATGGAACACTTTTATAATTGTATTAGTAGCGTTTTTACTAAGTTAGCTGAAAAACCGTTACAGTCAATGTTTTCTTTAATTTTACTTTTAATTTTTGCTCAATCTAGCCAAGAGCAAAAAGATCAGATTCTACAGGTGATATTGGAGTATATACAAGAACCCACAAAAAGTTACATGGCATATATTATATTAGTTGGGTTATTGCTTGCCAGCGTAGCTTGTAATGTTCGTTTATACATCAAACTAAAGATAACGGAGGACAAAGATGGATAATCTACTACTAACATTTTTATCTATACTATGCGTTGTTTTCCTTATTGAATGGGTATATAAAAAAATTATCTTACCTCTCATAATCTATAAGTATCAGAAAAAACATTCAGCTATACAGAAACAGTTATCAGCTATTTTAGTTGAAAAAGATGTTGATGTTAAAGCTAAAGAGGTATTGGAAAAACTACTAAGATCTCATTTTAGTAGAATAGCTCTTGATAATATAAAAATTCGTTGGAAATTTATACGATATATCAATTCCAATGAAGAAGCTAGATTTGCTTATAGAAAAAATATTGATGAAAACCAGAATATTCTTGAAAATGCAACCTTAAATGAGTTTCATAATATTTTTGATTCGTCAGCAAATATTGTTCACGCAGCTTTTATATTTAATAGTCTACTAGATATTATTATAATGGTGTTCTTTCTTATTTTTACTATTCCAATTTTATTGGCTCTTGGATTATTAGGAAAAGTCCCTAAAATATTTAAACCTTTATTTAATATAAATAAGCCGGATTTATCTACTATAGATTCTAAACGTGCTTAATCAATCAAAACACGCCTATATTGTTTGATATTGGCGTGTTTTTTTTCAGAAATAATTCAACGCACCTAGGCTGATCCCCGAAAGTAAGAAGCCTTATCTTGTTGGTGCGTTCCTATCATAAGGACAAATGCGAAAGGGGCATTTATGTCGAATCAAAAGTTCTTGCCTAAAAAGGCATATTCAATCACTGATGCGGTAAAATATATCTCATTGAACTACAATATTAATATTTCAGAATACGATTTATTAGAATATATTCAATCAGGTGATTTACAAGCTTCAATTCATCTTGAAGGGCGAATTAATAAGATAGATAGCGTAAATAAACGGGAAATTCCACATAATAAAACGCTAAATATTAGAAATGAAGAAATATTTTTACAATTTAGCCAAGGGGAAACAAAGTCAGAAATAGAACACAACGAAAACTTTGAAATTTACAGAATAAAACTAAATAACATTTATTTTAGTATTGATGTTATATTAAATGATGCCTACTACCTCCCTGACTACTTTTCTAAAAATGATGAAATAAAGCTTTATACCGGAGAATTAGACCGTTTTAGAAATCTTGTTTTTAATGGTTATTTTCCTCTCTCTAAGGAAGTATTCGAACCATACAATACCCTAGAGCTAATAGAGCGTGGTTATATAGAGGAATTCCCTGATATTTATGTAAACACCTTTTCTGGGCTTTATCTTCATTTGCCTATTTACGAAAACAGAACAGAGCTTTATTTAGATGATATTTATATTATTCACGAGGATATGATCTCATTTTTGAAATTATTTTCCGTAATTGATGAAAGTTATGAACAGCAAGAAGAAATTCAGAAACTTAAAAATCAAATTAGTGATAAAAATAAACAAATTGAAGAATTCCAAAAAGAGATAGGGGAAAGTAGTAGAGAAATTTCTGGAAAATCTGAAACTTCTTACTTAAATCTTATACAAGCCTTAAAAGAACTTTGTTTGTCTGAAAATAGCTTTGGCAACCAAGAAGAATTAATAGTTTATATTAGTGAACAATATCAAGGTTATACTGGATTAAGTGAAGCTAATTTACGAGATAAATTCAGCAAAGCAAATAAAATCAAATAACCCCTTCAAGAGATCTATATAGATTCGTTTTGGATCTATATAGATTTTGCCACCCTAAAAAATCCTTTCTAATACCTCCCGTTCGAACAACTCAACGGAATAGAACGCTATTCCACATGGTTAAACTAACGAAAGGTATTTTTTATGAGCCAATCTCAAACCCAATCTAAAAAACTCATCACCGGTGCCGATGTTTGCCGACGCGTAAGCTTTGGCCGCACCAAACTCAATGAGCTTGTAAAAGCTAAACAATTCCCACAACCGATCCGCTTTTCACAAAACTTTGTCCGTTGGGATTTAGAAGAAGTAAATGCGTGGATTGAAGAACAAAAAGCAGCACGCGCTTAAGGTGGTGGAAGATGAACGAAGCAAGAAAACCAACACAATTCTTAAAAGTGTTACACCGCTTAATTCTTTCTAGTATTAGCGGCATTGATGGTTACTCAATGGGCATGACGTCAGCGCGTAACTATATCAGTGAACTTGAACGCAATCATTTAACCGGCAAAGTGAAACGTACAACGGAAAAGACTGCAGATGGAATGGGACAATATTACCGCTATGAAATCGCAGATGCCGAACAGTTAAAACAGGTGATTGCCATTTATAAGGCTAAGGGAGGTGAGCTTACTGCGCATGAAGAACAGCAAGCCTACTTTCGATTCCGTTAAAAGAAAAACGCCGCAAGGCTCAACCCAAGCGGCGCATTTCCCTACCTTAAGAATCACTCAGAAGGTAGATAACCTAAATTACATGAGAGCGGAAACAGCGGAACACACTTTGAACGCTAATGAATGATTTTAGCGACCATGAGCCAAACACAAAGCACACGCCACGTTTCCCGATCTAAATCCATAAAAGGAACGAATATGAATTTAAATCACGTTAATTATAAACAATATGAAAATAATTACAACAGCTTTCACTTTACAAAGTGCGGTCAAATTTGCGAGTATATCCACACCTTAGCAAAATCTAAGGTCAGCCGTGAGAAGCTGAATATTAAGTTATTGGCGAACGATAGCACGCCTTTTAACCGTGCTTTTTTTGTTCGTGACATTCGCACACCTAAAGAATTTGCGGATTTTGTTTTATCTAATCTAAAAATTCATTCAATGGTAGAGCGTAATAGGCCGTCTTTGACGGGCTGTTTTCCAATAACGACAGTTTCTCACCCTGTTACGTTCTACCGCCCGACCGTGAGAAGTCTAGCGGTAGATTCTAAAAATCAGTTATTGGAATCTACGCAAATGTATCAATTCATTTTTGCGGCTATTCGCCGTACCGATCTAACCAATCACATTCAAAAAATCCGTATCACTGCCGATACAGAACAAGCCGCGCGCGCCAAATTCGCCCGTGATTTTGTTCTTGTGCTTACCGGCAAAATCAATCTTCAAAACACCGTGAAAAACGACCGCGCTTTTTCGGCAATCTCTCGTGATTCTATGGAGGTGGCTCATGCGTAATGAAGAAATTACCAAAGCACTTGAAGGATTGTGGGAAGCTCAAGCGATTTCAGAACTAATTAGCAAAGGCAATGGAACGATTGATAAGGTTGATCGCACCACCTATGAAGCCGCCTTCCGTGCCGTATCAAAATTAATCCTCACTTCTGTAATGTCGTTAGAAGAAGAGCTTTAGGGAGAGGACAAAATCATGAAGAAATTAGACGCAATGGACGAAATCACAAAAAATCTTGCTCAAGCGGAAGCTATTCTTCTGATGGTGGATAACAACACAAGGGAGAAAGCATTAAGCGATTCACTTTGGGCCGTGCGTGATCTGATTGTGCGGACTAAAGATGCAGTGAATGTACTTTGGGAGGGTGGCAATAATGAAAGTAAGTAACCAGTATAAGGGGAAACTCTCATTCAATCCTTTACACGCGGAATATGCGCAAATCAGTCGCCAATTTAAGTTAATCCATGACAGCAATCAACGTTGCTTAGAGGTTTACCCGGACGACTTCCATCACAAACTAAAAATGCGCGGCGAATGTGCGGATTTAGTGGAACGGTTAAAAGGTGGTGGAAAGTTATTTAACGAATTGGCGAAAGCTGCCGATTTAACAAAAGAACAGACCGCACTTTTAAAGGACTTCAATCAGGCAAACGGCTATTTAATTTCTAAATTTGCCGAAGTAGTAACACAAATTGAACGATTACAGGTGGTGGCAAATGCGTAAGTTAAAAACCAAAGTAAGCAAGAAGCGCCCTAGCCTATTTGAGGAAGAACGCTTGCCGGATTGGGAACAGTTGGTAAAAGCCATTAAACAGACTGAATTTTATCTTAGCTTTGCCAAAGACTACATTCACAACGGACATTTAAAAGGCGCAACAGACGCGCTGAAATCAATTAAACGAGCAACTACAGCAGGATTGAAAATCACGGGGGTGAAATAATGGATCTCAATCAAAAAATGGATTATTCCAAACTAAATGCCATTGAATTGAACGCGATTTCAATCAGTCATCAGAACATGGGAAAACCTAAAGATGAAGCCTTTAATTCGTCTTTCCCTTATACCACCGAATCAATTTTGGCATTAGCTGAACAGTTTATTGATTATCCCGCTGAATATCTCGGTGGGCTAAAAATTCTTCGTGATGAATTAATCACGATCAATAAGCATTTACTACAGATGGCGCCAAAACCGCCTTCTTTAGCGCCGGAGGAAACCGCAGCAATGCTATCCAATGATGAACTTATAGATGGCTTATTGAAGCATAGCTTAGTGATTTCCTTGGTAAGCACATTTTCATATTTTCAGGAAATCGTTGCCATGCGTATCAATATGATTGAGAACGGCGCAGTTGAGGGGGTAAATCATGGCCCGCTTAATTAATGCACCACATTTAGCAGATCAGCCGAAAGAACCTTATTCAGCGTTAATCATTCTTGCCGGGCGTAAAGCTTGGCAAGCATGGAACAAAGGAAAAGACGAAGAATGGTTGTTATTGTGTTCATTGGTGGAAGGTATGGACGCTAGACAAAAGCCGGTGATTCTTGCCGAACAGCAGCTTGAAGATATTTCAGGAATCAGACTAGCCGACCCGGAACAACGCTCAATCATGATTTTCCAATGTGGTGAATTGGAGCAAACAGAAATCACCGGTATTTGTCACAATCTAGCAAAGCATACAAAAGCTGATCATGTTGTTTTATATGATGGCGCTGCGCAGATGAAGGAAAATCTAAGTGGTTACATTCAACGACTACGCACGGATAAAAGTGCGGTAGAAATTGCGGATAAAATTGCTCAGCCGCCGAAATTGAAAGAAAAGGACGGAACTAATGTAAAAGCCCGAGCATTCGTAAAATGGCTGAATCTAGATATTGCTCAACACAGCTTAGATAAGGAGCTTTATCATTACACTGGCGCAAATTGGGAGATTCTACCTAGATCGGAATTGGAGGTTAAAGCCGTTCAGTTTTACGATGAACAAGAATTTACTTATAGTGCCCGTTCTATTGATTCAATGATTGATACAGCGAAGATTCAAGCGGCCAAAATGGGGGAACAGTCCAAGGAGTTATTAGAAAAAATGGCGTATTAAATCGTTCTACCTTGGAATTTAGTCCACATTGTCGGGAAAATTGGCTCACTTCCTTTATTCCGTACGATTACACGAATCAGGAAGAAAATACACCGCACTTTGATAATTGGTTGAATTTTGTTGCTGATGGCAAGGAAGATAAAAAGCAAGCAATCTTGGGCGCACTTTACGCGATTTTAACGAATCGCCATAACTGGCAATTATTCTTTGAAGTAACCGGCGATGGTGGTAGCGGAAAATCGGTATTTGCGCAAATTGCCACAATGTTAGCCGGCGAACAAAACACGGAAAGAGGTCGATTAGTCGATTTAGACGAACCGCGCGGCCGTGAAAACTTTGTGAATAAAACGCTCATTCTATGCCTGGAACAATCCCGCTATGGCGGTGATGGTGGTGGACTAAAAAGCATTAGTGCGGGGGATTTAGTCAATATCGATCCGAAGCACAAAAGCAAGTTTAAAGCGGACATTCCCGCGATAGTGCTAATCGTCAACAATGAGCCAACACGCTTCACAGAAAGAAACGGAGGTATTGAACGCCGCCGAGTGATTTTTCACTTTGATAAGGTGGTGCCGGAAAGTAAACGCGATCCGCACTTAATGGATAAGATAGAAGCTGAAGCGGGAGGAATTATTTATAAACTGATTCAGGCTTTTAAAAATCCGTTAGATGCGAAAAAAGCGCTAACCAAACAAAAGGAAAGCGCCGAAGCGTTAGAAATCAAAATGAACTCAGATCATTTAACGGTGTTTTGTAGTTATTTCCTAACCTCTCAAGAAAGTAACGGGCTAGGAATTGGCAACGCAAAAACCGGACTTCCAAGAACGCACCTTTACCCGGCTTACTTGGTATTTATCGAAGCCAATAATATTCAAAATGCTTTAACACTGAATAACTTTACCGAATCATTGAGACAAGGATTGGCGCAACATAAAAATAAATATCCATACACCCGCAGACGAATTACTTCCGGTGCGGAAAAAGGAAGATATATCACTAACGTACACTTTAAAAACTTTGATGAGTTTTATAATGAGTACATAAAATCAAATAGATAGTGAAAGGCGCGGCATAAAAACCGCGCTTTTTTCATCTAAAAAGGTGAATACCTAGGTGAATAACTTCGATTTCGTCTTCAACTTATAAGCATTTGAAAAATAAAAGAAAGTAAACAAGTGAACGAGTGAACGCACTTTTTAAATATTTTCCACGTACATCACTTTTAACGTTCACATTGTTCTACATAATCGCCCCAAAGTTGCATCACCGGCTTGCGTTGTTCAAGGAAATCAGCCCTATCATAAATCTTGCCTGTTTGCGTGCCCGTTTTATGAGAAATACACATTTCAGCCACTTCATAATCAATACGCAGATCGGCTAAATAAGTGTGCCCGATTGTTCTTAATCCATGAGCAGTTTGTTTATTCTTGTAGCCCAAATCGACTAACATTTTATTGATTGTTTGACTGCTCATTGGTTGGTTAGACTTAATCCAACTTTGAAAAACATATTCGCTTTTCACGGATATACTTTTCATTTTGTTTAGAATTGCCATAGCTTGGGAAGAAAGGGGAATTACAAAAGGATGCCTTTTCTTCATTCTGTTAGCCGGGATAGTCCATAAAGATTTTTTAAAATCAATTTCAGACCATGTGGCGTTACTTGCTTCAGCAGGTCGTACCATGGTTAATAACTGAAATTTGAATAATAACTTTGTTTGAATGGCCGCACTGGAATACATCACGGCTTTTATTAATTCCGGTAGTTCTTTTGGTGTTATTGCCGGGTTGTTGGTGGATTTTCCAAAGTTAAATACTTCATTGATTCGTAAGCAAGGATTAAAGGCAATTAGGCCGTAGTTTACAGCGAAATTAAGTACTTCATTCAATAGCCGAATAGTGCGCTTTAATGTATCGCCCTTGCCTTGGTTATAGAGTGATTCTAATGCTTCAATAACAACCTTTGGCAGAATTTCATTTATTGGCATATCACCAATAAAAGGAAACAAATAGATTTCCATGCGGCGCCAATCTTTTTTTAATGTCTCAGCTTCTACTTTTTGAACCTTCTTGGCCTTCCAACGATTAGCAACAGATAGCAAGCTATTTTCTATATGCTCAATAGCGGCTTTCTGTTCTTGTTCTTTGTGTTCTTGTGGATCTATGCCTTGGGCCAACAAAGAGCGATATTCTTCACGAATAGAACGGGCTTGAGCCAAAGATAAAGCGGGATAAGTTCCTAAAGAAACTTTAGTACGTTTTTTAGTAAGTGGGCGGATATAGTTAAAACGCCATGATTTAACGCCGGTAGGCAAGACTAATAGAAATAATCCATAGCCATCAGTAAGGGTGTATTCTTTGGCTTTTGGCTTAGATCTTTCTACTTCGGTATTGGTTAGAGGCTTAGTAATTTTAGGCATATTTGGTAACCATTTAGCAATTTTATGTAACCACGGAAAAGGGATATTAGCACATGGTTACAATCGTGGTTACAAAAAAGAGCGGTTAAGGGCGATTGTTTACGAGGGGGTACGATAGGGTAAAACGCTATAAAGTCTTATAATTACTAGCTTTAACTGGTGTTTTTGATGAGTTGCGAGGGGGCGTGATAAGTTTTTTGGTGCCCCCAACAGGACTTGAACCTGTGACCAATCGATTATGAGTCGACTGCTCTAACCGACTGAGCTATGGGGGCGGTAAGAGTTGCGGTGGGATTATAGGGAAATATCGGGTTAAAGTCTAGCCTCGCCATCTTGTGTGTGTTTAATTTAAACAAAAAAGGATAAGCCTTTTGACTTATCCTTTTTTCTTGTATTAAAAATTACTCGTCCAAGAAACTGCGTAAAGTTTCTGAACGACTTGGGTGGCGTAATTTGCGTAGTGCTTTGGCTTCGATTTGACGAATACGTTCACGGGTCACGTCAAATTGTTTGCCGACTTCTTCTAATGTGTGATCGGTGTTCATGTCGATACCGAAACGCATACGAAGCACTTTCGCTTCACGCGGCGTTAAGCCCTCCAACACTTCGTGTGTCGCTGCTTTTAAACTTTGTGCGGTGGCAGAATCCAGAGGAAGCTCTAAGGTAGAGTCTTCGATGAAATCACCTAAATGGGAATCATCGTCATCACCGATTGGGGTTTCCATGGAAATCGGCTCTTTAGCAATTTTCAGCACTTTACGGATTTTATCTTCCGGCATACCCATACGTTCCGCTAATTCTTCCGGTGTTGCTTCACGACCCATCTCTTGCAACATTTGACGAGAAATACGATTGAGTTTATTGATGGTCTCAATCATATGCACCGGAATACGAATGGTACGTGCCTGGTCTGCGATAGAACGGGTAATTGCCTGACGAATCCACCAGGTGGCATAAGTAGAGAATTTGTAACCGCGACGGTATTCAAATTTATCTACGGCTTTCATCAAACCAATGTTACCTTCTTGAATTAAATCAAGGAATTGTAAGCCACGGTTGGTGTATTTTTTGGCAATGGAAATCACCAAACGAAGGTTTGCTTCCACCATTTCTTTTTTTGCACGGCGGGCTTTGAGTTCACCTTGTGAGATACGTTCACCAATTTCTCGAATTTGTCCAATGGTTAAATTGGTGTCTTGCTCAATTTGAACTAAATGAGCAATTGCTTGGCGCAATTCATCTTCATACTGTGCGAGTTTTTCAGACCAAGACTTACCGGCGGCAAGCGCTTTTACCAACCATACATCGCTGGTTTCATGGCCAATAAAGCTTTTTTGGAAACTGGATTTTGGCATTTTAGCGTTATCTACGACAAGACGTTGAATCAGACGCTCTTGATGGCGAACACGTTTCATCATATCTCGCGTAGATAAAACAAGGGTATCAAATTGCTTTGGCACTAAACGGAACTGAGTGAAAATATCTGATAATGCCTGAATTTCATCTTTCGCTTTTTTGCCGGTTCGACCGTGTTTTGCAATGATTTCTAGCGTTTTTTGATGTTGTTGTCTAAGTGCGGTGAATTTTTCACGTGCTACTTCAGGATCAATGCTGTTATCGCTATCGCTGTCGTCACTGGCGCTTTCTTCGCTATCTTCTTCGTCTTCGCTTTCATCATCAATTTCAGCTGCAGCAACGTTTTCTTCGCCTTCTTCTGAATGGAATTCATCTAATTCGGCCGTTTCTGATTCGCTTAATACGTTTGGATCCACGAAACCGGTAATTAGGTCAGCTAAACGAACGCCACCACTTTCTACCAAATCATATTGTTCAATGAGATAGGTAATGGCTTCAGGGTAAGCGGCAATTGCGCTTTGAACTTCGTTGATGCCTTCTTCAATTCGTTTAGCGATATCAATTTCACCTTCACGGGTGAGCAATTCTACGCTACCCATTTCGCGCATATACATACGTACCGGGTCAGTCGTGCGACCGAGTTCTGCTTCTACGCTGGATAGTACTTGGGTTGCTTCTTCAACGACATCTTCATCGGTGATATTTTCATTGAGCATCAGATCATCCGCATCCGGTGCGGTTTCCAACACTTGAATCCCCATGTCGTTGATCATCTGAATAATATCTTCAATTTGATCCGCATCGACTAATTCTTCAGGGAGACTGTCATTCACCTCAGCATAGGTTAAATAACCTTGCTCTTTCCCTTGAGCGATGAGTAGTTTCAATTGAGATTGTGGATTTTGATCCATATTTGATATCCGCCTTGCTTACTTATTTGGAGAAGATAAAATGCTAGGAATTCTAACATTCTTACTCAGGTTTAACTATTTCTTTTCTTGTTTTTTTACCAACAAATGTGAAAGCTCTTTTTTCTCGTTGAGATCCAATCCTTCCGCACGATCTTTAGCGATGAGCCAATGGATGCGTTTATCAACCAGTTGCAGGTAAAAGTAACGTAATGTTTCGCGGAACGTGTCCTCGATCTTATCGTCTTCAATCAAGTGGTTCCACGCCAGCAGTTTTTCAAGTGTTTTTTGTTGTTTTGTATCACGCCAGTGCTCTAGTAACTGCCCTGCACTGATGCCCACTTTTTCGCGGCAAAGTGCGGTCAATTCTACGAATAAATCGTAGCCCGGCTCGTCCAAATTTTTGAGCGGCTCCAAATCCGGTACGAATTTCACCAGCTCCGGGTTTTGTAGCAATAACGCGACCAAAATACGCATTGGTGTCGGCTTAAATTGGATCCCTTGTGCGACAGGTTCATTTTCTTGTTTTGCCTGATTGGGCATTAAACTTTCAAGTTGAGTGGGATCTAAAATGCCTAGCTTTTTGGCAAGCATATTGCGTAAATCCAAACGTAATACATCACCCGGAATTTGTTTAATCAGCGGAATTGCCAGTGCAGCAAGTTTTGCTTTGCCTTCTTTTGAGGAGAAATCCACTTTCGGGGTTAAATGGGCGAACAAAAATTCACTCAAGGATTGCGCCTTCTCAATGTATTCTTCGAAGCCTTGCTTACCGTATTGACGAATGAAACTATCCGGGTCTTCGTCATCAGGTAAAAAGATAAATTTCAGCTGGCGGCCATCTTCCATATAAGGCAACGCATTTTCCAGCGCTCGCCATGCGGCATCGCGTCCGGCGCGATCGCCGTCATAACAACAAATCACTTGTTCCGTGGAGCGAAAGAGTAATTGAATTTGTTCCGAGGTGGTGGACGTACCGAGAGACGCCACGGCATAATTGACACCGAATTGGGCTAATGCCACCACATCCATATAACCTTCAACAACCAGTAATTTTTGTGGTGAATCATCCGCCTGTAAGGCTTCAAATAAACCGTAAAGTTCACTGCCTTTGTGATAGGTGATGGTTTCCGGCGAGTTTAAGTATTTGGGTTTTTCATCGGTTAACACGCGTCCGCCGAAAGCCACGGTGCGTCCGCGACGATCGCGAATCGGGAACATAATCCGATTACGGAATTTGTCGTACACATTGCCACGATCATTGCGCGACAACATGCCTAAATCGAACAGTTTTTGTTGCTCTTCACGCGTTTTACCAAATTGACGATAAACGGTATCCATGGCATTCGGCACATAACCGATTTGAAAACGTTCAATGATTTCCGCTGATAAACCACGCTGTTGCAGATAACTTTGTGCAGGAATATTTAACGGCAATTGTTGCTGATAAAACTTAGCAATCTCCTGCATGAGTTCATACAGATTACGCTTGGTTTGATAGCCAACTTGCTTGCCGTTATCGTTAAAGTGCGGTCGTTTTTCGTAGGGAATTTCCAACCCGAGAAAGCCTGCGAGTTCTTCCACCGCTTCCACAAATTCCAGCTTGTCGTATTCCATTAAAAAGGAAATCGCATTGCCATGCGCACCACAACCGAAACAATGATAAAACTGCTTTTTATCGCTGACGGTAAAAGAAGGCGTTTTTTCATGGTGAAACGGGCAGCAGGCTTGATAATCACGGCCGGCTTTTTTCAGTTTTACGCGGGAATTAATTAAATCGACGATGTTAATTTTGGTTAAAATATCGTCTATAAATGTGCGGGGAATGGAACCTTTCATCGAGTATTCTGCCTCTTATTGTGAACGAAATATGAGCCTAACTGATGAGATTGAGAGAAAATAAAACCGTGAGCCTAGGAAGATTCACGGTTTTTATAACTCGAGTTAAAAATACTGCTAATTAGTATAAACGTGTATTACGAGCGTTTTCACGAGCAACGCGTTTTGCATGACGTTTTGCGCGAGTTGCATTTTCACGTTTACGAATTGTCGTTGGTTTTTCGTAGAATTCACGAGCACGAACTTCTGCTAAGATACCAGCTTTTTCGCAAGAGCGTTTGAAACGACGTAATGCTACGTCAAAGGATTCATTTTCACGAACTTTAATTACAGGCATAAGCCAATCACCTCAATGAGTTTAATTAATTTAATTGCAATTTAAATTTTACTTGTTGCCACAAGTCGTGGCAGATTCAATAAAGATCGCAATTTTAATCCAACTTCACAGGAAAAGTAAAGGGAAGATTCACCTTTTCCTGAAATCCGTTTTGATAAACTGGTTAAACCCTTGTAAAAAGGGTAAAATTCGCCCCAATTAAATCCCATATAAAGAGAACACAAATGCGAATTTTAGGCATTGAAACGTCTTGTGATGAAACGGGCGTTGCCATTTATGACGAAGAGAAAGGCTTGATTGCTAATCAACTTCATACGCAAATTGCGCTACATGCCGATTACGGCGGCGTTGTGCCGGAACTGGCCTCACGCGATCATATTCGGAAATTAGCGCCATTATTACAAGCCGCCTTACAAGAAGCCAATCTTACTGCAAAAGACATTGACGGCGTGGCCTATACAAGCGGTCCCGGCTTGGTTGGCGCGTTGTTAGTGGGATCAACCGTAGCGCGATCTTTGGCGTACGCATGGAATATCCCTGCTATTGGTGTACATCATATGGAAGGGCATTTACTGGCACCCATGCTGGAAGAAAATCCACCGCACTTTCCTTTTGTGGCGTTGTTGGTGTCCGGCGGGCATACTCAATTGGTGCGTGTGGACGGCGTTGGACGCTACGAATTATTAGGCGAATCTATTGATGATGCCGCCGGGGAAGCGTTTGACAAAACGGCAAAATTACTCGGATTAGATTATCCCGGCGGGGCGGCATTAGCTCGTTTAGCTTCAAATGGTACGCCGAATCGTTTTGCCTTTCCACGCCCAATGACCGATCGTCCCGGATTGGATTTTAGTTTTTCCGGTTTAAAAACCTTTGCCGCCAATACGTTTCATCAAGTGATGCAAGAAGAAGGGGAGTTAACCGAGCAAAGCAAAGCAGATATTGCCTATGCATTCCAAGAGGCGGTGGTGGACACGTTAGCCATTAAATGTAAGCGTGCGTTAAAACAAACGGGCTTAAAGCGTTTGGTGATTGCCGGCGGCGTCAGTGCCAATAAACAGTTGCGCCAAACCTTGGCGGAGCTGATGCAACAATTGGGCGGCAAAGTGTATTATCCGCAACCGCAATTTTGTACCGATAACGGCGCCATGATTGCCTATGCCGGTTTTCTACGTTTAAAACAAGGGCAGCAACAAGATCTTGCCATCGAAGTGCGTCCGCGCTGGGCAATGACCGAATTAACTGCCGTTTAATTCGATATTAAATCAAAGTGCGGTCAAAAATTTAAACGTTTTTTGACCGCGCTTCAGTTAAGGAAACATTATGGACAACATTAAATTTAGAGCAATGCGAGCCGCCGGCATCGGCTGCTTCGTTATGTTGGCAATTATTGGCTTTTTTGTATTTACCACGCCGACAAATGAGCTTATCGATTTCTTAACAGAGATTGGCCAAATGGCAGGCGGGCGAACCACTATCGGTGTTTTTATTCTCGCCTCGTTACCGCCGTTAACCGGTTTTATCTGCTATTACTTTTGGAAATGGGTGCTTAAATAATGGCTAAGTTGTATTTTTATTATTCCACCATGAATGCGGGAAAATCGACAACTTTGCTGCAATCTTCCTATAACTACCGTGAACGCAATATGAACACGCTGGTTTATACGGCGGCGATTGATGATCGTTTCGGCGCTGGGCGCGTGACTTCGCGTATTGGGATCAGTGAACAGGCGAACACCTTCGCACGTGACACGGATTTATTTGCAGAAATTCAACAACACGTAACGAAAGAGCCGTTGCATTGTATTTTGGTGGATGAAGCACAGTTTTTAACCAAAGCACAAGTGTATCAACTGAGCGATGTGGTGGATAAACTGAAAATTCCTGTTTTATGTTATGGTTTGCGCACCGACTTCCAAGCAGAACTTTTTGAAGGGAGTCGCTATTTGTTGGCATGGGCGGATCAGTTGGAAGAGCTTAAAACCATTTGCTATTGCGGACGTAAAGCCAATTTCGTATTGCGTTTAAATGAACAAGGCGAGGTCGTCAAACAAGGGGATCAAATTCAAATTGGTGGCAACGACAGTTATTTATCGGTCTGCCGATTGCATTATAAAGAACGCATGGCTGAATAGATGGTTTCAAAGTGCGGTTGTTTTTTTAGGGACAGGCTTTATGCCTGTCCTTATTTTTTGTCTTTACACTTTATCCATTAACCCACGCCAAAAACTCCTCCTCACTTAACACCTGCACGCCTAATTCTGCTGCTTTGCTGAGTTTGGAGCCTGCCGCTTCACCGGCGATAACATAGTCGGTTTTGGCTGAAACACTGCCACTGACTTTGGCACCGAGTTGTTGTAGTAGTGCTTTGGCGTCGTTGCGTCCCATTTGGGAAAGGGTGCCGGTGAGCACCACAGTTTTGCCTTTGAACGGATTTTCTTTCACGTCCTGCACTTCAACAGTTTCCCAATGCACGCCTTGAGCGATGAGATCATTCACCACCGCAACATTGTGTTCTTCACGCCAGAACACAAAAATGCGATTTGCTACTACCTCGCCCACATCAGGCACTTGTTGCAACTGTTCTAAATCGGCATTTTGCAACGCTTCTAAGGTTTTGAAATGGTTTGCCAGATTTAATGCGGTGGCTTCACCCACATCACGAATACCCAATGCAAAGATAAAACGGGCGAGGGTCGTGTGCTTGGCTTTTTCTAAGCTGGCTAACGCATTTTCAGCAGACTTCGGCCCCATACGTTCTAAGCGGGTGAGTGTGGTTAAATCTAACTTGAACAAATCTGCGGGGGTATGAACCAATTCGCGATCTACCAGCTGCTCAATCAGTTTGGCACCTACGCCGTCAATGTCCATGGCTTTGCGTGAGACAAAATGTTTTAGCGCTTCTTTGCGTTGTGCCGCACAGAATAACCCGCCGGTGCAACGTGCCACCGCTTCGCCTTCAATACGTACAATTAAGGAATCGCACACCGGACAGCGCGTTGGAAAGACAATTTGGCGCGCATTGGCCGGGCGGCGATCATGTACGACGCCAATAATTTGTGGAATCACATCGCCGGCGCGACGAATAATCACCGTGTCGCCGATAGCAATGTTGAGGCGCTCGATCTCGTCGCCGTTATGTAAGGTCGCGTTACTTACCGTTACGCCGGCAACGAATACCGGTTGTAGTTTAGCCACAGGCGTGATGGCACCGGTCCGACCGACTTGGAATTCCACGTCATTTAATACTGTCAGTTCCTCTTGTGCAGGAAACTTGTAAGCGATTGCCCAACGCGGTGCTTTGGAAATAAAGCCCAGTCTTTGTTGCAATTCGATGTCATTGACTTTTAATACCGTACCGTCAATGTCATAACCCAAGGAACTGCGTTTTTCCATCATAGTGCGGTAGAAATTTAAAACGTTTTCAACGCCATCACATAAACGGATTTCGCTATTTACCGGCACGCCGATGGATTTCAACCATTGCAGGCGTTCAAAATGAGTCGGCGGTAAGTCTATCCCTTGGGCGACGCCGATGCTGTAAGCATTGAACACGAGCGGGCGCTGACTGGTGATTTTCGGATCCAATTGGCGTAAGGAACCTGCCGCCGCATTACGCGGGTTAGCAAAGGTTTTTTCGCCTTGTTCCAAGGCGCGTTCGTTTAAACGCTCGAAACCGTCGTGCGGCATAAACACTTCGCCACGCACTTCCAAGCGTGCTGGCGGATTGTCCGTTAATAGCTGCAAAGGAATGTTGCGAATGGTACGAATGTTTTGTGTAATGTCTTCGCCTGTTGTTCCATCGCCGCGGGTGGCCGCTTGGGTCAGCACACCATTCACATACAAAATACTGACCGCCAATCCGTCCAATTTAGGTTCGCAACAAAATGTTAATGGCTCGGGCACGAGGACTAAACGATCCTGAATGCGTTTCACGAACGCCAGAAATTCCTCATCCGAAAAGGCGTTATCTAACGAGAGCATCGGAAGTTCATGTTTAATTTGCGCAAATTCTGACAACGGCCGCGCGCCCACGCGTTGGGTCGGCGAATCGGCGGTGATCAGTTCGGGATGTTGTTGTTCTAAGGCTTTGAGCTGATGAAACAAGCGATCGTATTCACTGTCGGGAATCTGCGGATCGTCTAACACATGATATTGATATTCGTGATAACGCAGAGTTTTTCTAAGGTCGTCAATTTGTTGTTGGATTGAAGTTGTCATTGTTATTCCATAAAAATAATCGAAAAAACGACCGCACTTTTCAGGTGCTCAGCGAGCCAAAAGCACGGTCGTTTTTAAAAACGTTTTTAAGCCGCGTGATGAATTAAGCCACTTTGGCCAAATATTCCTGTTCGGCGTGGTCGTTGAAAATTTCTTGTTTATCCGTGAGGACAAAACCTCCAAGTTCATCCGCCAAACTACGGGCGGCGCGAATCATGGTTTTCAGATTGACGATGTCATTGCCCGGTGAAGGTAATTGCATAAAAATGGCAATGCCGACGGTAACCAGGTTGTCCATGTCGTAAGGATTAAAGGTGCCGGGCTGTTGTAAATTCGCCACGCTGAACAATACTGGGCTGGCAGCGGTTAAATCCAAATGGCGATGATAAATATGCTGATCGCCAAAAATAAAACCTAGGCCATCGAGTGCTTGTGCTAAGCGTCCACCGTTAAATTCACGATTTTCCGGCGCAACTACATATAACATAATGAAGTCAGGCGTACGTTGATTGTCTGAGATCATTTCCCCCGCAGAGGTTATTGATTGGCTAGTCGCCGTGTGTTGTTTATTTGCCTGGTTTAATGAAACGGTTGGAGTCACATATTCGTTTTCTGTTTGACGTGAGTTGCTTTCAGCCAGAGAAGCCGTGTTTGGTTCAGCGTAAGAAGACTGTTCATCATAAGATTGAAATGACGTATTAGCTTGTGTCATTACGGGTTGAACAGGTTGTGTCGGTTGTTCATGAAAGGAATAGGACGCAGTTGATTCAACGTTATTCAATGTTGTGTTGGAGGTGCCATTCGGTAAGGTAATTTTAATTTCATCCACAGCACGTTCAATGGAGTGTGACTCGCTTATGGTTGATGTGGCAGTAGCTTCAAAATCCAATGCCTGTTGTTGTGGAGGCGTTTCTTCGACAAAAGAATGCACCGGTTTGTCGGCAATCGGTGTTTCTGTTGTCGGTTGTGCCGATTGCGGCGCATTAAAACGATTGGGTTGATGATTTTGTGAAAAAGTATTGGCGTTTTTGAAATATTGGGATTTCTCGCGACGGTTTGACCAAATGCCGTGCGCAATCAATGCCAATAGGGCGATAACCCCCAAGATAATCAAAATAGTATTTAAATCCATTGCCGACTCTCCCATCATGTAAAACTCATGTATAAGTGGGCGTAAGCTTATCATATTTTTATAAAATTGATGAGAGACAACGTTTGATTTTTTTCGCCGCACTTTGTATTCTGGGCCTCTTTTCCTTGGGGGAGAACGTGATGTTGAAAGAGCAAGAAATAAAAGCCGGTTTTGAATATTTTGTGATGGGCTGGCACTTAATTTTACAAAAGGGGTTACGCCGTTTTGTGATCCTGCCTATTTTATTAAACGTACTGTTGTTAGGTGGCTTATTTTGGATGTTTGTGAGTCAAATAGGCGGTTATATTGACGGCATTATGTCCTATGTTCCTGATTGGCTTGCGTGGCTGAGCGGCATTTTATTGCTGGCTTCCATTTTGATGATTTTAATCCTGTTTTACTTTATTTTTACGACGTTGTCGGGTTTTATCGCAGCACCGTTTAATGGCTTATTGGCAGAAAAAGTCGAAAAAATGCTGACAGGGGAAGATTTGCAGGAAATGTCTTTATGGGATTTTCTGAAAGATGTGCCTCGTATGTTAGGGCGTGAATGGCAAAAGTTGGTTTATAGTTTGCCTAAAATTATCGCCTTGTTTTTATTAGGTTTTGTGCCGTTACTCGGGCAAACCGTGGTTCCGATTGCCACTTTTGTATTTACGGCTTGGATGTTTGCAATTCAATATTGTGACTATCCTTTTGATAATCACAAGATTCCTTTTGACGTAATGAAAAATGAATTAGCCATTAAGCGTAATGTAACCGTTACTTTCGGTGGTTTGGTTTCATTATGCACGTTTGTACCGATCGTGAATTTAGTGATTATTCCTGTCGCGGTGTGTGGTGCAACGGCAATGTGGGTGAATGAATATCGCCGTTTATTTAAGCGCTCTTCGCAAGACAAAACCGGCACGGAGATGAGCTTGCATCATGCTCATTCCGTTGGTGGACAAATCGTGACTAAATAGCTTTTAGTTATTATTTATAAAAAATAGCTATTTTTTTATTGTGAATTCTCGTGTTAAAACTAGCGCCATAAAATATTCCTTATGGTTTGGAGAACAGTATGACTATTTATAACGACAATTCTTATTCTATTGGCAATACGCCGTTGGTGCGTCTAAAACATTTTGGCAACGGCAATATCGTGGTAAAAATTGAGGGACGTAACCCAAGTTTTAGCGTGAAATGCCGTATCGGCGCGAACATGGTTTGGCAGGCAGAAAAAGACGGTTCTTTGACGAAAGATAAAGAAATCGTGGATGCGACCAGCGGGAATACCGGTATTGCTTTGGCCTATGTAGCAGCGGCACGCGGTTATAAAATTACGCTCACCATGCCGGAAACTATGAGCAATGAGCGTAAGCGTTTATTGCGCGGTTTGGGCGTGAATTTAGTCCTTACCGAAGGTGCTAAAGGCATGAAAGGCGCGATTGCCAAAGCAGAAGAAATTGTGGCATCTGATCCAAGTCGTTATGTGATGTTAAAACAGTTTGAAAATCCGGCAAACCCGGAAATTCACCGTAAAACCACCGGTCCAGAAATCTGGAAAGACACTGAAGGCAAAATTGATGTATTGGTTGCCGGCGTGGGTACTGGTGGTACCATCACCGGGATTTCCCGTGCCATTAAATTAGATCATGGTAAACAAATTATCTCTGTTGCCGTAGAACCGGCTGAATCACCGGTGATTACTCAAACTCTTGCCGGTGAAGAAGTTAAACCGGGTCCACACAAGATTCAAGGGATCGGCGCAGGCTTTATTCCGAAAAACCTCGATCTTTCCTTAATTGATCGAGTGGAAACGATTGATAGTGAAACGGCGATCGTGACTGCCCGTCGTTTGATGGCAGAAGAAGGGATTCTTGCCGGTATTTCTTCCGGTGCGGCTGTCGCTGCGGCTGATCGCTTGGCGAAACAGCCTGAATTTAAAGATAAACTGATTGTGGTGATTTTACCGTCTGCGGCAGAGCGTTATTTAAGTACCGCACTTTTTGACGGCATTGAAGTGTAATAAAGGAAAGCAAAATAATGTTTGGTAAAAAGCCTGTCATTTGACAGGCTTTTTTGTATGCCTTATTTACATCACTTAAGGGGCGAGGATTTGTTTAACCCGTTGTTGCAATGCCGGGATGACTTCTTGCACAAACCAAGGATTTTTAGCCAACCACAACTGATTGCGAGGGGAAGGATGCACGAGCGGCAAAAAGTGCGGTAGAAATATTCGGTAATTTTTTACGGTTTCTGTCACATTAAGTTTGTTCTGCGGCAGATAATATTTTTGTGCGTATTGTCCGATCAAGATGGTCAGTTCAATATGAGGTAAATCCGCCAGAATCTGTGAATGCCATTTTTCTGCAAAGCCTTTGCGAGGTGGCAGATCGCCTGATTTGCCTTTCCCCGGATAGTAAAAATCCATCGGAATCACCGCAAACAAGCCGGAGTGATAAAACACTTCACGATCGACACCCAACCATTCACGTAGGCGATCACCGCTTTGGTCATTCCAATACAAACGCGTTTGTTCTGCTTTGGTGCCAGGTGCTTGTCCGACAATGTTTATGCGGGCAGTTGTCGGGGCGGAGAATAGCGGCTCAATACCACGTTCGGTGAAGGAGCGATTTTGCGGATCGCACATAATGGCGTTTTTGATTTGGGGCAGCGTTGACATAATGGCGTTTTTAATAAAGTTTTTGTGTGGGATTAAAACTCAATAAACCGGGTTATCCGGCTTATTGAAGAAAAAGTGCGGTGGTTTTTTACGGTGTTTTCACGCTATTAATGTGGCACACATTGTTCTGCGAGAACTTCCCCAACACTGGTTTTTAAGGTGGAAACATCTTTGCGTTCTAACCACACCCAATGAATGTTTGCATAATTTCGCCCATTTTCCGCAATTGTCGGGCTTAGTTTATGGGTTACATTGTTAAACGTTAAACTGATGGAACGCGTTTTGTTTTTTTTGTGCTTGGTAGTGTGAAACACGATACGAACGATTTTGTCGTCCTTGCAAAGGTATTCCTTCATCTCCCCTTTTTGAGTGGCTTTTTGTAAAACCGGCTGTGGCGGTTTTTCGGAGGCTTTAGGTTCTATTGGCTTGGAGGTGCAAGCAGCAATACCCAGTAACATCAGTAATATAAAGCTCGCTCTTAACATAATGTGTACCCTTCTAAATGGAATAAGCGTAGTTTTGACTACGCTTATTGAATTTTACGGATTATTTTTTAAATTGGTAGCTACCGTCAGCTTGGCGAACAAAGCGTGCGCCATTGGAAAGGCGAAGCTCGTTAACACGACCTTGTGCATTGATAGTTACCTGAACTTTATCGCCCGGTTTGAAGCTACTTAGCGCGTTGCCGGCACCATTGGCTTTTATCATGGCATTCACATCAGCAATTGGCAAGTTGTTATTACGAAATACCTGCATTAACGAGACACCTTGTGGAACGACTAAAGTTTTGCTTCCTGCACTCGCATTAACTGTTTTAGTCGTTGCCGGTTTCGCTTCTAAAATTTCAACAACTTGTTTCTCGGTTTTCGCACTTTGAGCTTTTGCCGGTTGATTTTTAGGCTCAACTTTTTGTGGTTTTTCAGCCGTTTTTGTTTTCACCGGTTCCGGTTTTTTCACTGTTTCATGTGGTGTGCTTTGAGGTTTGACCATCTCTTGTGGTTTTGCCTGTTCCACGGTTTTTGGTTGTTCCGCCGGTTTATTTTCGGAAACCGAATTCATTGCTTGAGGTTCTGCTGCCGGGGTATTTGCCATCGGTTCATTGCTTTGTGCAGGAACAATATTTTCAGCGGTATTTGGCTGTGAAACGGCATTCGTTGGGTTATCCAATACCGTTGGCTCATTCACTTGTGATTGATCTAATTGTTGGAATTGAATCGGTACGTCATTGTTGCTTTGTTGCTCATAAGATTGCACTGTATCTGAACTTGGTTTCATCCATAAAATGAACATAAGTAGTAGCACAAGGGCCAAAATGGTGACAAAAAGACGACGATGTTTTTGCGGTAGCATCGCTAACATTGGCCAGGTTTCAGGGTTTTTAAGGCTGACGACCGGTTTTTCTACGCTTTCTGTTTGTGGTTTTGTTTCATTTGTTGCTGCGGAGTCGACAACCACATTCGTGGTTTCGAGGGATGCTTCTTCTGCAATAATGGTTTCTTCAGATGACGTTGCACTTGCCACAGCTACATCTGCTGGGGCTGAATCACCAAATACCGGCTCTTTACGAGTAGCGAATTGATTTTCTGTATTTTTTTGTTCTTTTTTAGCGAACATGCCTTTGGCTTTTTCAAAGAAGGATGGTTCCGGTTTTGTCGGTTTTTTCGGGGTGATTGGTTCCATTTGATTAAAACCTAAATCCAATTCATTTTGCGCCGGATTATTTTCATTTTCCGGGGTTATTTTTTCAGAATCCACAATATACCTCTGATTAACGAATGATAATCTGCCGTAAAGTGCGGTCGTTTTTCTCAACGTTTTTTTCGGTGATGAACGAAGTGAGAAATCGAATTTATTACGACAGAAATTGATAAGTAAAAAATCGCGCCTATTCTAAAACATCTTTTGCTTTTTTGATACCGTCTTATCAAGACGAATATAAGGTTTTATTCGGTTCTCCACCGATTTCTCGGGCAAGTTTCGGTACTAAATAACCGGAGCTAATGCGTTGTAATTCTTTATAAATTTTCAGGGCTCGGGCGTCATCTAGATAAAAATGCGTTGCGCCTTCGACTTTATCCAACAAATGCAAATAATAAGGCAAAATACCCACTGAAAATAAGCGGTCACTTAATGTTTTCAGAATTAGTGCGTCATCATTCACATTTTTGAGTAAAACCGATTGGTTTAATAAAACGACGCCGCAATCCTTTAATTTTGCCATGGCATGGGCAAAATCCGCATCAATTTCATTGGCATGATTGACATGGGTGACCAAAATTTTTTGCAACCGGGTTTGCGCTAAAAGCCGACAAAATGTATCGGTTATCCGTTGTGGAATGACGACCGGCAAACGGGAATGAATACGGAGACGCTTTAAGTGCGGTATGTTTTCTAAGTGTTTTATCAGCCACTCGAGCTCATGATCTTTTG
This sequence comes from Aggregatibacter segnis ATCC 33393, assembly GCF_900476035.1. Classification (GTDB taxonomy): domain Bacteria; phylum Pseudomonadota; class Gammaproteobacteria; order Enterobacterales; family Pasteurellaceae; genus Aggregatibacter; species Aggregatibacter segnis. Next base: position 38,340 of record NZ_LS483443.1, on the reverse strand, counting down.
CCATCAGCGGATCGCCGCCGGAAAAAATTACTTCCTCAATTTCAGGGCGTTCTGCAATATATTGTAACGCTTTTTGCCAATTTTGTTTGGTGCCTTTGTTGTCTTGATAAGGAAAATGACGGCGGAAACAATAGCGACAATTCACCGCGCAACCCCCTTTTACCATAAATAACAAGCGATTATGGTATTTGTGCAAAATGTTGGAGACGACGTTTTTATCTTCTTGTTCTTCCAACGGATCTTTGCTAAATCCTTCGGCTTGTAAAAACTCATCCGCAGAAGACATGACTTGTAAAAACAAAGGATCCTTTGGATTGCCCTTTTCCATCTTTTCTACAAAAGGCAGCGGCACGCGCATGGCAAATAATTTGCGCGCTTCTATGTCTTGTTTGAAGGATTCAAGAGGGAGTTCGAGGTGTTGTAATAAAATTTTCGGATCGGAAATCCCGTTTGCCAAATGTGTTAGCCAACTTTGTTCTTCTCTAATCGGGATGTTTTGATGTAGAATAGCCACTTTTAAAAAACAATCTTTTTTTGAGGATAATATGGCTACATATACTACCAGTGATTTCAAACCAGGTCTAAAATTTATGCAAGACGGCGAGCCTTGCGTGATCGTTGAAAATGAGTTCGTTAAACCCGGCAAAGGTCAAGCTTTCACCCGCACCCGTATTCGTAAATTAATTTCCGGCAAAGTATTGGACGTAAACTTCAAATCCGGTACTTCTGTTGAAGCTGCTGATGTAATGGATTTAAACTTAACTTATTCTTATAAAGACGATGCGTTCTGGTATTTTATGCACCCAGAAACATTTGAACAATATTCTGCAGATGCAAAAGCGGTAGGCGATGCAGAAAAATGGTTATTAGACCAAGCCGATTGTATCGTGACATTATGGAACGGTGCGCCAATTACGGTAACTCCGCCAAACTTCGTTGAATTAGAAATCGTTGACACCGACCCAGGTCTTAAAGGCGACACCGCAGGTACCGGCGGTAAACCGGCAACATTAAGCACCGGTGCTGTGGTGAAAGTGCCATTGTTCGTACAAATCGGTGAAGTGATTCGCGTTGATACCCGTTCCGGTGAATACGTTTCTCGCGTGAAATAATTTTTTCTTGCATAAAAATAGCCTACATGATGTAGGCTATTTTTTTATCTGAAATTTATCAAACCTGATATTTGCTTTTATCGCCAATATCAAAATGCAACGGCATGCGCCATTTTTGAATGCTTAATAGCAAAATGAGAATACCGGTCACAAAGCATAATAAAGTGCTTAACCAGGTGGCATTGAATAATAAGGCAAACCATAAAAGCGCAAAAAATACTGGTTGCAGATTTAGTGCAAAGACACGGAAACAAAAATATTCTTTATAACTTAATCCGCCGAGGACCAAAAATGCCGCACCGAGCGCCAGTTGCGGAAAACCTAAAACTTGGCATAGCAACCCTACCCACATGGCAAATTGAAAAATATAACGGAAGTTTTTCATATATAAATGGACGCAAGCGGCACATAAGGTCGCTGCGATAAGCAAACCAAAGTGTGCTGTTGTGGGATACCAAGGCAGCATAAACAACATTGGAACGGCAAAGACAAAGCCTAAACGATAAATGATGACTGTTGTGTAATCCCAACGATCCATCGGCGATTTAATATGCGGATCAGCCATTTTTTCTCCTTAATGTATCATTAATAAATTCGATTGAATGGGGCGTGACTTCTAAAAGGGAAGATGTTTCTCCCCAATCACCCAGCACGATACGATGAAAGTGCGGTGGAATTTCATGGTGTTTTTGGCGATGCGTATGCCCATGAATCATTTGTGTCACATGAAATTGTGTAAAAATTTGCTGCACAAAAGCGGCATTCACATCCATGATTTCCGTCGATTTTAATTGTTTATCTTGGCGGCTTTTCGCGCGAATTTTCTCTGCGATTTTTAACCGCACTTTTAACGGTAAATGCAAGAACAGCCACTGGCGCCAATTTTGATGAACTTTTTTGCGATAGTGTTGATATTTCACATCGTCCACGCAAAGGGTGTCGCCGTGACATAAAAGGGTGGGCGTGCCATATAAATCAATGACTTGATACGTTGGCAGTAACGTCAGTCCGCACGCATTAGCAAATTTTTTGCCAATCAAAAAATCCCGGTTACCGTGCTGAAAATAGCATGGCACGCCTTTTTCTGTCAGATGTCTGATGAGCTGTTGCACTTCGCTGATGAGATCGGATTGTTCATCATCGCCAATCCAAAAATCAAATAAATCGCCCAAAATATAGAGTTTTTCTGCTTCTGGCGCTTGTTCTTGCATAAATTGACGAAACAGGGCTAATAAGTGCGGTCGATTTTCGGAGAGATGTAAATCCGCAATAAAATAGGTTTTTTGCATAGAAAGTCAATTAAAAAATTTTTGATTAGATTAGCACATTTCATCGTTATGAATACACTTAACGAGCTAATTTCGTTATACTTACGCAAATTTTTAAGGGGCTTTATCATGCTAAAAATCGCCAGAATTTTCATCATTGTTATTTGTTGTATTCTTATTTGTATCCTCGGCACGCTTTATTCTTTCATTCGTTTCCGTAATCCGAGTAATGTGGGCATTTTTGCCCGTTGGTTTGGTCGGTTACATCCACTGTTTGGTTTGAAAGTGGAACATCGTTTCCCGGCGAATGCCGATAAAGTGGGTCGTTGCATTTATATCGGCAACCATCAAAATAACTACGATATGGTGACCATTTCTTACATGGTCATGCCTCGTACAGTTAGCGTCGGTAAGAAGAGTCTGATTTGGGTGCCGTTTTTCGGTATTTTATATTGGGCAACGGGCAATATTTTTCTCGATCGTGATAACCGCTCTAAAGCGCATAACACCATGTCGGAATTGGCTCGTCGTATTAATGAAGATAATCTGTCCATTTGGATGTTCCCGGAAGGAACGCGTAGTCGCGGACGCGGGTTATTGCCGTTCAAAACTGGGGCATTCCACGCCGCCATTGCCGCCGGTGTACCCATTGTGCCTGTCGTTTGCTCTACAACACACAATAAAATCGATTTAAACCGTTGGGATAATGGCACGGTGATTTGTGAAATGCTGGAACCTATTGATGTGTCCGGCTACAGCCGTGAAAATGTGCGTGAATTAGCGGAATATTGCCATGATGTAATGCAAAATCGCATTGCTGAATTGGACCATGAAATCGCACAAAAAGCAATTGAACAGAAAAACGAGAATAAGCAGGCATAAATGAAACATTGCTCCCGTCGTCAGCTACTCAAAACAACGTTATTTTCTACCGCACTTTTTGCTGTGCCGTCTCCGTTATTGGCGGCAACACGCCCAGCTTTGAAAATTCCGCCACTCTTTGAAGTTCGACGGGGTAAGCCGATTTTTCTGAATATGCAAAATACCCAAGCACCGTTATTGCCAGGAAAACGTACCGAAGTGTGGGGTTTTAACGGTAGTTATTTAGGGCCAACCATTAAAATTAAGAAAGATGATTTTGCCAAACTGAATTGGAAAAACAATTTACCGCAATTTGTTGCGATGAATATCCAAGGCTTACAGGCATCGGGCGAACTTATTGGTGGTGTGGGTAAAAATTTACAAAAAGGTGAAACTTGGGCACCGATTATTCCGATCAATCAGGCACCGGCAACCTGTTGGTATCATGCTTGCACCCTTGCCAATTCAGCGTATCAAACTTATCGTGGCTTGGTCGGCTTGTGGCTGATTGAGGACAAAGAGAGTACTAAATTGGGATTGCCGCAGAAATATGGCGTGGATGACATCCCGTTAATTTTGCAAGATATGCAACTCAATAGTGATGGTGCACAACTTTTTCAGCAGAATCAAGGCACTTTTCTTGGTGAACGATTGTTAGTCAATGGGCAGGAAGCTCCTTATTTCAATGTACCGCGTGGTTTGGTGCGTTTACGCATTTTAAATGCGTCTCTTTCCCGCACTTATGAGCTTCGTTTTGAGGATGAGCGGGCGTTTACATTGATTGCACAAGATCTTGGTTTTTTACCACAAGGCAAAACCTTAAATGTGCTCAAAGTCGCACCGAGTGAGCGTGTTGAGCTTTTAGTTGATTTGAATGACGGCGACAATGTTTCTCTCATCGTGGGGAAAAAACGTGATTTTATTGATAACATTCGTTATTTCTTCGGTTCAGAAGGGGAGTTAATTGACAATACGGTTTTGGAACTACGTCCGGACAGCTTAGCCGGTGCATTCGCACAAAAAGAACAAACATGGCAATTTGCCACCGATGCGCCAAGTCTGTTATCTGCTAAAGTGCAACAGGAACGGGCATTTCATGTGGATGTCACTAATGCCACCATTAACCGGAACCGTTTTGACCCGCGTCGTTTAGATGTTTCGGCAAAACTAGGCAGTGTTGAACGTTGGACGTTAACCGCTTCCGCCGCGGTAGGATTTGCGTTGCGAGGGGTAAAATTTATTGTGGAATCCATTAACGGTAAAGCGTTGGAAGAAAGCGAAATCAGCTGGAAAGACAGCGTGTTGATTAATGGCACAGTGACTATTTTGGTGAAATTCGATAACACCTCCTCTAATAACTATCCTTTTACTTTTGGTGCTTCTGATCTAATGTTGGCGGATAAAGGCTGTATGGGATTAATGTTGGTGCAGTAGCTGTATTTCTTTTAGGCAATGTGGTAAGATTCGCCGCCCTTTGGCCTGAGGATTATTCTTTCAATCTTCTGAGCATGGTATTTACTTATAACTTAAAGGTATCATTTATGAAAAACTCAATTGTTAAATTCACTTTAACTACACTAGCCGTGTTAACTTTGGCTGCTTGTGGAAGTGGCGGTGGTGATAGCTCACCATCATCTTCTTCTGTGAATAATACTCAAAAACAACAAGCGGAATCTGTTAAACCTACAGTACCGTCACAGCCGACGACACCAGAGAAAAAAAACGACTAAAGAAAATCAAAGTACAGATGAAAAATCTACAGGAGGTGCTTTGGTCATTTCAGGTCAGGATGACAAAGTTCAAGTTAAAAATGTTGTGCTTACTGATTCAAATATAAAGGAATTAAGCATTGATGGGCGTAGAATTAAACTAGCTTATCCTGGAATTTATGCAGATGGTTGGCAAATTGTAAATGGTACAAACGTTTGCTGTGGAAAATATGAAAATGTTCGTATTGGTGCTGTTATGAGCCAAGGCCCTGGAGAATCTGATATTATCTTCTACAATGGCATTCCAACAAAAAATATGCCTCAGAGCGGTTCTGTGTCCTACAAAGGAGATAGCATCATTTCTGGGGCTGATATTAATGATGAAGATTATGTATCTGGAAAATCTAACTTTACTGTGAACTTTGATAGCAAAAAACTTAGTGGTTCTATTACCGCAAATTCAATGTCTGCAATTAACGTAAATGCTGATATTTCAGGCAATAGTTTTAAAGGTACGGCTAAATCTTCCCAATTTACTTCAGAAGGTAAAGTTGAAGGTAAGTTTTATGGAAATAACGCGGCTGAATTAGGTGGTTTAGCTAAAGGGAATGACAATTCCTGGGGAGCTGCTTTTGCTGGTAAGAAACAGTAATCTCCCATAATGAACAATAAAGCAAGCCATGTGCTTGCTTTATTTATTTTGAGTATACGGTTAAAACGATATGATGAAATTACCCTTATTCTTTAGTGTGATTGGTGCATTGGTGTCAATTTCGGTGGCTGCAGAAGTTGCTACACCGAAGAGCGCCTCACCCGAAGAACGATTAAAGCTTGCTACCCCTCGATTGCCTCAACATGAAACAGTGGAAGAATCTACTTCAAAAGAAAATACGCTTTCTATTACGAAAGAAGAACTTGCTAAACGACCTGATTTAATTATCCGCGGATTGATCCCTGCATTGTTGCAAAATAATGTGGACGTGGTGGCATTGCTGTTTCCGTTATATCAGCAGCAACAACCGGCGCAACAAGATCCGTTTTTGCTGGCTTGGGGGGAAGCTATGATGGCAACGCATCAAGGGGATTATGCATCGGCGGTGCAACAATACCGTGAATTATTTGCGAAACGTCCTGAAATTTTGCAGTTGCGTTATCAATTAGCCCATGCGTTGTTTTTGAATAACGATAATGAAGCGGCGAAAGATCAGTTCCAAAAACTCCGTGCGGAGGTGAATGATACTTCATCACAGCAGATGATCGACCAGTATTTGATTGCGATTAACCAACGAGATCAGTGGAAAATTAACGGTGGTATCAGTTTTTTAAACGAATCCAATATTAATAATGCGCCCAAAGCGGGCACCCGTATTGGGGCGTGGAAAGCTTGGGAGAGAGAACAGGCGCATGGGTTGTCTTATTATGTTGGTGCCGAAAAAAAATGGTCGTTGCCTCATCAGTTTTTTGCAAAACTGGTGTTAGATGGGCAAGGCAAATATTATTGGGATAACAAAAAATATAACGAATTTAATGCTCGAATCGGTGCCGGTTTGGGTTATCACACGGCAAATACCGAACTCTCTTTCCTGTCTTTCACTGAGCGACGTTGGTATTCCGGCGGTTCTTCCGGCAGTGATGCCATGAAACAATATTCTAAAAATTCCGGTGTGCGTGTTGATGTGATTCATTGGCTCAATAAATCATGGCAAATTTCGACCGCACTTGAATATGGTGAGCAACGTTATGCCTCGCGTAAACATTTAAATGGCAATAATTATTTGTGGTCGAATACGCTCTTATTTTTGCCTTACAGCGGACAATATTGGTATATTGGTGCGGATTATAATCGCGAAAATACGCGTGATCTCGATAACGCCTATCAACGTAAAAATGTACGTTTAGGTTGGGTGCAAGAATGGCCGTTGGGCATTTCCAGTCGTCTTTCTGTCGCTTATGCAAGACGGGCTTATAAAGGTGAAGATTTACTTGGCATTCGTCAAAAAAACAACGAATATCAAACTAATGTCACTTTATGGCATCGTAACGTGTATTTTTGGGGCATTACGCCGAAAATTACCTGGTCTTACCAAAAAAATGACAGCAATCATCCATTTTATCGCTATGATAAAAATCGGATTTATTTAGAAATGAGTAAAACGTTTTAAGGCGTTTTAATAAAACGGATGAATATATTGTAAAAAATTTATTGGTACTGAATTTAACTAAATTAGTTTAGCTATTTATTTACTATATTCATTCCATTCATTATATACCTCTTGAAATACAATAGCCGAGAGTTGCTAATAAACCTACAGATTAACTTGCACGGCGTAGCAAACGCGGATAAATGCTGGAAATTAGGGTAGTACTGACGACGGCTAAAATGCCTAACCAAGAAAGCGGGCTGATGTTTTCACCGAGTAATAACACGGCCAATATAATGGCAAATACCGGTTCTAGGGAAACTAAAATGCCGGCGAGATTGGAATCAACACTGTTAATGCCTTTATTCCATAGATAATAAGCAAGCCAACTACAACCGATCCCGATATACAGCAACCCAGCGAGCCCCAGCCAGTTCCAATGAATTTCCCAGCTTTGCGTCAGCCATAGGGTGAATGGGAGGCAAGTAATGGTGCCGAGCACGATGCTACTGGTGGTGTAAACTTGCGCGGTCAGTTGCACAATAATTCTTTGTGTCCAGCGCAGACAAGCTGCAAATACGATGCCGGCGAGTAACACTAAACTGCAACCGAAAAGGCTAATATTGCCGGTTTCTTCTCCCCCATAAATTAATAATACAACGCCTAAAAATGCAACGAGTCCGAAGATCCAATGATGTGTTTTGGCTTTGTCGCCGAAGAAAAAGTGTCCGATAAGTACCACGAGGAAAGGTTCTAAACCGAGCATTGTAGAGGCACTGGACGCAGATGTATGGCTTAATCCGATGAATTGTAAAAGGAAAATAGCCGGATAATTGAGAAACCCAAGCCACCACACTTGTGGGCGAACTGTTTTGGGAACACGCTTCCAAACTCGTACAAACATCGGGAAAACAATAAAGCTGGCGATGATCAGACGCATTTGTACCATTAACACCGGATCTAGCATCGAATAGGTGTATTTGCCGGCAACAAAAGAGCTGCTCCATAAAAACAGCGCAATGAGAATGTAGCGCATAAGAAATCCTTGAGGAAGTAGATTAGAGATTATTGTAGTGCGCTTTTAACGTAGCGTAAATGTGAAAGGCGTTTTATTTATGGTTTAAAAGTGCGGTCATAAAAAGGAATGTTTTTTGAAGATCGGGTTGCCCCGATCCAACTTAATATTTGACGATATGACCGTAGCCTTCGAGGATGTTTTTGATGTGCTCTAGAGATTCTTTCGTTGGCGGGTTTACCTCTTCCAATTCATATTTTTCCCCCATGGCTGCCCATTTATGTGCGCCAAGACGGTGATAAGGAAGGAGTTCTACTTTTTCAATGTTTGTCATACCTTCGATAAATTGACCGAGTAAATGTACGTCATGGTCAGAATCTGTATAGCCCGGCACGACAACATAACGAATCCAAACCGGTTGGTTACGTTTTTGTAAATATTTGGCAAATTCGAGCGTACGCTTATTGGAAACGCCAATAAGGTTTTGATGTACTTGATCGTTGAGCTCTTTTAAATCAAGTAAAACGAGATCTGTTGCATCAATGAGTTCATCAATCACATGATCGTAATGACGTACAAAACCGTTAGTGTCTAAGCAGGTGCTGATACCTTCTTTTTTACAGGCTTGGAACCAATCACGCACGAATTCCGCCTGTAAAATTGCCTCACCACCGGAAGCTGTCACACCACCGCCTGACGCATTCATAAAATGACGATAGCTGACCACTTCTTTCATCAGTTCTTCCACAGTAACTTCTTTGCCACCATGCAAATCCCAAGTATCGCGGTTATGACAATACTTACAGCGCATTAAGCAGCCTTGCAAAAACAGAATAAAACGAATGCCCGGGCCGTCAACGGTGCCACAGGATTCATAAGAGTGGATTCTTCCTACAACTGACATGTATTCCTCAATAAATCGTCACGTTATTCGTTAAAAGTGCGGTCGTTTTTGTAAATGTTTTTAATGACCTAGCTATGTTTACAAAATTGGGATGTCCCCAAAAAAATCAGACCGCTTACCTTGCGGTAAGCGGCTGAAATATTAACACACTTTTATCACGAAATTACATTGATTGTGTAAATGTACGGGTGATAACGTCCTGTTGTTGCTCTTTGGTTAACGAGTTGAAACGTACGGCATAACCGGAAACACGAATGGTTAATTGCGGATATTTTTCCGGATTTTCCATCGCATCTAACAACATTTCACGGTTCATCACGTTAACGTTCAAGTGTTGACCGCCTTCCACTTCCGCTTCGTGGTGGAAGTAACCGTCCATTAAACCGGCAAGATTGCGTTTTTGTGCTTCGTATTCTTTACCTAAGGCATTTGGTACGATAGAGAAGGTATAAGAAATACCGTCTTTCGCGTAAGCAAATGGTAATTTAGCCACAGAAGTTAAAGACGCTACCGCACCTTTTTGGTCACGACCGTGCATTGGGTTTGCACCCGGTCCGAATGGTGCGCCAGAACGACGACCGTCCGGTGTATTACCGGTTTTCTTACCATATACCACGTTAGAAGTGATAGTAAGTACAGACTGTGTCGGAGTTGCGTTGCGATAAGTTTTGTGGGTTTGAATTTTCTTCATGAAACGTTCAACTAAGTCACAGGCGATGTCATCTACGCGAGGGTCGTTGTTACCAAATTGCGGATATTCACCTTCGATTTCAAAGTCAATAGCGACATTAGATGCCACAACCTTGCCCTCTTTATCTTTGATATCGCCACGAATTGGTTTGACTTTCGCGTATTTGATTGCAGCTAAAGAGTCGGCTGCAACGGAAAGTCCTGCGATACCGCAAGCCATAGTGCGATAGACATCACGATCATGGAATGCCATTAATGCGGCTTCATAAGCATATTTGTCATGCATGAAGTGGATGATGTTCAAGGCGGTCACATATTGTGTTGCCAACCAATCCATGAAACTGTCCATGCGGGTCATTACGGTGTCGAAATCAAGCACTTCATCTTTGATTGGTTCGGTTTTCGGACCGACTTGCATACCGTTTTTCTCATCGATACCGCCGTTGATTGCGTATAGCAAGGTTTTTGCCAAGTTCGCACGGGCACCGAAGAATTGCATTTGTTTACCCACTACCATTGGTGATACACAACAAGCAATCGCATAGTCATCACTGTTGAAATCCGGACGCATTAAGTCATCGTTTTCATACTGTACTGAGGAAGTATCAATAGACACTTTGGCACAGTAACGTTTGAATGCTTCAGGTAATTTTTCAGACCAAAGGATAGTTAAGTTTGGTTCCGGAGATGGGCCCATAGTGTAAAGGGTATGTAAAATACGGAAGCTATTTTTGGTCACTAATGTACGACCGTCTAAGCCCATACCACCAAGGGTTTCGGTTGCCCACATTGGGTCACCGGAGAACAATTGATCGTATTCAGGAGTACGTAAGAAACGTACCATACGAAGTTTCATGACTAAGTGGTCGATTAATTCTTGTGCTTCTTGTTCGGTGATTTTGCCGTTTTTCAAATCACGTTCGATATAAATATCTAAGAAGGAAGAAATACGACCGAAAGACATTGCCGCACCGTTTTGTGATTTCACCGCTGCTAAGTAAGCAAAGTAAGTCCATTGAACAGCTTCTTGTGCGTTAGTCGCCGGGTTAGAAATATCGAAACCATAAGAGGCTGCCATTTCTTTCATTTTGCCTAATGCGCGATGTTGTTCAGCAATTTCTTCACGTAACTGAATAGTCGCTTGAATGTCTTCACCACGTTCTAGTCTTGCTTGGAGTGAGTCGAATTGTTTTTTCTTATCGGCCATTAAATAGTCGATACCGTAAACGGCTAAACGACGATAGTCACCGATAATACGACCACGACCGTAAGCATCCGGTAAACCGGTTAACACGCCTGATTTACGGCAACGAAGGATATCCGGTGTATATACATCGAACACACCTTGGTTATGGGTTTTACGATATTCAGTGAAAATATGTTCTACTTCAGGATCTAATTGACGACCATAAACTTCACAAGAGCCTTTAACCATTTTGATACCACCGTATGGCATAATGGCCCGTTTTAACGGGGCATCAGTTTGAAGACCAACGATTTTTTCTAATTCTTTGTTGATATAGCCAGGTTTGTGAGAAGTGATGGTTGATGGGTTGTCTGTGTCAAAATCTAACGGCTCGTGCGTTTTGTTTTCGATTTTGATTCCTTCCATGACTTTATCCCACAACGCAGTTGTTGCAGGGGTTGCATCGGCTAAGAAAGATTCATCTCCTTCATACGGTGTATAGTTTTTTTGGATAAAGTCACGCACGTTGACTTCATTTTGCCAATCACCACCGACAAAACCTTCCCAAGCCTTTTGTTGAGCTTCTGTTAATTGAGTCATAACATTCCTCTTTTAGATTATTGATAAAAATAAACCTGTTTAGGAAGGAAACGAACGACTTAGGTTTCCTTCCTTTTGTGAACCGATTAATGAGGTCGGTTGATTGACCATAAGGCCAATCCAATACAACAACCACCGCCAACAATGTTCCCCAATGTCACCGGAATTAAATTCTTCACCACAAAATGATAAAGATCTAAATCCGCGAACTGTTGAGGATCGATATTAATTGCTTGCCAAAATTCCGGGGCGCTAAAGTGTGCGGTCATAATTCCCATTGGGATCATAAACATATTCGCTACACTGTGCTCGAATCCTGAGGCAACAAACAAAGCAATAGGTAAAATCATAATAAATGCTTTATCTGTTAATGTTTTTCCTGCGTAGGTCATCCAAATGGCAATACACACCATCACATTACACAAGATCCCCAAACAAAAAGCTTCAAACCATGTGTGGTGAATTTTATGTTGAGCAGTCGTTAAAATAGTGAGTCCCCACTGCCCATTGGCTGCCATTGTTTGACCTGCAAACCAAATAAGAAAGACAATAAAAAGTGCGCCAACGAAATTGCCGAAATAAACCACTATCCAATTTCGCAGCATTTGAAAACTACTAATTCGTCCGCTTACACGGGCGACAGTTGTCATGGTTGATGAGGTGAATAATTCAGAGCCGCAAACCACGACCATAATCACGCCAAGAGAGAATACAATTCCGCCAACCAACTTGGTTAATCCCCACGAAGCACCGACATTTCCTGTTTGTGTTGTGGTGTAGAAAACAAATGCTAAAGCGATAAACGCGCCCGCCGGAATTGCAGAGAAAAAGGATAAAATCTGTTTCTTAGTGGCCTTATAAACGCCGACGTCTTCGCCAATTTGGCTTATTTCTGCCGGAGAGACCATACACGTTGTTTTGGACGTTTCGGTATTCATTTCAGAATTCCTTTTTTATAATTTGACCCAGTAAATACCGCCGTTCGCAACGTTGTATTACAAAAAAAGACCTAGAAACTTAAAAAAATTTGAAAATTTATAAGCTTTGTTAATTATATTTTCTTTCCCCCGCAAAGTAAAAATATTTCTCCTTTTTAATGCGAGAATTTTGTTCTTTGTCAATAATTAGATCGGTGTAGTAAACAGCCTTTCTCGATGACATCAAAGATGGTCTGATAAATTGCTATTTTAGTGGTTTTCTGTTAAAAAGTGCGGTCACAAAACGCAATATTTTTTAAGGAGAAAATCATGGCAGCAGAAACTATTTTCAGCAAAATTATCCGCAAAGAAATTCCTGCGAATATCGTTTATCAAGATGAACTTGTCACCGCATTTCGCGATATTGCACCACAAGCCAAAACCCATATTTTAATCATTCCAAACAAGCTCATTCCAACTGTAAACGATGTGACCGAACAAGATGAAGTGACCTTAGGTCGTCTGTTCACGGTTGCGGCTAAACTTGCTGCACAAGAAGGCATTGCGCAAGACGGTTATCGTTTGATTGTCAACTGTAACAAACACGGCGGACAAGAAGTGTTCCATTTACATATGCATCTCGTTGGCGGTGAGCCTTTAGGTAAAATGTTGGATAAATAATGAAAAAGTCTATTTCCCTTTTTTTTGTGACCGCACTTTTAGCGGGATGTAGCGCAAAGGCACCGACGTTATTAAATACGCAAAGCCCGATTTTAAACATTGAAGCCCCAGCAGCAGAAAGGCTGGAAGCGAGTGTTGATCGTGACAGTGCTTGGGTCAAAAATAAAACCGAACAGCCGGTCAACTTGGCTTACCGTCTGTTTTGGTATGACAAACACGGGGTGACCGTGACGGCTGAAGAGCCTGCTATTTGGCATAGGTTGGCATTGCAACCGCTGCAAAAACAACCGCTCACATTGGCTCGACCAACGGCGAATAGCGTCAATTACCGCTTATATCTCCGCTTAAACTAAAATGTCTACACTACTCATTGACTTAGCCGGTTACGAGCTGGAAAAAGAAGAAATCGAATTATTGGAACACCCTCTCGTGGCGGGATTGATTCTTTTTACTCGTAATTTTCACGACCGTGCGCAATTACAAGCGTTGATTCAATCTGTGCGACAAAAGGTGAAAAAGCCCTTGTTGATTACAGTGGATCAAGAAGGTGGGCGAGTACAGCGTTTTCGTGACGGCTTCACCCAACTTCCTGCAATGCAGGCGTTTTCCGCACTGATTGAAGATCCTATTGAACAACGGAAGATGGCATTTGAAGCCGGCTGGCAAATGGCGGCAGAGATGACCGCACTTGATATCGATTTGAGCTTTGCGCCGGTGTTGGATCTTGGACATCAATGTAAAGCCATCGGCGATCGCAGTTTTGGTTGTGAAATAAAAAGTGCGGTGAATTTAGCCAGCAATTTTATTCGCGGTATGCATCAAGCTGGCATGGCTGCAACGGGAAAACACTTTCCGGGACATGGTCATGTGATTGCTGATTCTCATTTAGAGACGCCTTATGATGATCGCAGTCAGGAAACTATTTTCAGTCACGATATTCAGCCGTTCCAGCAACTTATCGAACAAAATCTGCTACAAGCCATTATGCCGGCCCATGTGATTTATTCGCAATGTGACAACCAACCGGCGAGTGGCTCTAAATATTGGTTACAAGACATCTTGCGTGCTCAACTGAATTTCAACGGAGCCATTTTCTCTGACGATCTTGGCATGAAAGGGGCAGGATTCATGGGCGATTTTGTGGCGCGTAGCGAACAGGCGCTTAACGCAGGTTGCGATTTGTTGCTCCTTTGTAATGAACGGGACGGTGTTATCCAAGTTTTAGACAATTTAAAACTCTCAGAAAAACAACCGCACTTTTTGTTGCGCCAAAAGCGCCTACAAAGCCTATTCAAACGCAAAAAACTGACTTGGCCGGAACTGGAATGTGCCCCCCGTTGGTTGGAAAATCGTCAAAAACTAACTGCACTTCAACAGCAATGGCTGGCAGCGAAAAATTAATATGATGCAATGTGAACATTATCAACGAGGCGATTGTCGTTCTTGTCAATGGTTGGAATTGCCCTATGCCGTTCAACTGGAACAGAAAACGGCACATTTGCAACAGCAGTTGCAGGGTTTAGAAACGTCTCATTTGATTTGGTTTGCCCCTTTTCAATCTGCCCAAGAAGGGTTTCGCAACAAAGCCAAAATGGTCGTCAGTGGCGCAGTTGAACGCCCAATCCTCGGGATCTTGCCGAACCCGTTGGCGCCACAAAGTGCGGTGGATTTATGCGATTGCCCACTTTATCCACAACGTTTTCAAGCTATCTTTCCTCTTCTTAAAGATTTCATCGCACGCGCAGGCCTTGTGCCGTATAACGTGGCAAAGCAAAAAGGCGAATTGAAACATCTTTTATTGACAGAAAGCCAACACAGCCACCAACTCATGTTGCGCTTTGTGTTACGTTCGGAAGCCAAATTGCCGTTGATTCAACGTGAACTGGCGGGATTGCGTCAAAAATTGCCGCAACTTGCCGTCATTAGCGTGAATATCCAGCCGCAAAATGCCGCAATTCTCGAGGGTGAAAAAGAGATTTTCCTGACGGAACAACACACCTTACCCGAAAGGTTTAATCAGATTCCGCTTTTTATTCGTCCGCAGGGGTTCTTTCAAACTAACCCGCAGGTTGCTGAAGGGTTATACGGCACGGCACAACAATGGATAAAAGACCTGCCCATTCGTCAACTTTGGGATTTGTTCTGTGGTGTGGGCGGTTTCGGGTTACATTGCTTGAAAGCCTTGCAAATGCAGAACACGGAGCAACAAATTCACCTCACCGGCATTGAAATCTCCGCTTCTGCCATTGCCGCCGCGAAACTATCGGCACAGCAACTCGGATTGGAGAAGCAAGTTCATTTTCAATCTTTAGATGCGGCAAATTTTGCCTTGGCTCAAGCAGACAAACCCGATCTGGTTATCGTCAATCCCCCTCGTCGCGGCATTGGTCAATCGCTTGCTGAATTTCTCAATGAAATGCGACCGCACTTTATTTTGTATTCCAGTTGCAATGCCGAAACCATGGGCAAAGACTTGCAATCCCTTACCCATTATCAAATGGAAAAAATCCAACTGTTCGATATGTTCCCACATACGTCGCATTATGAGGTGTTAGTGTTGTTGAGATTGACGCCTTAACGTAATGTTTTGTTGATTTAGCTATTAGTGTTACTGAAAAAATAAACCGTTTTTAGGCTCACAAGTGAAGCTTGCAGGTGCTTTTAGCTATATTTTTGCTCTATAGGCCATACTGTCCTTTTGTATAAAAAGATATTTTATGAATAGTCATTTGGTTATCTTTTTTCTTTTCTATAAGAATAATAATTGTTATCATTAAATAAAAACAATTCTTATTTAGGAGCCAAAAATGCATCAATCTCGTCTTTCACCCCCATCTTATTTCCGCCTTAGCCTACTTTCTATTTCTTTATTTTGTACTTGCCAAACCGCGTATACGGAGGACAGTTTAGAGCAGATTAATGTTATTGAAGAAACTGATACTAATACCACTGAGGGTAGTCGTGGCTATACAATTAAGTCGATGAAAACAGCTACTGGACTAAAAGTTTCCGGTAAGGATACGCCACAATCTGTTAGTGTGATTACCAAAAAGCAATTAGATGACAAAGCTATTCATACTCTTGAAGAAGCAATGAAGAATACCACTGGTGTTAATGTTGTACGTGATTCAGGGTTACAAACTCGTTTTCTTTCCCGTGGTTTTTATGTAGATCAAATTGGTGAAGATGGTATTACGACTAATGTAGGTGGGCGTTCAGGTTATACCGCCAAAATAGACGTTTCTCCTAGCACGGATCTAGCGATTTATGATCATATTGAAGTTGTGCGTGGCGCGACAGGATTGACCCAGTCTAACTCTGAGCCTGGCGGCACAATTAATTTGATTCGAAAACGGCCTACAGACAAATTCCAACACCTAGGCGAAATAACGGTCGATCACCGAGGTAGTACCCGTACGGTACTGGACGTTTCCGGAGGTGTAAATCAAGATAATAGTATTCGTGCCCGTTTAGTTGGTGTAGGGGAAAAAGCAAAGTCTTTTAAAGATAATGTGCATGGTAAAAAAGGGCTAATTTATGGTGTCGCTGACGTGGATTTAGGCAATGTTGGCGTGTTAACCTTAGGCGGTATGTATCAGAAAATTAATGAAGTGCCGGATTTTTCTGGCGTGATATTACCTTGTGAAAATCCCCAAGTTGCTCCTTTTGCCTCCCGCCCGGCATGTAATAATCCAGTAAAACTTCCTCGAAATACCTATTTAGGACAGAGTTGGTCTCGTTTGAAGGGTGATAAATATAACTTATTTGCTAATACCAAATTTGTTTTTGATAACGATTGGGAGTTTAGTATTGAGGCGTCCTATACAAAAAATAATTCAGATGCAAAAGTTGGGCAATTTTTTATCAAAGATGAACATGCTGCCGGTTTGTCCGGTTCTGACGCGCAAGGATTTCTAACCGAGAAAGGTGAAATTATTCCTTTTGAGCCAAAAGACCAAGCACTTAAAAAATTAAAAGAATATCGTGACCAAGCAAAGAAAGAATATGAGCAACGTAAGGCAGATTATGCTCAAAATCAATTTAACCAAGGCGACTTTAATCAATATAGAAACGATCGGCTTGCAGCTCGTAAGAAAGGGTTTGATCAATGCATGAATGATATAGGTCTTGATTTTTTATGTAATGATTGGGCTGATCCTGGTATTGATAAAGATAAACAAGAATATATTGATAAAAAATTACAAGAAGCAGGTATTACTAACGATGCAGAAAATCGTTTTTCAAACTATCTCTACAATAGAGCTTATAACAATAAGGGTACAACTAACCGAAAATTTACATTCGCACCAATTCGACATATTAAAAAGGACGAACAATACGGGATTAAATTGAATTTAACCGGGCACTATAATCTTTTTGAACGAGACCATGATTTTTATGTAGGTTATGCTTATAACCATGAAAATATTCAATCAGATTTTGTTGAAATTTTTCAGAAACGTTATCGTATAAGTACTATTGATGAGGTTGGTCAAGTGCATCAGCATTTAGCCGGTCGTTGTGTTCCTAATGAGCAAGGAAATTATTATTCTCCAACCGATAAAAATCTTCCTGAACCGGATTGGGACAAGCATGATGAAAAAGGTGACCATATGCTTTATACACCAGATTGCCAACATGCTTATAAAATTAAAGTCGATAAAGACGGTAATATTTTGTATGAATTAGATAAAAATGGGCAAAAAATTCCGGAACGTGATAGTAACGGTAACATTAAGTATAAAAATGGTGCTTACGGAAATCCAAATGAAATTGTTTATAAGATGTTAAAGGAGCCGGATGACCATGTTTTAGCTCGCTATAACTATGCTAAATATTTCAATAAAAATGAAACACATGCAGTTATTTTGAGCACTCGTTTTAATGCAACGGAACGCTTCCATTTATTAGGTGGTGTGCAGTTTACCCATTTTGAGACCTCACAACGCAAAGAAACGCCGGTTTATAATGGTGAGCCAGCGACGCGCTATCAATCGCAATCAAATATTGATAAGGATAATGAGCACTATACTGCCAAAATGAAGGGGCATCATTTTACACCGTATGTTGGTATTACTTATGATTTGACGAATGAGCAGAGCCTTTATGCAAGTTATACTAAGATTTTTAAACAACAAGACAACGTAGATATTACCAGTAAAACGGTTTTACCTCCGTTAATTGGCACAAACTATGAAATCGGTTGGAAAGGTTCCTTCTTTGATAATCAGTTAAATAGCTCTTTGGCTTTATTTTCTGTTGAGCAAAAAAATCGTACTGTTGTTGATTTTGGATATATACCGGGAAAAAATGGCGCTGTCGGGTCATTCCAGACCATCGCAAAACCAATCGGACGCGTTGTTAGCAAGGGGTTTGAATTAGAGTTGGCTGGGAATATAACAGAAAATTGGCAACTTTTTGCAGGCTACACTTACAATAAAAGTAAATATAAAAATGCGGAAGAGATTAATAATGAACGGGCAAAAGGCGCTAAAGATCCTTACAACTTTAGTAATTTTACACCTGTTCAGATGTTTCGACTTGCCACCAGTTATCGAATTCCAAGTAGCAAATGGACGATTGGGGCCGGTATCTCTGCACAGAGCCCGACGAGTAGCTTATATGGCATTAAACAAGCAGGTTATACTCTGTTTGATGCCAATATTCAGTACGAGTTTAATCACCACGCCAAACTCAGTTTGATTGGAACGAATTTAGCGGATAAAACTTACTTTGAAAATAACTATAATCGTACCCGCGGGATGAATAATTTCTACGGACGCCCGCGTACTGTCATGATGAAATTTGATTGGCAGTTCTAACGAAATAAACAAAAAGTGCGGTCAAAATCCATTGTGTTTTTTAACCGCACTTTTGTTTTGGCTAAAAATAATAGTATTTAGTCTAAACGTTTAAACATCTTTAACCAATCTGCCTTGAATTCACGGCGCATATTATTGATAGCATCGATAATATCGTGGTGAACCAGCTGTTCATTTTGAATCCCTACACAATAACCGCCTTTGCCTTGAAGCAATAAGTCGATAGCATAGACCCCCATGCGGGAACCGAGGATACGGTCAAATGCACATGGTGTACCACCACGTTGGATATGGCCTAAAATGGTAGCGCGGGTTTCATGATGAACGCGATCTTCGATTTCTTTCGCTAATTCGTTTACGTCGCAGATTAATTCGGTGATCGCAATAATTGCATGACGTTTGCCTTTGATGATGCTACGTTCAATTTGGCGAATCAGTTCTTCGCGGTTAAATTCCACTTCAGAGGCCACAATGTATTCGCATCCGCCGGCAATCCCTGCAGAAATAGTGAGATCGCTGCAGTGGCGGCCCATGATTTCTACGATTGAAATACGTTGGTGGGAACTGGAGGTGTCACGTAAACGGTCTATAGCTTCAACCGCAGTTTGTAATGCGGTTTGGTAGCCGATGGTATAGTCGGTGCCGGCAACGTCGTTATCGATTGTGCCAGGAATACCAACGCATGGGAAACCGTGTTCTTCGGTCAATAATTTCGCCCCCATGTAGGAACCATCCCCGCCGATAACGACGAGAGCATCAATGCCGTGAGAACGTAAAATGTCGGCACATTTTGCCCGCACTTCAGGATCTTTAAATTCCGGGAAGCGAGCGGAACCTAAACAGGTACCACCACGGTTGATGATGTCGGATACACTGTAGCGGGTTAATTGCTTAATGTTGTTGTGGTATAAGCCATAATAGCCGTCATAGATACCATAAACTTCCAACCCTTCAGACAACCCTGCGCGAACCACTGCGCGAATTGCCGCGTTCATGCCCGGTGCGTCACCACCACTTGTTAGTACTGCAATTTTTTTAATCATAAGTTATCCCTTACATAAAGTTTTAATTTAAAAATCGGTTGTTTAGGTTAAACGTGCTCGAATTATAGCATTTTTTTTATGTGCTGCATTTCTTGTTGTACAACAAATGTGGGTTCCGGATGGATCACAATATCGCTGTGCGGGAACGTTATTTTTAACCGTGTTTCCAAATGTTCGGTGATGTCATGCGCTTCGATAAAAGACAGTTCATCCGCCAATTCAAGATGAAATTGAATAAAACGAATCGCGCCGGAACGACGGGTGCGTAACGCATGAAATCCGAGAATGCGCGGATCTTGGGCGATTTCTTGGTTAAGTACCGCGTTAATTTGTTCAATTTCCTCTGGCGGTAACATTTGATCAAGCAATAACTGCGTTGAACTAAACAGCATTTTGGCCGCATTTAATAAAATATAAAGGGAGATTAAAATCGCAAAAACCGCATCTGCCCATAACATACCGTGTACACTCAAGCCTAAGGAAATCAAAATGGCAAAGTTCATGAGCAAATCTGTTTGATAATGCAGTCGATCCGCTTTAATTGCCGGGCTATCTGTTTGTTCAATTACGCGTCCTTGGTACCACACTAATAATAGTGTCGCAAAAATGGAAAATACAGTGACCAACATACCAAGTATTGTATTGTTCAAGGCTTGCGGGGAATTAAAACGGTGTATGCCTTGCAGTAACAGGAAAATCGCCGAACCGGAGATAAACGCGCTTTGCACCAAAGACGCTAGGGATTCTGCCTTACCGTGTCCAAAAGAGTGATTGTGATCCGCAGGCATTAAAGCGAAACGCAAAATCAGCATGCTCATGAACGAAGCCAATAAATCCAACATGGAATCGGTGATAGAGGCGAGCATACTCACCGAGCCTGTTTGCCACCAAGCGATGCCTTTCACGATAATCAACACTAAGGCGGTGATAATGGAAAAATGCGCCGCCTTTTTGACTTGAGCGGAATATTCAGAGGCAGGCATTACGCTTTACACCCCAACAGCCAATTTGCTTTGCTCAGTTGTTTCATTTCTTTTTCAACCAAATATTTTTTCAAATGGTTGACTACACGTTTGCTGTTCATGTTGCCGAGTTTGTAATTTTTCGGAATTTTTAAGGAATACTGATATTGCACAAAACCACAAAATGGCAATTCCTTGCCTTTCGCCATGTCGATTTGCCAATCTTTGTTTTGTTCGGATGGCTCATAAATCACATAGGCGTATAACGTTTCGTCTTGACTATAAAGCTGAAAATTTTTCACGCCGGTGTTGGTATAAACCCGCTTGCGCAAATCAATCCGTTGTTGCAAGGTACGGTTTTGAAAGTTGCGATCGAGCAAAATCTCCACCGCACTTTGCCATTCTTTCGGTGTTTCGCCCGGCAATAGATAAACATAACGAGCAACACTGCCCAAATCCTGTTGGGTAGCCAGTTGATAGGTTTTATCGTTGTGTTGAATTCTTTGTGGCACGTCTAATTGTGAGTTGGAAACGCATGCTGTTAGGAAAAGTGCGGTCAAAATAACAAGTGTTTTTTTCATCATGTTTATTCCGCCAAATCCCGTTTAAAGACAAATTCCGTTTTAGTCGATGCCGCGCTGTCAAACCAGTAGCCGCCAAGGTCGAATTCCTTGAGCTGTTCTACGTCGCTAATGCGATTTTGAATGAGGTAACGACACATTAAGCCGCGTGCTTTTTTAGCATAGAAGCTAATCACTTTATACTTCCCATTTTTGTTATCTAAAAATACCGGTTTAATGATGTTAGCTTTGAGCTTGTGTTCTTGCACCGATTTGTAATATTCATCAGATGCCAAGTTAATGAGTGTACCGTTTTGCTGATCGATCGCTTGTTGCAATACAGGCGTAATGACATTATGCCAGAACGCATATAAATCCTTGCCTTTCGGGTTAGCGAGTTTTGTCCCCATTTCCAAACGGTATGGCTGGATTAAATCGAGTGGCGTTAATAAGCCATATAAGCCGGATAAAATACGCAAGTGTTGCTGGGCAAATAACACATCTTCTTCGTTGAGAGATTCAATGTCTAATCCCGTGTAAACATCGCCTTTGAACGCATAAACCGCTGCTTTGGCATTGTGTTCGTTATGGTTTTGTTGCCATTCGGCAAAACGGGCGGCATTGAGTCCGGCGAGTTTATCGCTGATTAACATTAATGAACCGATGTCTGCCGGTGTCAGTTCACGACAAATATCGATCAGCTGCTGGCTTTGCGCTAAAAAGTTCGGTTGAAAATGCGGAAGTTTTTTGGGCACTGCATTCTCAAAATCTAATGTTTTTGCGGGAGAAATAATCGCTAACATAAAAATTCCTGTAATGGTTCTGATAACAACGCTAAAGCGCGCTTAATTGCCAATTAATCGGGGCAATACCATGTTGTTGTAAATAGGCGTTGGCTTTTGAAAAATGGTGGCAACCGAAAAATCCGCGATGAGCAGACAGCGGTGATGGATGCACGCTGGTTAAAACACAATGTTTTTGGCGATCAATAAATTGCCCTTTTTTCTGTGCCGGGCTACCCCATAATAGAAAGACCAGATTTTCGCGATGTTGATTTAAGGCTTCAATGACTTTATCCGTAAAGATTTCCCAACCCCAATTCGCGTGGGAATGGGCCAAACCTTGTTCTACGGTTAATACCGAGTTAAGCAACAACACGCCTTGTTGCGCCCATTCCACTAAATAGCCATGATTTGGCATCTGAAAGCCTTCGATGTCATTGGACAATTCTTTATACATATTTAACAAGGACGGTGGTGGTTTGACACCGGGTTTAACGGAAAAGGATAAGCCGTGCGCTTGATTTGGCCCGTGGTAAGGATCTTGCCCTAAAATCACCACTTTGACCTGTTCGAATTCTGTTAATTTAAAGGCATTGAACACGTCCGGTGCCGGCGGGTAAATAATTTTCCCCAGTTCCCGTTCTGCATGTACACGTTGCAACACTTGTTGAAAATAAGGCTGTTGTTTTTCCTGCCCAATGACATCTGTCCAGGTTTTCATCATGGGGTTCCCATCTAATTTTGCGTAGCGGGAATTATAATGAAGCCATCGTGAAATTCATAGCAATAAGCGTGATTTGTTTGTTATCAAGATGTAATTATATAGGGCTTGTTTTGTTAAATTACGTATACCTAGAATGGATTATCTTTGATATGTGTCAAATATTGAAAATGAATTAAAAAAAGACTTCGGTTCTATATCAAATTAAAGTCAAATTAATTTGAAAACTTCAAAATTTTTGATAAAATCCGCGCAGTTCAATTAATATACAGAAAAGCCAAATTTAGGAGGCATTTTATGATTAAAGGTATCCAAATTACCCAAGCGGCTAATGACAATCTTTTAAACTCTTTCTGGTTGTTAGATAGCGAAAAAGGTGAAGCACGTTGTTTATGTGCAAAAGGTGATTACGCAGAAGATCAAATCGTAGCAGTAAGTGAATTAGGTCAAATCGAATACCGTGAATTACCGGTAAATGTTGCACCAACTGTTAAAGTAGAAGGCGGTCAACACTTAAACGTGAACGTATTACGTCGTGAAACATTAGAAGATGCGGTAAAACACCCTGAAAAATATCCGCAATTAACTATCCGTGTTTCCGGTTATGCCGTGCGCTTTAACTCGTTAACCCCTGAACAACAACGCGATGTTATTACCCGTACTTTCACTGAAAGTTTGTAATTTCATATTAAGTAAAAAGAACCCCCGATAAATTCGGGGGTTTTGCTTTTTTCCCCCATGTTTTCCGATCATTCAATATGACCACTTGGGCAGTGAAAATAAACGGAAAGTATAGGGTACTGTCAGAAACGAAACTTACGTTTAATCCGTGGGTAATAAATTACCCATGGTTAGGCATAGTTGCTCACTTTTGGGGAACTTGCAGTTTGTAAAATAATTATGGATATGAAACCTTATGTTTAAGAAAAAATCAATAGCATTAAACCATGATACATTTTCTATTCCTGAAGATGATCTATTAGTTACTGGCGCACCTGTTGGCTAGTATGCCATAGTTATGCCGCCCCCCCCCACAAACCAAAGACGCAAAACAGGTGTGAACGTGTTAAAGTAAAAAATGTTGTTTTTTTCCACAGCTCTTTTTAACCCTTGAATTTACAATCCAAGTGCAACAAACGAATGAAACCCGTCCCAATTTGGTCATTGTGAACGTGAAGCCGTCGGAAAATGAGAAATTTAAAGCCATGGTGTTGCCGGAAATGACGCAATCCCTGAAAGTGGAGCCGGGTGTGTCGGCGATGCATGTCGCTACGGTGAAAGAACAACCGAGTCGTTGGGTGTTCTTTGAAATCTACGCCAACGATGAGACTTATACGGCACACCGATGAGATGTTGCAGGATAAGCAAAGTATCGAAATCCGTCCGACCTATTTGGACTACAAAGGCAGCTTGGTTTTTAATGTAAGTGGCAGATAAGCTTGCACAAACGTAAAAAGTGCGGTCGAAATTCATGGTGTTTTTCGACCGCACTTTATGTTATTTCAAGAAGGAGAAGGGCGATTAAGCGACGGCTTTTAACAACTCCTCGGCAGCTAAAATGCCTAAATTGTTAGACGCAAGTGGGCTGTCGCCGGTGAGCACGTTGCGGTCTTTGTTCACTTGACCTGTAATGCCTTCGTTCAATACTTTCACGCCTAAAGATTCTAAGCGTTCAGCCAATAACCATTGTAATTTACCCGGAATGTAGCCGATATCCACGTTTGAGCCTTCGTCTAATGCATCTGGGAACACACAGATTTCATAACCTTTGAATGGGAAATCTTCAGGTTTTTCGCCTACGCTTGCTGCTAAGAATGCCGCAGGACCATGACATAAGCTGATGATATATTTATCATTTGCAAACGCCCAATTTAACACCGCTTTCACATCGTTACTGAACGGAAGACCGTGTAATGCTGCGTGACCACCCGGGATCAACACACCTAAATATGGTGAATCTTCCGCTGTGACTTCCGCCAAAATATCCGCTAATTTATGTGGATTTTTGAATTTCGGCAAGTAAGTTTCGTATAAGCCCATCACCGCTTCATCTTCGGTTGGCATCGCCCACATTTCAAATTTTACCGAGTTACCTGAAAGGGTTGCCACTTCAATTTCAAAACCAGCGTGGTGAATATGCAACATTGGCAACATCGTTTCCACAGGGTGGTTACCCGTTGAAAATAATTTGCCGTTTTTCATTTCTAAATAGCGTTCGTCAGAAGCCACCATTAAAATTTTGTATTTGCCACCTGTGTAAGGTTTGTCGAATTTAAAACCGTCGAAATCCGTTTTTTTCGCCACATATTGGCTTAATGAGTATTCTGATGGGAAAAATGCGTTATGTTCTGCACGGTCTGCTACTGGGCTTTTTAAATCTGCCATTTTTTTCTACTAATGTTAAAAGAATGTTTAAAAAAGATTGTTTGTTGTAATGGAGGCATTATATCCTAGTCTTTCAATTTGAAAATTAATAGAATAAGAATAAACTATTCTGAAAAAAGGAATAATGATGAATAAATTAGAAGCTCTTCGTTATTTTTGCTCCGCTGCGGAAACCCTTAATTTCCGTGAAACCGCTCAACGCCTTGCCGTTTCGCCCCAAGTAGTCACGAGAATGATTGCCGATCTCGAAACGTTATTAGGCGAAAGCCTGTTCAAGCGTAACACTCGAAACATCAAACTCACCGAATTTGGCGAGCAATTTTTACCGAAAGCGACGCAATATTTGGCGAAAGGCGAACAGCTATTTGCTAAAAACAATGTAAAAGAAAAAGCAATGCAAGGTGTAGTTCGGATTACCCTGCCGCCGATGCCTTACAACGATGAAATTCTGTTTGAATTATTGACCGCACTTGAGCCCTACCCCGACATTGCGATTGATTGGCGGGTGGGCATTGATAAGCTCAAAAGTGTAGATGACCAAATTGACATTGGCTTGCGAATTTGCCAAGAACCTGAGTTGGATTGGGTGGCGCAGCATATCTGCACTTTTTCGGAAAAAATTGTCGCCTCGCCCGCCTTACTCAAGCGATTGGATTTCCCTAAAGATTTACAAGATTTAGCCCAAAATTATCCACTGAGTGGTTTGATTGACCCCAAACTGAAACGTATTTGGCAATGGCAAATCAACGCTGAACAACGTTTTATGCCCAACAGAGCGATATTCTTCGCCTCTGACGTGCAAAGCGAATTGCAATCAGCTCTCGCTGGTCGCACTTGTTCTTATCTTATCAACAGTGTTTGTGATCCCTATTTAGAAAATGGTCGATTGGTGGAACTCTTCCCCGAAATTGAAAAGCAAAAATGGCAGCTTTATTTATACCGACCATATCAAACGATTGTTGCCGAGCGGGTGATATGGGTGTATAACAGGCTGAAAGAGATCTTGTTAGCAAAAATAGTTCAGACATAAAAAATGGCGAGATAATCTCGCCATTTTTGTTTCACGATTGCTTATCCACAATCGCTTTCAACATCGTGTAAGATTGGGCTTGTTTTTGCTCATCAAAAATATAGCTCACTGCCATAATTTCATCAAAATGCACCCGTTCGCGTAATTGCTTGAGTTGAAATTCTACGCTTTCAGGACTACCAATAAGCGAACAAGCGGTCATTTGTTCTACTACGGCACGTTCTTGGTTGTAAATCGGGATTTCCTCGAAATCGACTGGACCAAAGTGCGGTTTCTTTTGAGCGTGCATTTGAGCTTTCCAAACATCTTCCTCTGATGCCAAAGGCGGTTGTAAATTTTGTTGCACGTTAGTGACCACATTTAAGAAAAATAGTGTTTGTGTTGTCGCCAGTTGTCTCGCTTCATTATCGGTTTCGGCAACAATCGCGTTCACACCTAAGATGACATAAGGCTCAGTAAGATAGGTAGAGGGTTTGAAGTTTTTGCGATAAATCTCCACAGCCATTTCCATCATGCGTGGTGCAAAGTGTGAAGCAAAGGCATAAGGCAAGCCAAGCTCTGCCGCAAGATAGGCACTTTCGGTGCTGGATCCTAAAATATAAAACGGTATATCCAAGCCTGCGGAAGGGTAAGCTGAAACAGGATTGCTATCTTTAAAGTAACCTCGAAGTTCCGCGATTTCCGCAGGGAAATCCAGACTGTTTCGTCCACGACGAAGTGCTGCAGCCGTTTGCATATCCGTTCCTGGTGCACGGCCTAAACCGAGTTCAACACGGTTTGGATAAAGCGTCTCCAGTGTGCCATATTGCTCAGCCACCACATAAGGCGAATGATTCGGTAACATCACGCCACCTGAGCCCACGCGCAAGGTCTTCGTATTGGCTAGCGTATGCTGAATTAAAAGTGCGGTCGCTGAACTCACCAAATTTTTCATATTATGATGCTCAGCAATCCAATAGCGTTCAATGCCAATGCGCTCCGCGTGTTTTGCAAGATTCACCATCGAATCGACCGCTTGCAAATAAGTTTGTCCTTCACGAACAGGGGCAAGATTGAGAATAGAAAGTTTCATGGTGTTTCTCCTTATTGATTGAGCAAAGTGAAATCCAACATCACTTTCCCAATATGCGTGCCTTTGTCCATTTCTATATGGGCTTTTGCTACGTCTTTAAAATCAAATACTTGATGAATAATCGGTTTGCCGATTTCACCGTTGCCGAGTTTTTCCCAGAGCTCGTTAATTCTAACCGCTCTTTGATGATTTACTTGTATTATACGCTGACTATCATGAGTTAAAATGCATAAAATGCGAATAAACTATTCTGAAAAAAGGAATAATATAAATGAACCGGATACTCTGCGCTCTTTTTGCGTCGCCTGCGAAACCTTCAATTTTCGTGAGACTGTGCAGCGTTTGGCGACGTCTTTGCAAGTGGTAACTCGCACGATCACCGAGTTGGAAGAATTGCTGGACGAAAGACGGTTTTAACGCAGCTCACGGAATATCCCCCCGAATTTGGCAAAATTTTTTCCGAAAATCACGCAATTTCCGGCGGAAAGCAAGCGTTTATTTGCTTCCCCAAAATTAAGCGAGAAAGCGATGTATGGTGTGGTGTATATCATCTTGCCGCCAATACCGCATAACGATCAAATGTTGTTTGAATTACTGACCGCACTTCCCTTTTCTTTTCTAGCGATTTCCACGCTTTTCGGGTACAATCCGCCAGTTAAATTTAATGACTTTTGAATGAGAAAACTGACTGATTTATGAAGAATATTCGCAACTTTTCTATTATTGCCCATATTGACCACGGTAAATCCACCTTATCTGATCGTTTAATTCAAACCTGTGGGGGACTTTCAGATCGTGAAATGGAAGAGCAAGTGCTCGATTCTATGGATTTGGAGCGCGAACGCGGGATTACCATCAAGGCACAAAGCGTAACGCTGAACTACAAAGCCAAAGATGGCGAAACCTATCAACTGAATTTTATCGACACACCGGGACACGTTGACTTTTCTTATGAAGTATCTCGCTCTCTTGCGGCTTGTGAAGGGGCATTATTGGTAGTCGATGCCGGACAAGGTGTAGAAGCACAAACGTTGGCAAACTGTTACACCGCTATCGAAATGAACTTGGAAGTGGTGCCGATTTTAAACAAAATTGACTTGCCGGCGGCCGATCCTGAACGTGTTGCGGAAGAAATTGAAGATATTGTGGGAATTGATGCCATGGAAGCCGTGCGTTGTTCGGCTAAAACGGGCGTGGGCATTGAAGACGTATTAGAAGAAATTGTTGCCAAAATTCCGGCACCGGAAGGTGACCCAAATGCGCCATTACAGGCATTGATTATTGACTCGTGGTTTGATAATTATTTGGGCGTGGTGTCTTTGGTTCGTATTAAAAACGGCACGTTACGCAAAGGCGACAAAATCAAAGTGATGTCCACCGGCCAATCATATAACGTCGATCGTTTGGGGATTTTTACGCCGAAACAAGTGGATACCACTGTATTAAATTGCGGTGAAGTTGGTTGGGTCGTTTGTGCCATTAAAGATATTTTAGGCGCACCGGTAGGAGATACCTTAACGCTACACAATAATCCGGCAAGTTCCGTTTTACCGGGCTTTAAGAAAGTTAAACCGCAGGTTTACGCCGGCTTATTCCCGGTCAGCTCTGATGATTATGAAGCATTCCGTGATGCGCTTGGTAAATTAAGTTTAAATGACGCCTCCTTGTTCTATGAACCGGAAAATTCCACCGCACTTGGCTTCGGTTTCCGCTGTGGTTTCCTTGGGCTGTTGCACATGGAGATTATTCAAGAACGTTTAGAGCGTGAGTACGATTTAGATTTAATCACGACGGCACCAACCGTGGTCTATGAAGTGGAATTAACCAATGGTGAGGTAGTCTATGTGGACAGTCCGTCAAAACTGCCGCCGTTAAACAATATTGCTGAAATTCGTGAACCCATTGCGGAATGTAACATGTTGTTGCCACAAGCCTATTTGGGTAACGTGATTACATTGTGTGTGGAAAAACGTGGGGTGCAAACGCACATGGTGTACCACGGTAATCAAGTGGCGTTGACTTACGAAATTCCGATGGGCGAAGTGGTGTTGGATTTCTTTGACCGCCTCAAATCCACTTCTCGTGGTTATGCTTCTTTAGATTACGGTTTCAAACGTTTCCAAGCAGCGGATATGGTTCGCGTGGATATTATGATTAACGGTGATCGTGTAGATGCGTTAGCGTTAATTGTACATAAAGACAATGCACCGTATCGCGGTCGTGAATTGGTAGAAAAAATGCGTGAACTCATTCCACGTCAACAATTTGATATCGCGATTCAAGCTGCGATTGGTAACCACATTATTGCCCGCTCCACCGTGAAACAATTGCGTAAAAACGTGTTGGCAAAATGCTATGGTGGTGACGTCAGCCGTAAGAAGAAATTATTGCAAAAACAAAAAGAAGGTAAGAAACGGATGAAACAGCTCGGTAACGTGGAAGTGCCGCAGGAAGCGTTCTTAGCCATCTTACATGTAGGAAAAGATAAATAAGGAAGTAGCAATGTCGAACTTATTTACGATTATTTTAATCGCGATTGGATACGGTTTATGGAAAGTGTTGGATCATTTTCAGTTGCCGAATACGTTTTCTATTTTACTGATTATTTTCACCGCACTTTCAGGTGCCGTCTGGTGTTATTTACGTTTTGGGGTGTTGCCGAAGCGCGCCAGACAAATCTCTCGCTTAGAGCAACGCAGTGGCAAAAGCCTCAGTGATGAAGAAAAAAACAACATTGAACCGATTTCCGAAAGTTCCGAATTTGTTGCTTCTCTGTTTCCTGTGTTGGCTTTTGTGTTAATTGTGCGTTCGTTTATTTTTGAGCCGTTCCAAATTCCGTCTTCTTCCATGGAGCCAACGTTACGCATTGGCGACTTCATCGTGGTGAACAAATTTGATTACGGTATTAAAGATCCGATTTTCCAAAATACCCTTGTGAAAATGGGCGAGCCGCAACGTGGTGATGTGATTGTGTTCAAAGCACCGGAATCACCAAGCACAGACTATATAAAACGCATTGTCGGCAAGCCGGGCGATCGTGTGATTTATAATGAAGCCAATCGTCATTTAACCCTGGTTTACGCTAAAGACGGTAAAGAGTGTTTGGCAGATTGCGATATCAAAGAATTCAGCTATACCCAACCTGAACCTAATGAGAATTTCCGTTTCATTTTAGGGCGAGATCACAGTGGCAAAGTACAATATGGCCCGGCGCCGTTAGAAACCGTTGAAACGGGCGATGTGGCGCACGCCATTCACTGGTATCCACAGCCGATTAACGAAGGGTATCGTTATAAAGCCTTTAGTAAACAAGAAAATTATGTGACGGAATGGGTTGTGCCGGAAGACCACTATTTTGTTATGGGTGACAATCGTAACAACAGCGAAGACAGCCGTTTCTGGGGATTTGTGCCATCACAAAATATTGTGGGTAAAGCAACCTATATTTGGCTGAGTTTAAAGAAAGAACAGGATGAATGGCCAACCGGCGTTCGCACCGAGCGCTTGTTCCAGAAAATTCAATAATATGCGAGAAGATAACTTAGATCGTTTACAACGAAAGATTGACTATCATTTCCAAGATGTCGCCTTGCTTAAGCAAGCACTGACTCATCGTAGTGCGGGACATAATCACAATGAACGCTTAGAGTTTCTAGGCGATGCCATTTTGAATTTAACCATCGCGGAAGCCTTGTTTCACCTGTTCCCCAAATGCAATGAGGGCGAGTTGAGCCGTATGCGTGCGACCTTGGTGCGTGAGCCGACCTTAGCCATTCTTGCCCGCGATTTTCAACTGGGGGATTATTTATCCCTTGGGCAAGGCGAATTAAAAAGTGGTGGTTTTCGCCGTGAATCTATTTTGGCGGATTGTGTTGAAGCGATTATCGGGGCTATTTCACTGGATAGTAGCCTAACTCATGCGACACAGATCGTGAATCGTTGGTATCAAACCCTCCTCGAAAATATTAAACCGGGCGACAATCAAAAAGATGCCAAAACCCGTTTACAGGAATATTTACAGGGTAATCGCCAGCCATTACCCACTTACAATGTGGTGAGTATTCAAGGGGAAGCCCATAACCAATTATTTATCGTGGAATGTTCCATTTCAGATAACGACCGCACTTTTATCGGTAAAGGTTCCAGCCGTCGTAAAGCGGAACAAGCTGCGGCAGAACAAATTCTTCAAGAGTTAAATATCAAATGACAGAACAACTTGAAACGTATTGTGGCTTTATTGCCATTGTAGGTCGTCCGAACGTAGGGAAATCCACCTTACTGAATAAAATTCTCGGACAAAAAATTTCTATCACGTCGCGCAAAGCGCAAACGACCCGTCATCGTATTGTGGGCATTAAAACCGAAGGCCCGTATCAAGAAATTTACGTAGATACCCCGGGGCTACACATTGAGGAAAAACGGGCCATCAACCGCTTAATGAACCGTGCAGCCAGCAGTGCGATCACCGATGTGGATTTAGTCATTTTTGTGGTGGATGGCACTCATTGGAATGATGACGATGAAATGGTGCTGAATAAACTGCGTAAAACGAAAGTGCCGGTTGTGCTTGCGATTAATAAAATCGATAACATTAAAAATAAAGACGATTTATTGCCGTTTATTACGGAAATCAGCAGTAAATTTACGTTTACCGATATCGTGCCGATTTCTGCTGAAAAAGGGAATAATTTAGAGGTGATTGAGAACATCGTGCGTAAGTCTTTACGCCCGGGGGGGCATCATTTCCCGGAAGATTATGTGACCGATCGTTCTCAACGTTTCATGGCATCGGAAATTATTCGTGAAAAATTAATGCGCTTTATGGGAGAAGAATTACCTTATTCCGTCACCGTAGAAATTGAGCAATTTAAGGTGAATGAGCGCGGAACTTATGAAATCAATGCCTTAATTTTGGTTGAGCGTGACGGACAGAAAAAAATCGTTATCGGTCACAAAGGCGAAAAATTGAAAAAAATCGGTACCGAAGCCCGTTTAGACATGGAGCGTTTATTTGATAATAAAGTCCATTTGGAACTTTGGGTGAAAGTGAAATCCGGCTGGGCGGATGATGAACGCGCCTTGCGAAGTTTGGGTTATATGGAAGAATAATGAAAAAAGGTGAGCAACGGGCTCACCTTTTTATCTTTAAAGTGCGGTAGAAAATTAAATTGTTTTTTGACCGCACTTTTATTTTAGATATTTCTTAATTTATTGGAATAGAGGACTAAGCATAACGCGATTACCATAATTAAAATGGCGCAGGCGAAGAGAAGGGTATCTACCGAACTTTCGTGATTTACGATGATTAAACGCAACATGGCAGTGATACCGGCGTAAATAAAATAACGCAGAGGGAAATGGTAACCGCTTTTGAAATATTGCACGATAAGACCGATAAAACCGAAATAGAGGAAAAACATGACCGCTTGTTCAGCAACGTTATAAGGCACAATGGTTGAGGTATTTAAGACCATCATTGCCAAAGAATACGTAATTTTGACGAGGGCGATAATAAGTACAAAGGCTAACGCAATTAACGCAGAGCTTAAAACGATTTTTAATATTCCGGTGACCACTTGGGGGAGTTTTTCTAGTTGTTGAGATTCTTCCATAGTTTACTTTCCTTCATTTTATAACGAGATTCAAAGGGTGCTTATTCTAAAACAAGAGAGGATAAGGGTAAATAGATTTGATTAGCGAGAAATATCGGATTTTTTAACCGCACTTTTATAAAAAGAAAGGCTGACATTTGTCAGCCTTTTTGTTTTCATTATTAATTATTTGATTACACCGCAGGCCATACGTGCACCGCCACCACCAAGTGGAGCAGGGTGGTCAGAGTGGTTGTCGCCACCCACGTGGATCATGATAGAATGACCACGAACGTCATCAAGGTGTTTGATACGTGGTGCAAGAACAGGGTTAGTCGCTGTGCCATCATGTAATACGGTTAATGCCGGTAAATCGCCTAAGTGCGCATCATCTTGCCATGGGAAACCGTGTTTTTTAGTGTCTTTCGGATCCCAGTGACCGCCAGCGGCAAGCCCGGCAGTTAATTTACCGTCTTTTTCTTTCGGGTCACAGCTTGGGTTTTGGTGAATATGGAAGCCATGTAAGCCTGCTTCTAATCCGTTTAAGTTTGGTGTAAAGACCAAACCGTAGTTGGATTCGGTAATGGTAACAGTACCCACATCTTTATTACCGTTAACCGGGTCAAGTTGTTGTACTTTTACTTCAATAGAAGCACCGGCAGGCGCCATATGATCGTGTTTGTGTTCATGGGCGTTCGCCATGCTTGCAGCACAGATTGTGCTGATACTTACGGCTAAGAGAGTTTTAAATTTCATTGGTTTACTCCTTTTATGTTAAAAATCTTTTATATTCTAACTAAAATAAGGCATAAATCGAGCATTTTTAGAATGTTATTGACTATCAACGACATTTGAATTTTTTATCTTTTTTCTTTAATCGAAATGAGATTTATTTATAATAGGCATCATTGCTATTTTATTTGGGAGAAATCAGATGGCTAAAGAAGAAGTCGGTCATAATTTTTTGGCACGTTTAGGTAAAACCCGTTTGCGCCCGGGCGGTCGTAAAGCCACCGATTGGTTGATTGCAAGCGGTGATTTTAATAAAGATAAAAAAGTCCTCGAAGTGGCCTGTAATATGTGTACCACCGCCATTGGATTGGTGAAGCAATATGGCTGCCGGATTGAAGGTGTTGATTTAGATGAGAATGCATTGGAAAAAGCCAAGGCCAATATTGCAGCGAATAACTTGCAGGACAAAATTCATGTGCAACGCGCCAATGCGATGAAATTACCTTTTGAAGACAATACGTTTGATATTGTGATTAATGAGGCCATGCTCACCATGCTGCCTGTTGAGGCTAAAATGAAGGCGGTTGCTGAATATTTTCGCGTATTGAAACCGGGTGGCTTTTTGCTGACTCATGATGTGATGTTAGTGGGGGATGACCATAAAACCATTTTGGAAAATATGCGTAATGCCATCAATGTGACGGTCACGCCATTAACCAAAGACGGTTGGAAACAAGTGTTTTTAGACAGTGGTTTTCGTAATATCGAAACTTTTTCCGGTGAGATGACACTGTTGTCGCCAAGAGGCATGATTTATGACGAAGGCGTGTTAGGTACATTAAAAATCATAAAAAATGCTTTTAAAGCAGAAAATCGTGAGCAGTTTAAGAAAATGTTTAGCACTTTTAATGACCCTGAACGTAAATTGCATTTTATTGCAGTTTGTAGTCAGAAGTGATCTACTCTCTTGAGATTAGCCTCCCAAACTGGAGGCTAATTTCTTTTATAACAATTCAATTTTGCCTGACTCGATCTTAAAAGTGCGGTGCTTTTTCGGTTGCATTTCTTTGAGCTGGTTTTGTGTAATGGCGGTGACAAAAACTTGGGAGCCACTGTTTTGTAAGCGTTGGGCAAGAAGACTACGCTTAGTTTGATCTAGCTCAGAGGCAAAGTCGTCAATAAGGAAAATACAATGGCGCTGTTTTTGTTGCATCAAATGTTCACCTTGAGCCAAACGTAATGCGCACATTAATAATTTCAACTGACCGCGCGATAAAATATCTTCCACCGGCAATCCATTGGCTTTAAAGCGAAAATCAGCTTTTTGCGGACCGGAAACCGTATAGCCTAATGCACGATCTCGTTCAAAATTACGC
Source organism: Aggregatibacter segnis ATCC 33393 (assembly GCF_900476035.1). Classification (GTDB taxonomy): domain Bacteria; phylum Pseudomonadota; class Gammaproteobacteria; order Enterobacterales; family Pasteurellaceae; genus Aggregatibacter; species Aggregatibacter segnis. The sequence continues at coordinate 3,180 of NZ_LS483443.1, read as the reverse complement.
GCCAATAATTCGGCATAGTTTTGTTCTTTTTCCCAGCCTTGATGAAAGCTCACACTAATGTCTAGTTCCGGTAGGAATAAACGGCAGGTTTGTTCAATTTCAGGTTGTAGGGCTTGCGCATATTCGGCTCTGAGCAGACTTACCTGCTCGGCAAGTTTTACCAATTCCACATCCCAAATTTTCATTTGTTGATAACTGGAAACTTGCTGTAAGGCGGCATTTCGTTGTTTGAGTAAACGACTTAAACTCGCCCACAGAGTATAAAAACTCACGTGATGATGGAATAAGCCCCAATCCAGAAAGGCGCGACGATAGCTTGGGCCGCCATTGAGTAAATTTAAACCTTCCGGCGTAATAATTTGCATGGGTAACAGGTGTGCGAGGTCGGAAATTTTATTGCCGTCTTCGCCGTTGATTTTCACGAGCGTGTTGCCTTGACGTAGCTTTTGTAAACCTACCGACCATTGATGTTGCTGTTCTTGAATTTGCCCGAAGAGGGTAAAGTGCGGTTGATCGTAAGAAATAATCCGATTACTGACCGCACTTTTAAAAGAGCGCCCGTGGCCTAAATAGAAAATGGCTTCCAGTAAGCTGGTTTTGCCACTGCCGTTGTTGCCGACCAAAAAGTTAAAGCCGTGATCCAATTCCAGATCCACGGCTTGTAAATTACGAAAATTTTCAACGGTTAAACGTGAAATCGCCATACATTATAAGCGCATCGGCATAATCACATATTCTGCGCTGGCGTCTTCACAATCTTCAATTAAGCAGCTGGAAGAGGCATCGGTTAAGCGCATACGCACTTGGTTGCATTTCAATGCATTCAAAACGTCGAGAATATAGCTGACGTTAAAGCCCACTTCCATTTCTTCTCCGCTGTAAGACACATCAATGATTTCCTCGGCCACCTCTTGTTCCGGGTTGGTTGCGGTGATTTTAAGTTGGTTTTCACTGAGTTGTAAGCGTACGCTACGGAAACGTTCGTTAGATAAAATCGCTGCGCGTACAAAGGCTTGTTTTAAGGTTTCCCAACCGGCCTCAACGATGCGGGTCGCGTTGCGTGGCAACACACGACGATAATCAGGGAAACGACCGTCAATGAGTTTTGATGTGAATGTAATATTGTTTAATTGAATACGTAGGTTATTTGTGCCGATTTGCAAACGCGCCGGTTGCTCGCTTGGCTCCAACAAACGTGCCAGTTCTAACACACCTTTACGCGGTAAAATCACTGAATGAGTCTGTAAATCTTGTTCTAATGGAATAGTACAAACCGCTAAACGGTGGCCATCGGTTGCGACGGTGCGTAATAAATTACCTTCCGTTTCAAATTTCATACCATTTAAGAAATAGCGCGCGTCTTGATTTGCCATGGAGAATTGAGTGGCTTCAATTAAACGGCGTAGTGTCGCTTGCTCAAGGGTGAAATCCACTTCTGATTGCCAATCTGTGAGATTTGGATAGTCTTCTGCCGGTAAGGTGGATAAATTAAATTTACTGCGATCAGAGCGGACAATAGCGCGATCTTCCTCAAATGTAACGGTAATTTCCGCATTGTCTGGCAAACTACGGCAAATATCTAAGAATTTTTTTGCCGGAATTGTAAATTTGCCGTCTTGTTCCGCATGAAGTAATGGCGTTTGGGTTGAAAGTTCCACTTCTAAATCCGTACCGGTAATGCTTAATTGATTATTCTCAATTTGCAATAAAACGTTATTTAACACCGGAATATTCGGACGGCTATTTAATACGCCACACACTTGTTGCAACGGCTTCAATAAATTTTCTCGGGAAATAATAAATTGCATCTGGTGACTCCTATACGGATAAAGTTCGGATTAAGTTAGCCCAATCTTCTTGAATATTCGGATCGGTGTCGCGGAAACCGGCAATCGTACGACAGGCGTGTAAAACAGTGGTGTGATCGCGGTCGCCGAAGGATTTGCCAATTTCCGGTAGGCTGCGGTTGGTTAATTCTTTTGCCAGCGCCATTGCCACTTGGCGTGGGCGAGCCACTGAGCGAGAGCGATTTTTGGATTTTAAATCGGATACTTTAATGCGGTAATATTCAGCGACTACTTTTTGAATATTGTCTACGGTCACCAGTTTATCTTGTAATGCCAACATGTCTTTTAACGTTTCACGCACAAAATCAATGGTGATCGGTTCGCCTTTAAACTCCTGCATGGCTTTCACTCGGTTTAAGGCGCCTTCTAATTCACGTACATTGGTGCGTAATTTTTGACCGATGAAAAACGCCACATCATGAGGTAAATCCACGTTATTTTCTTCCGCTTTTTTCATTAAAATGGCGACACGGGTTTCAAGATCCGGCGGCTCAATAGCTGTCGTGAGCCCCCAACCAAAGCGCGATTTTAGACGTTCTTCAATTTTTTCAATTTCGCGTGGATAGCGGTCGGACGTGAGAATGATTTGGCGTCCACGTTCAAATAAAGTATTGAAAATATGGAAAAATTCCTCTTGAGTTTTTTCTTTGTCGCTGAAAAATTGAATATCATCCACTAACAATGCATCTAAAGAGCGGTAGAACTTTTTAAATTCTTCCATTTTGTTATCGCGAATATAAGCCACAACCTGTTGAACGAAGCGCTCAGAATGAATATACACCACGCGCGCCTCCGGATTGTTGGCAATAATACCGTTGCCGATAGCATGCAATAAGTGGGTTTTACCTAAGCCTGTACCGCCATATAAAAAGAGCGGATTAGCGGTTTGTTCACCAGGATTATCTGCGACCTTTTGCGCTACAGCGCGCGCCAGTTGGTTGGATTTACCCTCAACGAAATTTTCGAAAACTAATTTGGTATTTAGATTGGAATGGTAAGGTGTTTTATTTGTGCTTTTTTCTTCCGAAAAACCGACCGCACTTTGTTTTTTCGTAGGTTTCTCTACTTTTGGTGCGGTGGGTTTAATGCCTTCAATAACTGATACGCTAAGATTAGGATTTGCACTGGTTTGACGAGCAATGTCAGTAATTAAAGGAAGATAGTTATCAATCACCCATTTTTGCACAAAAGCATTTGATGCATAAAGTAAGATATTGCTTGCGCTAGTCTCAGCTTGCAACGGATAGAGCCAGATTTTGAAATCGTCCGTAGGAATTTTATCTTGTAGTTGCAACAGGCAATTTTGCCACAGAGAATTCGGCTGGTTTTCCAC